>NZ_JACRAW010000079.1 GCF_016213215.1 Bradyrhizobium sp. | reverse complement strand
GCCCGTCTCGGCGCTGATGATATCGCCGAAAAGCTCCCACTTGCCGCCCTTGAACCGCATCATCTTGAGCTGTTCGATCGGGGCGAAGTCGGTGGGCGAAGTCGTGATGGTGATCCCGGGGATCAGCAAATCCGTCGGGAAACCCTTCAGGCTCGCGGCCTGCTTCATCACGTTCTCGCGGGTGAGCTCGTCGCCGCACTGCTTGAGCACCTGCACCATGGTCTGCGCCGCGGTGTATCCGTAGACCAGGTTGGTGTCCGAGACATTGGCGCCCGGCATGTACTTCTCGATGAAGGCCATGAACTTCTTCATGCCCGGATCGTCCTTCCACTGCGGATCCGCGGCATCCTTCACATAGCCCGCCGAAAGGACGCCTTCAGAGGCTTCAAGCCCGGCCGGCTTCATGACCGCGCCGATCGAGATCGAAACGTCGGTCATGACATGCATCGGTTTCCATTCGAGCTCGGCGATCTTCTTGATCGCCTGGGCAGCGAACTTGGGCGTTGAGATGTTGACGAAAACGTCGGCGCCGGTTCCCTTCAGCTTGACGATATGGGAATCGATCGAAGGCTCGGTCGTCTCATAGCTCTCCTCGGCGACGAGGATTGACGAGGCCTTGTCGCCGAAAATTTCCTTCAGGCCGAGCACGTAGTCCTTGCCGAAATCATCATTGGCATAGAACACCGCGACCTTGGCGTTGGGCTTCTCCTTCAGAATGTACTTGGCGAAGATCCGCGCCTCGACCCGGTAGCTGGGCTGGAAGCCCATGGTCCAGGGGAAGTTCTTCGGATCGTTCCATTTGCTGGCACCGGTGGCGAGGAACAGCTGCGGCACCTTCTTGGCGTTGTGATATTTCTGCACGGCGGTCTGGGTCGGCGTGCCCAGCGCGTTGAACACCAGGAAGACTTCGTCACTCTCGATCAGCTTGCGGACCTGCTCCACCGTCTTGGGTGGGCTGTAGCCGTCGTCATAGGAGATGAAGTTGATCTTGCGGCCGTTCACGCCGCCATTTTCGTTCACCATCTTGAAGTAGGCTTCCTCGGTCTTGCCGATGATGCCGTAGGCCGAAGCCGGGCCGCTGTAGGCCTCTACATTTCCGATTTTGATCTCGCTGTCCGACGCGCCGGTGTCGTACTTCTTCTGCGCAAACGCGTTCGGGGCTGCCAGCAACGTGAAAGCAGTTGCCGCAGCGAGCAGAGACACAGTCTTGGTCTTCATAGGCATTCCTTCGTCTTCTGGTTGGAGGATGGATGGAGGAGAGGCGCGCGTACCGCGCGGTCAGGCCTTGGCGGCGCTGGCTTTGTCGACTTCGGAGGCGACCGAGAAACCCTGGCGCAAGGTCGGCTTGTGAATCTTGCCGGTGGCGTTGCGCGGCAGCGCGTCGACGAAGCGGATCTGGCGCGGGCATTTGAAGCGGGCGAGATTTGCGCTGCAATGGGCGAACATTTCGGCTTCCGTGACGGTCTGGCCGGGCTTGACCGCCACGATGGCGAGGCCCACTTCGCCCCATTGCGGATCCGGGATGCCGATTACGGCGGCTTCCAAGATCGCGGGCAATTGGTGCAGGACGCTCTCGACCTCGGCGGGGTAAACGTTCTCGCCGCCGGAGATGTACATGTCCTTCCAGCGGTCGACGATGTAGTAGAAGCCTTCCTCATCGACGCGCGTGGCATCGCCGGTGTGCAGCCAGCCCTCGGTGAAGGACGTCTTGTTGGCTTCGGGCCGGTTCCAGTAACCGGGGGTGACGTTCGGGCCCTTGACCCACAGCTCGCCGAGTTCGCCGACCGCAGCGTCCGTGCCG
This sequence comes from Bradyrhizobium sp., assembly GCF_016213215.1. GTDB lineage: Bacteria > Pseudomonadota > Alphaproteobacteria > Rhizobiales > Xanthobacteraceae > Bradyrhizobium. The sequence continues at coordinate 94,798 of NZ_JACRAW010000079.1, read as the reverse complement.
TCAGGCCGCACCACGCGTACTTCGGTGTGCAGCACCGGCTTTCCCGCGGAGCCCGCCTTGCGGGCGGCATCCTCGCGATCGAGCACGAGCACCGCGGGACTGGTCTCGGTCATGCCGTAGCCCTGCTGCAGGGCAACGCCGCGAGCTTCCCACGTCTTGAGCAGCGGCACCGGCATCGGCGCGCCGCCGACGCCGCCGATGATCAGCCGACTGAGATCGACGCTCTCGAACAAGGGGTGCTGCGCCATGAACTGGTAGATCGCCGGCACGCCGAAGAAGACGTTGATGCCCCGAGCGGGATCGCCGATCAGTTGCAGCGCCTGGCCCGGATCGAAGGTGCGCATGATCATGACGGTGCCGCCGGCATGGAGCACCGGATTGGTGTAGCAGTTGAGTCCGCCGGTGTGGAACAGCGGCAGAACCGTGAGCAGCACCGAGGACGGGGAAATGCAGGCCGGCCCGCCGAGATTGATGCAATTCCAGAACGTCATGCCGTGGGTGATGGTGGCACCCTTGGGCTGGCCGGTGGTGCCCGACGTGTACATGATGGTCGAGACGTCATCGAGCGTGACCTCTTCCACCCCGTCGAGCGGCTTCGCGGCCGCAATGCCGGCCTCGTAGGAACCGGTTGGTCCGAGCAGAAGCGTGGAAGCGACGCCACAGAGTTTCGCGACCGCCAGCGCCGTCTCGGCAAGCTCGTCGTCGTGGATCAAAACCCTCGGCGACGAATCGCCGACGATGAACTGTAATTCGGGGACGGTCAGGCGGGTGTTCAGCGGCAGGAAGATCGCGCCCAGCCGTCCGCAGGCGAACTGCACCTCCAGCGTATCGGTGGTGTTCTGCGCCAGCACTGCAACGCGGTCGCCGCGGGAAACGTTGAGACGGTCGCGCAGGTGTCTGGCGAGACGCGAAACGCGGGAATCGAGCTGGGAATAGGTGAAGCGGCGCTCGCTGGCGAGATCGACGACGGCCGTCTTGCCGGGCGTACGGCGGCCGTAATGAGCGATCCAGTCGTAGTAACGGACCTGCACAGTTTCCTCCGGATGTGGGCGGTCTTGCGCCGCTTGTTCCATTGATTGGCGCGCACCATGCCCACACCCGATCCTGTGCGCCAGCCGGACTCTTGAGCATGGTATACGCTTGTGCGAGTGGGGCCATCGCGGCGCAAGCTGTCTTGCGTCAAGTGGCTGGAACAGTATCGGGTTGCGAAGAGGAGACTTTTTGGCGCATTGATGCGAATAGTTCTTTCGGAGTCGCAGCGATCCGCTCATGTGAAAATTGAACCGCCGCCAATGCCAGCCACTAGACGCAAGTGTAGCTCGTGCGGGAGCGCCATTTTGGTTCGCGATTTGCGGGGATGCGCGGAAGCCATGTCATGAAGAGCCCTTTCTATACTGCCGAGCATGAAGCCTTCCGTGAGGTGATGCGCCGCTTCGTGGAAAAGGAGATCGAGCCTTACGCCCATGAATGGGACGAGGCTGGCGAATTTCCGCGCGAGCTGTACCGCAAGGCCGCCAATATCGGCCTTCTCGGCCTGGGCTATCCGGAGGAGTATGGCGGGGTTCCTGCCGACCAGTTCATGAAGATCGTCGCCTCGCAGGAGCTGGCGCGGGCCGGCGCCGGCGGCGTCAGCTCAAGCCTGATGAGCCATACCATCGGCTCGCCGCCGATCGCGCTTGCCGCGCGCCCGGAGGTCAAGGCGCGGGTGCTGCCCGAGGTGCTGTCGGGCAAGAAGATTTCCGCGCTCGCGATCACCGAGCCGAGCGGCGGGTCGGATGTTGCAAATCTGCGCACCAAGGCGCGCCGCGACGGCGATCACTATGTCGTCAGCGGCGAAAAGACCTTCATTACGTCTGGTGTTCGAGCGGATTATCTGACCGTTGCCGTTCGCACTGGCGGCGAGGGCCCCGGCGGCGTCAGCCTGCTCCTGATCGAAGGCGGTACGCCCGGCCTGTCGCGAACCAAGCTCAAGAAGATGGGCTGGTGGGCGTCCGACACCGCAACCCTGCACTTTGATGATTGTCGTGTCCCGGCCGGGAACCTGATCGGCGAGGAGGGTGCCGGCTTCAAGATCATCATGCGTAATTTCAACAGCGAGCGCATGGGCATGGCGGCGGGCTGCACCGCGTTCGCCCGCGTCTGCGTCGAGGAAGCAATTGCCTATGCCAAGGAACGCAAGACGTTCGGCAAGCCGATCTCGCAGCACCAGGTGATCAGGCACAAGATCGTGGACATGACCCAGAGGGTCGCCGCGACGCAGGCGATGCTGGAGATGTTGGCGTGGCGGCTCGAACAGGGCGAAAACCCGGTTGCGGAAATCTGCATGATGAAGAATCAGGCGACGCAGACCATGGCGTTTTGCGCCTCCGAGGCGGTGCAGATCTTCGGCGGCGCGGGCTTCATGCGCGGCATCAAGGTCGAGCGCATCTACCGCGAGGTCAAGGTCAACGCGATCGGCGGCGGCACCGAGGAGATCATGAAGGATCTCGCCAGCCGCCAGATGGGGTTGTGACCGATCCCTTCGTCATGCCCGGGCTTGTCCCGGGCATCCACGTCTTGATTGCTGAAATGAGCAAGGACGTGGATGGCCGGGACAAGCCCGGCCAAGACGTGCTTAAACAATTGTGCTGAACGGAATGACAAAAATGCTCTTCACCGCCGATCACGACGAAATCCGCCGCACCCTCCAAAAATTCATCGCCAACGAGATCAATCCCTTCGTCGACGAATGGGAGAAGGCCGAGATATTCCCCGCGCACGAGCTGTTCAAGAAGATGGGCCAGCTCGGCTTCCTCGGCCTCAACAAGCCGGCCGAATTCGGCGGCGCGGGCCTCGACTACAGCTACGCCCTGATGATGGCGGAGGAACTCGGCGCGATCAAATGCGGCGGCGTGCCGATGGCGATCGGGGTGCAGACCGACATGGCGACGCCCGCGCTGGCGCGGTTCGGCTCGGACGAAGTGCGGCGCGAATTCCTGGCGCCGTCGATCGCGGGCGACTATGTCGCCTGCATCGGCGTTTCCGAGCCGGGTGCGGGTTCGGATGTCGCTTCCATCAAGACCAACGCCCGCTCCGACGGCGACGACTACGTCATCAATGGGGGCAAGTTGTGGATCACCAACGGCACCCAGGCCGACTGGATCTGCCTGCTCGTCAACACCAGCGAGGGTCAGATCCACCGCAACAAGTCGCTGATCTGCGTGCCGATTAAGAGCAAGGGCGTCACGGTGGCGCGCAAGCTCGACAAGATGGGCATGCGCTCATCCGATACGGCGCAGATCTTCTTCGACAATGTGCGGGTGCCCAAGCGCAACCGGATCGGCGAGGAGGGCAAGGGCTTTACCTACCAGATGATCCAGTTCCAGGAAGAGCGGCTGTGGGGCGCGGCCGCGTGCCTGAAATCCCACGAATACATCATCAATGAGACGATCGCCTACACCCGCAACCGCAAGGCTTTCGGCGCCAGCATCCTCGACAACCAGGTCGTTCACTTCAGGCTCGCGGAGCTGCAGACCGAGGTCGAGCTGCTGCGTTCCCTGATCTATCGCGCGGCCGAAGCGCTGGTCGCCGGCGAGGACGTGACGCGGCTTGCGACCATGGCCAAGCTGAAGGCGGGCCGGCTCGGGCGCGAACTGACCGACGCCTGCCTGCAATATTGGGGCGGCATGGGCTTCACCAACGAGACGCCGGTCAGTCGCGCCTATCGCGACAGCCGCCTGACCTCGATCGGCGGCGGCGCCGACGAGGTGATGCTCATGGTGCTATGCAAGATGATGGGCACGCTGCCCGGCAGCGGCGAGAATAGGAACCGAGCATGATCACGCTTTACCATTGCGATTCCGCGCGCTCGTTCCGCCCGCTCTGGATGCTGGAGGAGATGGGGCTGCCCTACGAGCTGAAGATGCTGCCGTTCCCGCCGCGAGTCTTTGCCAAGGAATACCTTGCGATCAATCCGCTCGGCACCATCCCGTTCATGATCGATGGCGAGACAAAGATGACGGAATCGTCCGGCATCTGCCACTATCTCGGCGCCAAATACGGCCCGACCCCGCTGATGGTCGGCGTCGACGAATCGGACTATGGCGCGTTCCTGAACTGGATGTATTTCAGCGACGCCACGTTGACGTTCCCGCAAACGCTGGTGCTCCGTTACAGCCAGCTCGAGCCGGAGCAGCGGCGTGTCCCGCAGGTAGTCGACGATTATGCAAAATGGTTCCTGGGCCGGCTGCGCGCGGTGGAAACCGCCTCGGCCAATCGCGAAACCCTGTGCGCCGGCCGATTTACGGCCGCGGACATCGTCATCGGCTTTGCGTTGCGGCTCGCCGAGAATCTGGGACTGTCCAAGGATTTCGGGCCGAATGTGGCCGCTTATTGGGCGCGCCTGCAGCAGCGCGACGGATTCCAGCGTGCGGTTGCCGCGGAACGCCGCGCCGGGGTTGAGCAGAGCGTTACGCCCCGCGTGATGCGGACGTGACCGCAAACCGCACGTCAGGTGCTCCGAAGTTGTTGGAGTTCCGTTGTGTTTTTGCGCTATGGTAGACCAAACCGCAGCGGCCGAAAGAGCCGCGCGAGGAGGACCGACCATGGAAGACGACAAGGGCCGTGAATCCGGCCATCTGATGCTGATTACCCCTGAGCGCGTGTTCTACGCGGGGCTGCTCGGCCGGCCGCGCGAACGCTGCTCGGGCGCGGTCCACATCTATGTGGCGATCAGGGAAGGTCTGCGGCTCACCACCGCCGGCGGCCAGGAGGTCCGTTGCGAGCTGGCGATCGTCCCGCCGAACCTGAGGCACACCATCATGAGCGAATACCGCTCGGTGCTGTCCGTCCTTGTCGAGCCGGAGAGCATTCGCGCCGGTGCGGGCGAGCATCTGGTCGGGCGGATGACAGGACCGCAACGCGAGTCCTTCGTGCACCGCATTCGCTCGGTCTACGAGGAATTCAGGCGCAGCGGGTGTCCCGGCGGCATCACCACCGCCGACTTCGACACCCTGTGCTTCGGCGAGCCGCTGCCGCGTCGCGTGCTCGACCCGCGTGTTGTGCGCGCCATCGAAAAGATCGGCCGTTTCTCCGGTGAGCCGGTGACGGCGGACAGCTGCGCGGCAGATGCCGGGCTGTCGGCATCGCGCTTCCTGCATCTGTTCAAGGAGGAGACCGGGATTTCCTTCCGCTCCTTCCGCGCCTGGAAGCGTGCGCGGCATCTCTTGCACTTCGCCAATCAGGACCTCAATCTTGCGCATCTGGCGCAGGATATCGGCTATCCCGATTCGACCCATTTCAGCCATTCGATCCGCCGCTTCTACGGGCTGAAGCCGCGCGCCATCTTCATGGGCTCGCGCGATCTTGCGATCTACCGCAGCGGACAGGCCGCCTAGCTCGTTTCGTTCAGCTGGACGAACGCGGCCTGCCTCGCGCTCTTGCCGGAGCAAAGGCGCGGATCACAGTCTCTACGTGACGAGACAGGGCCTGCCTGGTCAGCGGGCGATGCATTACGCCGGCTCGCAGGTAGAGCGGCGCGATGGCGAATTCGATCGCCATGGACGGGTCGGTATCCGCTGCAGCCTCGCGCCGATGCTTCGCGCGTTCGAAGATGGTCTTTGCCAGCCCAAGGCGCTCCCGCCAGAACCGATCGCGCGCGGCCTCGACCGCCGGCTCGCTTGCGCCCGAGAGAGCCAGCAGCGCACGGCCGAGCGGCGAACGGACATGCCGGTCGAGAGCTGTCAGGAAAGCTGTCAGATCGCCGCGCAGCGAGCCGGTGTCAGGAACAGGGATGTGTAACGCTGCGGCGGTGAGCGCGGCGTCAAGCACCAGCGCCTCCGGCGTTCCCCACTGCCGGTAGATCGAGGTTGGATGAACGCCGGCGCGCGCGGCGATTTGGCCGACAGATGCGCCAGCAAGGCCTGCTTCCGAGAGCTCGTCTGCGGTGGCACGCAGCACAGCCGCACGGATCCGGGCACTGCGACCGCCGGGACGCCGGCGAACAGGGGCGTGCGTTGTGTCTGGCATGGTCTGTTAATGCAATTTTTGCTGCTTTACGGCAAGCCATAAACGCAATAGAAATTGCATTTGTGGAGCATCGTCGGGAGTGGCCCCATGAGGATCCTGGTTGTCGGCGCCGGCGTGATCGGCACGATCTATGGCGGCCGGCTGGCACTTGCCGGTCATGAGGTGACAGTGCTTGTCAGAGGACGTCGGCGGGCGGAGTTAGAAGCCCACGGCCTGGTTCTGGAGGATGCGTTATCGGGCGAACGCCGCAAGATCGCCGTTACGTCGCTGGCGGAGCTGCCGGCCGACCCGCGCTTCGACCTCGCGCTGGTTGCCGTGCGCGACCGCCAGTTGACCTCCCTGCTGCCAGTGCTTGATCGCCTCGAAGGGGCGACCGAGATCCTGTTCTTCCTCAACTGTCCGCTGCGTGTCGCCGATCTGGTCGCCCGCTATGGCGCCGACCGGGTGCGGTTCGGCTTCCCCGGGGCCGGCGGGGTTCATGACGGCGAGCGCATAAGATATGTCATTGTGCGCCAGCAGCCGACCACGTTCGGTCCCGTCGCGGGACAGGACCGAGCGCGCTGCAACAGCATCGCACAGATCTTTGGGCAAGCCGGCTTTGCAACGGCGCTGGTTTCCGACATGGAGGCCTGGCTGAAGAGCCATGCCTTCTTTGTCGTCGCGATCTGCGGCGCGCTATATACCGCCGGCGGGCGCTCGGCGCAGCTTGCGGCAGATACCAAGCGGCTCTTGGCGCTCATCAGCGGCGTGCGGGAGGGACTGAACTGCTTGCGCAAGCTCGGTGTCACGCCGTCGCCGGCCAAGCTGCGCGTGATGGCGTATCTGCCGCGGCCGCTTGTTGTGCCGGCTCTGCGCCGGTTCTTCGCGTCGCGCCTTGCCGCGCTGGCCATCGACGGCCACGCCAACGCCGCGCCCGATGACATGTGCGATCTCGCCCGCGATTGCAGGCACATGATTGCGGCCAGTGGCGTTAGCGCGCCGACAATGTTGTCACTCTGCGCAGAGGTGGAGCGGCGCGCCGCCGCTGCCACAGCCGCATGACAAACAAGCTGACAGCTAACTATCCGACCGGAATTCCTGGGACGGATGTTCCGCCGCGTAACTGCTCCGGGTGAAGGCGAACCACGAAGCAGCGATTATCCCGGAAACGAGCAGCCCCAAATCCTCCGGAACCGAAAGCAGCACGGCAGCGGTCGAACCGATAGCCGCCCAGATCAGCGGAAGCACGATGAGCCACCACCGCGTGCGCGGCCACCACAGCAACAGAATACCAAACGTGAAAATCGTCGTCGGACAGGGCGCGATGCCGAATGCCGGCGAGCGCGGCCAACCGTGTCCGGCCAGAATGCCGAGTATCGGGTAAGCGAGCATGGCATAGGCGATGATAACCAGGCCGATTGTCCTTGCGATCCATCTGAGCCGCCCGATGGACTGCACTCTCTCTGAACCCACGCCGTCCAGCTTCGCCGTTAGCGACCAGCCGAAGAACAGGATGCCCTGAACAGTGAAAAGGGCCGCGAAAGCGTAAGCGGCCGGATTGATCCGGGCGAAATAGGTGAATTGATATCCAAAGCCATTCCAGCACCAGAACACGCCGAGGATCGCGGCAGATAATCGCCACTCGATCTTCGCCGGCCGCAGCGCTCCATAGATCGCGACCAGGCCCAGCACGTAAGCGAACACCTGAGCTGGCCATACCGCGACGTTATAGGCGGCGAACAGCTCGAAGAATTGCTCTGTCGTGAAGGGCAACGTCCCTACGTCCTGCCGGTTCAGGGGGCATCCTTTCGCGTCAGCGCGGTGCGAAGCGGAAATTTCGAGAGCTCGAGCAGGACCAGCGCGATCAGGGCAGAAGCGACAGTGATCGCAAGATCGTCGGAATGAAGCGGCCCGAAGCGGAACAGGTCGGCCGCCGCCGGCCACAGCATGGTCAGCGTCAGGATGGCCGTTACGAAGACCACGACGACGATGAGCATCGGGTTCGGCCGGGTGAACGCCTCGGTCAGGGAACTCGAGAACGAGCGGTTGACGAAGATCAGGCTGACAATAATGAAGACCAGGGAGAAGAAGACGAGCGCCCGAACTTCGGCATCCGGCATGCCGACGTGCGCCGACGTCACCAGGATCGCGCCCGTCAGAACGAACGCGAGCAGGCCCTGAAGGCCGGCCCACAGGATCAGTGCCCGCGGCAGCAGCGGCTCGACTGGCGAGCGCGGCGGCTTTTGCATGACGTCGTGTTCCTCGGTCTCTGCCTCGAATACCAGCGAGCAGACCGGATCGATGATCATTTCCAGAAATGCGATATGCACCGGGCCGAACAGCACGGGCAGTCCCGTCACCAGCGGCAACAACGCCAGACCGGCAATCGGGACGTGCACGGCAAGAATAAAGCTCATGGCCTTGCGCAAGTTGTCGTAGATCCGCCGCCCCAGCCGGACCGCCTTGACGATCGATCCGAAGTCATCGTCCAGCAGCACGATCGCGGAGGCTTCGCGGGCGACGTCCGTGCCGCGGCCGCCCATGGCGATGCCGATATGGGCGGCTTTGAGCGACGGCGCGTCGTTCACCCCATCGCCGGTCATGGCAACGATGTCGCCCGCGCCCTTCAGCACGTTGACGATGCGAAGCTTCTGGTCCGGCGTAATCCGGGCGAAAACGGTGCGCGATTGCGCCGCGCGCACAAGCTCGGCGTCGCCAATCCTGGCAAGTTCCGGACCGGTCAGGGTGTGCTCGGGGGAGAGCCCGGCCTGCGTTGCGATGTTCAACGCGGTTGCCGGATAATCGCCGGTGATCATCACCACCTTGATCCCGGCGGACCGGCATTCCGCCACGGCGTCGGCCACCTCCGAACGCAACGGGTCGGCGAATCCGATCAGCCCGCAAAATGAGAAGGAAAACGCGCGCTGGCTGTCCGGCAGGTCGGAGCCATGGGAGACGGCGTGCGCCACGCCGAGCACGCGCAGGCCTTGCGCGGCCAGCACCTCGACCTCTTTCTTGAGGTCCTGAAGCTCGGCTGAACTCAGTCGGCACAATTCGCCGATGGCCTCCGGAGCGCCCTTTGCCGCGATAGTGAGGGCGTCGTGGTCGGAATGGCGCCAGACGTTTGACATCGCGAGCAGGTCCGAGCGCAGGCCGTAGGTCTGCGCCAGAATCCTTTCGACGCCGGTCGGGCCAAGTGCGTGCAGCGCCTTTTCCATGGGGTCGAACGGCTCGGGCGCGCTGGCGAGAATTCCTGCTTCGACCAGCGCGGCGAAGGCCGGCGGCGGATCGGCGGGCAGATCCCGCTCCGGTGCGTAGGCCGTTCCGTCCGGCAACACCAGCCGGGCCACGGTCATCCGGTTTTGCGTCAGCGTGCCCGTCTTGTCGGTGCAGAGCACCGTTGCCGCACCCAACGACTCGATCGCCGAGGCTCGGCGCGTAAGCACACGCGCCTGGGAGATACGCCATGCGCCCATGGCGAGAAATACCGTGAGCACGACCGGAAATTCCTCCGGCAGCATCGACATTCCCAACGCAATGCCGGCGAGAAAGGCATCCAGCCAGCCGCCGCGATAGAGGCCGTAGAGCGCAATGGAGAGCACCGTCACCGTTCCGCTGAGGATGGAAAAGACGGTTACCAGGCGGCGCGTCTGAAGCTGCAGACGCGGCGTCTCCGTCTCGAGCATGCTGACCGATTGCCCGATCTTGCCGATCTCTGTGCGGACGCCGGTCGCGGTCACGACGGCAAGGCCGGTCCCGCGGACCACGAGCGTGCCGGAAAAGACGAAGGGAAGGTCATCGCCGCCGGCCTGCGCCGCGGCTTGCGGCCTTTCCGCCGCTGCAGCCACCTTGCGCACGGGAACGGATTCCCCGGTGAGCAGCGATTCATCGGTGAGCAGGTCGTCGCATCGCACAACCACGGCGTCGGCCGCGACGCGATCGCCCTCCGAGAGCACGATCAGGTCGCCGCGCACGACCTCCCGCCCGGCGATGCGGACCCGTTCGCCGTCGCGAATCACGAGCGCGCGCGGGCTGGTCAGGTCGCGCAAGGATTCCAGCACGCGCTCGGTGCGTGCCTCCTGCACGGTGGTGATAGCAATGGAAGCCGTGGCGAACAGGCCGAGGAGCAGGGCCTCCCCGTGATCGCCGAGCACGAAATAGATGACGCTGCCTGCCAGCAGCAACAGCAGCATGGGTTCGCGCAGGACATCGAGGATCAGGCGGAGGACTGGCCGGCGACCGGTCTGCGGCAGCTCGTTGAAGCCTTCCGCCACGAGCCGCGCGCGCGCCTGTGCCGCGGTCAGGCCGCGCATGGCGTCCGGCAATGGCTTTTCGTCAACAACGGAGGTGGAGGAAGCAAGGGCGGGCATTCGACGGGTTCACAGGCTCGAGGGCAGGTTCTCGCAAATTATGCCTTCGGCCGCCACGGGGCGGCTTGATGCAGAGCAACCGGGCTGCGCGATGAGACCGGCTCCGTGCAGCACGGAACCCTCATTTTCGCTGCGGTCGGGACCTAGCCAGTCGACGCAAGAAGACCGGCAACCGACCTCCCATTATGCGGCATAAAGACCCGATCACTCAATCTCAGCCGGTACATTCACATGAGCGACAAAGCCGTCATCACCTGCTCGCTGAACGGCGTGCTAACCGATCCGAAACAACATCATGTGCCGGTGACCCCGGAGGAAATGGCGCGCGAGGCCAAAGCCGCCTTCAACGCTGGCGCCAGCATCGTGCATGTGCATCTGCGCCAGCAGGCGCCGAACAAGGGCCATCTGCCCTCCTGGGAAGTCAGCGTTTCCCGCGAGATCCAGCAGGCGATCCGGGAGGCCTGTCCGGGCATCATCATCAACCACACCAGCGGCGTTTCCGGCCCCAATTACCAGGGCGCGCTGGACTGCATTCGCGAGACCAAGCCGGAGATCGCGGCCTGCAACGCCGGTTCGCTGAACTACCTGAAGGTGAAGGCCGACAACACCTGGGCCTGGCCGCCGATGATGTTCGACAACTCGGTCGAGAAGGTGCAGGACTATCTCGACGTGATGAAGGAAGCCGGCACCATCCCCGAGTTCGAGTGCTTCGATGTCGGCATCGTGCGCTGCGTCGGCATGTATCGCCAGGTCGGCATGTATACCGGCCCGCTGGAGTACAACTTCGTGATGGGCGTTGCTTCCGGCATGCCGGCCGATCCGGAGCTGCTGCCGATTCTGTTGAAGCTGAAACGGCCGGAAGCGCACTGGCAGGTCACCGCGATCGGACGAGCCGAGATCTGGCCGCTCCACCAGCGCTGCGCCGAGCTCGGCGGTCACCTGCGGACCGGGCTGGAGGACACATTCTACCTCGCCGACGGCACGAAGGTGACGTCGAACGGGCAATTGATCGAGGCGATTGCCGCCTGTGCTCGCAGTGCCGGGCGCGAGATTGCGAGCCCGGCCGAGGCGCGCAAGATCTTCGGGACGAACAGATAGATATCAACTCGACCGTCATTGCGAGCGAAGCGAAGCAATCGAAACTGTGCACGCGGAAACGTCTGGATCGCTTCGTCGCTTCGCCCCTCGCAATGACGAAGCCCACGGCTGTTCACGTTCGAAGTATCGAGGGAGCGAAATAGATGGACAATCTCGAGGCAACCGGCGGAGTGCCCGGGCCGGGTCGTATCGGGCGCGTGGCGGTCGGCGATCTGCTCAAGCGCGCGGCGCGCCGTTTCCCGGACCGTATCGCGCTGACCGACGGAGCGCGGCGCGTCACCTTCACCGAGCTCGAGCGCGACGCCAACCGCTTTGCCAACTATCTCGTGGCGCGTGGGCTGAAGCCCGGCGAGAAGATCTCGACCATCTGCAACAACTCGGTCGAGTTCGTCAAAGCGCTGTTCGGCATTCATCGCGCCGGCCTCGTCTGGGTGCCGATCAACACCATGCTCGGCCCGGCCGACATGGACTACATCCTCAACCATGCCGGGGTGCGCTTTGCGCTGATCGACGACAATCTCCATGCCCAGCCGGAGCGGCGGGAAGCGCTCCAGAAGCGCGGCATGGAGCTCATTGCCGTCGATCTTGCCGGCACGGCGAAGACCGCGGGTCTCGAGGAGTTCAACAGCCTCATTCAGGGTCGCTCCGAGATCGAGCCGGAGATCGAGATCAACGATCGCGATCTTGCGATGATCATCTATACCTCGGGTACGACCTCACGCCCGAAGGGCGCGATGCATTGCCATCTCGCCGTGGTGATGGCGGTCATGAGCAACTGCATCGAGATGGGGCTCTCCCGCAATGACGGCATCACCGGCCAGTTTCCGCTGTTCCACTGCGCCGGCCACGTGCTGCTCCTGAGCTACCTGGCGGTCGGCGGGCGGATGGCGCTGATGCGCGGCTTCGATCCGGTCATCTGCATGGAAGCGATCCAGCGCGACAAGCTCACGGTCTTCGTCGGCCTGTCCCTGATGTACCAGGCGATCCTCGATCATCCCCGCCGCAAGGAATTCGACCTGTCGGGTCTTCGAACCTGCATCTACACCATGGCGCCGATGAGCAAGCCGCTGCTGGAGCGTGGCATCGCCGAGCTCTGTGCTAACTTCGTGCTGACCTCGGGCCAGACCGAAATGTATCCGGCGACGACGATGTCGCGGCCGGAAGTGCAGCTCAACCGCTTCGGCAACTACTGGGGCGAATCGCTGATCGTGAACGAAACCGCAATCATGGACGATAACGGCAACCTGCTCCCGCGTGGCCAGGTCGGCGAGCTCGTGCATCGCGGGCCGAACGTCATGATGGGCTACTACAAAGATCCGAAGTCGACGGAGGAAGCGCGCAAGTTCGGCTGGCACCACACCGGCGATCTCGCTCTGATCGACGAGAACGGAGAGGTGTTGTTCCTCGATCGCAAGAAGGACATGATCAAGTCCGGCGGCGAGAACGTGGCCTCGGTCAAGATCGAGGAGACGCTGCTGGCGCATCCGGCGGTGCAGAACGCGGCCGTGGTCGGACTGCCTCATCCGCAATGGGGCGAGGCGGTATCCGCCTTCGTCAAGCTCAAGCCGGGCGCCAGTGCGGACGCGGCCTCGATCCTCGATCACTGCCGCAAGCATCTCGGCGGCTTCCAGGTGCCCAAGCTGGTGCGGATCCTGGAAGAGATGCCGATGACCGCGACCGGCAAGCTGCGCAAGGTCGAGCTGCGGCAGAACTTCGGTGAACATTTCAACGAGAAGAAGAGCGCGTGAGCGCACCGCCAGTAACCAGTCATTCCGGGGCGCGCGGCGCGACAAGATCGACGCAGATGCGTCGATTTTGCGCTGACGCGCCAACCCGGGATCTCGTGCCAAACCTCCGGATTCCGGGTTCGGTCCTTGAACATCCCGGAATGACGTGCTCCAGCGTGATAAGAATCCATGGCGATCATTGAAAACACCATCTCCACTGGTAGCGCCGCCTTCCAGGCCAATCGCGACGGCATGCTGGGCCTGATCGCGAGGATGCGGACTCTGGAAGAGCGCACGCGGACGGCATCGGCCGCCGCGAAAGATCGCTTTCACAAGCGCGGGCAGCTTCTGCCGCGCGAGCGCGTAGCCCTGGTGCTCGATCCCGGCGCGCCTTTCCTCGAGCTGTCGACGCTCACGGGCTACATGTTCGATGTGCCGGATCCGGACAAGAGCGTGCCCGGCGGCGGGGTGATTGCCGGCATCGGTTTTGTCTCGGGTATCCGCTGCATGGTCAGCGCCAACGACGCCGGCATCGATGCCGGCGCCCTGCAGCCGTTCGGGCTCGACAAGACGCTGCGGGTGCAGGAGCTCGCATTGGAGAACAAGCTGCCCTATGTGCAACTGGTCGAGAGTGCCGGCGCCAATCTCCTGCGCTACCGTGTCGAGGACTTCATCCGCGGCGGCAACATCTTCCGCAACCTCGCGCGGCTGTCGGCGGCGGGCCTGCCGGTCGTCACCGTCACACACGGCTCGTCGACGGCGGGCGGCGCCTACCAGACCGGGTTGTCCGACTACATCGTCATGGTGCGCGGCCGTACCCGCGCCTTCCTCGCCGGGCCGCCGCTTCTGAAAGCCGCAACCGGCGAGATCGCGCCCGAAGAGGAACTCGGCGGCGCCGAGATGCACACCGCGATCTCGGGTCTCGGCGACTATCTGGCCGAGGACGACCGCGACGCCTTGCGCATCGCGCGCGAGATCATGGCGGCGCTGGAATGGGACCGGCCGAACCCGGGCACTGCGCAATACAAGCCGCCGCGCTACGACCAGGAGGAACTGCTCGGCATCATGCCGCTGGATCACAAGCGCCCCGTGGATATGCGGCAGGCGATCGCGCGCTTCATCGATGATTCCGACTTCACCGAATTCGCTCCGAACTACGGGCCCGCCACCGTGTGCGGCCATGCCCGGATCGAGGGCCAGGCGATCGGCATCATTACCAACAACGGCCCGCTCGATGTTCCCGGCTCCAACAAGGCGACGCATTTCATCCAGGCCTGCTGCCAGACCCGCACGCCGCTGCTCTATCTCAACAACACCACCGGCTACATGGTCGGCCGCGCCTACGAGGAAGCCGGCATGATCAAGCACGGCTCCAAGATGATCCAGGCGGTGACTTCGGCGACCGTGCCGCAGATCACGATCTATTGCGGCGCCTCGTTCGGCGCCGGCAATTACGGCATGTGCGGGCGCGGCTTCCATCCGCGCTTCTGCTTCTCGTGGCCGAATGCCAAGACGGCCGTGATGGGCGGCGAGCAGGCGGCCGGGACCATGGCCATCGTCACGGAAGCGGCGGCAGCGCGCCGCGGCAAGCCGATCGAGAAGGAAAAGCTCGAGGCCTTCAAGGCGCAGATCATCGACGTGTTCGACAAGCAGATGGACGTGTTCGCCACCAGCGCCCGCGTGCTCGACGACGGCGTGATCGATCCGCGCGATACCAGGGCGATCCTCGCCGAAGTGCTGGCGATTTGTCGCGAGGGCGATGCGCGCAAGCCCCAGCGCATGCAGTTTTCGGTGGCGCGGCCATGAGGAACGGATCGGTGCAGCCCAAGTCGTTCTTCAAGGTGCTGATCGCCAACCGCGGCGAGATCGCGTTGCGCGTCATGCGCACGGCGCGGCGGCTCGGATTTGGAGTCGTCGCGGTCTATTCGGACGCGGATCGCGACGCCCTGCATGTGCGGCTCGCCGACCAGGCCGTGCGTATCGGCGAAGCGCTGCCGGCGCAGTCCTATCTCAACATTCCTGCGATCATCGCGGCGGCCAAGGCGAGCGGCGCCGATGCCGTCCATCCCGGGTACGGCTTTCTGGCCGAGAACGAGGATTTCGCGCAGGCCTGCAAGGATGCCGGGCTCGTGTTCATCGGGCCGTCGGCGGAAGCCATCAAGGCCATGGGCAACAAGGCCGGCGCCAAGGAGATCATGCGCAAGGCCGGCGTGCCCTGCGTTCCCGGCTACCAGGGCACCGAGCAGAGCGATGAAGTCATGCTTTCGGAAGCCAAAAAGATCGGCTTCCCGGTGATGATCAAGGCGGTCGCCGGCGGCGGCGGGCGCGGCATGCGGCTGGTGACCGATGTAGCCGGTTTCCCCGATGCGCTGCGTAGCGCGCGTTCGGAGGCCAAGGCCGCGTTCGGCGATGGAAGCGTGATCCTCGAGCGCGCCATCCAGAACCCGCGCCACATCGAGATCCAGGTGTTCGGCGACGCATTCGGCAATGCCATTCATCTCGGCGAACGCGACTGTTCGGTGCAGCGGCGGCACCAGAAGCTGATCGAGGAGGCGCCATCGCCCGCGGTCTCGTCCGAACTGCGCGCGCACATGGGCGAGGTTGCCGTCGCGGCGGTGAAGGCGCTGCGCTACGAAGGCGCCGGCACGCTGGAATTCCTGCTCGATCAAAGCGGCCAGTTCTACTTCATGGAGATGAATACCCGCCTGCAGGTCGAGCATCCCGTCACCGAGGCGATCACCGGCCTCGACCTCGTCGAATTGCAGTTGCGCATCGCGCGCGGCGAGCAGCTCTCCGTGCGCCAGCAGGACATCACGTTCACCGGCCATGCCATCGAGGTGCGGCTATGCTCGGAGGACGCGTCGCACGATTTCATGCCGCAGTCGGGCCATATGGCGCGCTGGCAGATGCCCGAAGGCATCCGCGCCGAGCACGCGTTGCAATCGGGCTCGGAGATCCCGCCGTTCTACGATTCGATGATTGCAAAGATCATCAGCCATGGCGCGAACCGCGACGAGGCGCGCGGCAAGTTGATCTGCGGCCTCGAACAGACGGTCGCGTTCGGGGTGA
Organism: Bradyrhizobium sp.; assembly: GCF_016213215.1. Lineage (GTDB taxonomy): Bacteria > Pseudomonadota > Alphaproteobacteria > Rhizobiales > Xanthobacteraceae > Bradyrhizobium. The sequence continues at coordinate 78,549 of NZ_JACRAW010000079.1, read as the reverse complement.
CCACCAATCAGGGCTTCCTGCTCTCGTGCGTCAGGCATCCGGTTTTCGCGAGGGGAGAGGCGACCACGGCCTTCATCGAGCGCAATCGCAGCGAGTTGCTGGCGCCGCAAAAGGACAAGCCCTTCGATCTGGCGCTGACCGGGCTGCTTCTGTACGTCACCAGTCCCCATGCGGGGCCGTGGCGCCGGGGACGGAGTCTCGCTGCCACCTTCCCGTTGCCGGCGAGAATCGAGATTCACGGCGTTGCGCATGATCTGGAGATCGTGCGGGAGCGCGACGGCACCTATCTCGTCAGCGTGGCCGGCGGCGAGCACCGCATCGAGGTTGAAGAGCTCTCCTCCGACACCGTTCGCTTCCGCAGCAATGGCGTCATGGACAGCGCGATATTCCGGCGCGACGGCGACCGGCTCTATGTTCAGCATGGCGGCATCCCGATCGCGGTGCGCGACCTGACGCTCGCCATGCCGCAGTCGGCAGCGGCGAGCGGCGGAGACGGCAAGGTTCGCGCGGCGATGAATGGCCGCGTTGTCGCGGTGCTGGTCAAGCCGGGCGATCGTGTCGCCGCCGGCCAGCCGGTGATGACGCTGGAAGCCATGAAGATGGAGCATGTGCATACGGCCGGCGTTGCCGGTACGGTGACAGCGATCGATGTCGCCGAAGGCGAGCAGGTTGTGACCGGCAGGATCGTGGTGGAGATCGAGGCGGAGCGATCTGCGGCCTAGTATTTCGTCATGGCCGGGCCTGTCCCGGCCATCCACGTTTCCTGAGCATCCTCGAGGCAAGACGTGGATGCCCGCGACGAGCGCGGGCATGACGACTGATTTTGGGCTGCTTATGCCACCCGCCCCGTGCCGTCATTGAGCAAACACGCCACCTGATGTCCTGCGCCGGCGTCCTTCAGTGCCGGCCGCTCCGTCCGGCAAGCTTCCATGGCGTAGCGGCAGCGGGTGTGGAAGGCGCAGCCGGAGGGCGGATTGACCGGGCTCGGCACGTCGCCGTCGACCAGCGGAGCGAGGCGCTTGGCCTTGGGATTGGCGACCGGAACGGAAGCGAGCAGCGCCTGGGTGTAGGGGTGGCGCGGATTGGCAAATAGCTCATCCTTGTCGGCAATCTCGACGATGCGGCCGAGATACATCACCGCGACGCGGTGACAGATATGCGCCACCACCGCAAGGTCGTGGGCAATGAACAGGTAGGAGAAACCGTGCCGGCGCTGCAAATCGACCAGCAAGTTGATCACCTGCGCCTGGATCGATACGTCGAGCGCCGACACCGGTTCGTCGCAGACGATCAGGCTGGGGTCGAGCGCCAGCGCCCGGGCAATGCAGATGCGCTGGCGCTGTCCGCCGGAGAACTGATGCGGGTAATTTGTCATCTGGTCCGGCCGCAGGCCGACCTGCTCGAACAGTCTTGCCACGCGCTCCTTTAGTTCGCTCCCGCCTGCGATCCCGTGCACGCCGAGCGGCTCGCCGACGATGTCGCCCGCGGTCATGCGCGGATTGAGCGAGGCAAACGGATCCTGGAACACGATCTGCATCGATTTCCGATGCGGTCGCAGCTCGGCCTTGGACAGATGGCTGATGTCGGCACCCTTGAGGCGGATATGCCCGGAGGTCGGCTCGACCAGCCGCAGAACGGCGCGCGCCACCGTCGACTTGCCGCAGCCGGACTCGCCGACAAGCCCGAGTGTTTCGCCGACGCCGACCGAGAAGCTGACGCCGTCGACCGCGTGCACGGTCCCGACCTTGCGCCGCAGGACGCCGGCGCGCACCGGGTAGTGTTTGACGAGATCGGTGACCTCGAGCAGCGCGTCGCTCATGCCACCTCCGTCAGTTCCGCCGCGCGCCAGCACGCCGCCAGATGTCTGCCGCCGAAGTCCTCGAGCTGTGGGTATTCCTCTTCGCAGCGCTTGACCGCGAGCCGGCAGCGCGGTGCAAAGGCGCAGCCCTTGGACAAGCGCGCCAGCGACGGCACGGTACCCGGAATCTCGGCGAGGCGTTCCTGGGGGGCCGCGCCCGGGGACGGCAACGCCGGGATCGACGCCATCAGACCGCGGGTATAGGGATGCCGGGGATTATCGAACAGCGCCTCCACTGTTGCCTCTTCGACTTTCCTGCCGGCATACATCACGATGACGCGCTGCGCGGTCTGCGCGACCACGCCGAGGTCATGGGTGATCAGCACGAGCCCGGTGCCGAGTTCCTTCTGCAAGTCGAGCATCAGCGCCAGAATCTGCGCCTGGATGGTGACGTCGAGGGCCGTGGTCGGCTCGTCGGCGATCAATAGCGCCGGCCGGCAAGCCAGCGCCATCGCGATCATGGCGCGCTGGCGCATGCCGCCGGAGAGCTGGTGCGGATATTCCGTCGCCCGCCGCGCCGGTTCGGGAATGCGCACAAGACGCAGCATTTCGACCGCGGTGTCCCAGGCTTCCCTGGGCGTCTTTGTCCGGTGCAGACGCACGGCTTCGGCAATCTGGTCGCCGATGCGAATCACCGGGTTGAGCGAAGTCATCGGTTCCTGGAAGATCATGGAGATGCGATTTCCCCGGATCTGCCGCATCCTGTCGTCGTCGAGCGCGAGCAGATCGGTGCCTTCGAGCAGGATCGAGCCGCCGACGATCCGGCCAGGAGGGTCGGGCACCAGACGCATCAGGGAGAGCGCGGTCACGCTCTTGCCGCAGCCGGACTCGCCGACGATCGCCAGCGTCTCGCCACGGCGAACGCTGAAGGAGAGATCGTCGACCGCCTTGAACAGGCCGGAATTGGTGAAGAACACCGTCCTCAGGTTCTTTACGTCGAGAACGAGATCCGAAGCCATGCTCATCAGCCGCGCTGCCTTGGATCGAGAACGTCGCGCAGCGCGTCGCCAAACAGGTTGGTACCGAAGACGGCGAGGCTGATCGCGACCCCTGGGAAGATGACCAGCCACGGCGCAGTGCGGATGTATTCCGCGGCGGACTCCGACAGCATGCGTCCCCAGGACGGATAGGGTTCGGGAATGCCGAGCCCCAGGAACGACAGTGATGCCTCGGTCAGGATGGTCGAGCCGAGCTGGGCGGTCGCGAGCACGATCAGCGGCGCCATCGTGTTGGGCAGGACATGGCGCAGCGCGATCCGCATTTCGCTCATTCCGATGGACTTGGCGGCTTCGACGAAGGGCTGCTCGCGCAGGGCCAGGGTGTTGGCGCGGATCACGCGGGAAACCGTCGGGATCAGCGGGATCGCGATGGCGATGATGACGTTCGGCAGCGACGGCCCGAGCGCCGCGGTCATCACCAGCGCCAGCACCAGCAGCGGCAGCGCCTGCAGGACATCGGTGATGCGCTGGAACATCAGGTCGACCCAGCCGGACAGGTAGCCGGAAGCGAGGCCGACGATCACTCCGATGGAGGAGCCAAGCGCCGTCGAGCCGATGCCGACCGCGAGCGAGATGCGCGCGCCGTGGATGATCCGGCTGAAGACATCGCGGCCGAAGGAGTCGGTGCCCATCCAGTGCTGCCAGCTGGGACCGGCCAGCGCATGAGCGGAATCGACCGTCAAGGGATCAAAACGCGCGAGAAAATCGGCGAAGACGGCCGTCAGCACGAAGACGCTCATGATGATGAGCCCGGCGGCGCCGAGCACGTGCCGTTGCGCGAGATAGAACGCACGACGCCAGCCTTGCGTCGCGCCGACGCCGGCACGTCTTAATTCAGTCTCGTACTCGATCGCGGACACTTTCTCTCCTAGTCGGTGTAGCGGATACGCGGATCGAACACCGCATAGAGCATGTCGACCGTGAAGTTGGCGACCACCACCACCACGGCGATGAACATCACGAGGTTCTGCACGATCGGATAGTCGCGCCAGCGAATGGCCTCGACCAGGAAGCGCGCGACGCCTGGAATGTTGAACACGGTCTCGGTGACGATCAGGCCGCCGATCAGGAACGCGGCCTCGATCCCGACCACGGTGATGACGGGCAGGATCGCGTTCTTCAGCGCATGGTGAAAGTTGACCGAAGCTTCCGAAGCGCCCTTGGCGCGGGCGGTGCGGATGTAGTCCTGCCGCAGCACTTCCAGCATCGAGGAACGCGTGATGCGCATGGTCAGCGCGGCACTGCGGAAGCCGACGGCGGCCGCCGGAACGGCGTAGGTCGCGAACGCCTCCCAGAAGTCCCTCGGATTGGGATTGAAGATCGGCATCGTTCCGAACATCGACACCGAGGCGGTCAGGATCAACAGTCCCAGCCAAAACGAGGGCAGGGAAAGGCCGCTGAGGCTGACCACGCGCAGCGCGTAATCGAGCCGTGTTCCCTGTCTGACCGCGCTGATCACGCCGAGCGGGATGCCGATGGACGTCGAGAACAGGAGCGCGAGCCCGGCGAGCCGCGCCGTGATCGGGATGCGCGGCAGGATCTCCTCGAGCGCCGGCTTCTCCGAAACGTAGGAAAAGCCGAGATCGCCGCGGAGCAGCCCGCCGATCCAGTGCAGATACTGCACGACCAGGGGCTGGTCGATCCCGAGCTCGCGCTCGAGATTAGCCTTTTCGGCAGGATCGACGTAGCCCGCCGCCGCAAACAGGATGTCGACGATATTGCCCGGCACGATGCGCAGCAGGAAGAAGATGACGATCGAAATCCCGACCAGGGTGACGACCATCAGGGCAAGGCGTCGCACGAGGTAAGCAAACACCCTCTACTCCTGTCAAAATTCTCAACGTCGCACCGCTCGCGGACTTCACTTGTCGAGCCACACGTCCTCGTAGCGATAGCCGTTATAGGAGCTGTTCACCATCATGGTGATGCCCTTTACATAGGGCTGCCAGCAGCTACCCATGCGGCTGTGGAAGATGATGGGTCGGGCGACATCCTCCTGAAGCTTCTTGTCGATCTCCCAGACCAGCTTCTTGCGTTTTTCGATGTTGGTCTCCTGCGACTGCTCGTCGAACAGCTTTTCGATTTCCTTGTTGCAGTAATTGGTGTAGTTGCGCTCGGACCCGCAGGAATAGTTCTCGAAGAAGGACTGGTCGGGATCATCGACCGCGTTGCCGGTCAGGTTGAGGCCGAGCGTAAAGTCCTTGCGGGCGACCTTCGGGAACCAGTTGGCGGTCTCCACCACGTCAAGCTCGCCGTCGATATAGATGCTCTTGAGCTGGTCGATCAGGATCACCGCAGGGTCGCGATAGATCGAGATGTTGCGGGTGGAGATCTTGACCGCGAGACGCTTGTCCGGGCCGTAGCCCGCTTTCTGCATCAGCTTGCGCGCTTCCTCGCGGTTGGCATTCACGTCGGGGCCGTAACCCGGAACGGTTTCGAGCATTTCCTTCGGCATCGCCCACAGGCCTGCGGGCGCCGGCAGCATGGTGCCGCCGATATCCGCCTGTCCCTCGAACAGGATCGAGGTGAAGGCCTTGCGGTCGAGCGCGAGCGCCATGGCGCGGCGGATGTCCTGGTTATCGAACGGCGGTGAACTCGAATTGACGATGATGTTGGTCGAGACGTTGGTCGGCGTGATCTCGCAGATCGCGTTCGGTGCCTGCGTCTTGACGTCCTTCACCAGCGGAATCGTCACCTCCGTCGGGAAGGTCATGTCGAACTTGCCGGCGACAAAGGCGAGAATGGCGGTCGAGCGGTTCGTGATGATGGTGAGCTCTATCCCGTCGAGATAAGGCCGGCCCTTCTTCCAGTAGTCCGGGTTGCGCGTCAGCTTGATCGACTCGTTGGCCTTGAACTCGACGAATTTGAACGGACCGGTCCCGATCGGATTCGTGCGCATGTCTCCCGGCGAGACGTGGCAGGGGTAGACCGGCGTATACCCCGAGGCGAGCAGCGCCAGGAGCGACGGCTGCGGCCGCTTCAGATTGAACGAGACCTCGAAGTCGCCATTGGTCGTGAGGTCGTTGACCTCGCTGTACCAGGCCTTGCGCGGGTTCTGGCGGAACTTCTGCTGCGACTTGCCCATCAGCATGTCGAAGGTGCATTTCACGTCGGCGGCGGTGAACGGCTTGCCATCGTGCCATTTGACCCCCTGCCGCAATTTGAAGGTCAGCTTCTTGTTGTCGGCGCTCCAGGCCCAGCTTTCGGCGAGGTCCGGAACGATCGAGTTCATGCTGTTTTGCGGAACATCCTGCTTATAGAGGACGAGATTGTTGAAGACCGGCATGAAGGGAACATTGAGCGAATAGGTCGCGCCTTCATGGATCGAGGCGCTGCCCGGGCTGTCGCGGTGGTACATCCGCAGGATGCCGCCCTGTTTGGGCTCGCCCGCAAGCGCGATGTTTGAGACTGCAAATACCGAAAACGCCGCCACGACGGCGAGCGCCCGCACGCTCCGCATGCCTTCCTCCCTCGACCTTCGGCCGTTTCGGCCCTGATTGACGGCGACGATACCGATGCTGGGCAGCGCACGCAACCCGCAATCCCGCGCTCGTATGGGCAATTTGGCCGAGGAGAACGCGTGCCGGTCTCGCATACGGCAATGCGGCGAAGCGGCGCAGTCGCGCTGCCTTGGTACGATCCCGGCTCACAGGGCGCGTCAGCTACGTGTTACCTGCTTGCTTCCGCGTCGAACCGAAAGCGTGTGCGTGACCGGCGTATCGCGGTCATTCAGGTGCAGGACTTCCGACCTTGAGACCTGCGGCAAACTTTAACCGCGGCTGAACTCAGGGGGTTCGGCCGGCGGTCGCGATTTTGACAACGTCCAAAGCGCTGCGAGCACCAAATCGTCAGCAGCGGGCGCCATCCGTGCCAACGCTTGTCATTGTCTTTGCAGGTTGCGGACCGCCGGGTTCTGATGCGGACCGGGCAGCGCCTGCCACCCGTTCGCCGGGCGCTCGCTTTGACGCGTCGTCAGACGATCCGCGAGGTCTTGTTGCCCCAGTAGCGGTCGCGCAGAATGCGTTTATAGAGCTTGCCCGTAGGCAACCGCGGCAATTCCTTCTCGAAGTCGATCGAGCGCGGCACCTTCTGCCGCGCCAGCGACCCGCTGCAGAAGGCGATCAATTCCTCCGCCAGCGCGGCGTCGGGCACGATGCCGGGCATCGGCTGCACCACGGCCTTCACCTCCTCGCCGAGGTCGGCGTTGGGCACGCCGAACACGGCGGCATCCGCGACCTTCGGATGGGTGATCAGGAGGTTCTCGCATTCCTGCGGATAGATGTTCACGCCGCCGGAGATGATCATGAAGGTCGAGCGATCGGTGAGATAGAGATAACCGTCGGCATCGACATAGCCGACGTCGCCGACCGTGCTCATGGTCCCGTCCGCCGAGCGGGCTTCCTTGGTCTTTTCCGGATCATCGAAATATTCGAACGGCGTTGCGGTCTTGAACCAAACCGTGCCCGCCGTACCGGTCGGGCACTCCTTCATGTTCTCATCGAGAATGTGCAGCTCGCCGAGCAGGACCTTGCCAACGGTGCCGCGATGCGCCAGCCATTCCTCGGTGTTGCAGGCGGTGAAGCCCAGCCCTTCGGTCGCACCGTAATATTCGTGGATGATCGGTCCCCACCACTTGATCATCTCGTCCTTGACCTGGACCGGGCAGGGCGCGGCGGCATGGACGGCGACTTCTAGGGAGGAGATGTCATAGCGCTTGCGCACCGCTTCGGGCAGCTTGAGCATGCGCGAGAACATCGTCGGCACCAGCTGCGTGTGGGTGATGCCCCATTTCTCGACAAGCTGCAGATAGCGCTCCGGATCGAAGTTCTCCATGATGATGGCGGTGCCGCCTGTGCGGATGGTGATGCTGACCGCGGCCTGCGGTGCGGAGTGGTACAGCGGCGCGGGCGACAGATAGATCATGCCTTCGCGGTAGAGCCAGAGCTTCTGCAGGAAGTCGAACAATGGCAAGGGCTGTTTGGGCGGCTGTTCCGGCAGGGGGCGCAGGATTCCCTTGGGCCTGCCGGTCGTGCCGGAGGAATACAGCATCGGGGTCCCCAGAGACTCGTCGGCGATCGGGGTCTGGGCCAGGCCTGCGGTCGCCTGCTCAAGTCCGACGATGCGGTCGCTTTCGCCCGCGCCGTCCGCCACGATGCAAAGTTCGACGTTCGGGCACTGCTTGATGGCATCGCGCGCCACGTCGAGCTTTGCCACCGAGGTGATGAGGACGCGCGACTGGCTGTTGGTGAGGATGTAGGCGAGTTCGCTTGGCGTCAGGTAGGAATTCACGCAGGTGTAATAGAGCCCGGAGCGTTCGCCAGCGCCGCAGGATTCGAGATAGCGGCTGTTGTTCTCCATGAAGATCGAATAGTGATCGAGCCGTTTCAAGCCGTGCTTGCGGAACAGATGCGCCAGGCGATTGGTGCGCGCGTCGAGTTCGCGATAGGTGACGGTCTCTCCCGAATTCGCCATGATGAAGGCGGGTTGCAGTGGACGAAGACGGGCATGCGTGGCGGTGTACATCAAATCTCCTCAAGGATCATGCGGCAAGAAGCAGGATTTCGTGGATTTGCGCCGGGCTCTCGATCCGGCGCGGATTGCGCGGCACCCATGGCGTTGCCATCGCCTGCTCGGCGATGCGATCAAAGTGCTCGGGCGCAACGCCGACCTCTTTCAGGCTGCGCGGCATTCCGAGCGCGCGGATGAACTGGTCCAGCACGTCGGCGGCGTCCGCACCGGGATGTCCCATTGCGGAAGCAACCAGCGCCTGGCGATCGGCATTGTCGGGCCTGTTCCAGCGCATCACCGCCGGCAGCATGACACATGATGTGTAGCCATGAGGAACGTCGAAGGCCGAGCCGAGCACGTAGCCGATGCCGTGGCTCGCGCCCATCGGTACGCCCATCGCCAGGGCACCCATAGACAGCCAGGTGCCGATCTGGGCATCCATACGCGCATCGAGGTCGGAAGGATCGGCTTTGACCCGCGGCAGCGCCTGGGCAAGCATTGACAGGCCCTTGACCGATTGCGCGTCGGCAAAGGGATGGGTCTCGCGCGAACAGATCGCCTCGACGCAGTGATCTACCGCGCGGATGCCGGTCGACAGAAACAGCCATTCCGGTGTGTGGACGGTGATGGCCGGATCAAGCATCGTTGCGCGCGGCATCACCAGCGGATGGCGCAGCATTTCCTTGACGTTGGTGCGGCGGTTGGTGACGCCCGCAATCGCGCTGAACTCGCCGCCGGCAATCGTGGTCGGCACGCTGATCTGCCGTACCGTTGGTGCGACCATCTCGGGCGCAACGCCCTTCACGACGCGAATCCTGTCGATGCCTTCGACAGTGTCAATGCCGTTGGCGAGACAGAGCTGCACGGCCTTGGCGCCATCGGTGATCGAGCCGCCCCCGACGGTAACGATGAGATCGGCATCGACCGCGCGAGCCGCGTTGGTGGCCGCGATCACGGCCTCGCGGGGCGTGTGCGCCGGCATGGCGTCAAATATGCCGGCGCAGCGGGGTCCCAGCGACTTGCGTATCCTGTCGATTTCGTCGGTTTGCCGGTTGAGCGTACCGCTGACCATGAGAAAGGCGCGGCGTGAGCCCAACCGGTCCAGTTGTTCGCTGATGGCTTCGGCGGCCGGATGGCCGAACACGACCTCGTCCATCGCTCCGAATACGACGCGCCCTCGATGCACCTGGTCGTCTCTCCCGGAACAATGGCCATTGTTTGTCCAGATAATCTAACCGAGCCCGGTGCGGCCGTCATTGCCGAATGATGGCCTCGATGACTGATCGCGCCAACTGAATTTTCCGTTCTGCGGCACACAGGCCTGCCCAGGCCGCCGGTCGCCGATCAATGCATCAGGCGCCAGCCGACCGCTCCCAGCGCTCCGACCCACAGCGCAATGGCAGCGAGGGCCTGGATGCCGAAGCCGGGTCCGCGCTTTTCCGCGGCTCTCGTATAGCCGACGTAATAGACGATACGGCCGATGATCCACAGCGCGCCGAGTGCCGCCGCGATGCCATCGCCGATATAGACGGCGAACAGCCAGAGCGAAGGCAGAAACACTGGAAGAAACTCCAGCGTGTTCATCTGCACGCGGAAGATGCGTTCGAATTCGGGATTTCCCGAGATCGCCGGCGCCTGGATGCCGTAGGTCGCGCGCGCCCGCGCGACGCTCACGCTGGTGAAGAAGTAGAACAGGATAGCGAGCAGCGTCACCAGGGCGGTAAAGTGATATGTCATGGATCGTCCCCAATCAAAACGATGGCACAGCTTAATAGCCGGTCATTTCCAGATAGCCTACGCCGGTGTGGCTGCCATCGAAGCTGATCGGGCCTTCCCAATAGGAAAAGCCGGTTCCGTTCCAGGCATGAGCATTGAGCGGCTTGCAGGCGATCGACAGTCCGAACGAGGGAATTGCGATCTGCCATTCGACCGGCAGCTTGCGGCCCGCGATCTCGATCGGGGTCTTCGGTTTGAGCTGGATATCCGCGCCCGAGATCTGCCGCGTTCTGCCGTCCTCGAAGATCCAATTGCCGAACGGGTAATCATGGCCGTCGCTTTGGCGCAGGCGATACAGCATCAGCTTGTCGCCCGAAGAAAGGTGCAGCGCAAACCAGTCCCAGCCGGTCTGGTCGGAGGCCAGCGGCTGGCTGCTCCATTCGCGGTCCATCCAGGCCTTGCCCGTGACCTCGACCGGCTTGTCATCGAGAGTGAGGCTGCCGCGCGCGCGGAAAAACGGCTGGCTGTAGTAATATGAAGCCTGGCCGCGCTCCGACTTGCGGCTGAAGCCGGCCTCGCCCTGCAGCACGACGGGGCGGTCGGCCTCGAGCGTCAGCGCATAGCTGAAATCGGGACCTGCGGCTTTCAGTTCGACTGGCGCCAGCGCGGCATCGCGGGTCTGCTCCGAGCCCTTCATCACCCACGCGTCGATCCAGGCCGCGAACGGCTTCGCCTCGACGCCGGCCTGCCCGACTCCGCCGCGCGCAAAAACTTCCGCGAAACGGTGGGTGTGGGCGCGCGTCACGGCGGCATGTCCCATCCACACCTGCTGGTTGGCCCAGCCTTCGCGTTGCGGGCTCGGCTGCATCGCCTGGCGAAACAGCGTCCATTGGAGGCCGCAGGCGTTGCCTTTCGTGTCGACGAGGTTCGCGGTCAGGTACCACCATTCGATCCGGAAATCCGGATGCGCTCCGTGATCGGCCGGAAAGGAAAACGCCTTGCCCGGAACGACGGGCGCAAAGCCCGTTTCAGTTTCGCCCAGACCGGCGAAGCCTTGCGCGCTGGCGCGACGGCTGAGCACAACGCCGGCAAGGCCGCCGGCAAAGGCGCGGCGCGACAACTTCAGCTCACCGCTCATTGGCGAAGATCCTGACCAGGTTGGCCGGCTGCATGCGGGCAAGCCGCACGACGGGAAGCAGCGCGGCAACCAGCGACGCCGCCATCGCCACCACGAGCAACTCAAAGAGTTGCAGCGGGAAGACATGGAACGGCAGACGCCAGCCAAATGCCTTCACGTTCACGATCGCGACCAGGCACCACGCCACCAAGAGCCCGAGCGGTAGCGCGAGCAGCGCCGTGAGCAGGGCGACCGACACCGTCTTCAACAGTTCGATCGCGGCAAGGCGCGGCCGGGTGACGCCGATCGCCCACAGCGGCGCAAGCTGCGGCAGGCGGGAATTGGCAAGTGTTAGCAGGCTGGTAAGCAGCGCGATGCCGGCCACCGCCAGCGTGAACGTGTTGAGCGCGGCGGTGACAGCGAAGGTGCGATTGAAGATGCGCAGCGACTCGGCTTTCACCCTTGCCTGGTCGGCCACGCTGCGGTCGTCCAGTCCGAACTGCTGCCGCAGCGCAGCGATCAAGGGCGGGACCTGATCGGGCGCGACGATGAGGCCCAGCCGCGTCTGCGGCGTATCGGGAAAGCGGCGGATCAGCGCCGCGATGTTGACGGCAAGCTGGCCCTTCGGGTTGCCGTAATCGGCATAGATCCCGGCAATGTCGAGCGTCCAGTCGCCACCGGGCGCCGGGATCGCGATCCTGTCCCCGACGCCGAGGTTGAGCCGTCGGCTCAACTGCTCGCTGATGAAGGCGGCTTCTCCCGGCAGGAGTCTCTTCCAGGCGTCCGGCGCCGATTGCAGCAGCGGCCAGCGTTCACGGTAGAGCGGGTGGTCAGGCAATCCGAGGAGCTCGATTGGCTGGTTCGCGACATGCGTCTCGGCGCGTGCGCCGGCGAGGATCGCCAGCACTTCAGGTCGCTGCCGCAGCCAGTTCCGGATGGCGATGGCCTGCGCATTATCCGAGGCGCTGATGTAGACGTCCGCCGATAGGCGTCCGTTCAGCCAGGTCACGAAAGTGCGGCTGAAGGTTTCGACCATGGTGGAGACGCCGACATTGACGGCAAGCGCGAGCAACAGCGCCATCAGGGCGAGCGACAGGCCGGAAAGCTGCTGGCGGCTGTCGGCCCAGAACCAGGCCGCGAGCGGGCGCCTTGCCGTGCGTTGGCCGAGCTTGAGGATAATCTCGAGGATCGCGGGCAGGATCAGCGCGGCGCCTAGCATCAGGGTGGCGAGCAGTCCGAATCCCGCGATCAGTGAATTGCCGTAGACGAGGAGCGCAAGCGCGACGCCGAACACGGCGAGCGCGACAGCGCCTTGAAAGATGAGCCAGCGTTGCTGCGCCTCGTGCCAGGCATAGGCTTGCGCGGCCGCAAGCACCGGCAGGCGGAGCGCCTTGACGAGGCTGGTGGCGGCGGCGGCCAGCGCGCCGAGCACGCTGATGGCGATGCCGGCGAACCACCATTCGGCTCGCAGCACCAGCTGGCCGGGGATTTGCGCGCCGTAAAGTCCGCGCAAGGAAGCGGCGACGTCGGGCAGCAGGCTTGCCGCGATGAAATAGCCGCACACCAGCCCGGCGACCCCGGCGACAAGCGCGAGCGTAACCAGCTCGATCACGAGCACGGTGTTGAGCAGGCGCGCCGAGGCGCCGCAGGCGCGCAAGGTGCGCAGCATCGGCAGGCGTTGCTCGAAGGCGAGCCCGATCGCGGAATTGACGATGAACAGGCCGACGAAGAAGGACAGCAAGCCGAACGCGGTGAGGTTGAGGTGAAAGCTGTCGGTGAGCCGGTCCAGCTCGGTCTCGGCATTCGGCTGCACCAGGCGAAGCTTGTCGCCGACCACGCTTTCGAGCGGCGCCGGCTTCCCTTGAGCCTTGCCGACCAGAAGATGCGAGAGTTCGCCGGCCTTGTTGAGGATGTGCTGCGCAATGCCGATATCGACCACCAGCACGTCCGGCACGAGCTCGGGCTGGACACGCAAGGGCGGCAGCGGTGTGCCGTTGCTGGTGAGCGGGGAAGTGCCTTCCGCAAGGTGCAGATCGGAGAGCGTCTCTCGTGCGACCAGCGTTTCGCCCGGCGGCGTGATGAAGGATTGCAGCGCGCCGCGCACGATACTTGGCGCGTTGCCGACCTGCGGCGGCAGCGTCACCGGTTCCACGCCCAGGAGGCGAAACGACCGGCCGCCGACCTGCACGCGCCCTTCCAGCACCGGCGAGACCGGCCAGCCGGCACGGCGCAGGTTGACGAAGATGCTTTGCGAGAACGTCGCGCCATTGCGGTCGACCAGCACCGCCGTGCGCGTGCCGCCGAAGGTGGCCGCGGCCCTGTCATAGGCATTGCGCGCCTGCTGGTTGATCGCCTGCACGCCGCTCCACAGCGCGGTCGCGGAGATCAATCCGATCAGCAGCGTCGCAAGCTGCATCGGGTGCCGACGCCAATGGCTGAGCAGAACCGCAAGAATGAAGATGGCGCGCTTCAATTGATCAACCCCGCATGCAAGGTGACGTGGCGGTCGAGCGTCGCGGCAAGGCGCGTGCTGTGGGTTACCATCAGAAAGCTGCAGCCGGTTCGCGCCACGAGATCGCGGGTCAGTGCCACAAAATCGTCGGCCGTCGCTTCGTCCAGATTGCCGGTCGGCTCATCGGCGAGCAGCAGCACGGGCCTCGCTGCCAGCGCGCGGCCGATTGCAACCCGCTGCTGCTGGCCGCCCGATAATTGCTCGGGATAACGCTTGAGCAGGCCGGCGAGCCCCAACCGCTCGATCAGTTCGGCCTGCCAGGCGGCGTCAACGCGGCCCGCGATGCGCGCTTGAAAGGCGAGATTGTCTTCGACGTTCAAACTCGGCACCAGGTTGAACTGCTGGAACACCAGGCCCAGTCGGTCGCGACGGAGCGCTGCACGCCCGGCATCGGAGAGTTTCGAGATCAGGATCTCGCCGAGCCGGATTTCACCACCGTCCGCCGCATCCAGCCCGGCGATCAGGTGCAACAGTGTGCTCTTGCCGCTGCCGGATTCGCCGGTCAGTGCCACGCGCTCCCCAGGCGCGACGGTAAGATTGACGCCGCGCAGGACGCTGATCTGCTCGCCGGCAGAGCGATAGGTCTTGGTCAGATTGCGGACGCTCAGCACGATCGGACTGCGTTCTGCCATGCCGCGCGTAGTGGCGTCATCACAGCGGCTTCTGGTACTTCAACACAAATTGGTCGACCGGCACCGACGAACGGAACACCACCGCCTCGCGCGGGTCGTCGGGATTGCGCAGAAAGTCGCCTTCCGCGACGAGCTTGAAGCCGGCGTTCTCCATCTCCTGCCGCACGACACTCTCCTCGATGCGGTGCAAGGTCTTGGCAACGGTCGTGCCATCACCCGTTTTTGCGGAATGATCGGCGATCACCAGAAAGCCGCCGGGCCTCAAGGCCGCAAACATCTTCTTGTTCATCGTGGCGCGGTCGACCGGTATGTAAGTCACGTCGTGGTAGGCAAAGAAGAACGTAATCAGGTCGAGACCTTTGACATCCGGCGGGATCGGGTCGTCGAAATCCCTGATGACGTGCACCACGTTCTTCATCGCGGGTTTCTGTGCGCGTAGATCGAATTTGTCTTTCACGAACCGTTCGATAATCCCGGCCGTATCCTGCGCATAGACCGTGCCGCCGGGACCGACGGCACGCGCCAGCAGCTCCGTGCTGTAGCCGGCGTTGGCCTCCATATCCAGGACTTTCATCCCGCTCTTGACTCCGATAAAGGCCAGCATCTTCGCCGGCTTGCGGCGTTGGTCGGTTTGCCGGTCGGCGTCGCTGCGGTCGGGGGACGCGACGATCGCCTCATAATCCGGCGCCTTGGTCTCCTGTGCGGTGATGCCCCCTGCCGCAAGCATGGAAAACATGAACACGGCGACGGCGGCGCGGTAGTGCATCTGCTTTCTCATCAACAACTCCCTGGCTTTGTCTGGGCAACCTAACAAGGCCATCCAGCCAGATCACGACCTCAGTGCCATGCCGACACGATCGTGATCGTGCTGCAATGCATCTGGGCACCGGTCAAGCGCATCCAAGCGCGTTGCAGCGCACATCACCGGCCAAAATGGCAGGTTGCGTTGCCGGCGAAGCCATGGCTAGCTTCGCGATGGGCGAGAATAATGAAAAGCGCCTGCAAAAGAATACACCGGGGGGAGACTTCATGAACGCAGGACCGACGTCCAAGGAGACGCCAAAGGGCGCCTGGAGGATCACCTTTCTCCTGTTCCTGTTCATGCTGGTGAACTTCGCCGACAAGATCGTCGTCGGCCTTGCCGGCGTGCCGATCATGACGGAATTGAAGCTCGAGCCGGAGCAGTTCGGCCTGCTCGGGTCCTCATTCTTCCTCCTGTTTTCGATCTCCGCCATCGTGGTCGGCTTCATCGTCAACAGGATCGAGACGCGCTGGGTGCTGCTGGTGCTGGCCCTGATCTGGGCGGTGTCGCAGTTCCCGATGGTGGGCACGGTCGGGTTCACCACGCTCCTGGTCTGCCGCATCATCCTGGGCGCCGGCGAGGGGCCGGCAGCTTCGGTGGCGCTGCATGCGATTTACAAATGGTTCCCCGACGAGAAGCGCACACTGCCGACCGCTGTTGTGTCGCAGGGCTCCGCCTTCGGGGTGATCCTGGCGGTGCCTGCCCTCAACTGGGTGATCGTCAATCACAGCTGGCACTACGCTTTCGGCGCGCTCGGCGTTGTCGGCCTGTTGTGGGTGGTGGCCTGGCTCTTCCTCGGCAGGGAAGGTCCGTTGGTCGAGACGGCGATGTCGACGGCCGCCGAGCCGAAAATTCCCTACCTGCAGCTTCTGACCTCGCGCACCTTCATCGGCTGCTGCCTGGCAACGTTCGGCGCCTATTGGGCGCTGTCGCTGGGGCTGACCTGGTTCACGCCCTTTATCGTCAAGGGGCTCGGTTTTTCGCAGAAGGATGCCGGCTGGATCTCGATCCTGCCCTGGGTATTCGGCGCGGTCGTCGTGATGCTGTCGGGATGGCTGTCGCAATCGATGATGGGGCGCGGCTTTTCCACGCGCACGGCGCGCGGCATCGTCGGTTCGGTCCCGCTCGTGATCGGCGGACTGATTCTGGCGGCTCTTCCTTACGTCCACGGCGCGGGCCTGCAGATCGCCTTTCTTGTCGTCGGCTCGGGCCTTTGCGGCGCCATTTACGTGGTTTGCGCACCGATGCTCAGCGAATTCACGCCGGTGTCGCAGCGCGGCGCGGTGATCTCGATCTATGGTGCGATCTACACGCTTGCCGGCATCATCGCGCCGTCGGTGATGGGCAGCGTGATCCAGCATGCGGGCGGGCTGCTGGAAGGCTACATGACCGGGTTCACCATCAATGCCGTCATCATGGTCGCATCCGGCCTGCTCGGGCTGCTCCTGCTCTGGCCCAACACCGAGCGCGCCCGGCTCATGCGCACCGCGCCGCAGCCGCAATTTGCGTGAGTGCATCCTTGAAGGCGGGAGCACGCAACTCTCGGGCCATTGTCGCTGGCGCGACAGCGGCCTGATTACGATTGCGCGGCGTTCGAACGGCGGTCGGTCAGGAACGTCAGCAAAACCGTCAGCACCATGAACACGACGGAAGCGCCGAAAACCCAGCGCGGCGCGCTCTGGTCCATGATCCAGCCGAACAACAGCGGACTGACGATGCCGCCGATGTTGAAGCCGGTCGAGACGATGCCGAAGGCACGACCGGCCGCCCCGCTGGGGGCGGCGTTCCGCACCATCATGTCGCGCGACGGCGCGATGACGCCGCCGAGGAAGCCCGCCGCCGCCATGGCGACGACCAGGATTGCGGACGGCAGCGTCATGGTCGCAATCAAAAGCACGACGAGCGCATTTACGGCGAAGCAGCCGGCGGCGAGCTGGGCATGGCGCTCGATATGATCGGCAATGAAGCCGCCCGCGAGGACGCCGACTGCGCTGGCGGCAAGGAAGGCCGTCAGCGCCAGGTTGGCCGAGGAGAACGAAGCGGCATAGCCGCTCATCAGCGCCACCACGCCGAAATTGCTGATCCCGGCGCTGGACAGGCTGAGCAGCATGAAGAAGGTCGTGAGCACGATCAGCGCCGGCGTGATGATGTTCTGTTTCGGCGCGCCTTCGCTCTTGCCCTTGCGCTTCGCCCCAGCATCCGGGGTGCCCATCATGATCAGCAGCAGCGCTACGGCAGGTCCGGCGGCGCCCGCAACCATCAGCGCGCCTAAGCCGCCGATGGCGGTGACCAGGGTGGCGACAATGGCGGGCGCCACCGCGCCGCCGAGGAAGCCGGCGAAGGTGTGGACCGCGAAGGCGCGCCCCATTCGCGCTTCGTCCATATGCGCCGACAGGATCGCGTAATCGGCCGGATGATAAACGCTGTTGGCAAGTCCGAGCAGCACGGCGCAGCCGATCAACCAGGCGTAGCTGAGATGCAGGCCGAGCATCACGAGGGAGAGCCCGCCAAGGGTGATGCCGATCAGCAGGATCGTGCGCGCGCCGACGTGATCGACGAGGTAGCCCATCGGGGCCTGGGTCAGGCCCGAGACCAAGGCGAAGACGGTCAGCGCGAAGCCGAGCTCGATATAGCCGACGCCAAGCTGCTCCTTGAGGAAAGGAAACAGCATCGGCAGCACCAGCATGTGGAAATGGCTGATCCAGTGCGAAATGGAGATCGCGGTCAGCGTGCGCAGCCCGGAGTCAGCCCTTTGTCGTTGCGGTGCGGTGAGAACTTCGGCCATCAGGGTCCTGCTTCCCTCTGTCGGGCCTGCAAACTATCGGGGGGGCCGGTTATTTGTCCATGAATTCCGGCGCATGGCAGCTAACGCCAAAGCCGCAAATGCCGTCATTCCGGGATGCGTGCAGAGCACGCAGACCCGGAATCCATCGGGCTGCATCGTGCGTGGTGAAATGGATTCCGGGTTCGACGCTGGCGCGTCGCCCCGGAATGACGGTTTGATAGTCGTGCCCGGGTGAGCGAAGCGACCTGGGAATGATCGTCTACTTAGTCGGACCTTCAGAACGTCGCGCCGGCTTTCAGCAGATAGGTGCGGCCGGGCAGCGGATAGGCGCTGAAACGGCCGTCGGTGAAGGTGCTGGCAATTGCATAGTCGTAATAGAGCGCATTGAGCACGTTATTGACGCTGAACGACCAGAAGAAGCGGTCGTAGGCGCCGGAGAGCTTGAGGTCGATGGTACCGCTGGCGGGGATCACCCGTTGCGTGCCGGCCTGGTCGTTATCCATGCGGCGCGTGGTCCATACCCGGGCGGTGGCATCGAGCACCAGATAATTCCGCCAGATATTCCAGGTCACGCCGGCATTGGCCGTGTAGCGCGACACGAGCGGCACGTCCTTGCCGGCGAAGGGGCCTTCGCGGAAGATCGCGCGCGTATAGGCCATTCCCGTGCGGAACATCAGCGTATCGCTGAAACGATAGCTGATGCTGGTTTCCGAGCCATAGCGACGGGTCGGGTCGAGATTGGTGTTGAAAAAGCTGACCGGGTTGAAATGGATCTCGTTGGTAAGGTCCATGAGGTAGAAGCTGGTCTGCGTCTGCAGCGCGCCGGCCTTGATCCGGAAGCCGCCCTCGATGTCGTACGAAGTCTGGGTCTTCAGCTTGAAGGTCTGCGGGATAGGATTGAAGAACGCGTCAAAGGCGGGTCCCGAGGCGACGCGTTCGTCGACGTCGGGCGCGCGGAAGGCGCGGGCGGTACGGCCGAACACCGAGAACACATCGTTCAAGCGGTGCTCGAGGCCGAGGTGCAGCGCATGTTGCGTCTCGTTGCTGTCGAGTGGCAGCGCCTGGGTATCGAAGAACGGCGAGGTGAATGGCGCCGTTCCATCATAGCGATCGCGCGCGGACAGGTTGATATTTTGCACGCGCGCGCCATAGGACAAGTCCGTGGTGGGCGTCACGCCGAGAGTGTGCTGGAAATACCCGGCGATCGTCTGCTGGGCGAGATCGTATTTGTGCCAGGGCGCAAAGCCCTGATAGGCGCCGCGGTTCTGGTGGAACGTGGCGTCGTAATAGTCGACGCCGGTCAGAACCGAGGATGGCATACCGAACAGCGCGCTCTTGATGCTGAGGCGCGGCGTAATCGACCAGGTCTGCAGGTCCGCGTCATTATAGGTCGAGGCGAAGCTGGGAAAAGGCGTCGGGCCGAAGAATGCGCTTTGCGTCTTCTTCTGCCGCACTCCGCCGTCGACGATCAGGTCGACGCCATTCATCAGGGTCTTGGTGAAGCCGGCGGTTACGCTGGCACCCTGCTGGTTGGCGTAGTCGAACGGCGTGGCGGCGCCCCTGCGGTTGGTCGCAAGCTGGTCGAGACCGATGGAAGGATCGACCAGCCGGCCGCCCGGCAGTCGCAGCTCCTGATTGTCACCGGTCACCGTCAGGAAGGCGGTCAGGTCGGTCGAGGTGTAGTTCAGATTGCCGACGCCGTTGCGCTGGACCAATTGATTGTTGTCGCGGTAGCCGTCGCTCTTGATCACGTTGCCATAGAACGAGGTCGACCACGGGCCCGAATTGATCGCGGTCGAGACCGAACCGAGCCGGGTATTGAAAGAGCCGAAGCCGCTCTCGACGCGAAGGCTCGCCGGCGGGCCGCCCACGCCGTTCTTGGTGATGATGTTGATGACGCCGCCCACCGCGTTGTCGCCATAGAGCACCGCGCCGGAATTGCCGCGGGTGATCTCGATGCGCTCGATCGAGTCGAGGGGAATGGTGGAAAGGTCTACGTGCGCCAGGTCGATATCGTTGAGGCGCCGGCCGTTGATCAGCACTAGCGTATTCGCGGTGGCAAAGGCGCCGAAGCCGCGCAGGTCGACGCTGGTCTTGGCCCCGATGAAGCCGCCATAGAACGACTGCAGCTGCACCCCCGGCGTCTGCGCCGCTATGATTTCAGCAAGCGACTGGCCCGGGGAATGCGCGATATCGGTGGCAGTAATGATGGTGGTCGCAGTGCCGACGATGCCGTTGGACTGGACATTGCCGGCGCCCGAGCCGGCGTTGGTCGGCGTGCCGCGGGGGGCAGCTGTTTGCGAAGCTTGCTGTGCCGGGCGGCGCGCGGTCGTCTGGTTGTCGACGACGGCCCTGGCGCGGGTCCGGTTCTGGTCGCCCGGCTTGACGACCTCGATCGGCGGAAGTTGATCGGATTGAGCCTGCTGCGCACTCGCCTCGGATGCGCCCAGGCAAACGACGGGGGCAAGAAGGCTGGAAGCAAGCAGAAGCATGTGGCGCCGCTTTGCGGCTGGGCTTTGGGAAAACATGGCGAGACCTCGGCATGACGTCAGTGGCACGTCACCGCGAACGAAGCCTCACCGGTGCTTTCGCATCCAAGCGAGCCTAATGTCTGTACACCCCGACCGACATCTTCGCGTGTGACCACGGCTGACGGCAGGTCTCCTGGCTCGCGGGTCGTTACCCTTCGTCGCCTTCCCAGGACCGAGGATCCCAGTGGCCTAAAGACGAAAGATTCGCCGCTTACAGTTGCGGGGGCAGCCGCGGCCTTGAGGAAGATCCCTCGCACCGCGTTCCCATTTGATCCCCAAAATGGGGGAACCGTCGCGGTCATCTAGAAGGCGGAGCTGCGAAGAGTCAATCCCGGCGGAGTGGGCCGCCGGGAGGATGATGGTACGCCTTTTGTTCGATCGCAGGCTTGTGCCGGCTGTCAGTCCCTGTATGAGCTTCGCCGCAATGGATGATCGGATGAGCGTCGAGAACGTCATGACGGGAGCGGATGCCGCCTCGCGCCGGCGCGCGAGCGTGACGGCGGGGCTCGTCGTCCTCGTCCTTCTGCTCATGCTGGTCTCGCTCGGAATCGGCGCGGTCCGCCTGTCGCCGCTTGTGGTCATCGACGCATTGTTCGGCGGCGGCAGCGATGTGGCGCAGGTGATCGTGCGCGAGATTCGCCTGCCGCGTACCATCCTCGGCTTTGCAATCGGCGCCATTCTCGGACTGTCCGGCGCCGCGTTGCAGGGACTGTTGCGCAATCCGCTGGCCTCGCCGTCGCTGTTCGGCGCGCCGCAATCGGCGGCTTTCGGCGCGGTATTGGTGATCGCGCTGGGGCTGGCGGATGTGCGCTCCTATGTGCTTCCTGTTGCTGCGATCATTGCCGCCTTCGCCTCCGTCTTCGTGCTGCTCTCGATCGCCGGCCGCAATGCCGGGCTTCTGATTCTCATCCTGGCGGGCCTTGCCATCTCGAGCCTTGCCGGCGCGGCCACTGCGCTCGTGATGAACCTGTCGCAAAATCCGTTCATCGTGCTGGAGATCGCGTTCTGGCTGCTCGGCTCGCTGGAGGACCGGAGTTTCCGCCACGTCATGCTGGCGCTGCCATTTATCGCACTGGGCGCGGTCATTCTCTTCAGCCAGCGCAACGCGTTTCGGGCACTGAGTCTGGGAGAAGAGGCGGCGCAAAGCCTCGGCGTCGATGTCGGCCGTTTGCGGCTCCTGGTCATTGTCGGCGTTGCGCTGGGCGTCGGCGGCGCGGTCGCAGTCTCAGGCACGATCGGCTTTATCGGCCTGGTCGCGCCGCATCTGATGCGGCCCCTGGTCGGCCACGATCCGACGCGGCTGTTGGTGCCGAGCGCCCTTGCCGGCAGCGCCCTGCTGCTTGCCGCCGACATCACCGTGCGCATCATTCCCGCAACCAGCGACATCAAGGTCGGCGTCTTGACCTCGATCATCGGCGTGCCATTCTTCCTTTACCTGATCGTGCGCGAGCGACGCGCGCTGGGTGGAGGCGTCGCATGAGCGCGCCCTTCCTCACCGCGCGGGCATTGAACGTGAGCCTCACGCATCGCGCCGTGCTGCACGAGATTTCGCTGTCGCTGTCGTCCGGCCATCTGGTCGCCCTCGTCGGCCCGAACGGTGCCGGCAAGACCACGCTGCTCAGGGCCCTGGCCGGCCTCGTGCCGGCAAGCGGCACGATCGAGGTCGGCGGCGAAGCGCTGTCTTCCCTGTCGCTGCGTGGGCGCGCCAGGCGTTTCGCCTATCTGCCGCAGGGCCACATCGTACATTGGCCGCTGCCGGCCCGCGATATCGTCGCGCTCGGGCGTTACCCCCATGGCGCCACCGACCCGGCGCGGCTGTCACCGCGCGACGCCGACGCGGTCGCTCGCGCCATGGAGGCGGCCGATGTGGTCGAATTCGCCGCGCGCCGCGCCACCGAGCTCTCCGGCGGCGAGCGCAGCCGGGTAGCGCTCGCGCGCGTGCTCGCGGTCGAGGCGCCGGTAATCCTCGCGGACGAGCCGACCTCTTCGCTCGATCCGCGGCATCAGCTCGACGTGATGCGGACGCTGCGCGGCGCCGCCGACAAGGGCGCGCTGGTGATCGTGGTCACGCACGACCTCGGCCTTGCCGCGCGCTTCGCCGATCATGTGCTGGTGCTGAGCGAGGGACGCCTCGTATCAAAGGGCACGCCTTCCGAAGCGCTTTCCGACCAGGTCATGCGCGAGGTGTTCCGCGTCAGCGCCTATCGCGCCGAGCATCAGCACGAGGTGGTGATCGTGCCGTGGGCGGACGTCTGACATGCGGCCGGGCACCGGGCCTTTGTTCGCCGTCGTGCTGCTCGCATGCAATGCATCGCTCGCTTCTGCTGCGCCGCGCATCGCCTCGATGAACGTCTGCACGGATCAACTCCTGCTCTCGCTGGCGGATCCGTCGCAGATCATGGGCCTCAGCCGTTACGCGCGGGACGATTGGCAGTCCTTCGCCGCGGGTGAAGCGCGCAGGTTTCCGGTGCTGTCGGGCGGCGCCGAGGACATCCTCATGATCGGGCCCGATATCGTGGTGGCGAGCCTGTTCGACAAGCGCGCGACGCGCGAGCTGCTCAGGCGAAACCGGATTCAGCTCGCCGAGTTCTCGGTGCCGAACACCCTGGACGAGGTCAAAGCGCAGATCCGCCGGATGGGAGAGATCACCGGCCATTCCGATCGCGCCAGTGCGGAGATTTTTCGTCTTGACGCCGCGCTGGCGCGCGCCCGCGCGGCCATCGCCGGCCGGAAGTATCGCGTGCTGCCCTTATCGCGGCGCGGGTGGGTTTCGGGAAGCGAAAGCCTGATCGGCGCGTTGTTGAAGGAAACGGGCCTGCCTAACGCGGCCGATGAACTCGGGGCCGGTTCCGGCGCTTTTGTATCGCTGGAGGCGATCATTGCGCTCAAGCCTGATATTCTGCTGGTGTCGGAGGAAGGCGATCGCGCCGAGGACGAAGGCCGCGCGCTTCTGCTGCATCCGGCGCTGGAGCGGTTCTATCCGCCTGCGAGCCGCCTTGTGATTCCGGAGCGACTTTCGGTGTGCGGCGGCGCGATGCTGGCCGATGCGCTGGACCTGTTGGTGGCGGAGCTGAAGCGGACAGGGAGATAGCGCTGTCGGCGTCGCGACGAGGCATTACGAGCTCAGGGCGCGAGGGGGCCAACTGACGGAGCTTCACATGGCCGACTATGTCGTGGAATTCGGCAAGGACGGCGGACGGCCCGAGCCGGACGGCCGCCTCGATGCATCCGCGTTTCATCGCAACCACCAGCCGATCTGGGCGGTGCTGGAGAAGTTCCTGATCGGCCGCGCTGGCGACGTGCTGGAAGCCGGCAGCGGCACCGGACAGCATGTCGTCTACTTCGCCGCTCATTCCCCCGACATCACGTGGTGGCCGAGCGACTTCAACGACAACCACCTGAAAAGCATCGAAGCGTGGCGCGTGCATTCGGGGCTCTCGAACATCCGTCCCCCGCTGCGGATCGATCTGACCGATCCCGCCTGGTGTCCCGAGATGACCGACGGGCGCGGCCCGCGGGACCTGGTGGCGGTGTTCTGCGCCAACGTCATCCACATCGCGCCCTGGCGCGTCGCCGAGGGGCTGTTCGCAGGCGCCGCTCGCTGCCTGCGCGCCGATGGCAGGCTCTTTCTCTATGGCCCCTTCAAGCGCGACGGCAAGCACACCGCCGTCAGCAACGCGGTTTTCGACACGTCCCTGCGCGAGGCCAATCCCGAATGGGGCGTCCGCGACAACGCCGAGGTTGAAAGGCTGGCGCAGAGCGTCGGCCTCGCCTTGATCGAAACGACCGAAATGCCGGCCAACAATCTCGTGCTGACCTTCGCCCGTAACGGTCTCTGACTGAAGTGCATAGGGCACGTCCGTTTGCGCAGGTTGATTACGTTGCGCGATGCTCTAATAGTGCCGCCAAGAAACAGAAGACCCGACGGGTCTGTTCGGGCGGGACTGCCGATGCTTGACGTGACTGCACGTACCGAGATTGCCGACGATGCCCGCGTGCGGGCCAATGTGGTGCGGCTGGCGGCGGCGCAGGCGCTCACCGGTGCCAATTCGGCGGTGATCTTCGCCACCGGATCGATCATCGGCGCGACGATTGCTCCCGATATGTCGCTCGCGACGGTGCCGCTCTCGATGTACGTGCTGGGGCTCGCGGTGGGCACGCTGCCGACCGGGGCGATTTCCCGCGCCTATGGCCGCCGCGTCGCCTTTATCATCGGGACCGGCTGCGGCACGCTCACCGGCCTGCTTGGCTCGTTTGCGATCATGCGCGGCTCGTTCGTGCTGTTCTGCCTCGCAACGTTCCTGGGCGGTCTTTATGGCGCGGTCGCCCAATCGTATCGCTTTGCCGCCGCTGACGATGCAAGCGCCGCCTATCGGCCCAAGGCCATCTCGTGGGTGCTGGCGGGAGGGGTGTTTGCCGGCGTCCTGGGTCCGCAGCTCGTGCAGTGGACCATGGATATCTGGCAGCCTTATCTCTTCGCCTTCAGCTTCCTGGTCCAGGCGGCGGTGGCGCTGGTGGCGATGGGCATTGTGGCAGGGGTCGACCTGCCGAAGCCGGCTGCGTCGGATCTGCATGGCGGGCGTCCGCTGTGGCAGGTGGTGCGGCAGCCGCGTTTCATCGCCGCCGCGCTGTGCGGCGCCATCTCCTATCCCGTGATGAACCTGGTGATGACGTCGGCGCCGCTGGCGATGCAGCTGTGCGGTCTTTCCGTCAGCGATTCCAATTTCGGTATCCAATGGCACATTGTCGCGATGTACGGGCCCAGCTTCTTCACCGGCGCGCTGATCGGCCGTTTCGGCGCGCCCCTCATCGTCACCGCAGGCTTGCTGATGGAGGCGGCGGCCGCCGCAATCGGGCTGTCGGGCATCACCGCGATGCATTTCTGGGTCTCGTTGTTCGTGCTGGGTGTGGGGTGGAATTTCAGCTTCATCGGCGCGTCCGCGCTGGTGCTGGAGACGCACCTGCTGCAGGAACGCAACAAGGTGCAGGCGTTCAATGATTTCGTGGTGTTCGGCATGATGGCGATCGCCTCGTTCTTGTCGGGCCAGCTGCTCGCCAACTACGGCTGGTCGACGGTAAACATGGTGGTGTTCCCGCCGGTGCTGCTCGGGCTCGCCGTTCTGCTCTTCGCCTCCTGGTCGCGGTGGCGCAGGGCGCGATTGCAGGACATGTCGGAGTTCCCTGATCCGCTCTGATTTCGGGTGGCCAGGCACGTGATGTTTCGACGAAGATCGAA
Organism: Bradyrhizobium sp.; assembly: GCF_016213215.1. Taxonomy (GTDB): domain Bacteria; phylum Pseudomonadota; class Alphaproteobacteria; order Rhizobiales; family Xanthobacteraceae; genus Bradyrhizobium. Next base: position 52,854 of record NZ_JACRAW010000079.1, on the reverse strand, counting down.
GCGCTGTTGGTGTTTGCCCTGCTAGGTATGTCCTCCTGCCCGGGGCATGACGGTGCAAACGACAAGAGGCGCATGAGATGCTGGATAGTCCGCAGAACGCGCCATTCGAGGAATCCTCCCTTCGTTACGAAGGCTGGCGGATCGTTGCGGTCTGCTTCGTGATCGCGACCTTCGGCTGGGGGCTCGGGTTCTACGGCCAGAGCGTCTACGTCGCCGAGTTGTATCGCCAGCACGGCTGGCCGGCTTCGCTGATCTCCATGGGAACAACGTTTTTCTATCTGTTCGGCGCGCTCATCGTCGTTTTCGTCGGAGAGGCGATCAGGACGTTCGGCCCGCGCGCCTGCCTCCTGGCGGGAACGCTGGCGATGGCCGCGGCCGCGGTCTCGATGGGCGCGGTGCGCGAGCCCTGGCAGCTTTATGTGGCCGATGCGGTGCTTGCCTTCGGCTGGGCCGGGACCAGCCTTGCCATGATCACCAACACGGTCAGCCTCTGGTTCGACCAGAAGCGCGGCATGGCGATCAGTCTTGCGCTGAACGGCGCGAGCTTCGGCGGCATCGTCGGTGTGCCGCTCCTCGTGTACGCGATCGCGCATGTCGGGTTCTCCGGCGCGATGTTCGGCACAGCCGGATTGATGATCGTGGTGCTGGTGCCGCTCATCCTTCTTTTCGTCGGGCAACCGCCCGACCGACATGGCTGGCTCGCCCGATCGACCGCTGCGAACATGCGGTCCCCGGCGCAGGTCCGCCGCCAGGCACTGGGCGACGTCGGCTTTCTTTCGGTCGTGATCGCTTTCTCGCTGGTGCTGTTCGCCCAGGTCGGCTTCATCGTGCACCTGATCTCGTTCCTCGACCCGCTCGTCGGTCGCGAGCGCGCGGCCGTGGCGGTCGCGCTGTTGACCGCGATGGCAGTGGTCGGCCGCGTCTCGTTCTCGACCGTGATCGATCGGCTCAACCAGCGGCTTGCCTCCGCGCTCTCCTTCGTCAGCCAGGCCGGGGCGCTCGTGGTCATCATCAACCTGCACAACGACATCGTGCTGATCGCGGCCTGCGCGCTGTTCGGCTTTTCCGTCGGCAACCTGATCACGCTGCCGTCGCTGATCGTGCAACAGGAGTTCGATCCGCGCTCCTTCGGCGTGTTGATCAGCCTCGTCACCGCGATCAACCAGGTCACCTACGCCTTCGGTCCCGGCGTGGTCGGGCTGTTGCGCGATCTCTCCGGCGGCTATTCATTGCCGTTCTACGCCTGCATCGCGCTCGAGCTGGCGGCGGCGGCGCTGATCATGGTGCGCGGCCGGACCGCAATCGCGTCATTGCGAGCAAAGCGAAGCAGTCCAGAGAAGCGGTAAGACTGGATTTGCTTCGTCGCTGTCTCTCCTCGCAACGACCAGATTGATCTCTCCTGCGTCTACGCAAGCTCGGATATTTCGCCCTCCGGCAAATCGAACTCGAACGCGTTCAGCGTCATCGATACCAGCGTGTAGTAGCCGCACAGGCCGATGACCTCGACCAGCCCGCGCTCGCCGAGCAGCTTGATCGCCTCGTCGTACAATCCTTGCGACAGGCCGTGGCCCTCATGCAGCGATTTGGCGACGTCGTAGATCATCCTGGCCGTGGGATCGTCGAACTGCGGCGTGCGGCGGTCGCGGATATCGTCGATGATCTCCGGATCGAGGCCGCCCTTCAGCGCCAGTCGTTTATGAGCATACCACTCGTAATGCGAGGTCCAGTGTCGCGCAGTGACCAGAATCGCGATCTCGGATAGCTCGGCCGGAAATACGGTGTCGAAGCGCAGGACGGCACCGAGCCGCGTGGCGTGCCGCGCCATCTCCGGGCTGTTGAGCCAGGCCATCATCGGCGGAGGCGGGGCGCCGCGCCTGCCGGCGATCGATTCGTCGTACGTTTGTTTCTGGTCCTCGCTCATTTCGCCAGGCGAAAGCAGCTTCAGGCGCATCTTGGTTTCCTCTTTGTTTTCAATCCTTGGGTCCGCGCGACTATATCCGAATGCCGACTCCCGGCGTAGCGCCTGAACGCAAGAGGGGCGGGAAGATGTTGAGCGCGGAAGATGTTGAATTCCGCAGCCCGATGGCTAAGGTCGCCCGCAACGAGCGAACTCAAATTTCGGAAACGTACCATGGCTGATCTTGAACAATTCCGCCGCGAAACCCGCGCCTGGCTCGAGGCCAATTGCCCGGCCGAGATGCGGCGCCCCGCTGTCTCCGACGACGACGTGTTCTGGGGCGGCCGCAACGCCAGGTTTTCCTCCGAGCCGCAGCGCGTCTGGTTCGAGCGCATGCGCGACAAGGGTTGGACCGTGCCGGACTGGCCGCGTGAATATGGCGGCGGCGGACTGGATGCGGCCGAGACCAAGGTGTTGCGTGAGGAAATGGCGGCGATCGGCGCCCGGCTGCCGCTGTCGAGCTTCGGGATCTGGATGCTCGGCCCGGCGCTCCTGAAGTATGGCACCGAGGAGCAGAAGAAGGAACATCTGCCGAAGATCGCCGCGGGCCTGATCCGCTGGTGCCAGGGCTATTCCGAGCCGAACGCGGGTTCCGACCTCGCGTCGCTGCAGACCCGCGCGACGAGCGACGGCGATCATTTCATCATCAACGGCCAGAAGATCTGGACCTCGTACGCCAACTACGCCGACTGGATCTTCTGCCTCGTGCGCACGGATCCGAACGTCAAGAAGCACGACGGCATCAGCTTCATCCTGTTCGACATGGCCTCGAAGGGCGTCTCGACCAAGCCGATCCTCCTGATCTCCGGCTATTCGCCGTTCTGCGAAACCTTCTTCGACAACGTGCGGGTGCCGAAGTCCCATGTGGTCGGGCAGATCAACCGCGGCTGGGATGTGGCGAAGTATCTGCTGCAGCACGAGCGCGCGATGATCTCCGGCATGGGCGAGCGCGGCGCGGGACGTCCGCTCGGCCAGATCGCCGCCGATTCCGTCGGCAGCGACGGGCAGGGGCGCCTGGGCGATGCGATCCTGCGCAGCCAGATCGCGACGTTCGAGGTCGACGAGGCGGCGCTTGCCGCTGCGGCCGAACGGACGACCGATCTCGCCAAGGCGGGCCAGGCCCATCCGGCCTTCTCTTCGGCGATGAAATATTACGGCACCGAGCTCAACAAGCGCCGCCACGAGATCCTGATGTCGGCCGGCGGCATCGACGCGCTGGAATGGGAGGGTGAACGCTCCAAGGACGGCGCCCGTCCGCGCGCCTGGCTGCGCACCAAGGCCAACTCGATCGAAGGCGGAACCAGCGAGGTGATGCTCGGCATCGTTGCCAAGCGCATCCTCGACCTGCCCGGGGCTTAGAGTAACTCCTCATCCTGAGGAGCGGTCGAAGGCCGCGTCTCGAAGGATGCGTCGGCCTCATGGTTCGAGACGGCGCGATCGCGCCTCCTCACCATGAGGATCAACACCAGAATTCAGTCGAACAGTCATTTTCTCGGAGCCCGCTTATGGCCCTCGTCCTTACCGAAGAACAATCGATGCTCCGCGACAGCGCGCGCGGCCTGATCAGCGACAAGGCGCCGGTGTCGCATCTGCGGCACCTGCGCGACTCGCGCGATGCCACCGGCTTCTCCCGCGATCTATGGCAAGCTTTTGCCGAGATGGGCTTTGCCGGCCTGCTGGTGCCGGAAGAGTTCGGCGGCAGTGGGCTGGGCTGCGTCGAGGCCGGCGTCGTCATGGAGGAGATCGGCCGCACCTTGATGCCCTCGCCGTTTCTTTCGACCGGCGTCGTCGCCGCCTCCGCGCTCGCCCGCGCCGGCAATGCTGCGCAGAAGTCCGAATATCTGCCGAAGATCGCCTCCGGCGCGCTACTGGCGAGCCTGGCCGTCGACGAAGGCGCCAAGCATCGCCCGTTGCAGACCAGCCTGCAGGCATCTCGCTCCGGCAACGGGTTCAAGCTCAACGGCGCCAAGGCGCTGGTGGTCGACGGCCATGTCGCTGATCTTCTGATCGTTGCGGCGCGCACTGCCGGCTCGGCCGGCGAGCGTGACGGGCTGACGCTGTTCCTGATCAATCCCAGGGCCAAGGGCATCGCCATCGAGCGCACCGTCATGGTCGACGCTCATAACGCGGCACGGATCGAGTTCAACAATGTGGAGGTCGACGTCGACGGCGTGCTCGGCGAAGTCGACCAGGGCTTTGCGCCGCTCGACGTCGTGCTCAACATCGGCAGCGGCGCGGTCGCTTCCGAAATGGTCGGCCTGAGCGAAGAGGTGTTCGGTCGCACCGTCGAGTACCTGAAGCAGCGCAAGCAGTTCGGCAAGCCCATCGGCGAGTTCCAGGCCCTGCAGCACCGCGCCGCCCAGCTCTATATCGACATCGAGATCACCCGCGCGGCAGTCTTGAAGGCTCTGCAGACGCTTGACGGCGATTTCGCCAACGCCGCCGCGGCGGTCGCGGTTGCCAAGGCGCGAGCCGGGGTGACCGCAACACGCGCCGTGCAGGAGGGCGTGCAGATGCATGGCGGCATGGGCATGACCGACCAGTTCGACATCGGCTTCTTCATGAAGCGGGCTCGCGTCTGCGAGGAGCTGTTCGGCGATGCCAATTTCCACGCCGAGCAGCTGGCGCGGGCAAGGGGGTATTGAGACTGTATCCCCTCATGGTGAGGAGCCGCGCTCTCGCGCGGCGTCTCGAACCATGAGGCCCGATACGGGCCTCCATTCTTCGAGACGCGCTTTCGCGCTCCTCAGGGATGAGGTGAGACGCCGATATCTGCGGCTGCAAAAGTCAATGCCCGGCACAAGGCCGGGCATGACGATGATTGGCAGGACTGCTATCGAGCTTCCGGGTTCGCGCTGATGCGCGCCCCCGGAATGAGGTCACCTGATCGGCGGCGCGTATTGAACTCCGCCCGCGTTCCAGAGCTGGTTCATCCCTCGCGGGATCTTCAGCTTGGAGCCGCTTCCGATGTTGCGGTCATACATCTCGCCGTAATTGCCGACGTGGCGGATGATGCGCGCCGCCCAATCTTTGGTAAGCCCGAGCTGCTCGCCGTAGTTGCCGTCGGTGCCGACCAGGCGCATCACCTCGGGCTTCTTCGACTTCATCGCCTCGTCGATATTCTTCGAGGTGACGCCGAGCTCCTCGGCATTGATCATCGCATACAGCGTCCACTTGACGATCATCATCCAGTCGTCGTCGCGCTGGCGCACCACCGGAGCCAGCGGCTCCTTGGAGATCATGTCGGGAAGGATGCTGTGGTCGCCGGGCTTGGTCAGGTTGAGCCGCAGCGCGTAAAGCTGCGAGACGTCCGCGGTCAAGGTGTCGCATTTGCCGGAATCGTAGGCTTTGACCACGTCGTCCAGCTTGTCGAACTTCACCTCTTCATACTTTATGTTGTTGGCACGGAAATAGTCGGTGAGATGGAGCGCCGTGGTCGTTGCCGACTGCACGCAGACCTTGCTGCCGGAAAGGTCCAACGCCGAATCGATGTTGCGCGAACGCGGCAGCATGAATCCCGCGCCGTCATAGTAGGCGACCGCCGGGAAATAGAGGTCGTATTCGAGCTCGCGCGCCATGCTCCAGGTCGAGTTGCGCGAGAGGATGTCCACTTTCCGGCTCTGCAGCTCCTTGAAGCGCTCGTTGGCATCGAGCGCAATGAACCTGGCCTTGTTCGGATCATTGAAGATCGCCGCCGCCACCGCGCGGCAGAAATCGACGTCAAAGCCGGTCCACCCGCTCTCATTGTCGGGCATGCTGGCGGTGTCGTCGCGATAGGAGAAGCCCGGCAGGCCCTTGTTGACGCCGCACAGCACATCGCCGCGGCGGACCGTCCGCTTCAAGGTGCGCGTGTCGTATCTTTCATAGGTAACGGCCACAGCGGCAACCAGAATGGCGACCGCAAGCCCGATCAGCAGGCCGCCTCGAAATGTGCGCATGATTTGTCTCTCAATGGAAGGATAAGAACGGGCTGGAGCCTGAGCCTAGAGCTCGGGCTTCTGCCGTACGATGACCTTGGTGCCGACCGGGACGCGGTCATAGAGGTCCATCACGTCGGCATTGACCAGCCGGAAGCAGCCGGAGGAGACGGCGGTGCCGATGGTGTCAGGCCGGTTGGTGCCGTGAATCCGGTAGACCGTGGTGCCGAGATACATGGCGCGGGCGCCGAGCGGATTGCCCGGGCCGCCCGCCATGAAGCGCGGCAGATATGGCTGGCGCTGGATCATCTCCGGCGGCGGCGTCCAGTCGGGCCACTCCGCCTTTTTCGTGATGTTCATAAGGCCCTGCCATTGGAAGCCCTGGCGTCCCACTCCGATGCCGTAACGGATGGCGCGCCCGCCGGGCTGGACCAGATAAAGATGGCGCTCGGCAGTCGAGACGATGATCGTGCCTGGCGCTTCGGTGGTACGATAATACACGACCTGCTTGCGCCATTCGGGATCCTGCTGGTAGCTGTCGTCCGCGATCAGGCCGGGCTGGTCGCCGACGTCAGGCTGCTGGGCGCGACTTGGCGCGATCGAGATCGTCAGGCCGACCGCGGCCATCATCATCCAGCTCAGGTGACGAAATTTCGTCATGAAGCGCTTCTCCCCGCTGCCAAGGCAAATCATAAAAACCATCAAATCTCAGGGCCAGCTTGATGGCAAGTTGATGGCGGGCGGAGCTTATATGGCACGCGAATGCCTCGCGAGCCCTCGTCGCAATTCTTTCTCGCCATCGATCCGATTGGGAGAGAGAGCCGGGCGCGTGGACGATCTGCGCGGTGAAATAATACAAAACGACCCGGAAGGGGGCATCCCGTCCGGGTCGCTGGAGGTCCTTGGGAGGTTTAACCAAAACCGTGTGAGGATCTGTATAGGGGGCGAGTTTTTCCAGGTGATGTTGCCGTTTGTTTCAATTGTTTCGTGGCCGGTAATTTCTGGACCCCTGGTCTCGAGGCGGATTGTTGCCTCGATTACCCTCTAAGGCATTGCAAGTGCTGGTATTCAGGCGGCAAACCGATCGACGCCGGCACCCTTAAGCAAGTCGGCCAGCTGCTTGCGGGCGTAGAACATGCGCGTCTTCACCGTGCTCTGTGGGATACCGATGATCTGGCCGACCTCCTCCACCGACTTCTCATGGTAGTAGACGAGGTTGATGATCTCGCGGTGCGCCGGCGACAGCTTGGCCACGCAGGCGCGCAGAATGGCTCTGGTGTCGGTGCGATCCAGCGAAGTTTCCGGCGTGTCCGCCTGGTCGGGAATTTCCCTCACGTCCTCCTGGTCGAGGTCCTCGAAGCGCCGCTGGCGCAGTGCGGTCAGCGCCTTGTAACGCGCAATCGACAACAGCCAGGTCGAGACCTGCGAGCGCCCCTGGAAATGCCTGGCGGTACGCCACACGTCGAGGAAGACCTGGCTGACAAGATCTTCAGCCGTGGTGGCATCGCGCACGATGCGCAGGATGAAGCGGTAGACGCGCAGGTTGTGACGGCAATAGAGGGTGTGCATGGCCGTGCGGCTGCCCCCGGCAATACTCTCCAACAGCATGTCGTCCGATGTCACCTGAGCAGCGATGATGCCTTGGCTGGCTTTTGCATTGATGGCGACGACGTTCTGCATGACACGCTCCCCTTGGCGCCGCGACCGGCGGCGTTTGTTGGGCGGAGTGTTAATGAGCGAACGTTTCGGGACGTCTCCACGAGAAGCGGAAAATGGTTTCGTCGCCGGCCGAATTGTTTCGTCGCACCCCGGACGACGAAACAATCGGGACATAAATGCGAGTGATTTCAATTAGCGAAAGACTGGGGAGTCGGCATGCGGCTTGTCGGAACGAATCGCCGCCTGAGCGAGCGGTATTGCAGCGAGCCCAGAAGGCTGAATTGGCCGGGCACGTCCTGCGCGGTCCTGAACAGAATTTGAGTGAGGCCAAGACAAGGGGTAGGCAGGGATTGTTTCCTCAAGGGGCACGCTCATGACCACACCGACAGGCAGGCACGTCGTCATCATCGGAGCCGGCGCTGTCGGCGTCATCAGCGGAATCGAGGCGTTGCGCGACGGACACCGCGTTACGCTGGTTGATCCGGGCGAGCCCGGCGGCACGCAGGCGGCGAGCTATGGCAACGCCGGTTGGCTATCGTCCCATTCGGTGATTCCGCCATCGGAGCCGGGCATCTGGAAAAAGGTCCCGGGCTACTTGATCGATCCGCTCGGCCCGCTGGCCATTCGTTGGTTGTATCTGCCGAGAGCGTTGCCTTGGCTGATCCAGTACCTGCTCTCGGGCTGGACAGAAGCCAGGGTCGAGAAGACGGCACGTGCCCTGCGTACTCTCCTGAAGGACGCGCCGGCCCTGCACAAGAAGCTGGCGGAAGAGGCCGGCGTCGGCGACATGATTGAGCGCAACGGGCTGCTGCACGTCTTCACTTCGCGCGCGCCGTTCGATGCCGACCTCGGCTGGCGTATTCGCAAGCGCGTTGGCATCGAATGGCTCGAGCTTTCCGCCGAGGAACTGCGCCAGCGCGAGCCTGATCTCAATCCGCGCTACACCTTTAGTGTGCTGGTGGAAGAGGCCGGGCGCTGCCGCAACCCCGGCGGCTACGTCGCCGCGCTCGCCGCTCACGCTGTCGCCAACGGGGCCACGCACGTTTCAGCCAGGGCGACCGGCTTAAGACTCGCGGGCGACAAGCTGGTCGCGGTTCTCACTGAAACCGGCGAGATCGCGTGTGATGCGGCAGTGATCGCCGCCGGGGCGCGTTCGAAGCACCTCGCCGCGTCCGTCGGCGATCGGCTGCCGCTTGAAACCGAGCGCGGCTATCACGTCATCGTCGAAAATGCGGAGATCGGTCCGCGCACCTCGATGATGGCCGCCGATCTCAAGATCATCGTCAATCCGACCGATACGGGGCTGCGCGCCGCCGGGCAGGTCGAGATCGGAGGCCTCGATGCCGCACCCAACTGGAAGCGCGCCGATATTCTGCGCGAGAGCCTGATCAGCATGTTTCCCAAGCTGCCGAGGTCTTTTCCGGCCTCATCCGTCAAGACCTGGCTCGGTCATCGTCCAAGCATGCCGGACGGGCGCCCCTGCATCGGCCATGCGCGGGCTTCGCGCGACATTGTCTATGCATTCGGGCACGGTCATATCGGTCTCGGCAGTTCGGCCCGCACCGGCCGTCTGGTCGCGCAGCTCTTGAGCGGTCGTGAACCGGAGATCCCGCTCACGCCGTTCGCACCGGAGCGCTTCCTCTAACTCAATTCGCCCAAGGCGCGATCGTCACGCCTTCTCGCCGGCCGGCGAAAACAGGTAACCGCCGCCGCGGATGGTGCGGATGACGGCGGGCTTGGTCGGGTCGGGCTCGATCTTGCGCCGGATGCGCATGATGCGCAGGTCGACCGCGCGGTCGAATGCCTCGGCATCCCTGGCATTCGCAAGCTCGAGCAGCCGCTCACGCGACAGCACCCGTTTCGGGTTCGCCGCGAACACCTTGAGCAGGCCGAATTCGGAAGCGGTCAGCGGATGTTCGTTGCCCTCGTCGTCGCGCAGCGCCTGGGCCTCCAAGTCGAGCCATTTGGTCCCGAAGCGCACCAGTTGCTCCTTGGCCGACTTTGCCGCCGATTCCGCCACCGCGGCCTTGGCCGGCCCGCTCCGCCGCAGCACCGAGCGGATGCGCGCCATCAGTTCGCGCAATTCGCAGGGCTTTGCCACATAGTCGTCGGCGCCGAGCTCGAGCCCGACCACCCGGTCGATCGGGCTTGCGGTTGCGGTGAGCATGATGACCGGCACGTTGGTGCGGCTCTTCAAGTCACGGATGATCGAAAGCCCGTCCTCTTCCGGCATGTTGAGGTCGAGCACGACGAGGTCGGGCACGCCCTTCTCGATTTCGGCACGCAGGCTCTTGCCGCCGTCGCAGAGCGTGACGGTAAAGCCGTGCATCTTGAGGTAATCTCCGACCATCTCGCGGGCCGGAGCCTCGTCATCGACAATCATGATGTGCTGGCTTTTGGTCATGACATCTCGGTCGCGGGTAAGGTGATGGTGAACGTCGATCCCTTTCCGGGGCCATCGCTACGGGCGGTCACCTGGCCGCCATGCATGTCGATAATACGCTTGAGGATGGAAAGCCCAAGGCCGGTCGAGCTTTCGCCCGCCGTCGGCTTGGCGGACAGCCGCTGGAACCGGCCGAACAGCCGGCCGAGGTCCTCCGGCGACAGGCCGGCGCCTTCGTCGCTGACGTGGACGATCGTGTTGTCGCCCTCCCGGGCGGCGGTGACGGTGATCTTGCCGCCGATCGGACTGTACTTGACGGCATTGCTGATGAGGTTGTCGATCGCCTCCCTGATCCGGTCCGCATCGCACATGGTGACGAGATTCGTCGGCGCGGTGACAGTGACCTTCTGCTGCTTGTTCATCGCGAGCGGCTGGTTGGCCTCCGCCACCTCATTGACCAGCGCCGCGACATCGACCGGCTCGCGGCGGATGGTGATGTCGAAGGCATCGGCCATGGCGTCCGAGATCAGGTGGTCGACCATGGTGGTCAGCCGCTTGGTCGCGTCGCGGATGTGGTCGATCTGGGCGGTGATGCCGGCCTCGGACGCAGCGGTCGCGATCAGCTCCTTCAGCATCTCGGTGCGGCCGAGAATCACGCCCAGCGGATTCTTCAGGTCGTGGGCGACCGTGCCGAGGATCTCGTTCTTGAAGCCGTTGGCACGCTGCAGCCTCAGCCACTGTGCCGACAGCCGCCGGTTGGCCTGCATCAGGGCGCGGGTGCGCTGGGCGACGCGGTCCTCCAGCTGTGTGTTGGCCTCCTGCAGCTGCTGGTAAAGTATGACGTTGTCGAAGGCGATCGAGAGGCGGCTCGAGAAGATTTCCACCAGCGAGCGATCGGTTTCCGACAGCGGACGCTCCGCCTGCAGCAGGACGACGACCTCGCGGCCGCTGCCGGTTCGCAAGTATAGCACGCTGCGATGATCAGCGAATTCGTTCTTGCGGCGCTGGAATGCCGCCTCGACCAGCTCCCGCAGGTCGGGATCGAGCGCCTTGGAGGAAGTGGTGCCGATGAACCGGCTGTAGCAGCCGCTCCCGGCGAGCACGGAGAAATCCGCCCCCGACGAGCTGCCATCGTCGCGCAGCACCAGGATGCCGGCGCAGTCGACGTTGAGGAGCGAGGCGAGCTGCGTCAGCACGCCTTCCGCGAGGCGCTGCATCGACTTGAAATCGTATAAGGTGGAGGCGGCGTCGATGATGATCTCGAGGCCCCGCCTCGTCTGCATCATGCGCTCGAGCTGCTGGTAGGAGCGCAGCGCCGCCGTCAGCGAGGTGAACAGCTTGTCCGCCGTCAGCTCGGTCTTGGCCTTGTAGTCGTTGATATCATACTGGACGATCACGCGCCGTTCCGGCGCCTGGCCCGGCTGGCCGGTGCGCAGGATGATTCGCACGGTCTCGTTCTTGAGCTCGCTGCGGATGTATTCCACGAGCTCGAGCCCGGCGATGTCGGTCTCCATGATCACGTCGAGCAGCACGGCGGCAATGTCGGGGTGCTCGCGCATCAGCTTGCGGCCTTCCGCCGCGGAATAAGCGGAGAGGATTTCCAGGCCCTGGCCGTTCAGGCTGTAGTCGGACAGCGCAAAGCGCGTGCCGTCATGCACCGCCGCGTCGTCATCGATGACGGCGATCTTCCATTTGCGTGCGGACGAATCCTCCCGGGCGAGGCCGGTATCTTCGATCAGTTGGAGGACATCGTCCTGTTCGGCCATTGAGAAGTTCCGTCCGTCTCGGTGCTTGCTGGGCCACCCTTGGCGACCCGCGGCATAATAATGCGAAATGTGGTGCCTTGTCCCGGCTTTGACTCGAGCATCATCCGCCCGCCGAGCTGCTGGGTCACGAGGTTATAGACGATATGAAGGCCAAGGCCGGTGCCGCCTTCATTGCGCCGCGTGGTAAAGAAAGGGTCAAAGGCCTGGCGCTGGACCTCGGGCGTCATGCCGGCGCCGTCGTCGGCAAAGATGATCTCGACGTCGTCCGGCCCGCGCGGCCGTGCCGAGAGCGTAATGGTTCCGGAGCGTCCGTCGCCGAAGGCGTGCTTGACGGTGTTGAGAAAGAGATTGGTCAGGATCTGGCCGTAGGAGCCGGGATAACCGTCAAGGATCAGCCCCTCGGGCACGTCGACCGACAGCTTGATGGGCGAGCGCTTGAGGACCGGACGAAGGCTCGCGATGATCTGGTCGGTCGCTTCGGCGAGCGAGAACTGCCGCCGCTCGGCGTGCGAGCGATCGACGGCGACCTGCTTGAAGGACTGGATCAGTTCGCCGGCGCGCTGCAGGTTGGCGACAAGCTGCTGCGAGGCGTCGTGGGAGGCCTGGACAAAGTCTTCCAGCTGCGAGCGGCGCAGCGAGCCGTCGGATCTCAGCTGGGCCCCGAACATCTCGCTGCGCCGGGCGAAGCTGGATGCGACCGTCAGGCTGATGCCGATCGGGTTGTTGACCTCGTGGGCGACGCCCGCGACGAGGCCGCCGAGCGCGGCCAGCCGCTCGGCGTCGATCAGGTTCTGCTGCGCAGTAGAGAGCTCGAGCAGGGCGCTTTCTGCCTTCTCCTTCGACGCTCGCAATTCGTCCTCGGCCTTGCGCCGGGCGATGGCGTTCTCGCGGAACACCTCGACCGCCCGCGCCATCGCCCCCACTTCGTCGCGTGCCTGGGTGCCTTGCACCTCACGGCCGAGATCGCCCTGCATGATCGCGCGCATCGCCGTCATGATCTGTTGGAGCGGCAGCCGGATCGACAGCGCGATCAGCACACCCACGGTCAGGATGATGCCGAGGAAGAAGATGGCGATCGAAAGCACCCGGCGCGAGATGTCGGACAGCGTGCGGTCGAACGTTTCCTGAGCCTTCTGCTCGCGCTGGCGCATCTTGGTCGACAGTTCGTCGATGGCGCCGATCGCGTCGGCCTGGCTCGCGTCGATCTTGGTGCGGAGCAGCTCGGTGCGGTTCGCAAGCTGTTCGGTGAGCCTGGTGAAGCCTTCGCGCAGCGCCGCGGTCCGGGCGGCGAGCTTCTTGAGCGCCTCGCGCTGCAGCTCGTTATCGCCAAATTGGAGCATCACCGGAATCGTCTTTTCGATGGTCTCGGTGTTGCGTCGGGCGTCCTCGGCCGATGCGCTGGCCAGCGACAGGTAATAGGAGTTGACCGCCACCAGCACGGCGGTGAAGGCCTCGCGGGATCTTCCCAGCGGAGGCCAGATCGAAGCGTCGCGGCGGCCAGTGGCGCCCTCGATGACGGAATAGAGCCCTGCCATGTCCCTGGCGGGGCCGAGCACCTGGTCCTCGTAGGTCCTGGCGATGGTGGCCTGGAGGGCGCGCAATTCGCCAAAGCCGTTGAGGAAGCGCTCGGTCGCGCGTTCCAGTTCCGCTACCGAGCCCGAGAGTACCGGATCCTTGGAGGCACGGTTGGTGAGCGTGCCGAGCACGGTCTCGCGCAGCAGCAGGATCTCCGCGAACAGGTCGGGGCTCGGTTGGTTGATGTAGCGATGGATAAGGTTCTGCAGGCGGCTGGTTTCGCTCCCGAGCAGCGCCAGGATCTTGTCGGATTCACGGACCTGGCGCACGTCGTCCCAGGCCGAGGCCAGCACCTGGGCGCCGTTCCAGATCAAGGCGGCCAGCACCAGCACGACGGCGGAATTGATGCCGGCGATCGACAGGATGCGCCAGCGGATCGGCACCGCACGTAGCAGGCGGACGATGCGCGCGCGCAGCCCTCCGACCGGACCCGGCGGCCGTTCCGCAACATCGCTGTGCCCGGACGCTGCCAAGACGGTTCACTCCACCTTGCGAATGCACTGGATCAAGGCGGCGGAAGCAGGATCGCCCTGCGCCCTGGCATGGACTTCGGCCATCGACACACTGACAAACTCAACCCCTTGGTGATGAAGTCTATGGCGACAAGGAAAGGTTCAACGCCGGGCAGGCCGCAACGGAACCGGCTACTGCGTCTAGCCGATTGCAAATGCAACCGGCTAGCCCTAAGTAGGGGTTCCACCATACCGCCACCCCCGGTCGCAACCTGGAACTTGCCGTGAAATTACTGGGACGAGTGTCGCAGTTCCTCGGTGTGACCTGCGCGCTCGCGCTGGCATCGCCCGCGCTGGCCGCGACCGACATCATGTTCTGGCACGCGATGTCGGGCGAGCTTGGGCGGCAACTGGAAAAACTTTCCGCCGATTTCAATGCCCAGCAATCCGACTACCGGATCGTGCCGGCCTACAAGGGCAGCTACACTGAAACGGTGAACGCGGCGATCTTTGCGTTCCGTTCGCGCCGGCAGCCGGCAATCGTTCAGGTCAATGACGTCGCAACCGCGACGATGATTGCGGCGAGGGGCGCCATCTATCCGGTGTTCGAGCTGATGCGCGAGGAGCATGAGCCGTTTTCGCCCGAGGCCTACCTTCCGGCGGTCGCCGGCTATTACGCCGACAGTGCCGGCCATCTGCTGTCGCTTCCGTTCAACGCCTCGACGCCGATCCTCTATTACAACAAGAAGATGTTTCGCGAGGCGGGGCTGGACGCGGAAACCCCGCCGAAGACCTGGCCGGAGGTCGGCGCCGCGGCAAAGCGGTTGCGCGAGAAGGGTGCGGTATGCGGCTTCACCACGTCCTGGCCGTCGTGGATCAATGTCGAGAACTTTTCGGCCTTTCACAATTTGCCGGTCTCGACCCGATCGAACGGTTTCGACGGGCTCGATGCCGCCCTGACCGTCAACAATCCGGTGCTGGCGCGCCATGTTGCGCAGCTCGCCGAATGGCAGAAGGACAAGGTGTTCGATTATAGCGGGCGCGGGGCAAGTGCGGAGCCACGCTTCCAGAACGGCGAATGCGGCATCTTCATCGGATCTTCGGCAACGCGCGCCGACATCATCGCCAATTCGAAATTCGAGGTTGGTTACGGCATGCTGCCGTACTGGCCGGACGTTAAGGGCGCGCCGCAAAATTCGATCGTGGGCGGCGCCACGCTGTGGGTGCTGCGCGACAGGCCGCGCGAGGAATACAAGGGGGTGGCGAAATTCCTCGCCTTCCTCTCGAAGCCCGAAGTCCAGGCCGCCTGGCATCAGAATACGGGTTATCTGCCGATCACCCGCGCCGCCTTCGATCTGACGCGGGCGCAGGGCTTCTACGAGCGTCATCCCGGCAGCATAATCTCCTTCCGCCAGGTCGCCTTGAAGCCGCCGACGGAGAATTCGCGCGGCGTCCGGCTCGGCTCCTTCGTGCTGGTTCGCGGCGTGATCGAGGATGAACTGGAGCAGGCTTTCCGCGGCGCGAAGCCTGCGCAGGCTGCGCTGGATTCGGCGGTGGAGCGCGGCAACAAGCTGCTGCGCCAGTTCGAGCACGCAAGCCCGGATCGCTAGCTTCCGGCGAAGGCATTTGGCAAACATTGCTCAATCATTGAGCAAAACCGCATCTTTGTATGCAATTGCCAAACTGCTTCAGAACCACGAAATTTCAAAACTTCGTTGCCATATCAGGTGGTTAGCTCCTATCGCCGCCTTGGCACGAACCTTGCGACGGTCTCTCCAACCTCATCCTTTGTGTTGGAGCATTTGCATGAAGCGTCGTGATTTCCTGAAGTCCGTTTCCGGATTGGCTGCCGGCACGATGCTGCCGGCCCCCGGAATCATTTCGTCGGCCAAGGCGGATGCCAGGTCCGAATCCCTCTTGGTCGTTTCCGAAGGCGGTCCCAACAATCTCGACATCCACGGCGTCGGCACCAACGTGCCCGGCTACGAAGTCTCCTGGAATTGCTACGACCGTCTGATCAGCCACGAGATGAAAAGCGGCCCGGGCGGCGTTCCCTATTACGACCGCGACAAGTTCAAGGGCGAGCTCGCCGAGGACATGAACGTTGGCGACATGTCGGTGACGTTCAAGCTGAAGAAGAAAGCCAAATTCCACGACGGCACGCCGGTCACCGCCAAGGACGTCAAATGGTCGCTGGATCGCGCGGTGAGCGTCGGCGGCTTTCCGACCTTCCAGATGAGCGCGGGCTCGCTGACCAAGCCCGAGCAGTTCGTTGTCGTCGACGACCACACGGTGCGCGTCGACTTCCTGAAGAAGGACAGGCTCACCATCCCCGACCTCGCCGTTATCGTGCCGTGCGTTGTGAATTCCGGGCTCGTGAAGAAGAACGCGAGCGAAAAGGATCCCTGGGGCCTCGAATACACCAAGCAGCAGACCGCGGGCTCCGGCGCCTACAAGATGACGAAATGGACGCCCGGCACCGAAGTGATCATGGAGCGCAACGACGAGTGGGTCGGCGGTCCGCTGCCGAAGATCAAGCGCGTGATCTGGCGCATGGTGCCGCAGGCCGGCAACCGTCGGGCGATGCTCGAGCGCGGCGATGCCGACATCTCCTACGAACTGCCGCTCCGCGATTTCCAGGAGATGAAGGCAAACGGCAAGCTCGACGTGGTGTCGCTGCCATACACCAACGGCATCCAGTATATCGGCATGAACGTCAACAAGCCGCCATTCGACAATCCGAAGGTGCGGCAGGCCATGGCCTATGCGATGCCGTACCAGAAGATCATGGATGCGGTGCTGTTCGGCCTTGGCAACCCGATGTTCGGCGCGTCCGCCGCCAAGGCGACAGAGGTCGCCTGGCCGCAGCCGCACAAATTCAACACCGACATGGCGAAGGCGAAGGCGCTATTGGCGGAGGCCGGTTACGCCAACGGCTTCGAGACCACGCTGTCCTTCGATCTCAACTTCGCCCAGGTCAACGAGCCGCTCTGCATCCTGGTGCAGGAGAGCCTCGCCCAGCTCGGCATCAAGGCCACGATCAACAAGGTGCCGGGCGCGAACTGGCGCACCGAGCTGACCAAGAAGGAGCTGCCGCTGTTCACCAACGTGTTCTCGGGCTGGCTCGATTACCCCGAGTACTTCTTCTACTGGTGCTATCACGGCAACAATTCGATCTTCAACACGATGAGCTACAAGTCGGCGGCGATGGACAAGTTCATCGACGGCGCGCGCACCGCCGCGGCAACCGGCGACAAGGCGGCCTACGATGCCGACGTCAAGGGCTTCGTCGATCTCGCCTTCGCCGAGGTGCCGCGCATTCCGCTGTACCAGCCCTTCGTCAACGTCGCGATGCAGAAGAACGTGTCGGGCTATCAGTACTGGTTCCACCGCCGCCTCGACTACCGCGCGCTGGTGAAGGCGTGATGCCGAGAGCGCGCGCGAAACAGTGAAATCGTCCGCAGGGGCGCCTCCATGCTCACCATGATCGGCAAGCGCCTGATGTCCGCGATCCCGAGCCTGATCGGCGTGGTCGTCGTCACGTTCCTGCTCACGCGTGCGCTGCCCGGCGATCCGGCGACCTATTTCGCAGGTCCCTCCGCGACCAAGGAGGCGATCGACCAGATCCGCAAGAAGCTCGGCTTCGACAAGCCGCTGGTCGAGCAGTTCGTCCGCTACATCGGTGATCTCGCCCATGGCGATCTCGGCACTTCGCTGACCACCGGTCAGCCGGTCGCGACCGAGATCCGCAACCGCCTGCCGGCTTCGGCCGAGCTTACGTTGTTGGGCCTTGCCATCTCGATCTCGATCGCGCTGCCGCTCGGGGTGCTCGCGGCGACGCGCCCCGGCTCGTGGATCGACCATCTCTGTCGCGTCACGACGACCGCAGGCGTATCCCTGCCGGTGTTCTTCACCGGGCTGCTGCTGGTCTACGTCTTCTATTTCCGGCTCGGCTGGTCGCCGGCGCCGCTCGGCCGGCTCGACGTGTTCTACAGCGCGCCGCCGACGGTGACCGGCTTCCATCTGATCGACACCCTGATCGCGCGCGACTTCGAGGCGTTCCGTTCCGCGCTCTCCCAGCTCGTACTCCCGGCAGGTTCGCTGGCGATCTTCTCGCTGGCGCCGATCGCGCGCATGACGCGCGCCTCGATGCTGGCGGTGCTCGCCTCCGATTTCGTGCGCACGGCGCGCGCGAGCGGCCTTGCGCCGTCGACCGTGATCGTCACCTACGCCTTCCGCAACGCGATGCTGCCTGTCATCACCACCCTCAGCATGGTGTTCTCGTTCCTGCTCGGGGCCAATGTGCTGGTTGAGAAAGTGTTCGCCTGGCCCGGCATCGGCTCCTATGCGGTGGAGGCCCTGATTGCTTCCGACTTCGCGCCCGTGCAGGGCTTCGTGCTGACCATGGCGGTCATGTACGTGCTTCTGAATCTTCTGATCGACATCCTGTACGGCGTGATTGATCCGCGCGTGCGGCTGGAAGGGTAGGAGCATGAGCAGCGTCGCTCCCGTTGCCGAACCTGCCGCGCCCGCGCGGGCGAGCGGCCTTGCTGCGATGTTCGAGCACGCCAGATACGTTCTCGGCGAGAACCGCGTCACCGCCTTTGCCTTCGCACTGCTGCTTTTGATCGTCTTTGCGGCCCTGCTCGGTCCCTTTGTCGTGCCGCACGATCCGCTCGCCTCCGACACCGCAGCGGCCTTGAAGGCGCCGTCGGCCGCGCACTGGTTCGGCACCGACCAGCTGGGGCGCGACATCTTCAGCCGCGTCATCGTGGCGACCCGCCTCGACTGCTTCATTGCGGTGAGCTCGGTCGCCCTGGTCTTCCTGCTCGGTGGGCTGGCCGGGATTGCCGCCGGCTATTTCGGGGGCTGGACCGACCGCATCGTCGGCCGCATCGCCGATACCATCATGGCCTTCCCGCTGTTCGTGCTGGCGATGGGCATCGTCGCGGCGCTGGGCAACACCGTCCAGAACATCATCATCGCGACCGCGATCGTCAATTTTCCGCTCTATGCCCGCGTCGCGCGCGCCGAGGGCAATGTCCGCCGCAATGCCGGCTTCGTCCAGGCGGCGCGGCTCTCCGGCAACGGCGAATTCCGGATCCTGCTGGTTCACATCCTGCCCAACATCATGCCGATCATGATCGTGCAGATGTCGCTGACCATGGGCTATGCCATCCTCAACGCGGCGGGCCTGTCCTTCATCGGGCTGGGCGTGTGTCCCCCGACCGCCGAATGGGGCATCATGGTCGCCGAAGGCGCCAGCTTCATGGTCTCGGGCGAGTGGTGGATCGCGCTGTTCCCCGGCCTTGCGCTGATGCTCGCGGTATTCTGCTTCAACCTGCTGGGCGATGGCCTGCGCGACATCGTCGATCCGCAGCGGAGGACGTGAAATGACCGCGCGGCCGCTGCTCGACGTCAGGGATCTCACCGTCGAATTCACCACCCGGCGCGGCATCGTCAAGGCGGTGCAGCACGTCGATATCTCCGTCGGCAAGGGCGAGACGCTCGGCATCGTCGGCGAGTCCGGCTCGGGCAAGTCGGTGACCTCCTATGCGGTGATGCGGATCCTCGACCGCGCCGGCCGGATCGCCGAGGGCTCGGTGATGTTCTCCGGCATCGACGTGAGGGGCGCGAGCGAAGACGAGATGCGCGACCTGCGCGGCCGCGAGATCTCGATGATCTTCCAGAATCCGCGCGCCGCGCTCAACCCTATCCGCAAGGTCGGCGACCAGATCGAGGACGTGCTGCGCCAGCACCTGCAATCGACGACCAGCGACCGCGGCGAGAAGGCGATCGAGGCGCTGGAGCAGGTCAGGATCGCCCGTGCGCGCGAGCGTTACCATGCCTACCCGTTCGAGCTGTCGGGCGGCATGTGCCAGCGTGTCGTCATCGCGCTCGCGCTCGCCTGCAATCCGCAGCTCCTGATTGCCGACGAACCGACCACCGGCCTCGACGTCACGACGCAGAAGGCGGTGATGGACCTCATTGTCGAGCTGACGAAGCGGCGGTCGATGTCCACCATCCTGATCACGCATGATCTGGGCCTTGCGGCAGCCTATTGCGACCGCGTGGTCGTCATGGAGAAAGGCCGCGTGGTCGAGACCGCGAAGTCGGCCGACATCTTCGCCAAACCCCAGCATCCCTACACCCGCAGGCTGATGCGTGCGACGCCGCGGATCGGTGCAGCGTTGCGCGATCTCCTGCCGGAGGACGAGGCGAGCACGCCCCAAGCTTCGCCCGTCATGGCCGGGTTTGATCCGGCCATCCATCCGGCTTCGAACGACGCTTCTGCTTCGATGGACCCCCGGGTCAAGCCCGGGGGCGACGAGCAGAAGGACGCCGCCGCGAGTGCCAAGCCGCTCCTCCTGGTCGAAAACCTGGTGAAGGAATATCCGCGCCAGGGCACGACCGCGCTGCTGGCCAAGTTGTTCGGCCCCAAGCCGCCGGTCGAGCCGGACGTCTTTCGCGCCGTCGACGGCATCTCCTTCTTTGTCGGTCACGGCGAGAGTGTCGGCCTCGTCGGGGAATCCGGCTGCGGCAAGTCGACCACCTCGATGATGGTGATGCGGCTCCTCGACCAGACCTCGGGCCGGATCAATTTCGACGGCGAGGAGATCGGCAATGTCCTGCCGAACGCCTTTGCCCGGCTGCCGCTGCGCAGCCGCATCCAGATGGTGTTCCAGGATCCGACCGACAGCCTCAACCCGCGCTTCACTGCGGCACGCGCGATTGCCGATCCGGTGATGCAGCTCGGGGGCGTTTCGGGCCGCGATGCCCTGCGCGCCCGCTGCGAGGAACTGGCGACGATGGTCGGGTTGCCGCTCAATCTGCTCGATCGCTTCCCGCATCAATTGTCGGGCGGCCAGAAGGCCCGTGTCGGCATCGCCCGCGCCATCGCGCTCAGTCCGAAGCTCGTTGTCCTTGACGAGCCGACCGCCGCACTCGACGTTTCGGTGCAGGCGGTGGTGCTCAATCTGCTGCAGGACCTGAAGCAATCCTTAGGAATGAGCTATCTGTTCGTCTCGCATGATTTGAATGTGGTGCGCCTGTTGTGCGATCGTGTCATTGTCATGCGCAGCGGGAGAGTAGTCGAAGAGGGCTCCGCCGAGCGGGTGTTGGGCGATCCGCAGGACGCCTACACCAAGGAGCTGCTGACGGCGATCCCGCATCCGCCGCTGCGGGTGCATTGAGGGTTTGAAGAACGATGGCCGCCGATCCGCTTGACGATTACATCCACGCCGCGTCGCAGGCGCTGGCGCTCCCCATCGAGGAAGCGTGGCTGCCGATGGTGAGGGTCAATCTGGAAGTGTCGCTGAGGATGGCGCGGCTGGTCGACGAGTTCCCGTTGCCGGACGATGCCGAGCCGGCGCCTGTCTTTGTCGCGTGAGGGTGCCATGACCACCCCGCTCAAAATGACGGCCGCGGAAATTGCCAGCGCAGTGGCGGGTCGCAGGATGTCGGCGCTCGATGCCACGGACGCGGCACTGGCGCGCATCAAGCAGCACGACGGCATCCTCAATGCGTTCACCGACGTGACCGCCGAGCGTGCCCGCGCCAGGGCGCGCGCGGTGGATACGGCAATTGCCTCGGGCAAGAAGGTCGGCCCGCTCGCCGGCGTGCCTTTTGCGGTGAAGAACCTGTTCGACGTCGAAGGACTGCCGACGCGCGCCGGCTCCAAGATCAACCGCGACCTGCCGCCGGCCAGGCGCGATGCCACGCTGATCGAGCGCATGGAGGCGGCAGGCGCGGTGCTCGTCGGCGCGCTCAACATGGGCGAATACGCCTATGACTTCACCGGCGAGAACGTTCATGACGGCCCCTCGCGCAATCCGCATGACCCCACGCGGATGACCGGCGGCTCCTCGGGAGGCTCCGGCGCCGCGGTCGGCGGCGGCCTGGTGCCGATCGCGCTCGGCTCGGACACCAACGGCTCGATCCGCGTGCCGTCCTCGTTCTGCGGCATCTTCGGCCTCAAGCCGACCTATGGGCGCCTGTCGCGCGCCCGCTCGTTTCCGTTCGTCGCGAGCCTCGACCACCTCGGTCCGTTCGCGCGATCGGTCTCGGACCTCGCGCTCGCCTATGACGCGATGCAGGGGCCCGATCCCGACGATGCCGCCTGCACGATGAGGCCGGTCGAGCCGGTGACGCCGCTCATCTGCGAAGGCCTCGGCGACCTGCGCATCGCAATTGCCGGCGGCCATTTCCAGAACAATCTGTTCCCGGAAGCGGTGGAGGCGGTCGGCCGCGTCGCCAAGGCGCTCGACTCTACGCAGGTGGTGGAAGTCCCCGAGGCCTCGCGCGCCCGCGCCGCGGCCTATGTCATCACCACCACCGAAGGCGCGTCCCTTCACCTCGATCGCCTGCGCAAGCGTCCGCATGATTTCGATCCCGCGGTACGCGATCGGCTGTTCGCCGGCGCCATGGTGCCGGCGGCCCTTGTCGATCGCGCCCAGAAATTCCGCCGCTGGTACCGCGCGCGAGTGGCCGAGCTGTTCGAGTCGGTCGATGTGCTGATCGCGCCGGCCACGCCCTGCATCGCGCCGAAGCTCGGGCAGGCGACCTTCGTGCTCGACGGGGTCGAGCTCCCGGTGCGCGCCAATATCGGCATCCACACCCAGCCGATCTCGTTCATCGGCCTGCCCGTGGTGGTCGTGCCTGTGCCGCTCGAACCGCTGCCGATCGGGGTGCAGATCATCGCCGCGCCGTGGCGCGAGGACATCGCGCTGCGGGTTGCTTACGCGCTGGAACGCATGGGCGTCGTGGCCGCGCCTTCGCCGAGGGGACTATAGTATGGAGATCGACCTGCCTGACGTGCTTGCGGAAGTCACCGCGCAGTTCGAGCGCTATGAGAAGGCGCTGGTCACCAACGATATCGCCGTGCTGAACGAGCTGTTCCACAAGGATCCCCGGACGATTCGCTACGGCATCGGTGAAATCCTCTACGGCCATGATGCCATCGCCGGCTTCCGCGCCGCGCGCTCGCCCGCCGGCCTGATGCGCAGGACCGACAAGACCGTCATCACCACCTATGGCCGCGATACCGCGGTCGCTTCGACGCTGTTCTATCGCGACAGCCTGCCCGGCCGGATCGGGCGGCAGATGCAGACCTGGGTCCGGTTTCCGCAAGGCTGGCGGATCGTCGGCGCTCATGTCAGCGTCATCGACGAGCCGAAGGATAAGCCATGAGTCTTGATGACCTCCCGGCCAGGCCGCTCGTGCCGCGCGTCGGCCGTTCGCAGCAGCCGGCAGCGAGGGTCACCCGCGCCGAGGAGCTGCGGCTGCAGCTGGCCGACGAGATCGTGCGCGGAACCCTGCCGCCCGGCGCGCCACTGGACGAAACCGAAATCGCGCGGCGCTTCAACGTCTCGCGCACGCCGGTGCGCGAGGCGCTGCGGCAGCTTGCGGCAAGCGGACTGATCGAGGCGCGCGCGCATCGCGGCGCGGTGGTGGCGCAGCCTTCGCTCGAGCGGCTGACCGGCATGTTCGAGGCGATGGCCGAGCTGGAAGGGCTGTGCGCGGGGCTCGCTGCCGAGCGCATGTCGCCCGCCGAGCGGCACGCCCTCGAGGCCATTCACGAGGACCTGCGCGTCCTCAGTCATGCCGGCAATCCCGAGCGCTTCCACGAGGTGAACGAGCGCTTTCACAACGCGATCTACACCGGTTCCCACAACGGCTACATCGCCGAGATCACGATGGCGACGCGGGCGCGGGTGCAGCCGTTCCGCCGCGCCCAGTTCCGCAACCTGGGACGTCTCGCGAAGTCGCAGGCCGAGCATGACCGCGTCGTGGTGGCGATCATGCGCGGCGACCGGCAAGGGGCCGCCGCCGCCATGCGCGCCCACATCGAGCTCGTGCGCAGCGAATACGAGATTTACGCGGTTTCGGTGTAGTTGGTTTCCTCATCCTGAGGAGCTTGCGCAGCAAGCGTCTCGAAGGATGAGGCCACCGCGGGCCTCATGGTACCGGCGATGCGAAGCATCGTCCGGAGACGCCGCATTCGCGCCTCTTCACCATGAGGTGAAACACCGGCTTGCTGGCAAACCTGCATCGAGGCGCGTCGTTTTCTCCTGTCGATCCATCCGGATCAGGAGAAACTCATGGCCTCCTCCAACAAAGATCCCAGGCACCACACCCAGAAGACGAAGCAGCGTCTGCAGGAGACGGTGACGCATCTGCGTGAGGACATCCGCAAGGTCGACGAACCGCAGCTTGCCGCCATGTTCGAGACCTCTGCCGAGGTGCTGTCCGGCCTCATCAAGGCACCGAAATCGACCAGTTCGCGCCCGACGTAATCCAGCAAAACACCGTCGTTGCGAGAAAGCGAAGCAATCCAGTTCTTGCCACATACTGGATTGCTTCGTCGCTTTCGCTCCTCGCAATGACGGTGTGATTGCTGCTACCCCGTCCTATTTCGCGGCCACGTACGCGCGCCAGCCGCCGAAGGCGGAGATGTCGCGCGCCCTGGAAACCGCGGCGGGCTCGACGATGAAGCCCTTTACGGTGCGGCCGTCGGCAAGGTTGATGGTGCCGATCGAAAGCGGCGGCGGCACGGCAGCGACGAACTTGCCGAAGGACGCTGCCGACAACGCCCACACCTCCAGCTCGATCGCCGATCCCTTGCCGCTTTCGACGCGCAGCATGCCCGGTTTCGGCGGCGTCGTGTCGAGCGCATAGAGCTTGTAGTCCGGCGCGGTCGAGGCCGCCTCCAAAAGGCGCCCGCCGAGCGCTGTCAGCTCGCTGTTGAGCGCCATGCCGGACAGATGCGCGCCGACGACCGCGATCGCAATCTCGTCGGCACAGGTAGTTGCCGGCAGCGCGGCCAGCGGCGAGTGGGGAACGCCCGTGGCGCCAAGCGTGAGATTGGTGTCCGCATGGAAGACGCGGCCGATTGAAGCAAGCATTGCATCGTTGCCCGCGGGAGCGAGCAGCGTGATGCCGAACGGGATTCCGTCACGGCGCATCGCCGCGGGCAAGGCGAGGCCGCAGAGATCGAGCAGGTTGACGAAATTGGTATAGGTCCCGAGTCGGCTGTTGAGCTCGACCGGATTTGCCAGCACCTGCGCGATCGCATAGGCCGTCGGCGCCGTCGGCAGCACCATCGCGTCGAGATCGAGGAAGGTGCGTTCGGCGATCTTGCGCAACGCCTGCAGGCGGTAGAGCGCGGCGAAAGTCTCCGCGGCAGTCAGGCGCGCGCCGGCGGCGGTGATCTCGCGCGTGACCGGGTGAATTGCATCCGGCGAGGATGCAAGCAGGTCGCGCAGGACGAGAAACCGCTCGGCGACCCATGGGCCTTCGTAAAGCAGTCGCGCCGTTTCATAGAACGGCTCGAGGTCGAACTCGACGAGGATCGTGCCAAGGGCGGTCCAGCGCTTGAGCGCATCGCCATAGGCCGCCTCCGCGGCCTTGTCGCCGAAGAACATCAACTGGCCGCTGCGCGGCACGCCCAGCCGCACCTTGTCCGGAAAGCGCGTGAGCGCGCCGAGCGGCCGGTCGCGCGAGAAAGGATCCGCGCTGTCGGGCGCGGCCATCGCGGCAAGTGCTGCTGCGGCATCGTCGACGGTGAGTGCGAAGACCGAGACGCAGTCGAGCGTCCGGCAGGCGGGTACGACGCCTGCGGTCGATATCATGCCGAGGCTCGGCTTGAGGCCGACGATGTTGTTGAGCATCGCCGGCACGCGGCCTGAACCGGCGGTGTCGGTGCCGAGCGAGAGCGGCACCAGACCGGCGGACACGGCAACCGCCGAGCCCGAGCTCGACCCGCCCGGGACGAGGTCGCCGCACACCGGGTTTTTCGGAATGCCGTAGGGCGAGCGCACGCCGACGAGCCCGGTCGCGAACTGGTCGAGATTGGTCTTGCCGATGATGATGGCGCCGGCTGCGCGCAACCGCGCCACCGCGGTGGCATCCCGGGTCGGCGTGTAGGCGTAAGCGGGGCAGGCGGCGGTGGTCGGGAAACCGAGCGCGTCGATATTGTCCTTCACCGCGACGGGCACGCCGAAAAGCGGAAGTTCGGCGGCGTCTGTTCGCGAGGCAAGGTGCTCCGCCTCGGCGAGCGCGTCCTTCTCCTCGCGCAGGCTGATGAAGACGGCCGGGTCGGCATGGTCGCGGATGCGCGCAAAGCTGCGCGCGACCGTTTCCGCCGGCGTGCGCGTGCCCGCGCGATGCGCGGCGACGATCGAGGCGACGGTTTCAGTCACGCCGGCCCTCCGATCCGAAACGATGTCCGCCTGAGGTATCACGGTTGCACGTACTCCGGGTTCGAAAGCTGGCATCACCGAAGCAAGCGATGTGCCATTGTGTACAATGCCAAGCCGCGGCGGATCAGAAAAACAATTCATAAGAATCAATGATTTATGTGATCGCGCAAGGCACGACACCGGCGCTTCGCAAGGCGCGAGTGCCTAACTTATAGGCAGTCGAGGGCCGAGCTGATGGGAGTCCAATCCGGTCGACCGGCGCGCCTCAGGTGAACACGGACAGGATTTCGATCAGCTGTTCGCGGTTCTTCTTGCCGATCTTCTCGGCGACGTGACGTTCATGCTCGGCCGCCAGCTTCTTGAAACGCTGCAAGGAGGTTTGACCATGCGAGGTCAGGTGCAGCGCGTGGGAACGCCGGTCGCTCACGGACTGGACGCGCTTGACCAGCTTGCGGTGCTCGAGGCTGTCGAGCAGATGCACCAATCGCGCGCGCTCGATGCCGAGGCGCTTGGCGACCGCCATCTGGCTGAGGCCCGCGTTGGCACCGATCACCGTCAGGACGGAATATTGCGACGGGGTGATATCGACCTCGGCCAGCGTCTTGACGAAATCCTGGAAGATCCAGAGCTGGAAGCGTCGCACGGCGTACCCGGCGTGGTCGGCGAGTCCGTCGAGGATGATCTCGCGATCGCCCTGATCTGCTCGCGTCCGGTCCCTCTCGGTTCCGTTCGCATCTGCGGAAATTCGTCGCGACGCAGCAATCCTGTTGGACACCTGATTCCTCATTCCTCCGCTGTCGTGCCCCTTGTAGCGTGATAGCACGGTGAGGGAAAGATTGTTGTTGACGACAACAATTGCGCGCAGCAACATAAAGCGAAAGCAGCCCGACCGAGGCTGCAGCCGGCCGGTGCAAGGCGCACCCCGGCAAGGCCCGGCAAAGACGGGCGATGAGGAGGAAACCATGCCGATTGCCGTTGCGCGTCGCGACAATCCCGAATCCCTGTTCGCCGTGCCCTCGATCGTCGCCGACCGCAGGAGCGATGGCAGCATCATCCTGACATCAACCGTTCCCTTGCGCGAAGCCGCCCGCTGTATCGGTGACTGGCTGGAGCAGTGGGCGCGGCAGACGCCCGACAGGGTATTCCTCGCCGAGCGCGCCAGCGCCGATGCGCCGTGGCGGAAAGTCACCTACAGGGAGGCGCTGCGACAGGTGCGTGCCGTCGCCGCCTGGATCCTGGCGCAGGGCCTGAGCGAAGCGCATCCGCTCGTCATCCTCAGCGACAACAGCGTCGATCACGCGCTGTTCGCGCTCGCGGCCATGCATGTCGGCGTGCCGTCGGCGGCGATCTCGCCGGCCTATTCGCTGATGTCGAAGGATTTCGACAAGCTCAAGAGCATGGTCAGCCTGCTCGAGCCCGGCGCCATCTATGTCGCGAGCACCAAGTCCTTTGCCGCCGCGCTCGAAGCGATCGATCCGCTGCACCGGGCCAAGGTCGTGAGCAGCGATGCCGGCGACAGCAACGCGATCCCCTTCAGCGCGATCGCGGCAACGGCAGTGACGCCGGAGGTCGACGCGGCCTTCGCCGCCATCACGCCGGATACGATCGCCAAGTTCCTGTTCACTTCCGGTTCGACCGGAACGCCCAAGGCGGTGATCAACACCCAGCGCATGCTGACCTCGAGCCAGGAGGCGAAGGCGCAGACCTGGAGCTTCCTCGAGGCGGCACGCGAGGACCTCGTGATCCTCGACTGGCTGCCCTGGAGCCACACCTTCGGCGCCAACCACAATTTCAACCTGGTGCTGCGCAACGGCGGCTCGCTCTATATCGACGGCGGCAAGCCGGTGCCCGGCCTGTTCGCAACCTCGCTCGCTAACCTCAGAAGCGTGATGCCGACGGTCTATTTCAACGTGCCGCGCGGCTTCGACATGCTGATCTCGGCGCTGCGCGGCGACGACGAGTTGCGCCGACGCTTCTTCAGCGAGGTGAAGTTCGCCTTCTATGCCGGCGCGGCATTGCCGCAGAACATGTGGGATGCCATCGAGGATCTGTCGGTGAACACCGTCGGTCGCGCACTGCCGATGGTTTCGGCCTGGGGCGCGACCGAGACCTCGCCGCTCGCCACCGATTGCCATTTCCAGGCCAGCCGCTCCGGCAATATCGGCGTGCCGATCCCCGGCACCGAGCTGAAGCTCGTCGCCTCCGGCGACAAGCTGGAGGTGCGCGTGCGCGGCCCCAATGTCACGCCGGGCTACTGGAAGGCGCCGGACCTGACCGCGAAGGCCTTCGATGAAGAGGGCTTCTATCTGATCGGCGATGCCGTGAAGTTCGCTGATCCGGATCGCCCGGAGCTCGGCCTGTTCTTCGACGGCCGCGTCGCCGAGGACTTCAAGCTCAATTCCGGCACCTGGGTCAGCGTCGGCACGCTGCGCGTCGCCGGCATCGCGGCGCTGGCGCCCCTGGCGCAGGACATCGTCGTGTGCGGCCATAACGGCGACGAGGTGCGCTTCCTGGTGTTCCCGAACCTTGTCGCCTGCCGCGCGCATGCCGGCCTGCCCGACAGCGCGTCCGTTGCCGAGGTGATCGGTCACGAGGCGGTCCGCAGCGCGATCGCCAAAGGGCTGGCGGCGCTCAAGGCGCAGAGCGGCAATTCGTCGGGCCATGCCACGCGGGCGCTGCTCCTGGCCGAGCCGCCTTCGGTTGACGGCGGCGAGATCACCGACAAGGGCTACATCAACCAGCGCGCCGTGCTGACCCGCCGCGCCGATGCAGTGGCGAAGCTGAACGACGACAGTTGCAGCGAATGGATACGCTGCGCCTGAGGTGTGCGCTGTATCTCCGCATCCTGAGGAGCTTGCGAAGCAGGCGTCTCGAAGGATGAGGCCCGAGCGTGGCCTCATGGTTCGAGACGGCGCTACCGCGCCTCCTCACCATGAGGTTGAGAGCGTTCGTCGGGGCCTGGTGCTTGAGCGAGACAGCGGGATGTACTGGATGCGCGCACGCGACCATTTCTCCCGCGAGCGGGGAGAGGGAGAAGGATCACCCCACCACCTTGCTGCTGCCTTGGGTGATCAGGCGCGCGGCGCGCTGGTCGCGCAGGTAGATCCACAGCCAGGTGAGCGCGACCGCGAGGCGGTGGCGCAGGCCGATGAGGAAGTAGATGTGGGCGATGCCCCAGATCCACCACGCGAGGGCGCCGCGCAGCTTGATGCGGCCGAAATCGATCACCGCGAGGCGCTTGCCGATCTGTGCCAGACTTCCGGCGTGCTTGTAGCGGAAGGGAGCAAGCTTCTCGCCGTTGAGGCGCGCCTTGATCATGGCTGCGACATAACGCCCCTCCTGCTTGGCCGCCGGCGCGATGCCGGGCACCGGCTTGCCGTTCCAGGCGTTGATCGTCACCGTGTCGCCGATGGCAAAGATCTCGGGATGGCCGGGCGCGGTGAGGTCGGGCTCGACGATCAGTCGCCCGGCACGGTCGTGGGGCGCGGAAAGCCATTCCGCCGCACGCGAGGCGCGTACGCCCGCCGCCCAGATGATTGTTTTCGCGTTGAGCCTCTGGCCGCCAGAGACGACCCCGTCGCGATCGATCTCGGTGACTGGCTGGTCCAGCACGACTTCGACGCCGATGCTTTCGAGCGACCGCTGGGCGTAGGCCGAGAGATCGTCGGCAAAGCCGGCGAGCACGCGCGGACCCGCCTCGATCAGCACCACGCGCGCCTTGCGGGTGTCGACGTTGCGGAAGTCGGGCGGCAGCGTGTGGTGCGCCAGCTCGGCGATGGTGCCGGCAAGCTCGACGCCGGTCGGACCGGCGCCGATGATGACGAAGGTCAGCCGTGCCGCCCGTCGCTCCGGATCGGTCTCGCGCTCGGCGCGCTCGAACGCCACCAGGATGTGTCGCCGCAAGGTGGTCGCGTCCTCCAGCGTCTTCAGGCCCGGCGCCCATTTCTCCCATTCGTCGTGGCCGAAATAGGCGTGGCGCGCGCCGGTCGCGAGCACGAGCGTGTCGTAGGCCACCTCGCTGCCGTCCTCCAGCACCACGCAACGCCGGTCTGCAGCGATGCCCGTCACGGTGGCGAACAATGTGGTCACGTCCCTGCGGTCGCGCAGGAGATAGCGGATCGGCCAGGCGATCTCGGATGTCGCCAGCGAAGCGGTCGCGACTTGGTACAGCAGCGGCTGGAACAGATGATGGTTGCGGCGATCGATCACCGTGATCGAGACCGGCGCGCCGGCCAGGCGATAGGTGGCTTCCAGTCCACCGAAACCGGCGCCGACGATCACGACGCGGTGCGGCTTTGCGGGCGTCGTGCTCATGGCAGGAGGCCTCCGATTTGTGCGTCTCTATCAACTAGCTAAGTAGCGCCGCAGCATGGGTGCAATAGCGACCGCCGATCGAAGCATAGCTTGCGCGCATCGCGGGCAAGCACGCAAAGCGTCGCAGGCCGCTCTCAGGTTGAGGAGAACTATAATTCTTGCCAGGGGCGGTGCTTGCGAATTATGGTGCAGAAAAAGTCGCTCACCCAGTAGCGACCAGAGGGATTTTGCGCTCAAAATGGATCATCCGGAGGATGGCAGCCCCGTCTTCCGAGAACAATCAAACCAAGGGAAGGGAATGGTTATGAGGATCGCATCCTGGCTGGCGGGCGCTGCAGCGCTTGCGCTGGCGGGCTCGGCGTCGGCCGCCGACAGCATCAAGATCGGCTTCGTCTCGACGTTTAGCGGCCCGACGGCCGTCATCGGCAACGACATGCGCAACTCGTTCGAGCTCGCGCTCGATCATCTCGGGCGCAAGATGGGCGGCAAGCCGGTCGAGGTCATCTACGAGGACGACCAGCAGAAGCCTGATGTCGGCAAGCAGAAGACCGAGAAGCTCGTGCAGTCGGACAAGGTCGACTTCATCGTCGGCTACATCTGGTCCAACGTGCTGCTGGCCTCGCTGAAGAGCGCAGTCGACTCGAAGACCTTCCTGATTTCGGCGAACGCCGGACCCTCGCAGCTCGCAGGCGAATTGTGCTCGCCTTACGTGTTCTCGACCTCCTGGCAGAACGACCAGACGCCCCAGGCCATGGGCCTCTATATGAACCAGAAGGGCATCAAGTCGGTGTTCCTGATCGGGCCGAACTATGCCGCCGGCAAGGACATGCTGGCGGGCGTCAAGAGCACGTTCAAGGGCCAGGTGCTCGGCGAGGAATATACGGTTTGGCCGAGCCAGCTCGACTTCTCCGCCGAGCTCACCAAGGCGCGCAACTCCAAGGCCGAGGCGATCTTCGTGTTCTATCCGGGGGCCGCCGGCGTGCAGTTCCTCAATCAGTATGTGCAGGCGGGGCTGAAGAACCAGATTCCGCTCTATACCGCCTTCACCATCGACGAACTGTCCCTGCCGCTGCAGAAGGAGAACGCGCTGGGAGTGCCCGGCGCGCAGGAATGGGTCAACGACCTGCCCAACGAGCAGAACAAGCGTTTCGTCGCCGACTATCGCAAGAAGTATCCGAATCTGCGCCCGAGCTTCTACGGCGCGCAGTCCTATGACGCGGCGCATCTCATCAACAGCGCCGTCGTGGCGGTTGGCGGCGACCTCACCAAGAAGGACGCGATGAAGGCCGAGATGGAGAAGGTGAACTTCAAGTCGGTGCGCGGCTCGTTCAAATACGGCAACAACCACATCCCGATCCAGAACTTCTACCTGCAGGACGTGGTGAAGGACGCCGACGGCCAGTTGTCGCTGAAGACGGTTGCCACGATCGTCGAGAACGACCAGGATCGTTTCCACGGCAAGTGTCCGATGAAGTGATCGGGCAGGATATGGCGGCAGCGGCTCGGCGCTTGGCTGACCGTTTAAAAGACGAGATTGGATCGAGCCGGCAGCAGCACGAAAGTTACCCTCCCCTGGAGGGGGAGGGTCGGCTCACATGAGCGCAGCGAAATGTGAGACGGGGTGGGGTGATCTCTCAACTCGGACAGTCTCCGATGCGGAGATACTGTCACCCCACCCCCGTTTCGCATTCCGCTTCGCTTCTTGCGAAACGACCTATCTGCGGAAATGTAGATCCGATCGTCGCCCTCTGGACCATTTCGAACACTGATGCTGTTGCTCGTCGAACAAATTCTGAACGGATTGCAGTTCGGGCTGCTCCTGTTCCTGCTTGCCGCGGGCCTGACGCTGGTGTTCGGCATCATGGACCTCGTCAACCTGGCGCACGGCTCCCTCTACATGATGGGCGCCTATTTCGCGGCGACCTTCGCCGCCTGGACCGGCAGCTTCCTGCTGGGGGCGCTGCTGGCGCTGGGCGCGACGCTTGTGCTCGGCATCGTGCTCGAGGTCACGGCGCTGCGGCATCTCTACGGCCGCGACCACCTCGATCACGTGCTGGCGACCTTCGGCCTGATCCTGTTCTTCAACGAGGCGGTGCGGCTGATCTGGGGACCGGCGGGACTGGCGCTGCCGCTGCCGTCCTGGCTCAGCGTGCCGGTCGAGATTCTGCCCGGCGTCTATTATCCGGCCTACCGGCTCGCGATCATCGTGGTCGCGCTGGCGGTGGCGCTGCTGCTCTATCTCGGCGTGATGCGCACCAGGATCGGCATGCT
The DNA here is from genome assembly GCF_016213215.1 of Bradyrhizobium sp. Taxonomy (GTDB): domain Bacteria; phylum Pseudomonadota; class Alphaproteobacteria; order Rhizobiales; family Xanthobacteraceae; genus Bradyrhizobium. The sequence goes on along the minus strand of NZ_JACRAW010000079.1, from coordinate 20,360 downwards.
GATCCGCGCCGGGGCCTCCAACCGGGAGATGATCGGCGCGCTCGGCATCAACATCAAGCTGCTCTATACGCTGGTGTTCGGCCTCGGGGCGGTGCTCGCCGGCCTTGCCGGACTGATGCAGGCGCCGATCCTCACCGTGCAGATCGGCATGGGCGAGAACATCCTGATCCTCGCCTTCGTCATCATCGTGATCGGCGGCATCGGCTCGATCCGCGGCGCGTTCATGGCGGCGATCTTCGTCGGCATGATCGACACCCTCGGCCGCGCCTTCCTGCCCGACCTGCTGCGGCAGGTGTTGAACTCCGCCGCGGCTTCAACCGCGGCGCCGGCGCTGTCCTCGATGCTGATCTATCTGTTAATGGCGCTCGTGCTGGTGGTGCGTCCGGAGGGGCTGTTTCCGGCCAACCGACGATGAGCAAGGGTTTGAACGCGCGCCAGGCCGTCGCGGCCCTGACGGTGGCAGGCCTCGTCCTGCTGCCGCTCTATTCGCACCTCACCGGCAACATCTTCGTGCTGACGCTGTTTACCCGCATCGTCATCCTGGCTATGGCGGCCGCGAGTCTCAACCTCATCATGGGCTACGGCGGCATGATGAGCTTCGGCCACGCCGCCTATCTCGGCATCGGCGGCTATGCTGTCGGCATCCTGGCGCAGGAGGGCGTCGGCTCGGGTTTCATCCAGTGGCCGGTGGCGCTCGCGGCATCCGCGCTCTACGCCGTGGTGATCGGCGCGCTCTCCTTGCGCACGCGCGGCGTCTACTTCATCATGATCACGCTCGCCTTTGCGCAGATGGCCTATTACGTCGCCTCCGGGCTTGCACGCTACGGCGGCGACGATGGCCTCACGATCTACAAGCGCAGCGACTTCTCCGGCCTGGTCGATCTCTCTAATCGCGTTCAGTTCTATTATCTCTGCCTCGCCTGCCTCCTGGGCGCGGTGTTCCTGATATGGCGCATCATCAACTCCCGCTTCGGCCTCGTGGTGCAGGGGCTGCGCTCCAACGAGCAGCGCATGCAGGCGATCGGCTTTCCCGCCAAACGCTATCGCCTGGTCTGCTTCGTCATCTCGGGAACGCTGTGCGGGCTCGCCGGCGCGCTGCTCGCCAACAACACCGATTTCGTCAGTCCCGCCATGATGTACTGGACGCGCTCGGGCGATCTCATGGTGATGGTGATCCTCGGCGGCATGGGGACGCTGTTCGGTCCCGTGGCCGGCGCCGTGGCCTTTCTCGTGCTGGAGGAAGTGCTGTCGCAAGTCACCGAATACTGGGCGCTGATCATGGGCCCGCTGTTGCTCCTGATCGTGCTGTTCGGCCGTGGCGGCATCATGGGAACGCTGGGGAGGCTCGACCGTGGCTGAACCGCTGCTCCGCGTCGAAAAGCTGGTGCGCCGCTTCGGCGGCATCATCGCGACCGACCATGTCTCGCTCGATGTCGCGCAGGGCGAACTGCATGCCATCATCGGGCCGAACGGCGCCGGCAAGACCACGCTGATCGCCCAGCTCACCGGACATCTGACGCCCAATTCCGGCAGCATCTGGCTCGGGGGGCGCGATATTTCCGGCCTGCCCGCATACCGACGTAGCGCGCTCGGGCTGGCGCGCTCGTTCCAGATCACTTCGCTCCTCACAGACTTCACCGCGGCTGACAATGTCGCGCTGGCGGCGCAGGCGCATGACGGACATTCGTTCCGCTTTTTCGCCGACGCGCGGAAAGAAAGGGGCTTGCGCGAGGCCGCGCACGCCGCGCTCGAACGCGTCGGGCTCACCCATCGCGCCGACGTCCTGGTCTCGAGGCTCAGCCATGGCGAGCAGCGTGAACTCGAGCTTGCGGTCGCGCTTGCGACGCGGCCGAAGCTGCTCCTGCTTGACGAGCCGATGGCCGGGTTAGGGGCCACCGAATCCGGGCGAATGGTCAGGTTGCTGCAGGAGCTGCGGCGTGAAGTCTCGATCGTGCTGGTCGAGCACGACATGGAGGCGGTGTTCGCGCTCGCCGACCGCATTTCGGTCATGGTCTATGGACGCGTGATCGCCTCGGGCCTGCCTTCGGAGATCCGCCGGAACGAGGAGGTCAAGCGCGCCTATCTCGGCGAGCAGCACGTGGTGGTGCGCCATGGCTGACGGCACCCCGCTTCTTCAAGTCGAGGAAATCGAGACCTGCTACGGGCTCAGCCAGGTGCTGTTCGGCCTGTCGCTGTCGATCGGCACCGGCGAGATGGTGTCGCTGATGGGCCGCAACGGCATGGGCAAGACCACGACCATCCGCTCCATCATGGGCCTGACGCCGGCGCGGGCAGGGGTTATCCGCTTTGCCGGCGAGGAGGTGCGGAGCCTGCCGTCCTACCGGATCGCCCAGCTCGGCATCGGTCTCGTGCCCGAGGGCCGCCAGATCTTTCCCAACCTCACGGTGCGCGAAAACCTCATCGCCGCGGCCGCCGACCGCTTCGGCCGCCCCTCGCCGTGGACGCTGGAAAGGATCCATGCGCTGTTTCCGCGCCTGAACGAACGCGGCACCAACATGGGCGACCAGCTCTCGGGCGGCGAGCAGCAGATGCTCGCGATCGGTCGCGCGTTGATGACCAATCCGAAGCTGCTCATTCTCGACGAGGCCACCGAGGGTCTCGCGCCGCTGATCCGGCAGGAGATCTGGGAGTGCCTTTCGATGCTGAAAGGGCAGGGCCAGTCGATTCTCGTCATCGACAAGAATGTCGATCACCTGACCCGCATCTGCGACCGCCACTTCATCATCGAGCGCGGCCGCACGGTGTGGAGCGGCACCTCGGAACAGCTGATGGCCGAGCCGGACCTGCAGCACCGCTATCTCGGCATTTGAGCGCGCTCGCTGCAGTCGTTCCCCGTCATCGCGAGGAGCGAAGCGAGGAAGCAATCCAGACTGCTCCTGCGGAAACGTTCTGGATTGCTTCGCTTCGCTCGCAAAGACGAGGTTGGTGAGCAACGATTTCGGGCCTGCACGCCTTCTTTCGGATCGCCGAGACGACGCCCGGTCATGACGAGAAGCAAAGCCCGCTCGCCTGATTACCAGTAGATCCCGTGGCGGTTCAGCTCGCGGATCACGCGCGATTCCACGGACGGCTGGCGGTGCCTGGGCCTGCTTGACTCCTGCGGCTTGCTCGCGACCGGTGTGCTGATTGGTGTTGCAGGCGCGGTCGCAACCGTTGCCTTCGCAGGCTCGTCGGCCGGCGTTGCAAGGGGCGCTTGCACAGACGTGAGCGGCGCCGTGGCGGTGGCCGTCGTGCAGGCAGGAGCCGTTTTCGTCGTGGGCTCCTGAGCGGCTTTCGGCGTGTCCGCGGTCTGTGGCTTGGATTGTTCGGCGACCGATTGAACCGGGTCGGCCGCAGCCAGGCTCAAGCCTCGCGACGGACCGGCGGTCGCGGTGGCGGTCGCGGAAGCCAAGGCGACGGCGGCGATCAGGATCAGTGTGCGCATGGTGCGATCCCCATGATCAGGTCAATCCGTCTTACCTGAGTTGATGGTTCAGTCAGCAAGGCGGTGCTTGCCGATCCCGGCGAGGCTGGCCCGGCGGGAGAGGCGATAGATGATGTTGATGAGGTGTGCCAACATGATCGCACTCCATTGTTTGATCAGTTGCCGGTGATATTGCACCCACGGCCTTTCGGGCGGTTTTCAAGCTCCGGCGAAAATGGTTTCGCCGAGCGATCGTCATGTTTCACAGGGAACCTCGGCACGAAACCGTTTCACAAAGGCGCGAGGTGGTATCTCATGAGGAAGCCGGTTTTCGTCGCTTGGGGCCGGATTGTGCCTGACAGGGAAGCTCCGGGATCAAGCTTCGCTCGTCTTGCCCCCAAGTGCGAGGAACGCCCGTGTCATTCAGCCCTAGCGCTTCAGCGCTGTCGATATTGCCTCGAACCTGGCCATGACCTGAGGACTGACGACGTATTTCACCGTCGCGGCAACGGACAGGCCGGTGCCGACGGCGATCAGCGTGTATTGCGCGGTCAAGATGGTGAGCGCCAATCGCAGCAGCCGCCGAAGCGGTCCGGGTCGCACCACCCTTGATGAAACGGTAGTCGGCGCTGTCGCGACGTCGATTAGCACATCGCACGCGCAATCTGCCGATTGCCCGGCTTCAACGTCGGTCGTCATCGGCCTGTTCATCGCTCCGACGACAGCTGCTCGATGCGCAACCGCAGCTGTTGGTTGACGCGTTCGCTGGCCCGCAGTTTGCGAGCCCAGTCCAGCGGAATGGGGCTTCGTGCTTCCAGTGGATCGCAGAACCTGAGGCCCGCTGCGGTTTGGCTGCGCCACACCAGCCGCGCCCTGCAGGCGAACTGCCTGCGCTCGACGACGAAATCCACTTCGGAGGGAAGAATCTCGGCGGCGCCGAGTTCGATCCTGGCGCCAAGTTCGTTGAAGTTGCGCACCAGGCAGCCGAGCGTGGAGGCCCGCGCGTTGTAGGCGAGCAGTCCGCCGTAATAGACGCGATCTCGTGGTAGCCGGCGCCGGTCGGTCATGAAGTCCTCCGCAATTAACGGTCCATTAATACTCCTTTTGCGTGTGTTGTCAGCCCGTGCACGCACTGGAATCTGTGCCGTGGTTAACGCGCCGACCGGGCTGGCCGTGAACGCGATGGGGTTCCTGGCTCACAAAGCTAAGTGCGTTGGCTTGAGCGAATCCCATGAATTTCCAAAGCCGGACTATTCAGATTGTCGCCGTTCCACCCGGCGACGCCCCCTACTGGGTGCGCGAAAGATGGGTCGGTCTTGAGCTACCGCTGGCGGATTCTGAGGAGCATCGCCGGTTTCTGACCTTCGGTGTGCTGTCGCAACCACGATCGTTGTGGAAGCAATTGCTTGCGCTGCTGCTCGGACGCGCCGAGGTGGTCGAAGGCTATGCGGTCGACGCTGCGCCGGCGGTCGACATACTCGGTCGATCGAGTCCCGAGGCCGCGGCATGGTGGCGCGAGAACGCACCACGCGTGATCGCGCCGGGACGCTATCTCGTGTTTCATGCCCATGTTTGCCGGCGCGCGTGACGCTCGACGGGCAAAGGCGGACGCGTACGGCAAACCGCGTGGTCCTGGCTGCCGTTGCTGCAGTCAAGCTCCGCGGAGGCGGCTCAAGCCCAACCGGGCGTGAGGCGTCGTCAATCTGCGGGGCGACGGTGACAAGAACGAATTCGTCGCCGGGGAGAGCACGGCATAAGCCGTAAAGCCACTGCGCAGGGATGGCCGGGTGTCGTCGGCTGTACCTGTATGCTCGTGTGCATTTTCTTCGAGCAATTCGCACACGAGACCGCGGGTGCAGCGGGCACCCGGTCTTCCCTGCGCCCTCTGTTTCTCAAGAGGGTGAAGAGGACAGCAAACCTCGGGCGCATCGCGCCGCGAGAAGGCGCAAGCGCGCCTCATGCGTCATTGCGAGGAGCGATCGCGACGAAGCAATCCAGAATGCATCCGCAGACGCAGTCTGGATCGCTTCGCGGAGCCTGTCATCGGGCGCGCGTTCGCGCGACCCGTTGGCTCGCAATGACGTTGATAAAAAAACGAGCGACAATCCATCCTGTGGCGGGGAAGCAGCCTGGATTGCTTCATCGCTTCGCTCTTCGCAATGACGACGCTGAAGCAACGCGTGCCACATCACCGCCCCGTCGGAGACAGCACCTTCACGCCGCCGAACGATGTCACCCGTCCTTCGCGCAGCATCACGATCTGCGTGGCAAGCTGGCGCAGCTCGGCGGCGTCGTGGCTGACATAGACCATCGGCACGTTGGCCTCGTCGCGCAGCCGCACCAGATACGGCAGGATCTCGAGCTTGCGGCCCTCATCCAGCCCGCCCAGGGGCTCATCCAGCAGCAGAAGGCGCGGCTTTGCCAGCAGCGCGCGGCCGAGCGCGACGCGCTGGCGCTCGCCCCCGGACAGTTTCCCCGGACGGCGGTCCAGGAGGCTGCCGATGTCGAGCAGCTCGATCACGCGCTCGCGCTGCGCGCGATCATCGGGAAGACGATTCATCCGCCGCCCGTAGTCGAGGTTTTGCGTGACGCTCAGATGGGGAAACAGCCGCGCGTCCTGGAACACGTAACCGATCCGTCGACGCCAGGCCGGGACGTGGATGCCTCGCGCGGTGTCGTCGACGGTCTCACCGTCGATCTCGACGATGCCGCCGTCCGGGCGCAGCAGTCCGGCGATGATGTTGATCAGCGAGGTCTTGCCGGCGCCCGATGCGCCGAACAGGCCGGTCACGCGGCCTTCACTGGTGAAGGCCGCCTGCAGGGTGAATTCGCCGAGCTGCTTGACGATATCGACGCGAAGCATGGCTCAGTTTCCGTGCACGCGGGCGGTGGCGCGCCGCGCGAACCATTCGGCCGCGACAAGTGCGCCGAGCGCGATAGCAATCGAGATGATCACCAGCCGCCCCGCGGCCGCATCTCCGTCCGGCGTCTGGATCAGGGCGTAGATCGCCGACGAAATCGTCTGGGTCTCGCCGGGAATGTTGGACACGAAAGTGATCGTGGCGCCGAATTCGCCGATCGCCTTGGCGAAGCCGAGCACCATGCCGGCGAGCACGCCGGGCAGGGCCAGCGGCAGCGTCACCGTGAGGAAGACCTGCCAGGGCGGGGCCCCGAGGGTTTCGGCCGCCTGCTCCAGCTTGCGGTCGATGGCTTCGATCGACAACCGGATCGGGCGCACCAGGAGCGGAAACGACATGATGCCGCAGGCAACGGCCGCGCCCGTCCAGCGGAAGGCGAACACGATGCCGAGATGATCGGCGAGCCAGCTGCCGACGAGGCCGCGCCGGCCGAGCGTGAGCAGGAGCAGATAGCCGGTGACCACGGGCGGCAGCACCAGCGGCAGATGGACCAGCGCATCGACGAGCGACTTGCCCCAGAAGTCATGCCGCGCCAGCAGCCACGCCAGTCCGATACCCAACGGCGTTGCCACCAGCGTTGCGACGACGGCGACCCTCAGGGACAAGAGGATCGCCGTCCACTCTGTCGGCGAGATCTCGAACACGCTTGGTCAGGTCGTTGGACTGAGCAGGAACTTGAAGCCGTATTTCTCGAACACGGCCTTTGCCGCCGACGAGCGCAGGTGCGCGAGATAGGCGGCGGTCCCGCTCTTCGCCGCGCTGGTGGCCGCGACGGGATAGATGATCGCCGGGTGCGAGTCGGGCGGGAAAGTGCCGAGCACCTTCACGTTGGGCTCGATGCCGGCGTCGGTCGAATAGACGATGCCGAGCGCGGCTTCGCCGCGGGCAACCAGCGTCAGCGCGGCGCGCACGCTTTCCACCATGGCGAATTTCGACTCGGCGGCGCCCCAGGCGCCGAGCTTCTCCAGCGCTGCCGTGGCGTACTTGCCGACCGGCACCGACTTCACGTCGCCGGTCGCGATCCTGCCATCGCCCGCGAGCTTGGCGAGATCAAAGCCAGGACCGATGTTGACGCTCTCGATCTTGGAGTCTTTCGGTGCGATCAGCACCATGCTGTTGCCGAGCAGGTTGACCCGGGTCGTCTCGTTGATGGTCTTCTTGCCGATCGCATAGTCCATCCAGTCGAGGTCGGCGGAAACGAATACGTCGGCGGGGGCGCCCTGCTCGATCTGCTTGGCGAGAAGCGAGCTCGCGGCGTAGCTCACCGTGATCTTGACGCCGGTTCTGGCGGTATGGGCCGCGTCGATCTCGTCGAGTGCGTTCTTCATCGAGGCCGCGGCGAACACGGTGAGCGTCTTGTCCTGGGCCAGTGCGGGCGAGAAGGCCCCGAGCAGGAAGACGAATGCGGCAAAGCTTGCGGAAAGGCGGTGCATGGAAAGCGCTCCGTGCGTCGTCGATGGCGCACCGGGGGCGCGCGCACAACGGCGTTAGTTGGTACGGGTAAGCGACGGGCGGAAGCACCGTTCCGGCAATCCAGAACGACTTACGGTCGATCGGGATATCGCTGGACACGGAAGATAACAGGCTGGCGGACGGCAGGTAAAGGCGATCTTTTGGCGATCTGGTTGCCTATTTGCTCGGCAGGATCGCGATGGTGTCTCATAGCGAGCCGCCGCGGCGGCTACGGCTTGGCGTCCGGTGCGTTGAGGACCTGTTTGCAGGCCGCGGGCAATTGGGCCAGCGTCATCGGCGGCCGAGGTTTGGGTGGCTCCTTCGGCGGGATGGGGTGGATGATGGAATCCTTGAACCAGTAGGAGAGATCGGCCGGCTTGCAGCCTTCGTCCTCCGCCTGCGACGGCTGGCCCTCGCATTCGGCGGCGCCGGGGGGGCATTTCATCCGGATGTGGAAATGAAAGTCGTGGCCCCACCACGGCCGGATCTTCGACAGCCAACTGCGGTCGCCCTTGGCCTCGCGGCACAGTGCCTTCTTGATCGCCGCGTTGACGAAGATGCGTTGCACGTTCGCCTCCTGCGCTGCGTCGCGAAGCACGAGGACATGACCCGGCGTGAACACCCTCGGGTCGACGTCGAGCCGGTCCTCGCGCACCATCATGATCGCGGACATTTCCTCGCGCTCTTCGCGCGACAACATGCGATTTGGCATCGGCGTCAGCCAGATGTCGGCATCAAGCCCGATCTGGTGGCTGGCATGGCCGGTCAGCGCCGGGCCGCCCCTCGCCTGGCCGAGGTCGCCGACCAGTATTCCGGGCCAGCCGGCGTCCTTGTGTGCCCTGGCCGCGAGGCGCTTGAGCATCGCGATCAGGTCGGGGTGTCCCCAATAACGATTGCGCGACAGGCGCATCACCTGCCAGGAATCGCCGTTGAACGGCATCGGCGCGGCACCGGCGATGCAGCCCTTGGCATAGGAGCCGATCACGCGCGTCGGCATCGCCGTAGGCAGCAGCTTGCGGGCGAACAATTCCTTCGCGCCGAGCTTGGGGTCGCTGGGATTGGCGAGCGGCGGCAACGGCTTGGGATTGACGCTGCCCCTGTCCTGCGCCAGCACGGCGCCGGCGGAGAGGAGAGCGAAACACATGGCGAGGGGAATAAGACGGCGGGGACTCATTCTGCCCCTTTATACCTCAACGCCGCCTTAGGGTTAAGTACAACCGACGATCGGGTCCGGCTTGTCCGGACTATTTGCAGCGAGCAGTCTCTCGGTCTCATTTTCTGGCAATCAAGCTGTGAGGCTGCCAATGAAGTCGCCGATCCGAATGGCCGTGTCGGCCGCCGTTGTAACGCTCGCGCTCGCCGTCGGCGCCTTCACGCCGGTACGCGCCGAAATCCTGGTGCAGGTCAACAAATCGACGCAGCGGATGCTGGTGACCGTCAACGGTGTCAAGCGGTACAATTGGGTTGTGTCGACCGGTCGCGAAGGCCTCGTCACGCCGAACGGGGTGTTTCATCCGCATTTGATGGAGCGCATGCACATCTCGCGGCAATTCGGCGGCGAGGAGATGCCGTACTCGATCTTCTTCTCTTCCGTTGCCATTCACGGCACGACGGATATTTCGCGATTGGGTCGCCCGGTGTCACACGGCTGCGTGAGGCTGCATCCATCGCACGCTGCGACCCTGTACGGTCTCGTCGGGCGCGATATCCTGAGCAACACCAGGATCGAGATCAACTGAGAGCGCATCTCATCGCGCGAAGGCGAGACGTTCTTTACCGCGCGATAACCCTGTTCCGCATTGCTCGAATTGTGCGCGGACCTGCGATTTCCGCGCATTTGCTGGGCAGTTTGCGCTCCTCTTCGGAATCCGTTCATACAGAGGTGCGCCGTTTCGGTATCATCACGCCCATCCTTGCCGCCCTCGACGGCTACATGCGCCTGCAAAGCAGGCAAGCGAGTTGCAATCGCAAAGGTTGCGAACCATCCCGCTGCAAGCTGGATGAAGGAGGATACTGTTTTTTCAGAGACTTAGCCCACAACTTGCCGCCGCAAGAAGCAGGTGGGCGAATGAAGCCGAAGGCAAGGTCGGGAAGAACCAAAAAGCGGAAGCATGCCGCGCTTGCCCGTGTGAAGAATCGTCCCCGCAAGCCCGCGCCCAAGCTCTCAAGTTCGGGCCTGCGCGCTGCCATCGAGATCGGCGAACTGGTACGCAATCGCGCCGAAGCGGAAGCCGCGATCGCGCAGGCTCGGAAGTCGCACGAACGGTTGCGCGAAGCGATCGACATTCTGCCGCAGGGTATCGTCTTCCTCGATTCCGAAGGACGCTATCTCCTGTGGAACAAGAAATATGCCGAGATCTACAACAAGAGCGCTGACCTGTTCGAGCACGGCGTCCGGTTGCAGGATACGCTCCGCGTCGGCGTGGAGCGCGGCGACTATCCCGAGGCCAACGGCCGCGAGGAAGCGTGGATCACTGAGCGGCTGCAGAAACTCTACGAGCCCGGCGAGCGTCACGAGCAGAAGCTGTCCGACGGGCGCGTGATCCTGATCGAAGAGCGGCGCACGGACGATGGCGGGGTGGTCGGCCTGCGCGTCGACATCACCGAACTGAAGCAGCGCGAGGAATCGTTCCGGTTGCTGTTCGACGGCAATCCGGTGCCGATGATCGTATGCGCCCGGGACGACGGGCGCATCCTTGGCGTCAACGACGCCGCGGTGGCACATTATGGCTACAGCCGTTCCGATTTCGAACGGCTGACGATCCAGGGCCTGCAAGCCTTCGATGCCGAGACGCCCTGGGCAGGCGGCGACAAACATGCCGCGCGCTCCTGGAGGCACGTCAAGGCGAACGGCGATCTGATCGACCTTGCGATCTATTCGCGCGAACTCGTCTACGGCGAACGTCCGGCAGTTCTGCTCGCATTGATGGACGTCACCGAGCGCAAGCGTGCCGAGGCGCGGGTCGCTTTCATGGCCGAACATGACGGTCTGACCGGGCTGCCGAACCGCGCGCTGCTGCGCCGGCAGATCGGGAAGATGCTGCCGCACACGCGGCGCAGCAAGGATGGCCTTGCCGTGCTGGTGCTCGGACTCGACAATTTCAAGGGGGTCAATGACACGCTCGGCCATGCCGTTGGAGACAAGCTGCTGCGCAGCGTCGCCAAGCGCCTGCGCTCGACCTTGCGCGAGGAAGACAAACTCGCCCGTCTCAACTCCGACGAGTTCGCAATCGTGCAGAGCGGGCTGAGGCGACCGGATGAAGCCGTGGGTCTGGCCAATCGGCTGCTCGAGGCGATCTCCGATCCTTATCTGATCGACGGCAATTCCGTGGTGATCGGTGCCTCGATCGGCATTGCCATGGCGCCTGGCGACGGGGAAGATTTCGAGAAGCTGCTCAAGAGCGCGGACATGGCGCTGTCGCGCGCCAAGACCGATGCACGCGGCACGTTCAGCTTCTTCGAGGCCGCGATGGATGCGCGTGCCCACAGCCGCCGCAAGATCGAGGTCGAGCTGCGTGAGGCCATCCAGAACGAGGTGCTTCGGCCGTATTATCAGCCGCTGGTCGATCTCGCCGATGGGCGGATCACCGGATTCGAGGCTCTGGTACGCTGGCCGCATCCCGAGCGCGGCATGATATCGCCGGCCGAATTCATCCCGGTGGCCGAGGACACCGGCCTGATCAGCGCGGTCGGAGCACAGGTTCTGCGCCGCGCCTGCATGGATGCCGCGACCTGGCCCGACCACGTCAGCGTGGCCGTCAACCTATCCTCGCTGCAGTTTCGCAGCGGCAATCTCCTGTCGGTGGTCAACGATACGCTGAGGCAATCCGGACTCCCGCCACGGCGCCTCGAGCTCGAGATCACCGAGACGCTGCTGCTCGACAAGAGCCCCCAGGTGCTGGCGACGCTTCACGCGCTGCGCGCGCTCGGCGTGCGTATCTCCATGGACGATTTCGGCACCGGCTATTCCAGCCTGAGCTATCTGCGCAGCTTTCCGTTCGACAAGATCAAGATCGACCAGTCGTTCGTGCGCGACCTTGGCGCCAATCGCGAAGCGCAGGCGATCATCCGTTCGATCATCAGCCTGGGGCAGGGGCTCGGCGTCACCATCACCGCCGAGGGCGTCGAGACCGAGGCCGAGTTGCACTGCCTGCGCGCCGAGGGCTGCCACGAAGGACAAGGCTTCCTGTTCAGCAAGGCGCGGCCCGGCAGCGAGGTTGCCGGCCTGTTGGGCGCAGGCACCGACGCGGACAAAGCCGTATGGACGATGGTCGCCTGATCCGCTACGAGGCTTTATTGGTCGGGAGTCTGGCGCGTCGTTTCGAACTGCCTTCATAACGCGCTAAGGTCGCACCTCGGCTATCGACCTTCAGCGCGGCGATGAAGGCTTCCTGCGGGATGTCGACCTGCCGAACTGCCGCATCTTCTTCTTGCCTTCCTTCTGCTTCTCCAGGAGCTTGCGATCGGCGGCAAGGTGATCGCGCGCAATCGCCGTCAGTTCGCGGGCCACGCGCCGCCCCGAGATCGACGTGTCCGGAATGGCGCCCAGACATTCCTTGGTGACGTCGTCGACGATGTTGAGGATGTGGAAGCGCCGTCCATTGGCGAACTGATCGTAGACGAAGTCGAGGGACCAGCGCGCGTTGGGCCTCGCCTCGACCAGGATCGGGGCACCGGTCCCCACGGCGTTGCGGCGAGCCCGCCGTTTGCGGACGGTGAGCCCTTCCTCGCGATAAAGCCGGTAGATCCGATTGATCTCCGACGGCTCGCCCTCCCGGCGCAGCAGGACGAACAGCCGGCGGTAGCCAAAACGTCGCCGCTCGTTGGCGAGGTCACGCAGCCGACCACGGAGAGCCGCGTCCGGCCGGAGCGAGCGGATCATCTTCCGATCCGCACCCACGATCGAACAGGCCCGCCGCTCCGACAGGCCCATCTTGGCCTCCAGATGCGCGACCGCAGCGCGCTTGGCGGCGGGACCTACCATTCTTTTGAAAGAAGCTCGCGAAGGGCAGCCGCATCGAGCATCTGCTCGGCCAAAAGCTTCTTCAGCTTCGCATTCTCCTCCTCAAGCGCCCTCAGCCGCTTGGCCTCGGACACCTCCATGCCGCCGAATTTGGCCTTCCAGTTGTAGATCGTCGCTTCGGAGATCCCGTGCTTGCGAGCCAGGTCGGCCGTCTTCGCCCCGGCCTCATGCTCCTTCAACACCGCAATATTCTGCTCTTCCGTGAACCTCGCTCGCTTCATCTGTCCGTCCTTCTTCGGGGCGGACTCTAACTCCATCTGGAGGAAATACGCAGTGGCAGGTCACCATCGTCGGTCCCGCGAACACAAGTGGCATGGCTGGGGGAACGGACTATCGGCGGAGCCGGTAGGTTGCGCAGCCGATCTTCCGGGACAGTGCGGTGGGCGGCATAAGTCGCGGGAGTGAGGTATTTCAGTGACGAGTGGGATCGCCGGAGTTGGACAGCGATAAGCGCAGCGCCTAGGTTGAGCGACTTAGAGCGATGGAGACGGGTCGGCGCCGATGCTGATCCGAGGATGAGAAGCTCAAGATCATCCTTGCAGAGCTTGCCGCGCCAAGGCCGCTTGGCTGCCGTAGAGCGGTTGGGCAATTTTGACAGGTAAGAAGTGCTGACCAGTTGCTCCAGGCCAGCCCGTGCGGTAGCGTGTCAGGTTGTTGTTCTGATATTTTGCAATCAAAGAAATTTCGGGAGGCCCCAATGACCGGCCATCTCAGCGCCATTCTCGCGTCGATTGCAAAGATACAATATCGACCCCGGACTTTGCACGTCGTGCGTTGGTACGTGTCCGGGACAACCAGAATGCGCCTCGCTTGGCTTGTATTGGCAATTTTAATGGCGAATTCCCTCGCCCACGCCGCGCGCGCGGAAGACTACAAAACGATATGGGTCGATCCAGGGCAGAGCGTTGACGTCTATTGGGACATCAATCTCTCGGGCAAGGTCTTTCTTGCCGCCGACATCAACGGTCATGCCGCATGTCTCGACTATTGGTGGATTGTTTGGCCGTTCACTCAGATAAAACAACTCGGCCGCCACTGCGGCAGGGCAACGATTGATTTACCAACGCTAAGTGACTGGGCAGTTGGAGGGAAACTTAGGGCTGGCGGAGCCGAGGCCCGAACGCGATTACGAGGTACCGCCTCAGAGGCGGTAGCTCATCGCTTTCCAGAGATAAGTTTCTAGTTTTGATGGATTTACCTTTTTGACGGAAGAGCGGCTATGAAAAAATATCTTGCCGGGGTGGCTATAGTTCTGGTCGGCGCCATTGCTGCTTATTTCTTTTTGGGAGGCGGAGACCCCCTCGCAGAGCTACTAAATAGTAAATGGAAACCGATAAGCGTTGAACAGCAGCAGCAGAAGGCAATCGATAGCTCGGCAGCCATTCTAAAGATGCTGCCCAGCGCGAATATCGCTGCGGGAATTGATGTCAAATCAATCGTCAACGTGGCCGGGCCGCTCCTTAGGCAGGAGGGCGTCCAGGCTATTCGTCTCAAAGGAAGCGAGCAGCTTCTGCGCCTTGAGGCGGATTTCAGGCGCGCATTTGGTCCCAACGATCTGCCGCCCGACTCTAACTATCGCGATTTGGTCACAGCAACGAAGCCAGATATTCAGGGAACGATTGCTCTGTCGCTGGGAATTTCTGGCACGGCATCTGACGGACAATCCGCTACCCTGAAGCTGAAGCTTTTGCCCGCGTTCAATAATCTCCATATCGAAAAGGTCGTGCTGGCTAAGAAGGCAGATGCCAACGCAGTAGGCGACGCCGTGAGCTTCCTTCTGAATCGTTATGCAGAAACTGTCACAGCAGCTCTTAATGACATATCGATCCTCGAAGTATCCATACCCACAACTCTGCCCGGCCTAGACGATCCGTCTGGCGCCATCAAGATTTCCATACCTAATGCTCCTGACGTGAAGGTCAGCGTCTCGGCCAAACCGATCAAGAATCCGTTCCGGGTGGCGGGCGTCGGTGTGCTTGTGGACGACGATCGCTTAGCCGCGCTGGCGCAATTGGTTCCGATCACAGATGCGCTTCCAGTTGCAAAAATTGTCTCAAGTACATTTGCGGAAATGAAGCGTGATATGTTTGCGCATTTGAAGGACGGCCTTAACGTACCTGAACTTCCGAACGGCGTTTGGGTGGCGATGGCTAAGACGTTGATAGCAGATGGCTTGAATACCGCTTTCGACCAAGCCAAACCCTGCCTCTCGGCTCAGGGACCTGTTCCTAAACAGTCCTTTTCGACAACGGTGCCGTTACCCGACGAAACCACGATTAAATGTGACCCGACAGACAAGTGCGATTTACAGAAGGACGAGCGTAACTGTCGTCGTCCACCCGACTGCCATCTCAATCATGATGAAAGAGATTGCCATGGCCTTGGCAAGCTTATTTGCGAAGGCGAGAAAGCAGCGCAGAACAAGATTTATGAGGCCGACTATGCCAGGTGTCAGGCGGGCGCTTGGATAGACGATCGACAATGCGAGTTCGAAAAGGGTACGCAAAACGGGATCTATGCTGCAAACAAAGCGGCATGTGAAACGGGTAAGACAGCGAAGAAAGCTACCTGTGAGACGGCAAAGGAAGGACTAAAGCGCATTTCTCGAACGGGCAAGGTTGCGAATATAGATGTAAGTATGGGTGGACCCGCGAACCTGAAAATCTGTTTCGGCAAGGTGACGGCAAGCGCGGATTTGCGAGGCATTTCACTGGCCCTTGGCGTCGAGGGCGATGCGGACATTGCTACACATGTCAAGTTTGTTCCTTTGGACATTGTCGGGCATCTGGCGTGTCCGGCGGAATGGACGGACGATCGCACCATAAAGGCAACGATCCCGAATCAAACAATCCCCGTCAGTGTCACTCTCACTGCAAGGCAGACTGATGGTAAGGAATTTTACGATGGCCAGGTCAATGACGTGACAGTCAAATTACATTTCAACCCGAGCCCGACGGCGATTCTCCTTCGCAATGCAAACTTCACACTTGCATGTCCTCCGGCCGCTGGACTCATTAATGCAGTGACCTTCAATCTTGCTCCGCTTATTCCGGAATTGCTCAAGGATTTTGATTACAAGCAAAAGGCCATAAATTTTTCGTTCGCACCACAACTTCCACTCGTGAACGTCTTGAAAAGCAAGCTTGCCCCTTCTCTTTCCGAAACATCAAAAGCTATTATGCTCATTGGTACTGTTTCAACGCCGCCGCCGTCACTGTAGCGAGCGATTCAGGACTATCGACTGAGTTGCGCGTCAACAAGTGATCCGGTTCGAGCAGGAGCTTAGGGTATGCCATGGGAGCCAGACGCCGTTCGCGAAGAGAGGAGGCGGATATGAGAGAGGACCTCATCATCATTCAGCCACACACCACGACGGCTGACGGTGAACCGAAGCACATGATATGGCCGAAGCACCCTCTGGGCCTTTAGCAATCCCTTCAGTAACTAAGATGGCTGCTATATGCTTTTTAGAAAGAGGCGAGATTGCTCGATAATCATCGAGGGCGGCGTCTGTATCAATCACAATGCAGCGCTGGGCGACAGCGGGGTTGGCGGCCAGGAACAACGTCGTCAAAGCAATGACGAGCCATATCCCGCAGTTGAACTGTGCACGATTGAAACTGGTCGAATTGTTTAACAACTGACCCTCCCTGGATGCTCAGGCGTCCAGTCGTATCGTGATAAGGTGTCTTCATTGCAACTACCCCAGTCAGACTTAACAATCGCGCAAACGCGAGCGGCGGGGCGCTTTCATTCAGGTCGGACAGTTACGACACTTTGGATTTGAGACCCCACCTCAAGGTTGCTCGCTTGCCAGGGTTTTGAGTAAACGTCATACTCGGCAACAGAAATATGTGGCGGAATTGCATGGTACGTAACTAGTCGTCAAAGCACCATCCCATCCACGCAACCTCAATCAATGGCAGAAATTCTTGAGTTCCGAATAACAATTCCGGTCAGATTGACCGCGGCTGATTACATCCGCGCGCCCGGATATGTGTTACAGTTTTGGCCGGTGCATTGAAACACGACGGTCCTGTCAGGCCAACAACGTCCGGCTTCTGTGCCCTTGGGCACGAGCTCAACGTAAACGCGGAAATTAACCCATTGGCCGCTTGGCCTGTTCTTTGGAACGACCGCATACAAGCCGATCCCATCAGCATTGGGGCCTGGCATGCGTTGTATGCTGCCGTTGAATGTGGAAGCGCCCGTTATGCTGCCATTGCCAACGTCTATCTTGGCTTTGCAAGTGGTGTATCCGGTCGGTGCAGCGAATTTTGCGTAATACTCTTCGCCTGAATGCCGGTCTATCCACGCGGTAGTACGGACATTTCCGGTCGCCACGTATGGCGTGGCGTATCGCGCACCGGCGGCAATTCCTGCGGCAGCTTGGCTACAGTCTGCTCCATACGCCGCACAGGCGACGGTCAGCATTGCAGCAAATTCGTTTGAGCCCATTTCCTTTATCGTTTTGGGAATAAAGCCACCTGCTTCCCACGCGATAAATTCATGCGGAACAATAACAGATTCCTGAGCGAGAACCGGCAAGGGAAACGCTAGAATCAGCAGTGCAACGATTGCCCGAAACATTGCGACCTCCTACGAAGGCACTGTTACCTCGTATACTTTGTAAGAGTCACAGTATACTTGCACTTTGCCCAACCCCTTCCGGCACCGTGCCCTTTCTCACTTCTGGCGTGCGCCCGAGCGCGCAATATAGTCGGCTGAAGTATCTTGCTGCCAGGTATCACTTCTACATTGCCATCCCATTGGACGAGGCAGTTATGCTCAGAACCATTCCCACTCCATTCGCCACCCTGGAGGGATTCTTTTGAAAATACGTACCCTGTTGGTGCGACAGCCTCGCTCCACGCACTGTCGCAAGCATTTCTTTCTCCCTTCATGTTAGTCGTGCCGGAAGTGCATTCGGCAACAACGGTTTGTTCCCTCGTATCTTGAGAAAATGAGGTACTCATACCGACAATCAGCAAAACCGGACCAGTTAACGACAGAGTACGAGCTAGCATTTTTCCCTCCCATACGAAGCTCCGCACACGGATGCGGTTTCAAAGAGGCTCTTGATGCAGTTCTGCCATAGAAAGACTCAAAGCAATCGTGACCGAGAGAGACGACGCTCGCATTCTCCGATTTGCTGTGTGGGCGACTTGTCGCTACGGCGTTCGCACGACCAAAACGGGACACGCTCCCTTGGCACTCGGCAAAACTACTCAGAATATTGAGGGACAGTGCATCTCGGCTAATCGCAATCGATGCATTGCCTAATACAACATTCTGAGATTGTAACGCCATTAGGTAGCTGCTTCAAGGCTCCCGCGGACTAGCGGGGTGCGACCAGTTGAAGCGCCCTTGCTCTGCAACTATAGCAGTAGAACAAAGAGAGTTACCGCAAAGTTTGGGTTGGCGAAAACTCCTCCGCGAGGAATATGGGATAACCCGGTACATTGACCTGATGGTTTCTTGACGGATTTGGTCGCCGATCTTCATCGCATCGGCCCTGTCCTTGCGTGATCTTACGGACGGGCGGGCGTAACCGCGACTACCGGCAGGCGCTCAGCGGCAGATGTATAGAATTTCATCGAAACCTTACTCGATAACATTTCGCTATTATGTTCACAGTCTGCGTCTCTCCAGCCCCGGGCAAAACCCACGCCACGCGTTAAGGCTAGACGAGGGTCATCAAGCTCGGTTGCACTAGGCTATCGTGCCACAGATTGGGCACAGATATACACGCGGCCGGGCTTCGCTTTCCCAGTTGCCGGACTCGAAACTAGAATCTGATTGTCCTTGTATGTACACCATGCCGCCGGCTACTTTGCATGAGGTTGTTTTCGAGATTCTTGTTGTCCGGTCGCGAAGGTTCGGACCGGACTTGATCTTGTCACGGTTCAGGTGGCTTGAGCGTTCCGCCTCAGCTATCCACCTTGAGCGCGGCGATGAAGGCTTCCTGCGGGATGTCGACCTTGCCGAACTGCCGCATCTTCTTCTTGCCTTCCTTCTGCTTCTCCAGAAGCTTGCGCTTGCGCGTGATGTCGCCGCCGTAGCACTTGGCGGTGACGTCCTTGCGCAGCGCGCGCACGGTCTCGCGCGCGATTACCTTGCCGCCGATCGCCGCCTGGATAGGGATCTGGAACATGTGCGGCGGGATCAGCTCCTTCATCTTCTCGACCATGGCGCGGCCGCGCCCTTCCGCGCGGGTGCGATGCACCAGCATCGACAGCGCATCGACCGGCTCGCCGTTGACCAGGATCTGCATCTTGACGAGATCGGCGGGCTTGTAGTCGGTCAGGTGATAGTCGAACGAGGCGTACCCCTTGGAGACCGACTTCAGGCGATCGTAGAAGTCGAACACCACCTCGTTCAGCGGCAGGTCGTACTTCACCATCGCGCGGCTGCCGACGTAAGTGAGTTCCTTCTGGGCGCCGCGCCGGTCCTGGCAAAGCTTCAGGACGCTGCCGAGATATTCGTCCGGGGTGAGGATGGTGGCCTCGATCCACGGCTCCTCGATCTCGGCGATCTTGACCACGTCGGGCATGTCGACGGGATTATGGATCTCGATCGATGTGCCGTCGGTCAGATGGATCTTGTAGATGACGCTCGGCGCGGTCGCGATCAGGTTGAGGTTGAACTCGCGATGCAGCCGCTCCTGGATGATCTCGAGGTGCAGAAGGCCGAGGAAGCCGCAGCGGAAGCCGAAGCCCAGCGCCGCCGAGGTTTCCATCTCGAAGGAGAAGCTGGCGTCGTTCAGCCGCAGCTTGCCCATGGCAGCGCGCAGGGTCTCGAAGTCGTCGGCGTCGACCGGGAACAGGCCGCAGAATACCACCGGGATCGCCGGCTTGAAGCCGGGCAGCATTTCCTTCACCGGGTTGCGGTCGTCGGTGATGGTGTCGCCGACGCGGGTATCGGCCACTTCCTTGATCGCGGCGGTGATGAAGCCGATCTCGCCGGGGCCTAGCTCCTCGACCTGCTCCATCTTCGGCGTGAAGAAACCGACGCGCTCGACGTCATAGGCCGCATTGGTGCCCATCATGCGGATGCGCTGGCCCTTCTTCATCGTGCCGTCGACGATGCGCACCAGCACGACGACGCCGAGATAGACGTCGTACCAGCTGTCGACCAGGAGCGCCTTCAAGGTCGCGTCGCGGTCGCCCGTGGGCGGCGGCAGGCGGGCGACGATGGCTTCCAGCACGTCGGGAACGCCCTGGCCGGTCTTGGCCGAGATCATCACCGCGTCCGACGCATCGATGCCGATCACGTCCTCGATCTGCTGCTTGACCTTGTCGGGCTCGGCGGCCGGCAGATCGACCTTGTTGAGCACCGGCACGATTTCGTGGCCGGCGTCGAGGGCGTGATAGACGTTCGCCAGCGTTTGCGCCTCGACGCCCTGGCTGGCGTCGACCACGAGCAGGGAACCTTCGCAGGCCGCCAGCGACCGCGAGACCTCGTAGGCGAAGTCGACATGGCCGGGCGTGTCCATCAGGTTGAAGATGTAGTTCTTGCCGTCCTTGGCCCGATAGTTCAGCCG
>NZ_JACRAW010000078.1 GCF_016213215.1 Bradyrhizobium sp. | reverse complement strand
CCTTCTGCACGATGACCTGCTTGGCGGACTGTGCGGCGATGCGGCCATATTCCAGCGGCGGCAGGGTGTCGGCGATGGTGTCGCCGAGCTGGGCGCCGGGATTGGCCCTGCGGGCATCTTCCAGCGAGATCTGGTTGGCGTGATTTTCCACCTTCTCGACCACCAGCATGTGGCGCGACAGGCGGAGTTCGCCCTTCTTGGGATCGATCTCGGCGTGGACGTCGGTCTCGCTGCCGTAACGCGCGCGCGCCGCTTTCGCGATGGCGTCCTCCATCGCCGCGATCACGATTCCGCGGTCGATAGACTTCTCGCGCGCGACGGCGTCGGCGATCTGCAGCAGCTCGAGTCTGTTGGCACTGACGGCCATTGTTAGTCTCCTTCGGTAGGATCGATTTCGCCGCGGCGCGCACGTTCTGCGGCGAGGCGATGTTGCTTGGTGTTCTTCGGGGCCGGCTTCCTAGCCGGCTTCGGCTGGTGGCCCCTGTCGTCTTGAATCTTGGCGTGCGGTGCGGCGGGCGGCTCCAGCCCGAGATTGCGGCGCAGCTCGCGCTCGGCCGCCTTGCCGCGGCGCATGGATTCGGCAATCAGTTCGTCGGTCAGGACGAGTCGCGCCTCACCGATATCCTCCATTGTCAGAAGGATGTCGGGATTCTCACCCGCCGGTGTGTCATCACGATGGAGCCGTACGCGATCGCCTTCGACCCCGTTGAGGATTCCGCGGAACCGCTTCCGGCCCTCATGGGCAACCCTCATTTCGACCTTCACGAGATGGCCGGCGTAGCGCTCGAAATCGGAGCGCCGCACCAGCGGCCGGTCGATGCCCGGCGAGGAAATCTCGAGACGGTAGGCCCGTTCGATCGGGTCGGCGACGTCGAGCACCGGGGACAGCGCCCGCGAAACCGCTTCGCAGTCCTCGATCTGCATCGATCCGTCGGGCCGCTCAGCCATGATCTGGACGGTGCAGCCCGTTTCGCCCGAGATGCGCACCCGCACCAGCCGGTAGCCCATGCCTTCCAGCACCGGCGAGGCGATCGCGGACACGCGCGCTGCCAGGCCGGGCTCGACGACGAGGCGCGGCTCGGTCAACAGGTCGGCTTGCGCGGAACCAACGGTCTCGGTCATATGCAGGGTCAAGACGCTCCAGCGATTGGGCTCTAAGGGTTCCGACCGGGTCAACCCCCGGTCCGACGGCGCTACCCGAACCACCATCCGGCTTGGTTCAGGTAATAAAAAAGAGCGGGTCCCGGGGGGCCCACTCTCAATACGCTATCGTATGAGATACCTTAAGTGCCGCTGATATAGCGCTTTTCGCCCTTTACGACAAGGCCCGCGACGCAATTGGCGCGGCTTTTTTACCGGCGCGACGCGGCGACCGCCTAACGTTTCGTTCACCAAGACAAGCCAAAGATCCCGGCAAGCCGGCGTGCCGTGTCCTCCCGGCACCGCCAAGTAGCGTTCCATGTCAGTCGTCGCATCGTGGATTCCAGGATTGGACGAGATCGTCAGGCGCGGCGATCGGAAACGCCGCACCGAGGCGGCGCAGCGCATCGCCGAGCTGTTCTTTGAACAGGCGGCGAAGCTGAGGCCCGCTCACGTCGCGCTGCTCGACGGGCTCCTGATCGACCTAGTGCCTCTCGCCGAACTGTCGGCACGGATCGATCTTTCCGAGCGCCTCTCGCTGCACGCTAACGCGCCACGCAACCTCGTCGGACAGCTCGCGCGCGAAAATGAGATTTTGGTGGCCGGTCCCGTGCTGCGGCGCTCGCCCGTCATCGATGAGGCGATCCTGGTCGAAATCGCGGGCCAGAAGAGCCAGGAGCACCTGCTCGCGATGTCGGAGCGGCAGAAGCTTTCAACCGGACTTACCGACGTGCTGATGCGACGGGGCGACCGCGACGTTGTCCGACGTACAGCCGGCAACGCCGGAGCCGAGTTTTCCATGGCCGGCTATTCGGAGCTGATCAGGCGGGCGAGGGGTGACGGCGTGCTCACGCTCAAGGTGGGACAGCGCGACGATCTATCGCAGCAGGCGCTGCAGGAGCTCTTGAGCGGATCGATGGACGTCGTCCGACGCCGCCTGTTCGAGGTGGTCAAGCCCGACCGTCAGGCCGAAATCAAGATCGTCATGAGCGCGCTCACCGGCGTGCCCGAGCCGGTCAAGAGCACCCGCGATTTCCTCCCCGCCCAGCGCAAGGTGCTGGCGCTGCATCGCGAAGGCGGTGTCAACGAAAGTGCGCTGCTCGATTTCGCCAAGGCCTTTCGGTACGAGGAATCGATCGCGGTGCTGTCGGCCATGTCGGGCGTTGCGATCGCAACGCTCGATCGCCTGATCGAGGCCGGCCGCCATGATCCGATGCTGGTCATCGGCAAGGCGATCGGCCTGGAATGGGCTACCGTACGCGCCTTGATCATGCTCCGGTTCGGGCAACATCGCGTCGCGGCGCCGGCCGATATCGAGGCGGCACGGGCCAATTTCGCCCGCCTGATGCCCTCGACCGCCGAGCGGGTGGTTAGTTTCTGGAAGGCAGGCAGTCGATCTGACAGCTCCCCAAGCGAATATGGCCGCGCTATGCTCGCGGCAACGGCGCGGCAATAGCGCCGAGCAGGGAGGCTGGAAATGCTCAGCGAAGCCGACATCCAGGGGCATGTCGATCGCATCCGCAACCACGGATACACGGTGATCGAAGCTGCCGCCGACTCAAAGCTTGTCGAGGAATTGAAAGCCGCGCTGCTACGTATTGAACACGAGCACAATCTCGGTCTCGCCAGGACCTCGTTCGAGGGATTCAAGACGCTCCGCATCAACAATCTGCTCATCTATGACGATCTGTTCTGGGAAGTGCCGCTGCACGATAACGTCCTGCCGATCGTCGAGCGGATGCTGGACAAGGAGTGCCTTCTGTCCTCGTTCTGCTCGCTGGTGCTGGGTCCGGGGCAGGAGGCCCAGCCGATCCATGAGGACACGCAACTCATCCCGCTGCCTCGTCCGCACATCCCGATCGTGCTCAACGCCATCTGGGCGCTCTCCGACTTCACCGGGAAGAACGGCGCCACGCGCATCGTTCCGGGCAGCCACAAATACGATCACGCGCCGGAATACGGCAAGGAGTACGAAGCGATCACCGCGACCATGCCCGCCGGCGGCGTCATGCTGTTTGACAGCGCGCTTTGGCATGGCGCCGGCGCCAATGTCTCGAACGAACGGCGCTTTGCCTTCTCCTGTGCCTATTGCTGGGGGTGGATGCGACAGCAGGAGAATCTTCAGCTCGGCATTCCGCGCGAGACCGCCAGGCGTTTTCCGCGCCGGCTGCAGGAATTGTGCGGCTATAGCGTGTACAAGGGACAGTTCGGTCACATTGACAACCACGACCCGATCGAACTCTTGGGCCGCGACCGGGGCAAGCGCATGGTTTGGGAAGCGACTGACGTGAAGAAAGCGAGAGTGGCGGCGGCGAAGCACTGACGGCTGCTGGTCGATCTGGATTGATCGATTTGCGACAGCATCGGAGGCGCTTAGCTCTCCCCGATGGGCAGAAACAAGCTCGAGCTGAGCTCACACCCTGCGAAACCGCAAATAGGTCGCGTGCCTTCCTTCGCGCTCGGCTTTGCGGCCGTAGCGGGTCATGGTGTAGCCCTGCCACGGCTCCTTCCAGTCGCTCGCGCGCTCGGCGCTCCATCTGAAATCGGGCGAGCGGCCAAGATGCGCCAGAGTCCAGGCGCAGTAATCGTCGATATCGCTGACGAAGCGGAATTCGCCGCCCGCCTTCAGCACGCGCGCCATGGCAGCGATGGTCTTGTCCTGCACGAAGCGCCGCTTCCAGTGACGACGCTTCGGCCAGGGATCGGGATGGATCAGGTCGATCCGCGACAGCGAACCTTTCGGCAGCCAGGCGAGCAGCTCGGCGGCATCGCCCGCGAACAGGCGGATATTGCCGATGTTATGCGCCTCGATCTGGGCGAGGATCTTCGCCATCCCGTTGACGTAAGGCTCGCAGCCGATGAAGCCGTGGTTCGGATAAGCAAGCGCCTCCGCCGCCAGATGTTCGCCGCCGCCAAAGCCGATCTCGAGCCTTACCTCTTGCGCGCGCGGGTCGAACAATTCGCCGGCGTCCATCGGCGAAATGCGCGCGACGTCGAGCGCAAGGCGCGGCAGCAAATGCTCGATCAAGTCGGCCTGGTGCGCGCGCAGCTTGTGTCCCTTGCGCCGTCCGAAGAACGCGCGCGCGGTGTCGGGCTGATGGTCTTCTTCGTCCATGCTCATCGAAGTGTCTGGTATAGCCGGTAGAGCAGCCGTGCGCGGGGCTCGATCGAGGAGACATAAAGCTGTTCGTAATGGGTGTGCGCGCCCTGGCCGTCGACACCCAGCCCGTCGAGGGTCGCGGTCCGTGCCGCCGTGAAATTGCCGTCGGATCCGCCCCCGGTATAGGTGTCGAGGAGGTCGAAGCCGAGCTCGGCGGCAAGGTTTCTCGCGTGTTCGAACAGCGCTGAGCCAGCCTTGTTCTTCTCGTAAGGCGGCCGGTTAAGCTCGCCCACGACCTTGACCGAGACGCCTTCCGTCCGTGAGGCGAGGCCAAGAATCCTGGCCACGAATTCATCGGCATCGGCAATGGTCGGAACGCGCAGGTCGACTTCGGCATAGGCTTCTTCCGGCGTGACGTTCGGACGCGTGCCGCCGCGCACCACGCCAACATTCACCGTGACGCCACGCTCGAGATCGTTCATCGCCTCCAGCGTCAGGATGACGTTTGCGAGTTCGCGCACCGCGCTGCGGCCGTCCTCGGGGCGCAAGCCCGCATGTGCCGGCACGCCCTTGATGACGACGTCGAAGCGCCCGACGCCCTTCCGCCCGGTGACGATCTTGCCGCCGTCGCGCGCGGGCTCGGTCACCAGCACGTATTTGGCCTTCCGCCCTTCGGCCTCGATCAGCGCGCGCGAGGTCGGGCTGCCGATCTCCTCATCGGAGGTGAAGAGATGGGTGATGCCGAGCGGGGCACGGCCGGTCGGGCCGCATATCTCGCGGAAGGCGTGATAGGCGACATAGCCGCCGCCCTTCATATCGTAGATGCCGGGTCCGAATGCGCTGTCGCCCTCGACCCTGAACGGCAGGCGCTCGATGAATCCCAACGGATGCACGGTATCGAGATGGCTGAGCACCAGGATGCCGGGTTGGTCCTGTCCCCATGCCGAGCGCACCGCCAGGTGATCGCCGCAGCCGTTCGTTCCCGGGATGCGTTCGACGCTCACAGGCAGTTCGCGATAACCTTCGGCCACGAGACTCACGAGCTTGTTGACCTGCTCCGGCGCCTCGGTCGGCGTCTCGATCTCCACCCAACGGCGGATGCCGTCGAGGATGGTCGCGGTGTCGAAGGGATTTGACGTGCCGGACATGGCCTGGCCTGGTTCGAGAATGAAAATGCTCAATGCAGGCGGCGCATTCCGGCCCGCCCTGGACGATCACATAGGCCAGATCTGCGGCGGTCTCAAACCGGAATGGCGATGATGCTCGATCAAGGGCCTGACGCGCGTTGGCGATCCAGCCTGATCCCATCGCGCTTTAGGACATTATCTCTTGTCCGGTCCCTCGCGCGCGGCAATCTGCTCGACAAGGTCGACGATGCTGCGGCGGAGCTTGGGATCGGTAATGCGGGTGAAGGCCCGCGTCAGTGCGAGACCCTCGGAGGTTGCCAGAAAGTCAGAAACAAAAGATGGCGAGCTGCCTTCGCTGAATCCGTCTCCGCCCGCGGTGCCCGTAGGTCCGCCCTCGAACAGGAACGACACCGGCACCTGCAGGATCTCGGCGATCTGCTGGATGCGGCTGGCGCCGACGCGGTTGGTGCCCTTCTCGTATTTCTGGATTTGCTGGAAGGTCAGGCCCAGTGCATCGCCGAGCTTCTCCTGGCTCATGCCCAACATGATGCGGCGCATGCGCACGCGACTGCCGACATATTTGTCAACAGGGTTCGGCGCTTTCGACATCTCGGGACTCCTCAGGATCACGTTTAGCGAAAGAGGGAGCATTCCCCGGGTGCTAACGCCGTCAAAAAAATCCGCCATGAGTTTTCGGGAAACATTGCCGAGAACCTGCAATGCCCCAACCGGATTCTTTTGTTCCGCCAAGAATGAGAATGGCGGCCGATCTGTCAACTGCTGGATTTCGATTTCAAAAATCTTCTGGCGGCGGCCGAAGCGATGGGCATTAGAGTACCCGCTTGATGGCGCGCCGTCGTGCCGCAAAAATCAGGGCCAGCGCCACAATCATTGCGGCTGGAATGTCGCCTGTTCGCGCATAGATCGTCGGCGCAATCGCCGACGGCAGCTTCGAGTCGAGAACGCCTTCAACGCCAAGCCCGAGTTGCGCGATCGTTCGCCCAACAGGATCGATCACGGCTGAGATTCCCGTATTGGCTGCGCGAACGAGCGGCAATCCCTGCTCGATCGCACGCATGCGCGCCTGCTGAAGATGCTGATGGGGACCCGTCGAGATTCCGAACCAGCCGTCGTTGGTCAGGTTGAGCATCCAGCCGGGCCGATCGTTGCGAGGCGCAACGTCATCGGGAAAGATCGCCTCATAACAGATCAACGGTAGCGCGGCCGGCGCACCCGGCACCGGAAGCGGCCGGCGCCCCGTGCCGGCGATGAAGCCGCCCTGCACCTTTGTGAGCTGCTCGAGGCCGAACTCCTCCATCAGGTCCTGAAACGGCAGATATTCGCCGAACGGCACGAGGTGCAGCTTGTCATAGACCGACAGCACGCTGCCATCGTGGTCGATCACGTAGACCGAGTTGTACGCCCGCCGGATCGGCGTGCCGGGCGCCAGGTCGGGCGCGCGGACCGAGCCGGTAATGAGCACCGTGCCCTTGGGCAGGAGGTCGGTGATCTGCGCCATCGCATCGGCTTCGCGCGTCAGGAAGAACGGAAATGCCGATTCCGGCCAGATCAGGATGGTGGCGTCGCGCACGCCGGTCGACTGTGGACCCGAAGCGCGGTCGGACAGCGCCAGATATTTCCGCATCACCTCCGCCTTGGCGGAGTAATTGAACTTGGTGTCCTGCTGCAGGTTCGGCTGCATGATGCGCAACTTGGCATTGGCGACCATGCCGGTCGGATACAGCGACAGGCGGACGGCGCCGAACACGCTCATGGCAAGGACAAGCGCGAGTGCCGCCGCAGGCGCCGCCCAGGCGGTTCGTTCGCGCGCCGTTTGGTCGATCAGCACCGCCGGGCTTGCGAAGATCGCAACCGCCAGGAAAGTCATGCCCCACAGGCCGATCACCGATGAAAGCTGCGCCAGCGCCAGCGGCTCGGACAGCGCATAGCCGAACGCATTCCACGGAAATCCCGTCAGCGCATGGCCGCGCAGCCATTCGCTGATGGTGAGGCTGGCGGCGAGCGCGAGCACTCTCGAGGGGTCCTTGGCCCAGAGCAGGCGCGCCAGCGCAAAGCCGAAAGCGGTGAACAATGCGAGGTAGGCCGGCAGTCCCAGCACCGCGAACGGCATCAGCCAAGCGAAGGTCGGGGCATCGACCAGGAAGGCGTGGCCGATCCAGTAGAGGCCGGGCACGAAATATCCGAGGCCGAACCAGAACCCCGTCATCGCCGCGGCGGACAGGCCATTGAGCCGTCCGCCGCCGGCGCCGTCGATCAGCCAGACGACCACGGGAAAGGTCAGGAACAGGATCGGCCAGGCGTTGAACGGCGCTACAGCCAGCACCGACAGTGCGCCCGCGATGAGCGCGACGAGGGCGCGCCTCCATCCCCAGCTGAGAATGATCCAAAGAGCGACGGCGCGGAGCTTGTTCGTGATCGTCACTGGGAGCCGGCTCCATCGCTCGGCGGAAGAGAGGCATTGTCGCCGGGCTGAACCTGGCTGGTATCGGGCGCCGGCTCGCGGCGCCGGCCTTCGCGCTGCGTCCGCGACGTCGGGCGTTCCTTTCGCGTGGCAATGCGCAGGCGCTTGACCCGCCGCGGATCGGCGTCGAGCACTTCGACCTCGTAATTGCCCGGCCCCGAGATCACTTCGCCCCGGACCGGAAGTCGTCCCACGAAGCTCACGAGGTAGCCGCCCAACGTCGCAACTTCCTCGCCGGCTTCGCCAGTGACGAAATCCTCGCCGATCACCGAGCGGGCATCGTCGAGGCTGGCCCGAGCATCCGCGATGAAGGAGTTGTCGGGCTGCCGCACGATCGACGGCGGCTCGTGGCTGTCGTGCTCGTCGTCGATCTCGCCGACGACCTGCTCGACGATGTCCTCGATCGAAACCAGGCCGTCGCTGCCGCCATATTCGTCGACCACCAGCGCGAGGTGAATGCGCGAGGCCTGCATCTGCGCGAGCAGGTCGATCGCGCGCATCGACGGCGGCACATAGAGCAGCTTGCGGATGATGTTGGCCTCATGGAGCGGCATCGCGAGATCGACCGCGCGGAGATCGAGGCCCGCCGGCGGCGGCTTCTTGCGCTTGGCCTTCGCGGTCTCCGACACCCGCGCCTTCGCCGTCATGAACGCCAGGAGGTCGCGGATGTGGACGATGCCTTCAGGATCGTCGAGCGTCTCGTTGTAGACGACAAGGCGCGAATGGCCGGCGCCCTCGAAGCGGTCCATCAGGTCGCCGAGCGGGATGTCGCGCTTGACCGCGATGATGTCGGCGCGGTGCACCATGACGTCGGCGATGCGGCGTTCGTGCAGATTGAGGATGTTGCGCAGCATGGTGCGCTCGACGGCCGAGAAGCCGGCCTCGTCCGGCCTCGAGGCGTCGAGCACGACCTGCAGGTCGTCGCGGACCGATCCCGCCTTCCAGCCGAACAGGGTGCGGATGGCGCGCAGCAGCCAGTTCTCCGACGCAGGCCGGGGAACCTCGCCCTGCGGCACCGGCACCGGCAGGTTGCGCGTGTTGCGCGGATTGTCGTGGGTCGGTTCGGAATCCGCCATTTCAATCCATCCGCTACCGCTCAGCATAGGGGTCGGGAATCCCAAGCTGGGCCAGGATCTGTTGTTCGAGCGATTCCATTTCCTCAGCGTCTTCATCGTCCTCGTGGTCGTGGCCGATCAGGTGAAGGAAGCCATGCACCGCCAGATGGCTGAGGTGGTCGTCGAACGGCTTCTGCTCCTCGTCCGCTTCCCGCCGCGTCGTCTCATAGGCGATGGCGATGTCGCCCAGCATGCGCGGGACCTCGTCGTCGCCGCGGGGGCCGGTCGGCGGCAAGGCGGGAAACGACAGCACGTTGGTCGGCTTGTCGACACCGCGCCAGTTGGCATTGAGCGTGCGGATCCCGGCATCGTCGGTCAGCATCACGGCCAGCTCGGCGCCGGCAACGTCCTCGTCGACCGCTTCGGCCGCCGCCGCGATCGCCCGCTGGATCACGGCTTCGGCCTCAGGCTGGTCCTGCCAGCAGTCTGCGGCGATGAGGACCTCGGTCATGGGAAGGTTTGAGTGCGGCATCTTCTCGTTTCGGAAGCAAATCGCCTTAAGTCGCGCCCGCTCCCGGCTGTCTTCTCTCGTTATGGCGTGTTGGTCGCCGGCCGCTGCGGCGAACCTTCGTAGGCGGCGACGATCCGCGCGACCAGTTCGTGGCGGATGACGTCCTCGGCGGTAAAGGTGACTTGAGAGATGCCCTCGACGCCGTTCAAGAGGCGGGTGGCCTCCGAAAGCCCCGACGTTTGGCCGTTCGGCAGGTCGACCTGCGAGGGGTCGCCGGTGACGATCATGCGGCTGTTCTCGCCGAGCCGGGTCAGGAACATCTTCATCTGCATGGAGGTGGTGTTCTGCGCCTCGTCCAGGATGATCACGGCATTGGTCAGGGTGCGGCCGCGCATGAAGGCGAGCGGCGCGATCTCGATCTCGCCGGTCTGCAGCGCGCGTTCCACGATGCGCGCATCCATCAGGTCGTAGAGCGCGTCGTAGATCGGGCGCAGGTAGGGGTCCACTTTCTCGCGCAGATCGCCCGGCAAGAAGCCGAGCCGCTCGCCGGCCTCGACCGCCGGCCGCGACAGGATGATGCGGTCGACCTCCTTGCGCTCGAAGAGCTGCGCGGCGTGGGCGACCGCGAGCCAGGTCTTGCCGGTGCCGGCGGGGCCGATGCCGAACACGAGTTCGTGGCGCTTCAAGGCGCGGATGTAGGAATCCTGGGCGGCGGTGCGCGCCTTAACCGGCCGCTTGCGCAAGTTGATGGCCTCGAAGGTCGATCGCGCGGCCTTGGCGTCGAACTCGAACAGAGATCCTTGCGCGATCACGGCGCGGATCGCGCCTTCGACCTCGCCCTGATCGAGATCGTGCCCCTGCACCGCCTGCGAATACAGCGCCTCCAGCACGCGCCGCGCCGCATCGCAGCCGTCGCGCGTGCCGCCGATGGTGATGTGATTGCCGCGCGAGTCCACCACCACGCCCAGCCGGCGTTCAATCTGCGCGAGATTCTGGCCGTAGGGCCCGACGAGGGCGGAAACGGCGCGGTTGTCGTCGAAATCGATGACGACCTGGGTTTCGGGCGGGACTTGCATGTCGCGGTCAAACTTGCGGCCGGGAGCGAGCGAAGGCGAGTCCGATGCGCTTTTTGCCAAGGTTCAGGCTCCGGTGGCCGTCTGTGATGAAGCGGGTTCGATTCCCCGCGCCTGTCCCGGCGCAGCCAGCCGGCCAAGCAGGCTGTAACGTTCGAGGCTTTCGATCCTGACCGGGAGAACCCGTCCGATGATGTCGGCCGGCGCCATCACATGCGCCGGCTGCAGATAGGCGGTGCGGCCGACGATCTGGCCGGGATTGCGCGCTTCCCGCTCAAACAGCACGTCGATCGTCTCGCCGATGGCCGCCTCGTTGAAGGCCGCTTGCTGGCTGTCGATCAACTCCTGGAGCCGCTCCAATCGCTCGTCCATCTCGGCTGCTGATGCCGTCTCCTGCAGGTCCGCTGCCGGTGTTCCCGGCCGGGCGGAATATTTGAACGAATAAGCCGCAGCGTAACCGATTTGCCGGATCAGCGCGAGGGTGGCAGCGAAATCCTCCTCGGTCTCACCGGGAAAGCCGACGATAAAATCCGATGAAAATGCAATGTCTTGCCGCGCGGCGCGAAAACGGTCGACGATTTTTCGATAATCATCGCAGGTGTGCTTCCGGTTCATGGCGGCAAGGATGCGGTCCGAGCCGGACTGCACCGGAAGGTGCACGAAGGGCATCAGGGCGGGCACGTCCCGGTGGGCCTCGATCAGGCTGTCCTCGACATCGCGGGGGTGGCTGGTCGAATAGCGCAGGCGGGCAATGCCGGGAATCGCGGCCAGGCGCTCCAGGAGCTTGCCGAGCGGCCAGCTTCGCCCGTCCGGTCCCGCGCCGTGATAGGCGTTGACGTTCTGGCCGATCAAGGTGATCTCGCGCACGCCGCTGTCTGCGAGCCGCGTGGCGTCATCGACGATCCTGCCGACCGCCCGCGAGACTTCGGCGCCCCGGGTGTAGGGCACCACGCAGAAGGTGCAGAACTTGTCGCAGCCTTCCTGGACGGTAACGAAGGCGGAGATGCCGCGGGCGCGGATCGCGTCGGGCTTCGGCGCGGGAAGGAAGCCGAACTTGTCCTCGGCCGGAAACTCGGTCTCGATCGCGCGACCCTCGCGCGCGGCGCGCTGCAACAGCTGCGGTAAATGGTGATAGCTTTGCGGGCCGACCACGACGTCGACAACCGGCGCGCGGCGGACGATCTCTTCGCCTTCGGCCTGGGCGACGCAGCCCGCCACCGCGATGCTCATGGAGCGGCCTTCCCGGGCCGCCTCGTCCTTGGCGACGCGCAGCCGCCCGAGCTCGGAATAAACCTTCTCCGACGCCTTCTCGCGGATATGGCAGGTGTTGAGGATGACGAGATCGGCATCCTCGGCGCGTGTCGTCTCGACGAAGCCTTCGTCCGCCATGGTGTCCACCATGCGCTGGGCATCGTAGACGTTCATCTGACAGCCATAGGACTTGATGTGCAGCTTGCGCGGCGGCTTCATGGAACCTGATTGCGACGGGGACACGTGCCTTTGCGGCACCGCTCAGATATAGGCTGCAGGGCCGGAAATCCAGCGACGGAAACCCAAAAAGCGGTCGTGGGGCGTGCGCGAACCCGGAATCCCGAGATTCTCCGGTGCGCGATTGCGCACCGTAGTTCGATGCCGACGCATCGGGCCTGAATGGTTAACCCGTCCTTCGGGCTTGCACCTGCTTGATCAGTCCAGGCAGTTGCCGCATGTCGTCAAAGGTAAGGTCGGCGCCGGCACCGCGCAGGGCCTCGGCATGGCCCTGGCGGCAATGACTGCCGCCCAAGAAGCCGAATACCGTCATGCCCGCGGCGCGCGCGCCGGCAATTCCCGCCGTGCTGTCCTCGATGACGAGGCAATGCGGCGGCGAAACCTTCATCCTTTCCGCGGCAAACAGGAACAGGTCGGGCGCCGGCTTGCCGTTCCTGACCTGCGAAGCCGAAAAGATGTTGGGGGCAAAGCGGTCGTACAGCGAAGTCCGTCCGAGACTCACGCGCATGCGCTGCGGCGAGCCGCTGGACGCGACGCAAGTCGCGCACGCGATTTGACCGAGCACAGCATGAATGTGCGGTATAGGTTGGAGCTCCGCCTCGAAGGAGCGGAACAGCTCGTCCTGCAGTTCGGCGTGATAGTGGTCCGGAAGCTTGCGGCCGAGCTCGGCCTCGATCTCGAGATTGGCCTGCTGGGTCGAGCGGCCGAGAAAGCGATCGAACACCTGGGCGGCGGTGATCGGATAACCGTGCCGGCTCAGCACCTGCGCGTGCGCCCGGCAGGAAATGACCTCGCTGTCGACGAGCACGCCGTCGCAATCGAAGATGACGAGATCAACCGCCACTAGAGCATGATCCGGAACAGTGTGCTGCTCGAACAGCAAGCCAGAGCGCGGTGATGATTCATCCAGGACATCGCGCTTTAGCGCGCAATGAATGGCTGAGCGCCGCCCGTCATGGCGGAAATGCTTCCGCTCTCCCGCTTGCGGGAGAGGCGAACGAACTCATGGCTCGATTGCTTCGAGTCCGCCACTAGCTCTTGGATCTATCGTCGTCGAGCGGCAAGCAGTAGAGCTCGAGCCGGTGGTCGACCAGCTTGTAGCCGAGCCTGCGGGCGATTTCGGCCTGCAGCTTCTCGATCTCCTCGTCGGAGAATTCGATCACCGTGCCGTCGCGCAGATTGATCAGATGGTCGTGATGGCTGTCGCGCATCTGCTCGTAGCGGGCGCGGCCTTCACGAAAATCGTGCCGCTCGATGATGCCGGCGTCCTCGAACAGC
Organism: Bradyrhizobium sp.; assembly: GCF_016213215.1. Lineage (GTDB taxonomy): Bacteria > Pseudomonadota > Alphaproteobacteria > Rhizobiales > Xanthobacteraceae > Bradyrhizobium. The sequence goes on along the minus strand of NZ_JACRAW010000078.1, from coordinate 11,925 downwards.
TTCACCGTGCGATAGACGGTCGAGATCGAGATCTTGTCGTCCACCGCCACGCAGCGCCGATACAACTCTTCGACGTCGGGATGATCGGCGGCTTCGGCCAGAACGCGCGCGATGACGCGGCGCTGTTCAGTCATACGCATGCCGGTGGCGGCGCAGCGCGCCTCGATCGGCGTAGTCTTGGGCAGAGGTGCTTGTTTCAATGCAGTCATGGATCTTTTGCCTCGCGGGGCTGTTCTGGCATTTGCGCCAGTCTAGGACAAGTCGCGGCGCATCAGAAGCGCGTTCAGTTGTTCCCCGGTGGGCTGCTTATAGTAGCGTTCGCGGCGTCCGACCACTGTGAATCCAGCCCATTCGTAGAGCCGCCGCGCAGGTTGGTTATTTTCCTCGACTTCGAGAAATATAGTGCGCACGCCGCGACCGGCGAGATGACCGAGATGGGTCATCAACAAATTGCGAGACAGGCCACGACCGCGATAGGCAGGGTCGATGGCGATCGAAAGGATTTCGGCTTCATCGGCGCCGATCCGCGACACGGCGAATCCCACTGTCCTGTGGCCGAGCTTGAGGCGGTGAACGAGCGTGTTTCGCTCGCTGATCATGTTCTCGAACTCGGTTTCGCCCCAGCCGCGCGCGAAAGAGGCTGTATGAAGCTGGGCCAGCCGCGCCGCGTCGCGCTGGGCGGCCGGTTCGACCGTCGCGGTGCCGCCGCTCCAGAGTGCGGATAGCCAGGAAATCATGAGCTCGCCATCATGGCCTTGCCGGCTGTGCCGCGACGCGCGGCAGATCCGCCGGCTTGGCATCCGGCGCGCGCAAGTAGAACGGCCGCGGTGGTGCGAGCTCCGGCTGTGCGGCGGCTCCCAGCCAGGCGACCCAGGCGATGTCGGGCGCCGGCTGCGCATCGACCGCGACCGGAGCGGGCAAGTCCTTGGGCCAGCGGTCGGCAAGAATGTTCGCGGCATTGCCGACGAGATACGGGGCACCGAATCGGCATGCACTGATTGCTTCGCCGATAAATGCAACTTGAGGGCGCGCCAGCTCGGTGCCGTCCCCGGCGACGATCTGGAAATAGACGTGGTCGTGCCGCGCATCGATGGCGGACAGGACGGGCACCTCGCCGTTCCGGCTGACGAAGCCGGCGGCGTAGGCCGACAGCGTCGTCACGCCGACGGCCGGCTTGTCCGCCGCGAGAGCGATGCCGCGCGCCGCGGAAATGCCGACACGCAGCCCGGTGAAACTTCCGGGTCCGGTGGTGACGGCGATGCGGTCGAGTGAGGCAAAGGAAAGCGAGGATGCCGCGATCACGCGGCCGATCAGCGGCATCAGCGCCTCGGCGTGCCCGCGCTGCATTACCTGCGATTCCTGCGCGATCAGTCGGCCGCTCTCGGTATCGAGCACGGCCGCCGCGCAGGCATTGAGCGCGGTATCAATGGCGAGGATCAGCATGGAAAAGCGAATGGAAGGTGGTGAATGGCGAACACTCTAGCGGGCCGGTTTTCGCTTCGCCATTCGTTATTCGCCATTCGCGGCCTGGTCACACCGGCCGGACTTCGATCACCTCGGGCACGAAGTGACGCAGCAGGTTCTGGATGCCGTGCTTGAGCGTGGCGGTGGAGGACGGGCAGCCGGAGCAGGCGCCCTTCATATTGAGATAGACGATGCCGTCCTTGAAGCCGCGGAAGGTGATGTCGCCGCCGTCATTGGCGACCGCAGGCCGCACCCGCGTCTCGATCAAATCCTTGATCATGTCGACCGTCTCGGCGTCCGCATCGTCGTAGAACTCTTCGTTCTCCTCGCGCTCATCGTCGCTCGTCGCGCTGCCATCGGCCAGGAGCGGCGCGCCGGACATATAATGCTCCATGATGGCGCCGAGGATGGCGGGCTTGAGCTGTTGCCATTCACCGCTCGCCTTGGTCACGGTGATGAAATCGCTTCCATAGAACACGCCGGACACGCCGGGCACCTCGAACAGCCTCTCGGCAAGCGGGGAGCGGGCGGCGGCTTCGCGGGAGGAAAATTCCACGGTGCCGGCATCGAGCACGATGCGGCCGGGAATGAATTTGAGGGTGGCGGGATTGGGGGTGGCTTCGGTCTGGATGAACATGATTTTCTCCGAACGTCGCCGGTTCAAGGCCGGCGCGTGAGGGTATTCCCTAGCAGATGGCAACGGCAAACGCACGGTCAAGGGGCGGTACCAGGTTCCTTTTTAATATCATGATGTTACGGCAGTTCCTCTTCAACCTCCCCCTTCAGGGAGGGTGAAGAGCCGCGCCGCACTACGACAGTGCATCGATCGCCGCATCGCTCAACTCTCCGGAAATGATCGTGAGGGGAATCGGGAAGGTCCCCACTTCATTCGCGAGGAGGGTGATGAGCGGGCCCGGGCCCTCGGGTCCCGGATTGGCCGCCAGCACCAGCATGGCGATGTCGGGATCCTTGTCGATGACGTCGAGGATCTGATCCATCGCGTCCCCCTCGCGAATCACGCGCTCAGGCGTGATCGCGGCAATGCCGTTAGCCCGCCCGGCGGCGCGGTCGAGCGCGGCGTTGGCCTCCTCCAGCGCCTCGGCGCGCATGATGTTTGCAACCCCCAGCCATTCCTGGTTCTGGTCCTCGGTTTCGATGATGCGCAGCATCACCACGCCACCGCCGGCGCGCTTGGCCCAGCGGCTCGCGTAATACACCGCGCGGTCCCATTCGGCAGTGTCGTCAACGATGACCAGGCATTTCGGCCTGTGACCCGGCTCGAAGCATTGTCGCTGGGTGGTCATGCATGTCCCGGTGCTGCGCCCGGGTGATCAAGGGCGCACAAAGCATATGGTGCCACAGCTTCCCCGGCTTGGGGAGAGGTGACTCAGCTAACCAGTGTTCGACGGGAGCGACCGTCGTACCTGAGTAGCTACCACGGCCCCGTTTGCCCACGGATGAACCCGACGATATCTTTCGTTTTCGTCATGGTCTGGTCCGCCAGGGCCCGGGCGCGGTCAGCGCCGTCGATCAGCACCCGGTCGATGTAGGCGGGATCGGCGACCAGCCGCTTCATCTCGCCGGCAATCGGCGAGAGCTTCGAGACGCACAGTTCCACCAGCGCGTTCTTGAAGCTGGAGAACTGCCCGCCGCCGAACTCTCGCAGCACGTCCTGCTTGCTGCGGGCGGACAGCGCGGCAAAGATGCCGACGAGATTGTCGGCCTCGGGCCTGGCTTCCAGTCCCTTTTCCTCGCTGGGCAGCGGTTCCGGATCGGTCTTGGCCTTGCGAATCTTCTGCGCGATCGCGTCGGCATCGTCGGTGAGATTGATGCGCGAATAGTCCGAGGCGTCCGACTTCGACATCTTCTTCGTGCCGTCGCGCAAGCTCATGACCCGCGTCGCGGGTCCCATGATCAGCGGCTCCGGCAGCGGGAAGAACAGTCCATCATCGAACCCGCTGCGGCGGATGGAATCGGCGAAGTCGTTGTTGAACTTCTGTGCGATGTCGCGTGACAATTCGAGATGCTGCTTCTGGTCCTCGCCGACAGGGACATGAGTGGCGCGGTAGAGCAGGATGTCGGCGGCCATCAGCACCGGATAATCGTACAGCCCGATGGACGCGTTCTCGCGGTCCTTGCCGGCCTTCTCCTTGAACTGCGTCATGCGGTTCAGCCACCCGACGCGGGCGACGCAGTTGAAGATCCAGGCGAGCTCGGCGTGTCCGGCCACCTGGCTCTGGTTGAAGACGATATGCTTCTTGGGATCGATTCCGGCGGCGATGAAGGCCGCAGTCACTTCCCTGGTGTTGCGCGCCAGCTCGGTGGGGCCGCCCCAGACATCCACGCCCTGCGTGATCGCATGCATGTCCACAACGCAATAGATGCAGTTATGCGTCTCCTGCATCTTTACGAAGTTGACGATGGCGCCGAGGTAGTTGCCGAGGTGCAAATTGCCCGTCGGCTGGACGCCCGAAAAAACCAGTTCAGTAAATGCCATGGCAAGCTCTTCCCGCGGAAGCCGGTGTGGGCCGTCGTTTCCAACAGGCGCCGCGCGCCGTCAAGGGCAATTCGCTGGCCCAGGAGCCGTGATGAGATAGGGTCAATCTCTTGCGCCATCGACGGTGTCAAACCTCTCCCGTAGGGAGAGGTCGCGCCGAAGGCCCGGCTGAGGGGTTGCGCTCTCTCGTCGACCTGAACCCTCCTCACCCGATTTGCTGCGCAAATCGACCTCTCCCCGATGGGGAAAGGTTATCGAACTCGCGGCCTAAGCCATCGCTTACTCACTTAAGTGATGCGGGCCGTCGGATGGCGTTAACCGCGTCGCGCCAGGCGGCCACGCCGAGCAGGCGGAGGAGTAAGCCATAGATTAGGATGGCCCCGGATATCTGCGCGCACAGAACGGCCAGCTGGAACAGGCCATGGCTGCCGGCCGGCGCAAGCCCCATGGTCAACCACAATGGTACGCCCATGATCGATGCGGCGATCGCGATCCGCGGCAGTCGACGGAATGCCGCGTCGTCGATCGAGAAGCCGAAACTCGCGCCGCCCTGCCTGATGAGGTAGAGCGCGCTGCTCCATGCCCCGCCGGCGATGCTGGCGGCGATGCCGGGAGCGCCGAAGAAATGGCCGAGCGGAATAGCGAGAACGATCGCGGCCGTAACGCCGATAGCGGTGGCGATCAGAGGCGTGAGCGTGTCGTGGCGGGCATAGAAGGCCGGCGCCAGCGCCTTGATCAGCACATGGGCCGGCAGCCCGAGCGAAAGCCATGCCAGTGCGTGCGCCGTGGCCGCGCTGTCGCTTTCGCCGAACGCGCCGTGCTCGAACAGCAGGCGTACGATCGGTTCAGAGAGCGCGATCAACCCGATCATCGCCGGCAGCGCCAGCCCGGCCGCGAGCTCGAGCGCGCGCGACTCCGCGTGTGCAATCGCACGCTTGTCGGCCTCGCCGACCGCCCTTGTCAGTTCGGGCACGAGCACCGTGCCCATGGCAACGCCGACGATGCCGAGCGGCAGCTCGATCAGGCGGTTGGCGAAGTAAAGCCACGACACCGCCGAGGGTGTAGAGGATGCGATGATTGCGCCGGCCACCATCAGCCATTGCGGCGAGGAGCTCGCGAGCATGCCCGGGATGGCCCGTGCAAGAAAGGTGCGCATCTGCGAACCCAACGATATGCGCAAGGGCGTTGCCAGACGCGCACTGCGTTGCGCCAGCAGGACCATCAACTGCAATCCCCCGGCAAGCCCGACGGTGGCCGCCAGTAGCCAGGCTGCGGAGGTCGCGTCAGTGCGAAGTACCAGCAGCACAGCGACGGCCGCGATCAGTGCGATGTTGAACAGGACTGGCGAGAATGCCGTGAGCGCAACCCGCCCTTCCGCGTTGAGCAGCGCCATGAGCACGGTGACCGGACCGGCAAAGGCGAGATAGGGCAGCATCAGCCGCGCATCGGCCACGGCCAGATCGAGCGTGTCGCGTCCTGCAAAACCCGGCGCCAGCACGGTAATGACCTGCGGCATCAACAGGCCGATCAGGATCGAGGCGAGGATCAGGATCACAGAGAGCGTGCCGAGCACGCGACCAGCGAAGGCGGCCGCCGCGTTGGGGCCCTCGCTGCGGCGAACGCGCAGCCAGGCGGGCACCAGGGCTGCGTTCAGCGCGCCTTCGCTCAATAGCCGCCGCGCCACGTTGATGAGCTGGAAGGCGGCGAGAAACGCATCCGCCACCGGGCCCGTGCCGAGCATGGCCGCAATCAGCGAATCGCGAACGAATCCTGCCAGCCGCGAGGCCAGCGTGCCGGTCGAGACGGTGAGGAAGGAGCGGATCATTGGACGTGCATCACTATAGCGGTTTTGTGCGGGGTGGTGACGTTTTGCGTCAAGAAAGCGCGCGAAAACAAGAGTAGCGTTTTCGAGCGAAATGGGGACCGGTTCGAGTTGAGAAAACGCGTCTGCCCCCGCGGTTGCTTGCCCGTCTTTGGCCGGCGTGATAGGCCCCGCGGCACGTTCCTTGAGGCCGGCTTGCTTCAGGCTGAGGCTGACCTGTCTTCAGGCTGACTTGTTTCAGGCTGATTTGGAGCTGATTTTCCGCAACCGCAATTGTGCAACGGGATCAAGGTGAATGGCTGACGCTAAATATGACGTTCTGGGCATCGGCAACGCGCTGTTCGACGTGCTGGTCAGGACTGACGAGAATTTTCTCGCCAAACATGGCATGACCAAAGGCAGCATGGCGCTGATCGACGAGGCGCGCGCGGCGGCCATCTATCAGGACATGGGGCCGGCGACGGAAATGTCGGGCGGCTCGGCGGCAAATACCATTGTCGGAATCGCCAGTCTCGGCGCACGCGCGGCCTATGTCGGCAAGGTGAAGGACGATCAGATCGGGCGACTCTATGCCCACGACATTCGCGCCGCCGGCGTTTCGTTCAAGACACAAGCTGCCGCCGACGGTCCCGCTACCGGCTGCTCCTACATCCTGGTGACGCCGGATGGCGAGCGCACCATGAACACGTATCTCGGCGCGGCGCAGGACCTGTCGCCCGCCGACATCGATCCGGCCGAGATCGAGGCGTCACGCATCGTCTATCTCGAGGGTTATCTGTGGGATCCGAAGAACGCCAAGGAGGCTTTCGTCAAGGCAGCCGCGATTGCGCACGGCGCGCGGCGGCAGGTCGCGCTCACGCTGTCGGATTCGTTCTGCGTCGATCGCTACCGCGATGAATTCCTGTCCCTGATGCGCAGCGGCACCGTCGACCTCGTGTTCGCCAACGAGGCCGAGCTGCATTCGCTGTACCAGACGTCCGACTTCGACACCGCTCTCAGGCAGCTGCGCAACGATGTCGGTCTCGGCGTCGTCACCCGCAGCGAGAAGGGCTGCATGGTGACCTCGACGGAGGTGCAGATTGCGGTGCCGGCGTTCGCGGTCGAGGAGGTGATGGACACCACCGGCGCCGGTGATCTCTTCGCGGCCGGTTTCCTGTTCGGTCTCGCCCGCGGCCTCGGCTATGAGACGGCCGGCCGCCTCGGCGGCCTCGCCGCCGCCGAAGTGATCCAGCACATCGGTGCCCGCCCGCAGACCTCGCTGAAGGAACTGGCCGGGCAGAACGGGCTGGCGGTGTAAGATACCGCCTCTCGCCGCCGCCGGCTACGCCAAGGCTGCGCCGGGCGTGCAAGCCCGGCCATGACGGATGTCGAATGCAGGCACCGCGTTTACGCGGCTCTCTGGCCGCTGCCAGCATCGAGTCCGCTGTAAACACCGCGCTCGAAGCCGGAGAAGGCGTCGAGGCAGTGGTTGTCGGCGAAGGGCAGCACCTGCATCAGGATCACGCCGGTCACATCGCGCGAGGGGTCGATCCAGTAATAGGTGTTGGCGAGGCCCGCCCAGGCGAGGCTGCCGGGACTGCGGCCCTCCGGCGTGGTGGCGGTATTGATCAGGAAGCTGAGGCCCCACTTCTTCACCTGGTCCGGGAAGAGATCGACGTCGTTCGTGTACATCGGCGCGACCGAAGTCATCTTGGTCACGTTGAGATCGCCGATATGGTTCCGTGCCATCAGCGCCACCGTCTCGGGCTCGAGCACCTGGGCGCCGTTGCCGCGACCTTCGTTGAGTATCATCTGCGTGAACTTGATGTAGTCGCCTGCGGTCGAGTAGAGACCGCCGCCGCCCATGTGGAATTCCGGTTCCTGCTCCAGCTCGAACGGAATCGGCGCCAGCGTGCCGTCCGGGCTTCTTGCATGCATGCCGACCAGGCGCTGTCGCTGGGACTCGGAGATCCTGAAGCTGGTGTCGTTCATCCCGAGCGGCGCGATCAAATTGTCGCGCAGGTAGGCATCGAGACGCTTGCCGCTTGCAGCCTCAATGGCCTTGCCGACGAAGTCGATGTTGGTGCCGTACTCCCAGCGTGTGCCGGGGTCGCTCGTGATCGGTGTCCTGAGCGCGTCGTCCTTGCAGGTGGTGATCGCCGGAATACCTGCCCTCTCGAGATAGAGCGCCATGTCGCCGTTCCACATGTCGTAGCAGAAGCCGGCGGTGTGGGTCATGAGCTGGCGCAGCGTGATCGGGCTTCTCGCCGGGCGCAGCTTCGGCGCGCCGCTGGCGTCGAATCCCTCCAGCACCTGGGGCGAGGCAAGATCGGCCAGCACGGTGCCGATCGGCTCGTCGAGCGAAAGCCTGCCCTGTTCGACGAGCTGCATCGCGCCCGCGGTCGTGACCGCCTTTGTCATCGACGCGATCCAGAACACGCTGTCGGCGGTCATGGCATCGTCCTTGGAAAGATCGCGCTTTCCGAAGGCGCCTTCATAGAGGACGTCATCGCCGCTGGCGGCGACAGCGACAATGCCGGGGATCTCTCCGGCATCGGTCTTCTGACGCAGGAGCTGATCGATCTGAGCCTGGCTCTGCATGCGTTTCCTCCTGATCGTTTCTTGGAAGGCGCCGATCTTCCTCCGGCAACGAGCGCCCGGCAAGCATCCCATGTTCAGCGATACGTCCGGTCGCGATGTCGTGATCTGGCTTTGCGCGGCCGACGGACGAATTCGACGGCAACACGGAACTGCAACACTCCGCCGCACAATCTGCGGTGGATACAGGCCGCTCGACGCGTGACCCGAATCGGCGCGGCAGGATATGTTTGGCGCCTGCACTGCCTCTTGAAACATCGTTGTGCGTTAAGGCGTTCAGAACCGGGCCAGACGGCCGGATTTAGAATTAATGCCAATGTTTGCGGCGCAACGCGCCGCGAGGGGATGATGATGATCTCGACATGGAGTGAATGGAAGCGATACCCCCGTCCCGGACGGAGCGAGAATATCGAAGCGCCGATCTCGCCGGGCATCTATGAGGTGCGGGTTGCCGGTTCCGGCGCGCTGTATGCCTTCGGCGCCGTCGACAATGTGGCGCAGGCGCTGTCCTTGTTGCCTGTGCGCACCAGATCCTGGTTTGGCCGGCGCGACACCAATCCGCCGCCGCCACTCGAATATCGCACCTGCGCGACGTCGACCAAGGCGGATGCCAAGGCCGCGGCCGACCGCATGATCGGCCGGCGCGACACCTATATGAGCGGCGCGGCCTGAAAGGACTGCTTAAGCTGCCCGCGGATCGCTTGGAGCTGCTGCGCGTTGGGGTCCGGTGCATTGAGGGCCGGTTGAGCCTATAGTTGGTTTGACCAGCCTTGAATTCGAGGAGCACGCCATGACCCCGACCGCCGCCGCACGCGCTTCGCAAGGCTCCCAGCAGAGCCTGCGCGACCGCCTGAACGATCCCTCACTGCTGCGCGACCGCTGCTATGTCGACGGCGCCTGGGTCGGCACGCCCGAACTTGCCGTGGTCAACCCGGCAACGGGCGTCGAACTCGGCAAAGTGGCCCAGATGGGCGCGGCTGATGCTGTGCGTGCGGTCGAAGCCGCCGAGCGGGCGTTCCCCGCCTGGGCCAGGCTTACCGCCAAGCAGCGCTCCAACACCTTACGCAAATGGTACGAGCTGATCATCGCCAACCGCGAGGACCTGGCGCTGATTCTCACCTCCGAGCAGGGCAAGCCGCTCGCCGAGGCGCTGGGCGAGGTCGATATCGGCGGCGCCTATGTCGAGTTTTTCGCCGAGGAAGCCAGGCGCGTCTATGGCGAGACCATTCCCAGCCAGCGCCCGGATGCGCGACTCCTGGCGATCAAGCAGCCGATCGGGGTGTGCGGCGCCATCACGCCGTGGAATTTCCCCTCATCAATGATCACCCGCAAGGTGTCGCCGGCGCTGGCGGCCGGCTGCACCGTCGTGCTCAAGCCGGCCAACGAGACGCCCCTTTCCGCGCTCGCGCTGGCCGTGCTCGCCGAGAAGGCCGGCGTGCCCAAGGGCGTGTTCAACATCATCACCGGCGATGCGCCGCCGATCGGCAAGGTGCTGTGCGAGCACCCGGCGGTGCGGTTCGTCGGCTTCACCGGATCGACCGAGGTCGGCAAGATCCTTTACAGGCAGGCCTCCGTCGGGGTGAAGAAGCTCGGCCTCGAGCTCGGCGGGAATGCGCCATTCATCGTATTCGACGACGCCGACATCGATGCGGCGGTCGAGGGTGCGATCGTCTCGAAATATCGCAACATGGGGCAGACCTGCGTGTGCGCCAACCGCATGTACGCGCAGGACAAGATCTACGACGAGTTCGTGCAGAGGCTTTCCAGCAAGGTTGCGGCGATGAAGATCGGCGACGGTACAGAGGCCGGCGTCACGCAGGGCCCGCTCATCACCATGGAAGCGGTCGAGAAGGTCGAGCGGCACATTGCCGATGCTATCAAGCGCGGCGCCAGGGTCGTCACCGGCGGCAAGCGCCACGCGCTCGGCCGCACGTTCTTCGAGCCGACGGTGCTCTCCGACGTGAAGCCGGACTCGCTGGTTTCGCAGGAGGAAACCTTCGGGCCGCTCGCGCCGGTGATCCGCTTCAGGGATGAGGCCGACGTGATCGCGATGTGCAATGCCTCGCCGTTCGGGCTCGCGTCCTACTTCTACGCGCGTGATCTCGGCCGTGTCTGGCGCGTTGCGGAAGCGCTGGAATCGGGCATGGTCGGCGTCAACACCGGGCTGATCACCACCGAGGTCGCGCCGTTCGGCGGCGTGAAAGAGAGCGGCCTCGGCCGCGAAGGTTCGCATCACGGCATCGAGGAATATGTCGAGATCAAGTACGTGATGATGGCGGGGGTATAAGGGGGCCGCCGTCATTGCAAGGAGCGCAGCGACCGAAGCAATCCAGCCCGAGTCGCGGAGAGACGCAGGAGTGCTTCGCTTTGCGGCGCCAGCCTACGCGATCTTCAGCTCGCGGCCGGTGATCCGCCGGTAGGCTTCCAGATAGCGCTTGCTGGTGGCGTCCACGACCTCGGCCGGCAGGGGCGGTGGCGGCGCCTCGCCGTTCCAGCGGCCGGCGCGGCGCTCGGCGTCGAGATAATCGCGCAGGGGCTGCTTGTCGAAGCTCGGCTGCGGCCGGCCGGGCTTGTAGGCATCCACCGCCCAGAACCGCGAACTGTCCGGCGTCATCACCTCGTCGATCAGGATGATGCGGCCTGCCTTGTCGCGGCCGAATTCGAACTTGGTGTCTGCGATGATGATGCCCTGCTCGCGGGCGAGCTCTTCGCCGAGCGTGTAGACCGCGCGCGTCATGCTCTCCAGCGTATAAGCGATATCCTCGCCGACGATCTCGCGCATGCGCGCGATCGTGATGTTCTCGTCATGACCGGTCTCGGCCTTGGTGGCCGGGCTGAAGATCGCAGGCTCCAGCTTGCAGCTCTCGACCAGCCCCGCCGGCAGCTTCTCGCCGGCGAGCGTTCCGTGCGCGGCATATTCCTTCCAGGCGGAGCCGGAAAGATAGCCGCGGATCACGCATTCGATCGGAAACACGCTGGTAGCCCGGCACAGCATGGCGCGGCCGAGGATTTCGCCGCGATGCCCCTTCAATGCCGGGACCTGCTCGATGATCTCGTCCGCATTGGCGCTGATCACGTGATGCGGCACGACGCCTTCCAGTTCGTTGAACCAGAAGGCGCTGATCTGGGTCAGCACCGCGCCCTTCATCGGGATGGTCTCGGCCATGACGACGTCGAAGGCGCTGACGCGATCGGTCGCAACGAGCAGCACGCGGTCGTCGCCGGCCGCATAGATATCGCGCACCTTGCCGCGTCCGATGCGGGGCAGGGGCAGGTCGCTGGCGAGCATGGCGGTCATGGCAAAAGGACCTTAGCAGGGAATCGTCCCGCGCTGGCGCGAGATAGCAAGGAGGGAGATAGCCTAGTCCGGCAGCGGAATGAACTCGTGTTCTTGGGGAATCGGGGCAAAGCGACCGGTTTTCCAGTCCTGTTTGGCCTCCTCGATCCGCTCCTTGCTGGAGGAGACGAAATTCCACCAGATGTGGCGTGGGCCTTCCAGCGCATCGCCGCCGAGAAACATCATCCGCGTCGCCTTGAGCGCCTTCACGGTGATACGGTCGCCTGG
>NZ_JACRAW010000076.1 GCF_016213215.1 Bradyrhizobium sp. | reverse complement strand
TGGCAGTTTCTTCGCGGCCATCCTTCGAGACGCCCGCTTTCAGCGGGCTCCTCAGGATGAGGTCTTGTTTCGCGGCGAAATATTGGACCCTCATGGTGAGGAGCGCCGCTTAGGGCGCGTCTCGAACCATGAGGCCGCGCCATTCACAGCCTCCATAGCGTCATATGAGATCGCCCTGCAGCTTGCGGGGCTAGCGATATCGGGCGTGCCGCCCAACCGAGGGCGAGCAGGATTCATCCCGCTTCGGCAGCCCTACTCTCCCCCTTGCCGCGCCAGGGTCGCAAGCTCGCAGCCTTCGCAATAGCGCGCATCCTTGTAGTCGATCCAGTTGTGCGCGTAGACGCGATCGAGGGGGATGTTATAGCGCGCGCGAAGCACGCGCACGAGAATGCGCCAGGCCGCGATCTGCGCTTCGGTCGGCCCTTTCGCCACGTCGGGATAATTGCCGGCGAATTCCACGCCGATCGAATTGTCCCGGACCACCTGGCGATAGGTCGAGGCGTTGTTGATGTACTTGTTGTCGTTGCGGTTGGCGCCGTCGCCATGGGTCGGAACGAGATTTTCGGCGACCGCCCAGTAGACCGTGCCGTCGGTCTCCACCCACACCGTCACGCCCCGCCGGGTCGGGTTCTTCGACTGCTCCAGCGCGCCAATGCGCGCCGAACCCGCCGGCCCCTCGGTCTGGTGCACGATGATGTTGCGCCAGGCATGCGCCTTCGCCACATCGCCCCACGGCGCGAGCCAGACGACCTTGAGGCCCGGAATATCGGGCGTGCCCGACGAGCGCGCGATGGCGGAAAGATAAGCGTTCTGCGCCGATGCCGACGAGAAGGACACGGCGGCGGCGAGCGCCGCTACCATCAGGCGAAGGCTCATGTTGCGGGGTCCGGTGGACGTCGCAGTATTAGCACGTCAGGCGCATCTGCGCTCGACCGAGGTGGGATCCGCGGCCGTCGCGCCGTCCTCGGCCGCGAGCTCCGGTACCAGCGCGGGCGCGGGATCGTAGACGGCATAGCCGTTCTTGCCCTTCTTCTTGGCGTCATAGAGCGCCTGGTCCGCGCAGGCCATCAGCCGGTCCGGGAAATCGCCGATCTCTTTGGTCCATTGCGCCACCCCGATGGAGACCGCGATGGGAATGTCGTTGCCGACGCAGGTCGCCGCATCCTGGCGGCAGACATCGACCACCCGCCGCGCGATCATGGCCCCTTCGCGCACGGTCGAGGAAGGCAGCACGATGCAGAACTCGTCGCCCCCGGTGCGCGCCAGCATGTCGCTCTTGCGCAGCCGGGTCTGCGCCATCAGCGTGAAATATTGCAGGCAGGCATCGCCGGCGGCATGACCGTGGGTGTCGTTGACGGCCTTGAAGCCGTCGAGATCGATCACGAGCAGCGCGAACGGCTCGCCGCTGCGCTGCGATCGGGCGCATTCCTCGGTCAGGCGCTGCACCAGGCGGCGCCGGTTGGCGACCCCGGTTAGGTCGTCCATCAGCGCGAGCTCGGCGACCTCGTTGCGCAGCCGGTCCATCACCATCAGCAGGAAGCCGAAGTTCAAGGCCATGCTCAGGAACAGCATCGCCAGCACCAGGAACGAGGGCGCCATACCGCCGCTGAGGATCGAGAAATCAGCACCGAAGAAATTGCCGATCGTCCGCATTCCGTAAATGCCGACGATCAGGGCGGCGACGATGCCGGCAAGACGGGCGCCGTGATTGACGCGTCCCTCCGCCGGAGCAAGAAGCAGTTTCAGCGTCAGCACCAGCGGCAGCGCCTGGCCCGCCGAATAGGACAGCACGCGCAGGGGCATGCTGTCATAGACGAACGCGAAGAAGGCGGTGGCCCCGATGCTCGCGCCGATGATCAGGATCGCACTCCGCCACGAGGTCGGGCGGTCGTAGAAGCGCTTGATGCCCATAGCGGCAAGGCAGGCGGCCAGGATCATGGTGGCGCCGCCGGCGAGCAACGGCAGCAAAGATTCGACCGCGAGGCGGCCCATCGAGATCATCGCGCCGGCTGCGGCGGTGAAGGCGGAAGCGGTCCAGAACCGCGCCGCCTCAAGCTTGGGATAGGACCGCATCACGTAGGCCCAGATCAGGCCAAGCGCGAGGAAGTTGATGACGAACACCGTCCATAATGTCGGTACGTTCAACATCGTCTCATCCCCAGGAACCGTATGGTCCCGTCCCCTCTGTTTGACTAAGGCGCCCCGTATTCTTGCAGGGCAGCGTAGGCCGGTCGCGCTTAACCGAGTCTCACCGCGATTCATGAAAGACAGGCTTTGGTTTTGGATTGTTAAATACGGCGCGCGGAATCCGGCATGGTTAAGCAGGACGTAACGATGCAAGCGAGGCGTGCCGCGGCGCGGCCGACGTGCCTTGCGAGGCAAAACTCGCCAAAAAGCGCATAACAGCTGTGGATAACGAATGACGGCGAAGTGACGACGTAATGCAGCGCGCCGCGAATCTGCTGAGTTTGCTATCGGGGATATTGCGAGGTCGGCCCTCCGCCCGCATGCCTCTGTATCGCGTTCAATCCATTAAACCCTGAGAGGATACTATGGCTAAGAAAGCGAAGAAGGCGAAAAAGGCGAAAAAGGCGAAGAAGGCCAAGAAGAAGTAACCCTTCTTGTTCTCGCCCGGGTGGAGCCGCGCTCCGCCCGGGCTCCCACATAGTTGCAGGTCATTTGAAGCGGCGGGCATCGGCCCGCCTTTTCTGTTTCAGCTGACCGCATCTGCCCGGCCGCCGAACCGCCGGCGTGCAGGGCCCCCTAGCGCTCGGCGAACGCCAGCCTGGCGCCGAGGACGGCGAATCCGGCGGCAAAGCTGCGGCGCAGCCACTGCATCACTTTCGGCCGCGCGATCACATGCTCGCGGACGCCCGCGGCAAACAGGCCGTAGATCACGAACACCACGAACGTCATCGCCATGAACCATCCGCTCAGCTCCAGCATCCGCGCCAGCGGGCTTGCCTCGTCCGCCGAGATGAACTGCGGCAGGAAGGCGAGGAAGAACATCGAGAGCTTCGGATTGAGGATGTTGATCAGGAAGCCGGTAGCGATCACCCGGCCCGCCGAGCGTTCCCTGATATGCCCGGCCACGGCCAGCGCGCCGCTCTCGCGCACGGCCTGCCAGGACATGTAGAGCAGATAGGCGACGCCGCACCATTTGAGCACGGCAAAGGCGACTGCGCTGGCATGGAGCACGGCAGCGAGGCCAAACATGGCGGCCGCCATGTGCGGGATGATGCCGAGCGTGCAGCCGAAAGCCGCGGCGATACTAGCGCGCGATCCCCGCGCCAGCGCAGCGGCCAGCGTATAGAGAACGCCGGTGCCGGGCGAGACGATCACGATTAGCGAGGTGATGAGGAAGGACCACGACATGCCCTGTCATTATCATTCCGTGCGGCCTCGCGAAAGCGGCGGTCCGCGGCCATCACGACAGCTGGGCGGCGATCTCGGCTTCGCGCAGCACGTCCAGTGGCGCCCACGGCTTGGGCCAGAATTTCGCGCCATCCGGCAGTTCGTGCGCCAGCGGGCGACCGGAGGTGACGACGACGTCAAGCCTCGGGTTGCACTCCTTGGCGAGGTAGGCGAGTTCGACGCCATCCATCGGGCCGGCGAGCTGCACGTCGGTCATGAGGAAGCAGACCGTGTCGCCATCCTGCTCGAGCACGCGCGCCGCCTCTTCCGCGCTCTCGCACTGGATCACGTCGTAACCACTTTCCTCGAGCAGCAGGCAGAGCATGTCCCGCTGGGCAGGGTCATTCTCCACGACCAGCGCGGTGGCGCGAAACGGGCTTGCCTGTGCCATGCTCGGTCTCCTGACGATGACACTTCCGAAAAGCGTCATGGGTTAAAAATGAAACCGCTGAATGGTTCGGTTCCCAGTGAAAAATTGAGGAACTCTTCCATCACGGGCGATAGCTGTTCCCTCGCTGCTCGCGCCGGATCTTTGATTTGATCTTCTATCAACAAGTAGACATCACTTTGATCCTCATCAATGGACCAGCATGACCGTGATCCGCGTCATTACGGTGGCGAGGGCCGCAAACGGCGTCGGTGCGCGCGCCCGCGCCGGAACTTATCGCGCGCAGATGCGGCCATTCCTGTCTCTGGAATACTGGATCGTCCCGCTTTCGCCGACGATGACGATGAGAGTAGGTCGCTACACCGGCATCAACATCGTCATGGCCGGGGCATGACCGGTGAGAGCGTGGCGCGCGAAGTGCTTCACCGCGATGAAAGGTGCCGTCACTGCCCGATCAGGCGATCGGCAAAGTAGCCAATGGTCTTGCGGTAGATCCGGGCGCGGTTCCACTCGCGCATGGCCTCGAAGTTGGCAGAGCCTTCGTCATAGGACGCACCCATCTTGAAGCCGCTGGTGTGCAAGAGGTTCGCGGTCGAGGCCAGCACGTCGGCGACGCTGCGCCGCAGATCGACACGGCCGTCGCCGTCGAAGTCGACACCGTACTTGATGTAGGACGAGGGCAGGAACTGGGTCTGCCCGATCTCGCCGGCATAGGCGCCGACCATGTCGCGCAGCGACAGGTCGCCGCGCTGCACGATCTTCAGCGCGGCCAGCAGCTCGCCCTGAAACAGTTCGGAACGGCGGCAGTCGTGCGCCAGCGTCGCCAGGGTGCGGATCACCGGCAGCTTGCCCGTGTCGCCCTTGCCGAAGTCGCTCTCCAGGCCCCAGATCGCGACCAGGATGTGCCGCGGCACGCCGAAACGCTGCTCGATGCGCGCCAGCAGCGCGGCATGACGCTGCAGCATGGCGCGCCCGCCGTTGATGCGGCCCGGGCCGACGCGGGTCGAGACATACTGCTCGAAGGTCTTGTTGAAGGTGTAGCGCTGGCGCCGGTCGAAGGCGAGCACGTTGCCGTCCTCGGTCACCCCGGACAGCGCCGCGCTGGCGACGCCCGGCGAGATGCCGGCCGCCTGCGCCTCCGCTGCCATGCTGGAGATGAAGCTGTTGAAATCACCGCCGCAGCGCGCGGCCTGCGCCGATCCGCAAGCAAGCAACACCGCACCAAATGCGGCCAGACCCATCCTTAGCATGCCGAAATCCTCAGGAAGAGTGGAACGAAGCGGGCCGCGATCATGCCCAAGAACCGCACGCCCGTCAAAAGTGTAAGCCGTGACCGACCGCAATCCCGTTTGATCCGCGTCAATATGCTCTTGACCCGCCTTCCTAGACTGCGCGCCAAAGGAGAGCCGACATGATCGGAATTACCCTGACCTCGGATCAGATCCGCAACGCGCCGGCCCCGGTCCGCCAATGGATCGAGCAGCAGGTCATCTCCTCTCTGGGACTTGCCGCGCAAAGCGCGAGCGCGCCGCCGCCGCAAGCCGCCCATCTCGTCGCCTGCAGCGAGGAGGAAGCGACCAAAGTGCTCGCCCGGATCCAGGGCGTGCTGCCGGCGGTCCACGTGTACTTCGAGTTCGGCCGCCCCGGCGTTTCGTACGGCCAGCCGCCGGTGATGGCCTTCCGCCTGATCGACATCCTGCACCACGCCTCGCTCGACAACGTCGGCGAAGTGATGGAATGCCTCGACATGATCAACCAGGCCTTTGCCAAGGTGCGCAACGATCCTTCGGCGCGCTTCTGCGGCTTCGACAATGAGGGCCATTGCCTGATCGCGCCGGAAACGCAGCAGAGCATCGCCGCGCTGTGGCGCAGCATGATCGCGAGCCAGCGCGCCGCCGGCGGATCGCCGTTCGCGCCGGCGGCGTGAGACGCGCCATCTTTCCGCACCGTCATTCCGGGGCGGCCTGAAGGGCCGAGCCCGGAATCCATTTGTCCGCATCGCCTGTTGCGCGATGGATTCCGGGTTCGGCCCTTCGGGCCGCCCCGGAATGACGGAGGAAACGTCGGCAGCTTTAATGTTGAAGCCCAGCACCTGAGTGATAGGCTGAGCACCGGGGAGTGCGTGAGGCCATCGACATGCCGGACACAACGCAACCACCGTCCCGCTTCGCCATCCTGCGCGTGCCGCTGTTTCGTCTGCTCGCGATCAACCTCGCGGCCGGCGCCGCTGTCGCCGTGCTGCTGGTCGGCGGACTGCTCTTGCTCAACCCGGGCGGCATCCGCGATCTGATCCTCGCCGACCGCGCCCCCGGAGTTGCAATCTTCCTCCTGCTCGGCTCCTTCCTCATCACCTTCGGCTCGGCGGCGATGGGCACCGCCATCATGACCGTCGGCGGCCGACCGGACGACGACAGCCCGCGCGGCGGACGCCGATTGCGGCTGGCGAGGCTGAAGGTGAGGCGGAAGCACGGGTAACAGAAGAAAGCTTTGCAATGACGCACTCCGCTCACCTCGCCCCGCAAGCGGCAGGGCTATCGCATTTGAAAACGAACTTGGTGGCAGTTTCTTTGCGGCCATCCTTCGAGACGCCCGCTTTCAGCGGGCTCCTCAAGGCGCGAGCCGTATCTCCTCATCCTGAGGAGCTTGCGAAGCAAGCGTCTCGAAGGATGAAGGCCCGGGTCCGGGCCTCATGGTTCGAGACGCGCCTTCGGCGCTCCTCACCATGAGGGTTGGAACGTCGCAAACTCAGAAGATTCACACCCTCTGAACAGGATGAGGTCTTGTTTCGCGGCGAAATATGGGACCCTCATGGTGAGGAGCGCAGCTTAGGGCGCGTCTCGAACCATGAGGCCGCGCCGTTCACAGCCTCCATAGCGTCATATGCAATCGCCCTGCCGCTTGCGGGGAGAGGGAGCAGACCTCAACGGCGTCGCATCTCGAACAGCGTCTTCAATCCGATGAAGATGAGAAGCGGCGTCTGGCTGCCATAGCCATAGGCGCGGACCAGCATCGCTCCAAGGATGATGCCGACCTGCATCATGACGATGCGGCCGAGCGTACCCGCGACCACCGGCGCCACGCCGTCTTCGGACTCGGCTGATTCGGACTTGGCTGAGGCCTGCGCGCGCCGTCTGTTCGGGGTGAGCCGTGCTTCGATGTCATCGACAAGGCGCGGGCGCGCCGGCGAGGCACAGAACCTGAAAAACCCGGCCACGAACATCAAGACGAGCGGCGCCCACGCGCCGGACGCGACGATGAATTCGTGAACGAAGCTGCCGGGACCGGTCAGCTTGCGCGGCCAGTCGCCGGAAAACAGCACCCACAGGAACAAGAGGTGCACGGCCATGAAGCCGAGGACGACCATGCCGAACAGTTCGACCAGATCCTTGTTTGTCGCCCGCCGCGTCTGGCCGTTGACCTTGATCGCGCCGAGCATCGATTCCGGCAGCCGCGCCAGCGTCAGCACCATCCAGAAGCCGACAATCGCGGTCTCCATCCAATACAGCATCAGCACCTGAAACGAATCGACGCCGAGATAGAACAGGCCGTACACCGGCAGCGCATTGGCGGCGATGGTCAGGAGGTTGTGGAGGAGGAGGATGGGCATTGCGGGAGGGCGTGAGGCGATTGAAGGACCAGGATAGTGGGTGTTGCTGTCGCAGGCCAGGTTGCTTGCAGTTGGGTCGTCCCAGCGACTTCGCCGGTTCGAATCCCGAGGCATGCAAGCTCCTCCTGGGCCTGCTCGCGGCCGGATGCGCACCAATCCCGGGCGCACGTCAAACCCGAAAGAGGTGCTATTTGCTTTGACAGTAGCGCCCTTATCGACGACAAGCTGCCCATGGCCAAGAAACCCGGGACCAATCCCAAAGGCGAGTTCGCCTTCTTCAACGTCGTTTATGAGGACGGCAGCCAACGCTCCAACCGGCGCGTGCCTTCCGAGCTGCTCGGCGGCCTCGACGGCGATGAACCGGCCCGCGGCTATATCATGGAGCAGGACCGCGAAATCGCCGAGAAATCCGGCCGCGCGCCGCTGGCGATCAAGAGGCTGGACCGGGTCGGCGCGAAGAAGAAATAGCCGTTAATTTGGCATCGGCCTCCGTCGGCGACGCCCGCACGGCCGAGGCGCGTGCGGAGCTACGCGGCCTTCCGCTCAGGTTCGTCCGAAATCGGCTTTGCTGCTTGTGGCTCGATCATCGCCTGCGGCGCATTGATCAGGCTCACCAACGTGTAGCTGATGATGAGCAGCAGGAACCACGATCCAAACTTGGCAGGCGACACCAACGCCCACGCCTGCTGCTGGGACGGATAGAGCCAGATTTTCGTGTAGGTTCCTATGTTCTCGGCGAACCAGACGAACAACGAGACCAGCACCAGCCCGAGAAGCAGGGGCATCGAGCGGTGATGGCCCCAGACCTTGAAGTAGATGGTCGTGCGTCCGAACAGCAGCGCCGCCGCGACAAAGAGCAGGACGCGCAGGTCGGACATGTAGTGGTGCGTAAAGAAATTGAGATAGATCGCAACGCTCAGCGCAATGAGCGGCAGGCGCGACGGATGGCGCCCAAAACGGAAATCAAACAGGCGCCACGCGCGGCACAGATAGCTGCCGATGCAGGAATACATGAACCCCGTGAACAGGGGCACGCCGCTGATCCGGAAGAAGCTTGGCTCTGGATAGATCCATGAACCCATCGAGGTCTTGAAGATCTCCATCACCGTGCCGACCACATGGTAGATCACGATGACCTTCGCTTCGTCCAGCGTCTCCAGGCGGCTCGCGAGCAAGGCGAGCTGAACGGCGATCATGCAAAGAAACAGGAAATCATAGCGCGCGAGCGGTGCGGTTGCCGGATAGAGCCGGTAAGTAGCAATCATCAACGCGATCGCGATGCCGCCGAACAGGCACGCCCACCCCTGCTTGATGCCGAAGCGAAGGAATTCGTAAAGCCACGCCGATGACCGGCGCCGCGCCATGAATCGCCCCAGACGCCATTCGCCGACGATGAACCGGCGAAGTGGTGGCCAGGTCGCCGCGGCACTCGCCCGCAACATGCGGGGGGCTGACTCGTGGATTTCGCTCTTCTGGTCGAACGTGTGATGCACGGCTGGTACGTGCTCAGCGATCGCGGTCAAAGAAGGGCGCGTTTGTGCAGAATTTGCCGAGAGCCGGGAAGTAAAAAAGAAACGGCGGGCTTTCGCCCACCGTGTCTGCCCGGTGGTATGACATTATGGAGGACGATAGCGCATCGAGAGAGGCAGGAAAATACAACTTTAAAGATCAAAGCGGCGGAGTTCGGCCCGCCGCTTCGTCCAATCTAATTGGTGGCCACGTTAAACCGTCTTGGCGCTACGCCCAATCCCAGCGCCTTCCTAATTGTCCAAGAACGACCGCAGCTTCCTTGACCGCGACGGATGCTTCAGCTTGCGGAGGGCCTTGGCTTCGATCTGGCGGATGCGTTCGCGGGTGACCGAGAACTGCTGGCCGACTTCTTCCAAGGTGTGATCGGTGTTCATGCCGATACCGAAGCGCATGCGCAGCACGCGCTCTTCGCGCGGCGTCAGCGAGGCGAGCACGCGCGTCGTGGTCTCGCGCAAGTTCGACTGGATCGCGGCGTCGATGGGCAGGATCGCGTTCTTGTCCTCGATGAAATCCCCGAGGTGCGAATCCTCCTCGTCGCCGACCGGCGTCTCCAGCGACAGCGGCTCCTTGGCGATCTTGAGGACCTTGCGCACCTTCTCCAGCGGCATGCCGAGCTTTTCGGCGAGCTCCTCCGGGGTCGGCTCGCGGCCGATCTCGTTGAGCATCTGGCGCGAGGTGCGCACGATCTTGTTGATGGTCTCGATCATGTGCACCGGGATGCGGATGGTGCGCGCCTGGTCGGCGATCGAGCGGGTGATCGCCTGCCGGATCCACCACGTGGCGTAGGTCGAGAACTTGTAGCCGCGGCGGTACTCGAACTTGTCGACCGCCTTCATCAGGCCGATGTT
>NZ_JACRAW010000077.1 GCF_016213215.1 Bradyrhizobium sp. | reverse complement strand
GGTCATGACCTGGTATTTGCGATCGTGGTGGATCACGGGCTTGCCCTTGATGTACTCGATGATCGCGCTGTCGCCGGTTGCGTCCGAGATCGACAGATGAAGCGTGGCGAGCAGCTTCTGCCCCGGCACGTTGTCGGTGACGATCGCGAAGGAATCCTTCTCCAGCACGTCGACCGCTTCCTGAACCGTCGCGAAATTGTCCAGTACGTATTGCGCCCAGGCGGCAATGGTCAGGCCCGGTCGGCTGGAATCGAACTTGGGATATTCCGACTCAACGAGCCAGAGGACGTTGGCGACCAGCCCCGCCTCGTTCATTCCATCGGCCGTCGAAACCTCGTAAGCCGAGGCGATTACGCTGCCGTATTTGGATTTCCATTGCAGCGAGTTAGGGCCGACTTCGCCGCTGCGCGTCATGCCCCTCGGAAAGATCCAGAGGTTGGTGGGCATCTCGCTTTTCCAATCCATCGAGCGCGCAGTTATCACCCTGCCGTTGTCGCCGAGATAGACCAGCCGCGTGCAGGCGAGCGATAAGGAAGGCGAGAGAGCGACCGCGCCCGCCAGAAAGCTTGCGAGAACGCGGCCAAGAACGGTACTTTTCTTTGCCATGATGATCTTCCCGAATCCGACGAGTCGCAAACACTCATCAGGTTTCGACGCGGGTCACCATGACATAGCTCAATCGAACAAAGCCCGACCTTATTGGGCAGTTCGAATTCGCGACGAAGTTTACGCAGCGGCAGCCAAACCACGCGCTGCTGGCTTACCCTGCGGCAGCCCTTCTCCGCTCGACGCCATTAGGTACCTCGATGTCCACTTCGAGCGTGGAGACTTCATCGCCCCTGTCCATGCGGACGATGACCTTATCGGGGTCGAGCATAACGTGTTTGGAGACGACTGCGAGGATTTCTTCGCGCAGCACACTCAACAGATCGGACTGGCCGCCCATGCCCCGTTCATGCGCGAGCAGGATCTGCAGTCGTTCGCGCGCGACGGGAGCCGATCCCGTCCGACCTCTCAGTAGCCGCAGCAGGCCCATGCTCATGCCGCCCTCCGTCGCAACAGGCGATCCATGAATCCCTTGCGTTCTGCTGGCACCGTCATCGGAACGCTTTCGCCGCGCAGGCGCCGTGCCGCGTCGATATAGGCACGGGCCGGCGCTCCTTCCGTCGAGGCGAGCGTAACTGGCGTACCGACGTTGGATGCCTTCAGCACGTCCTGGCTTTCCGGGATGATGCCGAGCAGCGGTATCGCCAGGATTTCGAGAATATCGGTGATGCTCAGCATCTCACCGCGCGCAGCGCGTGACGGATCATAGCGCGTAATGAGAATGTGCTTTGCAACCTGCTCCCCTCGTTCGGCTTTCGCCGTCTTGGAATCGAGCATGCCGATGATACGATCGGAGTCGCGGACCGAGGAAACTTCGGGATTGGTGACAATGACAGCCTCGTCCGCATAGCGCATCGCCATGGTGGCGCCGCGCTCGATGCCGGCGGGGCTGTCGCAAATGATCCAGTCGAAGCGCGAGCGCAAGTCCGCGATGACGTTGCCGACGCCTTGTTCGGTCAGCGCATCCTTGTCCCTCGTCTGCGAAGCCGGGAGCAACCAAAGATTATCAAGCCGCTTGTCGCGGATCAGAGCCTGCGGCAGCTTTGCCACGCCCTGCACCACATTGATGAGGTCGAACACCACGCGCCGCTCCGCCCCCATGATGAGGTCGAGGTTGCGCAGGCCGACGTCGAAATCGACCACCACTACCTTCCCGCCGGCTTGCGCCAGCGCCGCTCCGAGCGCCGCCGTGGTCGTTGTCTTGCCGACACCTCCCTTGCCTGAGGTCACCACCAGAACTTTGGCCATATCGCCTCCTCTGCCGACTAATTCAACGCTGTAATCTTCATTAGGTCCCCCTGCAGCCAGGCCTGGGCCGGCTTGCTGCGCAGGCAGACGTCGATGTCCTCCGCGGTCTGGTAGAAGCCGTCGATCGCAAGCAGTTCGGCCTCGATCTTCTGGCAATAGATTCGCGCCGCCGAATTGCCGTTCACGCCCGCCATGGCGCGCCCCCGCAATGCGCCGTAAACATGGATGGATCCGCCGGCGACGATCTCCGCCCCCGAGCCGACCGAGCCGAGGATTGTCACGTCTCCGTCGGGGAAGATCACCGTCTGGCCCGAGCGAACGGGGTTTTCCAGAATCAGCGACGTCGGTTGTTTGGCTTCCTGCTTCTTCGGCTGGATGGGTGCGTATGGCTCGACGTGGAAGTGGCGCCCACCCGAGAGCAGCGGTGGCATGTCCACCGTCAGGCGGCTTTCATCCACGCCTTCGATCCCGAGCACCCGGATTTGCCGTTCCCGCAGGCTGGTCAGCAGATGCGCAATGCCGGACTGGCTCAGATCGACCGACGACAGGTCGATGACAACCGGCTTTCCGGCAAAGAAGCCAGGCGACCGCGCGATCGTCGCATCGATCTCCGCGAGCCAGTTCACGATTGGGACCGTCGGGCAGAATACGAAGGCGACATAGGAGCGACCGCGAAGGCGCAACATCTGGCGCTGGGAAGCCGCTCTTGCCTGCATGGGAATACCGATTCGCCCTGGTTATTGAAGTATTAATGGTCTGGGCGATACCGGTTAACGAAAGGTTAAAGGTTCAAATAATACGACGCATTCCGAGTATCGTGGATCAAGGTTCCGCAAGAAAGTCGAACCAGACTCCATGGAACCAGACTCCGTGATGAACGAAGAGCAAATTGCCATCAGAGCAGCTTCGCGCTGACGAACAACGCGCGAACGGCATCGGTCGCCTGCACCGTCATCATTGCATTGTCGGCCGCGCGCTCCAGGGCAGTCACGGCGGCATCATGCAGCGAGCGGAATTCCATCCACTCGATCGAGTTGTAGTTGGTGAGAAACTGATGGGCCTGACCGACGGTGGCAATGGACACGGGCTGGCCGTTCAGCTTGATGTTGAACGTCGTACGCAGCGGTGTTTCAGAACTCAATGCTTCACTCATCAGCTGGTTCTGGACGAAGGCGCCTTGACCAACCCGAACGCCTGAGCGTCCCGGCGGCGTCAGGACTCGGAGGCCGGACGCTGCGAGGCCGATGCCGTCCCGCTCAGGCTCGGAACGACCACGATGCGGCTGATCTCCCCGTCGTCAAATGCCTTCAGGAATTGCTCATAGTTCTTGATCGAGACACAGCCGTTCGAATCGCCGTTCGGTCCGAGCAAGTAGCTGTGCGTGAGCAGCCCGGAACGTCCGAGCGTATTGCTGCCTTCGACCGGCATCATGCGTAGCGCGCGAACGCCGTGAAACAGCCGCTCACGCGGCCTCAGATCATAGGTGGCGGGCGGAGTCGCCCCAACATTCGGCTGGTGAACGTTTTCAGGATCATCCTTCAGGCTGCCCAAGCCTGAATGTGCCTCGAGCCTGAGGCCGCTCGGCAGATAAACGGCGCGCGCGGTGATGTCATAGACGGCCGTCTGGCGGTCGTAGCCGAGCGCGGCAAGGTCCGGGCTTTTCTGGAACAGTCCGCTGTCCGGTGTCAGCGATGCCAACTTGATCCTGCCCGGCAAAAACTCGGAGAGCTTCTGCAGCAGCGTCCGGTTGTCCGGCGACGGCGTGGCATCGGCGATAGCGGACGTGCTGCGCCCAACCTGGTCCGCGGCCGCCGGGCGCGATCTCGGCAGCGGAACGGCGACGACTGGCGCCGGTCTTGGCTCGTCATCGATGGCCGAACGCCAATCGCCCGACGTCATTTGCAGGGCAAGTTCATCCTTGGCACCGCGCAGCATTGTCTCTCGCAACGCCAAAGCGGAGACGCCGAGCGTCTCCGAACTCGAATTGGCAACGACCGATTCAGGTGTTGACACGGGAATAAAGCGATCTTCGAACGAGGCGCGGTCGGAAGTCCTGGGCAGCGCAGCGCTCGTGAGAGCTGCCGCTTGATCGGCGTCGGTGATCCAGGCCGCGGCCCCGGTCGCCAAGGCGAGCGCAGCCAACACCAGCACGATCGCCTCCGATCGCCCCATGCGATGCTGCGACAACAGCCCGTCAACTCTCGCCGCTTCGGAAAGCATCCAATCCCCAGTTCCATCCCCTTTGAGCACACCCAAACCCGCGGAGAATCTTTACCAGCTGCGGGAGTGGGGGCCAAAACTGAGGCATAATCGAGACAGCGAGGGGAACTCGTCGATGCCAGATCCGTACAATCTCAGACGCTTCGTTGACGCCCAGGAGACGGTCTATCCGCAAGTCGTCGCCGAGCTTTCGCAGGGGCGCAAGCAGAGCCATTGGATGTGGTTCATCTTTCCACAGATCGTTGGGCTGGGCTTCAGCGCAATGGCACAACGCTTCGCGATCACATCCTCCGCGGAAGCCAGCGCCTATCTTGCACACGACCTCCTTGGCCCGCGTCTGATCGAATGCACCGGGCTGACCCTTGCGGTGCGGAACCGGACCATCAACCAGATCCTCGGTGCGCCGGACGACATCAAGTTCCGCTCGTCCATGACGCTGTTCGATGCCGTGTCCGACAACCCGATGTTTGGCCAAGCCATCGCAAAGTATTTTCCGGATGGAAAGGACAGGGCGACCTTGATGATTCTCGCCGGATTGGAGCGAAGCGCCCGCTAGGTTTCCGGTCTGGCAGAATCCTCCAGCCTGCTTCGACCTTCAATAGGGCGGCTGCCTGCGCTGGCGCTGCACCCTCGCCGCCTCCACCCACCACGTGAGGTCATCGGCGAATCGAGGGAAAGCCCGCTCCAGGGCCTTGCCTCCCTCGCCGATCGGCCTGCCTTCCGGCGAAAGCGATTGGGCAATCGGCCCGACAGCGATGGTGCTCGACACCACCACCATGCCCATCTCCGAAAGCGTGCCGTGCCAGGCGGTCGCCGCGCGCGCCCCCGAGAAACGGCCCGCCGAGTAGCTCGCAATCGCCGCCGGACGCCAGAACCACTCTTCGAGAAAATGATCGGTGAGGTTCTTCAGGCCGGGCTGCACGCCCCAATTATACTCGCCGGTGATGAAGACAAATCCGTCCGCGTCGCGGATCTCCCCGGCGAGCTTTTCGAGCGCCTCCGGCGCCTGACCCTTCGGATATTCCTTGTACATGCGGTCCAGCATCGGCAGGCCGACCGCCTTGGCGTCAATCAGTTCGACATCATCGCCACGGGCACGCAGGCCCTCGACGACGAAATCGGCCAGACGGATACCCATCCGGTCGGAGCGATAAGACCCGTAGAACACGAGGATGCGGTTGCTCATGGCCGTTGCACTCCAGCACGGAAGCCATCGTCGCGGCCGTCTTACGCGTTGCGGGCGCGTTCTACCGTTTCAGACGGAGTTTCGCCGAAATGAAGGCGGTAGCTCCTGGAAAAGTCGCTGAGGTGCCAGAACCCATAGGCAAGCGCCACGGCCTTGACGCTTTCGGCTCCAAGGAGCAGCCGCTTGCGCACGAGCCACAAGCGCCTCAGCCGCAGATAGCGGTGCAGGCTCATGCCGCGATATCGCTTCACGACGTCATGCACGGTACGAACCGAAACACCGACTTTCTTCGCCAGTTCCTCGCTGTAGACCGGACGGCTGAGATCATCGGATAGAACAGCCCTGATGTCGTGAAAGATCTTGAAGTGCCGCACCGAATTGGCGCGCGCGGTCCAACGCGCGGCCACCACGTCGTCAAGTGCGGCATCAACCGCACCTAGAAAGGATTCCCGGATGGCGGCCGAGCTTACGCCCGGATGCAGGGTATCACTCGCAGCGAAGGACAATACCTCTCTGACCAGCCCGCGCAGCCGAAGGCGGGCAGACGCGCTGGTTTCGAACATCCTGAAGGACGGGCCTGTCTCAGGCCAGCCGCGACCCCGAACGGCGGGCGTGAACACCACCGATGCACATTGGCGCTCGGCCTGCTCGACCAGGCTGTAGCCAGCCCCATCGCTGCCCAGCACGATCACCGAACGATCCGTTTCGACCCCATTGAACCGGATCGGCGCGTGTTGATCGTCCATCCCAAATCCGACCACCGTGCAATTCGGCGCAAGCTGCGCATCGACGATACGCGGGAAGGACTTGATCAAATTGACGTCGCAGCCGGGCAGATTCAGGATCGTCTGCTCGGCCTTGATCGTGCGGACGAGCGGCGTGAAGTCCACCGTCAGTTGCCGGATCGAGCTGCGAAACTCATCGATATCCGTAAAACGAAAAGTCCTCGGCGCCAGCGTTGGCGTCCCCTCATTCTCATTCATCGAAGAGCTTTTGAAGAAACATGCATCGCCGGCGCGCCGCCTTGAAAAGCTGGAATAACGGCTAGGTGCCAGCTGCGCCCCGCAGCTTCAGTCCCCCGATTCCATCAGTTGGCCGTACTGTCCTGAGGACAGTTCGACCATCGCGTGTCTGCCGAATTTCGATATCGTTTTGCGCTAGGTAGACGCCCTATAATCCTACCTCTATCCCCGAGTCTTACAACCATATTAACCAGATGCGAGTAAATCGCAATCTGAAGGATTGTTTCACCACAGACCTGGCCCGCGCCCGCAATGAGCTTCATCGCGCCCGCAGATCACGTTGTCGGACCGGACCATGCCCTTCGGGCAGGCGCGCCCGCGCACTGCGGCTATTCGGGCCGCGGTTATTGCTCTCCTCTTCCTCTCCCGCATCCGCGCCGCACCCGGCCGTTCGTCAGCCAAGCTGACCCGCGCCGCGGCTGTCCCCGCACGCGAAGCAGCCCGGTGTCTACCCAAAACCGGCGCGCCAAGGATGGGGCACCTTGATGAAATGGAACAGCCGCAAAGCGTATCGTGTTCGCTTCGAGCACAAGTGTGTCGTCAACCTGATGGGTGTCGATGGCACCTGGCGTCGGCAGTGCCTTCTCATGGACGTTTCCGCAACCGGTGCCAGGCTCGAGGTCGAAGGATCCATCGATGTGCTGCAGGCACGAGAATTCTTTCTGGTGCTTTCCTCCACCGGTCTCGCGTTCAGACGCTGCGAACTGGTCTGGGTGGAGGGCATGCTGGTCGGGGTGAAATTCATCAGCTCGGGATCGAGAAAAAGGAATGTCATCGCGGTGCCCAAGTCAGCAGCGTTCAAGTGAGATCAACGCATTTTCCAGCAACCGATTAGCAGTCCTTGAAGGCCGTGCAGAACGCCAACCACAGCAATCCGGGCCGCGGTTTGCCGCAGCCACGGAAAATGGGAACCAGCGCTCATGTTCGTGCATGTACTGGCTGACAGTTCCGCCAGGCTCTCTGGCGTTCGGACCATTCTCGAACGGAAACACGACATCAGCTCCGAGCTGCTCGGGCGCACAAGCCTCCGCCCCGACCGGTTCGATGCCGTGGTTGTCAGGGCGGATCTTCGTGTCATCGAGATCATTCCGGTTCTGAAGAAAGCGCTCGCTGCTTTAGAGGGCGCCAAGAGGCGCATATTCCTGGTCGAGCAGGCAACCCATTTGGGCGTCTCTCAAGCCCATGCGCTTGGCGCCACGGTTGTGCTGACGGGACCAGTGAACCGGCCGAGATTGCTGGCCGCACTTGCCGACGACCTTCCGTCCGACACCACCTGCCCCGCAGAGGCGGCCGAAGAAGACGAGCCGATGGCCACTGCCGCCACCGCGATTGCCTCGATGTTCACGGCTGCCGTCGGCGGCACGACAATCGATGTGGCCGGTGCGAAAGAAGCCGGCAGCAGGATCGCCGATCACATCAGCGAGCGCGGGCTATCCGATTGGCTTGCGACAGTGCGGCGGCATCACGAGGGTACTTACCAGCATTGCCTTTTGGTCACGGGCGTCGCGATCGATTTCGGCTTGAGCCTTGGCGTTGCGCGAGATGACCTTGAGAGGCTGTATTCAGCCGCGATATTTCACGACATTGGCAAGGCCAGGATCCCGCTCGCAGTGCTCGACAAGCCTGGGCGCCTCGATGCCGCCGAACGTGCGTTGATCGAAACCCATCCGGTCGTAGGCTATGACGTGCTGAGAGACCAGGGCAATATCTCTCCGGAGATTCTCGACGCGGTCCGGCACCATCACGAATATCTCGATGGAAGCGGTTATCCGGACGCGCTGTGCGCGGAGAGCCTGAGCGACGTCGTGCGGATGCTGACGATTTCGGACATTTTCGCGGCGCTGATCGAATGTCGACCCTACAAGCGGAGCATGCCTCGCGGACAGGCCTACGAGGTCCTTTGCTCGATGCATGGAAAGCTCGAAAAGCCGCTGGTGGCGGCGTTCCGGGAGGTCGCCCTCAGCAGATGAAGAGGACGCAAGGCAAGAAGCTCAGGGCGCAGCCCGATCCCTTGTGTGTCCGGGAGCGGGTTGGCAGGCAAGGCCCTCGGCGAGCGCCTTCATGTCTTCCTTCTTGCCGCTGCGGATAAGACGGCCAAACTCCTCCGACGTGAAAGGCAAGGTCGGATCGTCAGGGAATCGGTACCGCAAGCGCGGCTGCCCGAAGAACTGTCGAACCAGATTCGCCAACCGCCGCATGCAAGGTCCCTCGCGTCAGCAACAAACCTTTTCCTCGGTCGATTGTTCCAGATAATGCTAGCTAATCGCAAGTCACGAAATCCGGCAGTCAACCGGCTTCGCGTTTCCCTTGACCAATGCTGCCCTGCCATGACGGGCCCGCCCGTTGCCCGCGGCGGAAGCGAATTCTATGTTGCCCGAAAAGCCGTCAGGGGAATTTGCATGGTCGCGCAGCTCGATCCCGTCATCGCCCAGATCATTCCGCTGCTCCCCCTCCGCGATCCCCCAACGATGACGCCTCAAAGCGCCCGCGACGCGTTACGGGCGCTCGCCGCGTCCCGCGCTGCGGTACCGCCTCCGCCTGTGACAAGCGTGGACAACATCGAGGTGAAGGGGGCGGCCAGCCCGCTTGCCGCGCGGGTTTATCGTATGGGCTCAAGCGCATCGCCGACTATAGTATTCTTCCATGGCGGCGGCTGGGTCGCAGGCGATCTCGAAACGCACGACCGGCAGGCACGCTGGCTCGCAATCGAGACCGGGGCTGTGGTCGTTTCAGTCGACTACCGGCGACCGCCGGAAACGCGCTTTCCCGGCGCGTTCGAGGACGCTTATGCTGCGCTACGTGATATCCGTGAGCGCATTGGTGCGTTCGGCGGCGATGCATCCCGCCTTGGTGTTGCCGGCGACAGCGCCGGCGGTAATCTCGCGGCGGCAACCGCGATTGCGTGCCGCGACGACGGCATCAACCTGGCCGGTCAGTTGCTGGTCTATCCCGTGACCGACGTGTTCGGCAATTACATTGACCCGCGCGAGAATGCTCGCTTTCCGTCGCGCGCGCAGAACGCCGAAGGCTACTTCCTGTCGCGCGCGGTGATGGAATGGTTCGTCGGGCACTATCTTGAGGACATTGCTCACGGCTCCGACTGGCGCGTTTCGCCGCTGCGGGCCAAGAGCCTTGCGGGGATAGCCCCCGCAGTGGTCTGCACGGCCTGGTTCGATCCCTTGCGCGATGAAGGCGCGGCCTATGCGGAAGCGCTCAAGGCGGCGGGTGTGCGGGTGAAGCACCATGAAGGCCCGGGCCTCATCCACGGCTATTTCGGCATGGGCGAAGCCAGCGACGCGGCACGGCAAGAGGCGCAGCGCGCGCGTGCCGAGTTCAAATCCCTGCTCGATCGCGGCGTTAGCCCCTAACGCGACTGCGCGTTTCGGCTTCGCTGCGCCTCCGTGTGGCCCCAGGCCTCGTCCCAATCCTGGCCGGAAGCGTCGACGACTCGGCCATCGGCTTCGAAGAACTTGTTCGGCACCTGGAAGATCGCAAGAATCAGCGCGCCGTTGGGGCACCATGCGGCATGCCGGCTTCCCGCTTCGCGCCAGATGAATTCGCCGGCCTTGCATTCGATGCCTCTTGCCGGACCGTCGCGGTCGACCAGGCTGCCTTCCAGGACGTAGGTCTGCTCGATATTGACGTGCTCGTGGTCGGGCAGCACCGCCCCCGGCGCAAAGCGCATCAGGGCCGTCATGAGTCCGGTTGAGCGGTCGAACAGCAGCGTCTTCGCCTCGCAGCCTGGAAAGCGGGTCGGCTGCCATTCCATGCTCTGCGGCCGGACGAGATGCGAATGCCCATCGGCGGCTTGCATATTTTCCCGGTTCACGACGTCCATCATGAGGCTCCGTCTTGCGAACTGTTACAAGTCTAGCAAGTTCGCCTCTCCCCGTCAGCGCGCAGTGCAACAAGGCCGGAGTCCTGGTTATGGCCGGCCAGACAGAGCGTCCGGTGAGTCGCCCGGGGTCGCTTCTTCGGCGCCGCATCATCGAAGCTTAATAACTGAAGCGAGCCACACCCCTGCCTCCGATCCTCCTTGATCGGCGCACAAATTCGAGTTCCAATCCGGTTATTCTTTTGGGGAGACACCTTATGATGAAACGCATCTTTTTGGCTGCCATAGTCGCGACCTTTGCCGCGGGCTCGGCCTTCGCCCAAGACGCCTCCTGCGAAAGCAAAGCCATCGGCAAGGATGGCAAGCCGCTCGCGGGAGCCGCAAAAACCTCCTTCATGAAGAAGTGCCAGACAGATACCTGCGCGGCCAAGGCGGTTGGCTCGGACGGCAAGGCGCTCGCCGGCGCTGCCAAGACCAGCTTCATGAAGAAGTGCGAAAAAGGCGCATGAGTTCGCGCCTCGCCGCTTACTGAAAACGCGGTCAGACAAGACCTGCACGCCCGCGCCCCCGGCCGGGTGTGCGGGTGCATGCACAAGCTGTCAGCGCCGAATGGCCCAGACGCGCCGGAAAAAGGCGTTCAGCCAGTTGCCTCTGAAAAGCGAACGGCCCTGGTGTACATCCGACCAGGACCGTTCAATCGCGTTGTCGACCCGCCATGGGCCGGAACAACGGCGGAAATTTCATGCTGGCGGGCCAGCGCGTCTAGATTCTTAGCTCCCGACTGTCACAAAATCATGACGGTCCCGGGAGGGATTAACGACGGAACGCCGTTCGGGTTTCGCCCAATCTCGCCGCGGCGTGCATCGCGCCTTAGTGCCGCTTGAAATAGCTCGCCGGCAAGAGGAAAGACTAGCTCCGCAACCCCGGTGCTTCCTGCCCCGTGCGCTCGACATATTCGGTGTAGCCGCCGCCATATTGGTGGATGCCGTCCGGCGTCAGCTCGAGCAACCGGTTGGACAGGGTCGCGAGGAAATGGCGGTCGTGCGAGACGAACAGCATGGTGCCTTCGAAATCCGACAGCGCCGAGATCAGCATCTCCTTGGTGGCGAGATCCAGATGGTTGGTCGGCTCGTCCAGCACCAGGAAGTTCGGGGGATCGTAGAGCATCTTCGCCATTACAAACCGCGCCTTCTCGCCGCCCGACAGCACCCGGCATCGCTTCTCGACGTCGTCGCCGGAGAAGCCGAAACAGCCGGCAAGCGCGCGCAGCGAGCCCTGTCCGGCCGTCGGAAACGCGTCTTCCAGTGACTGGAAGACGGTGCGGTCGCCATCGAGCAGATCCATCGCGTGCTGGGCGAAATAGCCCATCTTGACGCTGCCGCCGAGCGCCACCGTGCCCTGGTCGGGTTCGCTCGCGCCGGCCACCAGCTTGAGCAGCGTCGATTTGCCGGCGCCATTGACGCCCATCACGCACCAGCGCTCGCGGCGGCGAATCATGAAATCGAGCCCGTCATAGATTCGCTTGCTGCCATAGCCCTTGTGGACGTTCTTCAGGGCGACGACGTCTTCGCCCGAGCGCGGTGCCGGCAGAAAATCGAATGCGACCGTCTGGCGGCGCCGAGGCGGCTCGACACGTTCGATCTTGTCGAGCTTCTTCACCCGGCTCTGCACCTGGGCCGCGTGCGAAGCCCGCGCCTTGAAGCGCTCGATGAACTTGATCTCCTTGGCCAGCATGGCCTGCTGACGCTCGAACTGGGCCTGCTGCTGCTTCTCGTTCAGCGCACGCTGCTGCTCGTAGAACTCGTAGTCGCCGGAATAGGTGGTCAGCGAGCCCGCGTCGATCTCGATGACCTTGTCGATCACGCGGTTGATGAACTCGCGATCGTGCGACGTCATCAACAGCGCGCCTTCATAGTCCCGGAGGAAATGTTCGAGCCAGATGAGGCTTTCGAGATCAAGATGGTTGCTCGGCTCGTCCAGCAGCATGACATCGGGGCGCATCAGGAGGATACGCGCCAGTGCCACGCGCATTTTCCACCCCCCCGAGAGCGCGCCGACGTCGCCCTCCATCATCTCCTGGCTGAACCCGAGGCCTGACAGCGCCTCGCGCGCCCGGCCGTCGAGCGCATAGCCGTCGAGCTCCTCGAAGCGATGCTGCACCTCGCCGTAACGCGCGATGATCTCCTCCATCTCGTCGGCGCGATCCGGATCGGCCATCGCGACCTCGAGCTCCCGGAGCTCGGCCGCGACAACGCTGACCGGACCGGCGCCATCCATCACCTCGGCCACGGCGCTCCGGCCGGACATCTCGCCAACATCCTGGCTGAAATAGCCGATGGTGATGCCGCGGTCGATCGCGACCTGCCCTTCGTCGGGCAGTTCCTGACCGGAAATCATCCGGAACAGCGTGGTCTTGCCGGCGCCGTTGGGGCCGACGAGGCCGATTTTCTCACCCTTGTTGAGCGCTGCGGAAGCTTCAATGAAGAGGATCTGGTGGCCGGCTTGCTTGCTGACGTTATCGAGACGGATCATGCGGTCATTTTTTGGGGGGGGGAAAGAAGGGTTGCGGTCTCTTAGTCCATGTGGGCGGCAAGTGGAAGCCCGGCCGCGCCCCTTCGAAGGCAGGGCAATCGCATATGGCTCTTTGATAGCTGCGAACGTGCTCGGCCTCATGGTTCGAGACGCGCCGCAAGCGGCGCTCCTCACCATGAGGGTCCAGGATTTCGCCGCGAACAAGACCTCATCCTGATGAGGCGCGAGTCGTTCCTCATCCTGAGGAGCTTGCGAAGCAAGCGTCTCGAAGGATGAAGGCCCGGGTCCGGGCCTCATGGTTCGAGACGCGCCTTCGGCGCTCCTCACCATGAGGGTTGAAACCTCGCAACCTCAAAAGATTCACACCCCCTGAGGAGCCCGCCAAAGGCGGGCGTCTCGAAGGATGGCCGCAAAGAGACCGCCGTTTTTTTTCAAATGCGATTACCCTGGCTTCGAAGGGGTGCGCGCTGTCAAAAACTCGAAAAACAACCCCATGCAAAGTAGCCGGCGAGCGCCGCCATAAGAACGGCAACTTGACGCGTCGGGCAAATCACGGGCATTCCTTCACCATCCCGTAATGGCTGTAAACGCCCGCCGCTCCGCTACCCTACGGGCGCGCCGGTTGCGATTGCGGCTCAACTCATCCCCCACCGTTGAAACTGCAGCGCCTCGCCGCGGCGAACGATCGCCTGCGCGTGGCCGAACCGCGCGCTTCCCTCGCGCGCCTGCCAGGGACATCAGACATGGACACAGCTCCGGACATCACTACGTCCACGGCAATTGCCGCAACCGACCCGGCCAAAGCTGCCGCAGCCCCGCGGATCAAGCTTCTGTCACACGGATTCTGCATCGACCATCCGGATCCGGAGCTCGGCGAACGGCTGATGGCGAACGCGCTGGGCGTCGCCGATCGCGAAGCGATGGATGGCATTCTCGGACAACTGGTCAAGGCCAGTGTGAACGGCGGGCGTCCCGACGAGGTCAACCTCTCTTTCACGATTTCGATGGTGAAGAGCATCAAGCCCAGGGATTCCGTCGAGGCCATGCTGGTGGCGCAGATGGTTTCGGTTCATCTCATGGCGATGCGATGCGCCCATCACCTTGCGAATGCGAAAGACCTCGCTCAGCACGACAGTGCCGCGCGGGCATTGGGCAGGCTCGCCCGCACGTTTCCCGCCCAGATGGATGCGCTCAACCGCTATCGGAGCCATGGCGAGCCCGCCATCACCGTGCAGAACGTGTCGGTAGGGGATGGCGGCAAGGCCATTGTCGGCAACGTCACGCAGCATGCGAGCGTGATCGTTCCCGACAACAACCCGGCATGCGCGGCACGGAAGGCGCCGAACGTCGCCCGCTCCAGGCGAGGACGCGATTGCGCTGAGGCCAGGCGAAAAGCACAGGCATGAGCGATCACATCAGAAACACCGGCCCGATGCTGGCGAGCCCGCGTTGCGGCGCCAAGACCCGTCGCGGCGCCGCGTGCCGCTCACCGGCGGTGCATGGCAAGAAGCGCTGCCGCATGCACGGCGGCGCACCGCGATCCGGCGCGCCAACGGCAAACCAGAACGCGCGCAAGCACGGCTTGTTCACCAGAGATGCGATCGCGGAGCGAAGGCAGATACGGGCGTTGTTGGGTGAGGCGCGGAGCTTGCTGGAGGGGATGAAGTGATCTAACCGGAAAGCGGGGATGGACGTCTCCCCACCGGATGTCGCTGCACTAAGTCATAAGAAGCTACCGTCCTCAGGGGCACCGTGCAGGACAGGAAAACTGCCCTACAACCCACTGATTTCTGGCCCCTATTCGTTAATGGAATTTCAGTCAAAAAGTGCTATATTATTGATATGGCTAAGCTAACTCCCTCTTCGACCGCAGAGCACATACGGTCCCTGGCCCGGACGTTCCACGTGTCCTACACGGAGGGTCCAAATGATCGCCTGGCGCATCATATTTCCCGCCTGGCGGGGGATATGGTTGAACTCGACGAGATTGAGCAATTGCTTATCGGTTTGCAGCGAGCCAAACACATTACACGCACAGAGATGATCGAGCTCCAGGCTCGCTACCTGCACGAAGCCAAGCCGTGACATTCGATCCGTTCGGCGACTTTGAATCGCGCGGGTATCTAAGGAATATAGCCCAAGAGAAAGACCCTGCCATTGTGAGGCGGCTGGAGCACGCCTCCTTTACAACCGGGATCGACGACGCTTTCGAAGCGCTAAAGAACAAGAAGGCCCTCACCTACTCCGACGTGCTCAGCACGCACAAGATACTGTTCGAAGCAATGTATCCGTGGGCCGGACAGGATCGCAGCCAAACAGCGCCCAAAATTGCGATAAGCCGTGGGAGCGTCCTCTTTGCCCATCCGAGGTATATTCAGAACGCAATCCAGCATGCGCTTAAGCTCGGCAACGACCCGAAAGCGATGCGAGGGAAAGCGGGTGAAGTTATGGGCTACCTCGCCCATGGCCATCCCTTCCTGGACGGCAATGGACGCACCATCATGGTCGTCCACTCCGTGCTGGCTCAGCGTGCCGGCTTCAGTGTCGATTGGGCCTCGACGGACAAAACCGCCTATCTGCAAGCGTTGACCAAAGAGCTGGATGATCCTGGCAAGGGAATTCTCGATAAATATCTCGAACCGTACATCCGACCGGCAGTCACTGATCTCAAGGAGCACATCCCCGCGGCCAAGGGCCTCGATGGCGGCACAGGCGATGACCATAAAGTTCGCGGCAGCAACGACGATCCGGTAGTTATAGCCGAGTACAAGCAGCAGCAGCTTAAGCGCGACGAGCATACCGGCGACGCCTAGGCTTGCGAGCGTACTGATGCCGTGAAGTCCCCTGATTACGGTGCACTCAAACTCCGGGCAAAGTCTTGTGTGCTGTCACCGTAATTCTAGAACGCCGAGCCCAAGAACATCGACAGCATCCTGAGGACGGACACTGTCTGCAAATTGAAGTACATCGCCTACCTCGAATCCTCAGCCTCCAGTGAGGCCTCGAACGACAACAGCCCAGCTACTTCAACCAGCGCATCCGACTGAGGCAGTGGTTACAGAAGCCGTAGTTGTTGGGGCGCTCATCTCGGGCGAACGTCAACGCCTCCAGCCCGTCATCGAAACCCCGCCTCTCCGCACTGGCGGATTTGAGCAACGGGTCGGTGCCCAGGTCGGCACAGGTCGCAAGATGGACGGTAGCAATCTTATTCGGGCGGTTAGAGACGGTGACGTACTTCATTGAAGCCTCCATTCAAGAGGCGTCCCATATCGGGCACGTCCGACCGGAAGTCTATGTTCAAAATGATGTTCAGTGACAGCATGACGCAGGGAGAGCGCGGCAGCCAAAATCGCCGCGCCCGTTGTTCAGATGCACCCACGGATTAAGTTCTTAGGGCACCATCTCGCAGACTGCTCGAAAGTGTATCCCCTACCCGCCTGCACCTGTTGGCACTTTGCCACTGTGCAGCCAGTCGCGGGCTCACCGCCATCCACTTCTGCATATCGGCTTCGCGTAAAGCTTTCGCCTGACTGTAGGCGGTGCCGAAAGCCCCATGCTTCGCAAGCGCGTAGGGCGCAATAGCGGCAGCGTATTGCGCCGCCAAAGGCGTCCGTATTCATGGCGGATCACGCTGCGCTGATCCGCCCTACGGGCTGCAGGATCGGCGGCAACGCGTCGTCTGGCAGCGAGAGCAACCCCGTGATGGGGTCGCCTTTAGCTTATCTTTCGATTTTACCGGTAGTGTGACCGGGTTCTGAGGTTTCGCCCGGCTGCCATGGAGAAAGATATGCTTCGCCGATTCGCTTTCGTCGCCGTCTGTTCCTTTAGTCTCGGCGGATGCGTCGTCGAGACCGAGGCGACCGTGCATCTGTCCGACATCCTCGCCGTCGCCAAGACCGGCCAGGCCGACAAGGTCGCCGTCCGCTATCTGCTGGAGGTGCCGACCAAGGACAAGTGCCTGCTCTATGGCCAGAAGATCGCCGAGATCCTCAAGCCGCACATGGCGGAGCTGACCGACGTCGCCTGTGTCCGGCGGGACCTGTCGGATTTCGTCGCCATCACCGGGAGCGCCCCCTTGATCCGCGGCGGGCCATGCGCTTCACGATGCGCCGCAGACGAAGGTCAATTGATGCACTGTCACCGCGATTCTGAAACAAAAAGAGCAATAGATAAGTGTGGTCGCTCACCCGTCCCACCCGCCGAGCGTTCCATCTGAGTTTCGGAATAAAGAGACAAGATCAGCCACTTCTTTGGCTCCGGCAGCCCCAAGGCGTTCTACAGCAATTTCATGGGTCACGGTCATCTCAACCTCGGAGTAACTTCGTTTGGGAAAACCCATCCCAATAAAACAGGCGCGGCAATTGTGTCTTGTGATTCGAGCCACCTTCTTGGGAATAGGCGCCAACGTGCTCGCCTTCAGAAGTGATCTTGGGCCAACGATCCATTGCGGCCTATCGTGAACTTACGCTGCTAAGCTCGCTCAAGATAAATAAGGCTTGCTTTGCGAAGGGCATCATCCGAACTAGCCCCCCAGAATTTGACGAGATCGAAATCTTTACGAGCGCGCTCGCCAGTGTACTGGCTCAAATCAAGCATGTATGCATCATAGAGGCGACCGGTTCGATCTCGAACTGTTACTCTAAATTTTGCCCGATGGAGGAATTTGAGATCAACAAGCTCGTTAACGGTTTCGACAAACGGCGACGTCATATCCTTTTCGATCAAGAAACAATTTGCCTTCGTCTTAAATATACAGAAGTTCAAAATATCTTGGAAGTTGGACAACAGACGGTCACGATCTTCCGTCGTGCCAGTGTCCCTGTTAAACTCCTCCTCTTTGAATATCCCTAGCTGTCCGGCAGCAACATTTACATCCTCGCTTCCAACCTTCGCGCCTCGCGCGAGCTTCCCGGCAATTATGCGCTCACGGGCGACCTGAACTGATCGATTGAAAATGGTCAGAAAATCGCGCGCGACACCACCGCTGGCTAGCACTAGTCGATCCCTGGCGCCTTCGGCCAAAATTGATTGCAACGAAACTGCGGCCTCTGCCGCGAATTGGCTCAGGAGCTTCATCAGGAATGCTTTGGTTACGTCGTACTTCTCCAAAGTGACGTCGAGATCGATCTCATCAGCATCATCACCTAGTTTCATGCCTATCGGGGGATGACCAAGGACATACCATCTGGATCTGTGTCGTATCGTCCCAATCTTTAGCCAGAGGTTCGTTCCTTTCGCGATACGGTGGAAATAATCCACGACACTTGCCTGATCGTTCAGACGCAGGTGATAAAGGTCATCGAGCAAAAGAAAAGATGGACCGCCTGCAAGCTGTGATAGGCGGCCAAACAGGTCCTGATAGCGCATAATGTTCCGGTGTAAGACTTCGATTTTCTTCGAAGTGTATTCGCTTTGTGTCTCAGTGCTCGCTTTATCGGTCTGGCTCGCTGATAATTCCCCACCTACACCCGTGTGGGGCAGCTTCGCAGAGAGGGCCGCTTTCGTCTCATTTCCGCTTTCGTCTTTGGCGCTCTCTCTTATTTTTGACTCGTCGGCACTCAGCAGAAACGCGTTTAGCTCGCCAATCATCTTACCGAAGTCGTCAGAAAGGGCCTTGGTCCCTGCACGATTAAAGCCAGGCTTAGTCGGCGCTGAACCAAAAAGCTTCCGCCAAAAAGAGGTTTTGTTGGCTGGGTGCGTCGCAGCTGTGTCGAGCCAACGCCTTACCTCAACGAAGCTCTTGATCAGGATGCTCAATAGCACATCGGGATAGCTGTGCTGCTTGAATGTCTCGAGATCGACGAAAGCAATAGGTGTTCGATCAACAGTCAGATCGGCCGCAATCTTTTGTAAGAGGCTTGATTTGCCTGAGCCTCGTCTCCCGAAAATGATGTTGTGGCGCTTGCTTTTCGCTTTCGCGAGCACGCCCGGCGTTGGCTCTACGAAATGCTTAACGCCTTCGCGGCTAGCCCGCACGGATTCGTCCACGAGCTGAATAAGATTTTGAATCCCAACTGAATTGAGTGCGTAATCCGGTTCCAAAGAAAACCCCCGCCGTAGATCAACCTAGAATCAGAATGGCGCAGTCTATGCAACGAATCGTTGTATCGTCCAAAAAGAAATGGCAAAGCCCACAGCAATACACTGGGCTCGGCAGCCGCCCGCGTCTTGAACGTGCCGAGATTGCGCCGCTTGCCGGTCTTCGGGTTGATCTTCCGTGAGTAGAGCCGATATTCGCCCGATCGCAACTTGCGGATCATGGAGCTCTCCCTCGATGATTCTTCCGCTCAATCGCGGATGCGCCCGTCGGCTTCCCTCATCGCTGTGGCGCGAACTGCTGATTGCCGAACGGTTGCTGCTGGGTGGGGATCCGTATCGCGATGAAGCCGCGTCCCATCGACTGGTGGCAGCCATTGCAGCCGTCGGTGAGCCCACTCATCGCCTTGGCAAACTTGCGACCGTCCTTGGCCGAAATCGCGTCGGAGACGTCGGTCAGCGGCCCGTCCAGCGTCGTGACATTGGTGACGGGAATGCCGGAATAGAGCAACGCGGCCTCCGTCAGGCCTGCCTTGAGCTGGCGCAGTTCGAATTCGGCCAGCCCCCAATTTTGTGCCTTGCCGGCAAACCATAGCTTGACGTGGCGCGCCTGCACCCCGCTCATGATGTCACCCAGGCGAGGCACGTATTGTTCGGATGAAGATGAGGACGGCGATCTCATGTCGGACTGGGCAAGCGCAAGCGGCACGGATGCACCGAGCATCAACGTGCCAATCATCCAACCTCGCAATTTCATTCCACGCTCCCTGCGACCCATTGTGCACCATCCTGCAGCCGCTCTCTGGATCGGATATTGCGATCGATCAAGCTAATTCGGCAAGGCGCGCACGTTATCGTGACACGCACCAGTTTCGCTGCACATCAGATGCGCGGAAACGCGCCAGCGTGCCTTCGAATCCGCCTTCGTGCTTATTGTTGGGCCAGAATCCCGAGACGGATTCGCCAATGGTCGGTTGGTCGATCGCCGCCTGGTGGGTGCCACCCGCTCCCAACTGCTGCGTCATCCCGGCGTCCGAAGCAACCAGCCTGCCGTCGAGCATGACGTAGCGGCCCTGGCTGCCGTAGCTGACCCCGATTCGGTGCCACTCGCCATAACGGAACGCAGTCCCCTTGGCCTCGAGCCGGAATTCGGGACGTCCGCCCGCTTCATATTTCGCGCCGGCGACATGAAAACGCATGTCCCCGTTGTTGCAGACGTGGAGCCAGGCGCTGCCCGGCCATGTGACGTCACCGTTCTGAATGTCGGTCGTAAAAATCAGGGCGCAGCCGGCGCCTTCGTGGAGCTTTCCCCCAGAATAGAAGTAACCGCTCGAGACGTT
Organism: Bradyrhizobium sp.; assembly: GCF_016213215.1. Classification (GTDB taxonomy): domain Bacteria; phylum Pseudomonadota; class Alphaproteobacteria; order Rhizobiales; family Xanthobacteraceae; genus Bradyrhizobium. The sequence continues at coordinate 156,858 of NZ_JACRAW010000077.1, read as the reverse complement.
GATCAACCACTCCAGCGTGCCCGATCTCGGCAGCCTGCTGCCGCCATACGGATAGACGATGCGGCTTTCGCGTTTGCGCGAAAAGCTGGCGCCGCCATTCGGCCCCTTGGCCAGGATCACGCCATGGCTCATGCCGGTCAGCCTGCCGGACGCGGTGAAATCATCGTCGATGGTCGCGGCCTCGACACACGCATCCCGCGGCGCCAGCGACGGCGTTCTTGCCGGAACATCGGCGGCAGGCGGTCGCAACGCGGCAATGCGTTCTCGCGCCGCCGAGGCGAAGACCCCGCTCGGGAAATCCGTCAGAAACTTCTCGAACGCTGCCGGATCGTTCGAACGCTCGATGGCACGCCAGACTGCCAATTCCAGCGCCTTCTGATCGACCGACGGCGTGGTCGGAGGATTCGACAGCTTGGCGCCTCCGGTGCCTTCCGGCGTCACCGTGATCGTGCCTTCGATCTTGAACGAGAAGCGGCCGGTGAGCGAGGAGGAATCCCACGGCACCTGTTTTCCATTGGTCTGCCGCATGACCTCGTTCCGCACCTCGATCATCAGGTCCGGGAGCGACAATCCGGGCTGCTCGATGTGGGCAAGAAGTGCCTGCGTGAACGGGCTGTTTCGGCCGTCGCCATCCTGCGCCACATTGTCCGGCTGGGTCGCGAACGCGATGAACGTACCCGACGCGGTCTGAATGCGGCTCAAGCCGCGCCCGAGCGCCGTGGCCGAACGTGTGCCGAGCGTCCGCGACAGATCCTTGGCAAACGGGTTGTCCCGACACGCATCCAGGATGACGATGTTCACCCGGCTGCCACGCGAGAGTTGCTGCATCACCAGCGAGACCGGAATCAGCGCGATGTCGAGTTCGGCCTCGTACTCCGCCTTCCCGTCGGTCGGGACAAGGTAGTTCTGGCCGTTCACCTGCAGGCCGTGGCCGGCGTAGAAGAACAAGGCGACGTCGGCGCCCTCGGCGGCTCGCCCGAACCTCGCCAGCGAAGCAAGGAACGTATTGCGATCGAGATCCAGTCCCGGGATGACCTCGAATCCCAGTCCCTTCAGCCGGGTGATCACGTCGCTTGCGTCATTTCGCGGATTGGGAAGCCGCGGCACGTTCACATAGCCGGAATTGCCGACAACGAAGGCGATCTTGCGTTCGGCCAGCGCGGGCTGGGTGGCCAGCGCTACCCACGCCAGGATGAGCGAAACGACCAGACCAGCGTAGCGAAACCTGCAGGCAAACGGCATGACGAGCCCCCTTTCCAAAAGGTAGGTCCCCTTCGCCACCCCGCGCCTTGATCCAGGTTAAAGCCGCCGCGACGAAACAATGCGTCCCCGCCACGGATTCCCGGCGGCACAGGCCAACCGCTCTCGCCGTCGGACGTCGAAAGCTTCGGCTTGGTCAGAAGCACAGATTGGTAACGACATTGCCGCGCTTGTCCTTGATGGCATAGGGACAGCGCAAGCGATCGAGCGCTTTCTTGGCATCCGGATCGCCAAGCGCGGCGGCGCGTTCGTAATAGGCTTTCGCCGTCGCACTATCCTTCGGACCACCGCGGCCCTGCTCGGCGAAGGCACCCATGCGCTCCAGCGCACCCGCATGGTGCTGCGCCGCCGCCTTCTCGAACAGCGCACGCGCGGCCACGTCGTCGTTATTGCCACCGGTGCCATTGGAAAGCATCAGGCCAAGCTGATACTGCGCCTCGGCATTGGTTTCGGCGGCTTTGCCGAGCAGCTCCCTCGCCCGCGCCGGGTCAGACGGCGTGGTGCCGCCGCCGAGCGCCGCAAGATTGGTGACCCCGCGCGGGTTGCCGCCCTCCGCCGCCCGCTGGAACAGTTTGCGCGCCTGCGCTTCGTCCTTTGCAACGCCCGCTCCGGTGCCAAAAAGCACGCCCAGTTCAACCATCGCCGACGTCGAGCCCCTGTCGGCCGCCTTGCGCCAGGCGGCGATCGCTTCCGTCATCTGCCGGTTCGCGGCATAGGCTCGCCCGAGCTCGAACATCGCGCGGCGCGAGGAGCCGGCCGCCTGCCTGCAGAACTTGATCGCGGTTGCGATATCGGAGGCCGCCACCTCCGCCACGCCCTTGACATCGGCCGGCTTGTCCGGGTCGCTCGGATCCGCCGCAAGGCGATCGCAGAGGACAAGATCGGCCGATTGCGCGTGCGCGACCGCAGGCATCGCGGCGGCAAACAGGATCGCGTAAAGCAGTTTCCGCATGTTGCGAAAGTTGCGCCGGTGCGCGGGCAAATTCAAGGCTTCAGCAGCGTTCGCGAGACACGGGCGGGTGTCGGCAGTGCGTTCGAAATCGGCCCGACGCGGTGAATGCGGTCACTGCTTCAATTCACTGACCTGTCGTGAGATCAGCCTCCCGCATCGGAAGAAAATGATCCGCCAGAGCCGGGAATCTCTGGCGGATCATCCAGCGGCCCGGATGCCTCGACCCGGGCCGTAGCCAATCAGGCGGCGCGCTTAAGCCGCAACCTTGCTTCCGGCGGCAACGGTCGCGATCGTCTTCAGGACCTGCGACGCGATCTGGTAGGGGTCGCCCTGCGAGTTCGGACGACGGTCTTCCAGATAGCCCTTGTAACCGCTGTTGACGAAGGAATGCGGGACGCGGATCGAGGCGCCACGATCAGCCACGCCGTAGCTGAAGGTGTCGATCGACGCGGTCTCGTGCTTGCCGGTCAGGCGCATGTGGTTGTCCGGACCATAGACCGCGATGTGGTCGGCACGGGCGTGCTTGAAGGCCTCCATCAGCTTCTCGAAGTAGTCCTTGCCACCGGTTTCGCGCATGTACTTGGTCGAGAAGTTGCAGTGCATGCCCGAGCCGTTCCAGTCGGTGTCGCCGAGCGGCTTGCAGTGGAATTCAATGTCGACGCCGTACTTCTCGCTGAGGCGCAGCAGCAGATAGCGGGCGATCCACATCTGGTCGGCCGCGGTCTTGGAGCCCTTGCCGAAAATCTGGAATTCCCACTGCCCCTTCGCCACTTCGGCGTTGATGCCTTCGTGGTTGATGCCGGCCGCCAGGCAGAGGTCGAGATGCTCTTCGACCATCTTGCGAGCGATGTCGCCGACCTGCTTGAAGCCGACGCCGGTGTAGTACGGACCCTGCGGAGCGGGATAGCCGTCTGCCGGGAAGCCGAGCGGACGGCCGTCCTTGTAGAAGAAGTATTCCTGCTCGAAGCCGAACCAGGCGTCGGCGTCGTCGAGGATGGTGGCCCGCTTGTTGGATGGGTGAGGCGTCTTGCCGTCCGGCATCATGACTTCGCACATCACCAGCGCGCCGTTGGAGCGCGCGGCGTCGGGGAAGACGGCGACCGGCTTCAGCACGCAATCAGAGCTGTGGCCTTCGGCCTGCTGGGTCGACGAACCGTCAAAGCCCCACAGCGGGAGCTGCTCCAGCGTCGGAAACGAAGCAAATTCCTTAATCTGAGTCTTGCCGCGCAAATTCGGAGTCGGCGTGTATCCGTCGAGCCAAATATACTCGAGCTTGTACTTGGTCATTGAGCCTCTCTGTAGATGATGCGAAAGGGGCAGAACCGGGCGGTTCCGCGCGCATACCCGGCCACATCGGCCGGCGGATTCTAAGCATTTTGCGTGCCAAAACGTCGCAGTTTGGCCCCTTCAGGCAGCTCAAGCGCCCTCTCGAGAGCTGCCAGCCGGCCTACCCTGATGGTGCGTCACAGCGGCGCGGCGAGCTTGCCTTGAAAGCGCGAAAGGCTGCTGAAAATGCCCGAATTGAGAGCAGCTCCTGGTCATCCAGCATGAGCGACCAAACCCGCGCCATCCGCTCGCAACATTGTTCAAGGTGACCCGCGCGTTCCGCAACCTTCGTAGCGGCTTAAACGTTGGTCAGTCGTCGGGTGCCTCACAGGAAGCAAAACGGCGTTTGCCCACAAATTGGGCCACAAATGATTTTGTTTTCAGCACATTGCATCGCTCAAGGCACCCGACGATATGCGGACGGTAACCACCAGCCAACGAGTCGGGCGCACCATCGAGGCCTGGCGCCTTGGGGCCAAAGGAGATGGAAATGGCGAACAAGACCTTGGACCGAGGGTCCGCAAAGATCTACCAATTCCCCGTCGGCGGCCGTGCCGATGCTCGCCGCCAGGGCGAGAGCCTGCTGCCGGCCGATCAGGGCCCGTCGCTGGCAAACGAGGCGCTCTGCAGCAGCAGCTGGTATCACCAGGCAGCGATCCAGGAAGACAAGCCGAAATGGGAGCACTGATGCCGGGTCTGGCTTTGGTGTCGTCTCGCGGTGGAAGTCGTCCGACGGAGGATTGAAAAGGGTCGAAACCGCATCGTTTCGACCCTTCTTGTTGTTTGGCTGGCTTAGCTCAGCTCGCAGGTCGTGGCCGGCCGCTTAAGATGCTTTACCGTGGTCCCGGTCTTGCCGATCTGCAGAGTGATGCCTCGGCCTGAATACCGGACGCCCGAGAAGGTCGGCCTCTTGCCCAGCGTGACCTCGTGGCCATCGATCTGGATATAGGCGCGCGGATCGGATCGATAGAAGCCCACAATGAACCGGGTGCCGTCGGCGCAGCGATAGCTCTGGAACGTCTGCGCGATGCACGGCAGAGTGCAGGCCAAAGTTCCACCCGTCATAAAGACCGCAGCCAAAATAATGGCCTTGTGCCGGCCCATCCTCGTCCCCTGTAATACGTCGCGGCGCAGGAGCCTGCGTCCCCACGCAGCACAAGCATAACCCAACCTCATCCGATGTCAGATTCTCCTGCCCGCCACCTCAAGCTGCAAGGCGCCAGCAATTTCCGCGACCTCGGCGGCTACCCCGCGACCGACGGTCGCATCATCCGCTGGCGACAGCTCTTCCGCTCCAACCATCTCGGCCATCTCACCCCCGCCGATGTCGAGATCGTCCGCAGCCTTGGCGTCAAAAGCGCGTTCGATTTTCGCGGGTTGGACGAGCGCGCGGAGGCGCTCTGCGGGCTCGCGGAGATCACGGTGCATTCGCTGCCGATCGAACCCACCGTGGTGGCGGCACTGCGCGCACGTCTTGCCGCCGGGTCGCTGTGCGCGGCGGATGCACTGGAGATCATGCGCGAATCCTATCGCAACTATGTCCGTCGCAACACGCACAGCTTCCGCGCGCTATTCGCGCACCTGCAGGAGAACAGCGCGCCGCTCGTCATCCATTGCACGGCCGGCAAGGACCGCACGGGCTTTGCCTGCGCGCTGATCCTCTACGCACTTGGCGTATCCGACAACACCATCTCCGAGGACTACCTGCTCACCAACCAGTTCTATCGTCGCGATCCGTCATCGGGCACCGATCTGCCCGAGGAGGTGCTGCAGGCCATCGGCTCGGTCGAAGCGTCCTATCTTGCGGCCGGCCTGGAAGCCATCCGTGCCGATTATGGCGATCTCGAAAACTATCTCCAGGAAGGTCTCGGTGTCGGGCCTGTCGAGCGCGCAGCACTCAAGGCGCGCTATCTGCAGTCCTGACCCGGAGAAAGCGGTCCGAACCGTCGCTACCACTGATCTTTCACCCGCTGCATCGACGCGATCTGCATGAGCAGTGCGACGATCGCGTTCGTGATCAAGACGACTCTGCGCATGCGAAAATCTTATCGTCCCCCGCGTCCCGGAAAAAACGACCGCGGAGCTTCGCCGCGACTCAAGGATCTCCGTCAATCTTGCAAACAGTGCCGCCTGACGTAATGTGTTACCTCGTCCCTCACCCGGAGACCCGTATGACGGGAAAGGTGATCGCCATTACCGGCGCGAACGGTGCGCTGGGCAAGATCGTTGCCGAAGTTGCGCTTGCGCGCGGCGCACGCCTCGCGGGCATCGACCACACACCATCGCAGCAACAAGCCACACCCGATCACATCCGGATCGGCGGCGTCGATCTTTCCGACGAGATGCAGGCGCGCCAGGCGATCAAGGCCGCGGCAAGTCACTTCGGCCGACTTGATGTGCTCGTCAACACCGCCGGCGGCTTTTCATTCGAGACGGTCGCCGAAGGCGATGCTCAGACCTGGAAGCACCTGTACGCGCTCAACGTCCTGACAGCGCTCAACGCGTCGCGTGCCGCGATCCCGTATCTTGCGGCAACCAATGCGGGCCGGATCATCAACGTCGGCGCCATGAGTGCCTTGCAGTCCGCCGCCGGCATGGGGCCTTATGCGGCCTCGAAGGCCGGCGTTCATCGCCTCACCGAGGCGCTCGCCAACGAGTGGAAAGGCAGGATCACGGTCAACGCGGTGCTGCCGTCGATCATCGACACGGCGGCAAACCGCGCCGGCATGCCAGATGCGGACTTCTCCAAATGGGTAACTCCGAAGGAGCTCGCCGAGGTCATTCTGTTCCTTGCGAGCGATGCCGCCAGCGGGATCACCGGCGCGCTGATCCCGGTCGGCGGCCGGACTTAGCGTACAACGCGTTTGCATGAGTCAGATCAATGGCTGCCGACCGGCAACATCAACCCAAAGACAAGTCCACCCGGCTTCCATGCGAGAAGCCGGGTGTCAGGAACAGCACTTGAAGCGTTGTACTTAGAAAACCGGTCTCAGCTCTTCTTGGCCTTCAAACTCGGTGCTGCAGCGATCAGGATATCCCTGAACGCGGCCCAGAGCTGGACGACATCCCTGGTCGGAACGATATGGCGGCACAGCGCGCCATGACCAGTTTCCGGATTGCTGTCGAGGGCGACATGACCGACAAGAAAATGCTTGAACGCCTTGAGCAACGCGGTGTCCCAATGTTGGGCCTGAAGGACAGACCTGAACACGGCTTCAAGCCCGCCATCCTCGTAGGTCGCCAGACTCTTGGCGCGCGTGACGGCGTCGATCGCATAAACCGTGTCGAAATAGGCTGAACCAAGCACCTCGAGGCGGCGACGGCGGCTCTCTTCGATGGGCGACAGCATCAACGTCCGGCGCATGAACTCGTCATGATCCGCCTTCTCGCCGGAGTCGACGACGCCCGGATAGGGCGAAAGATTGTCGGTGTTCCGCTCGCCGGCGTCGAGTTCCTCAAGACGCTGGTCGTCGGGGAAAAGGACGCGGGCGATGCCGACGTTCTGGCAGAACTGCTTCGAGAAGAAGTAGTAGGCCCAAGCGACGTTCGTGAGTTCGTCAGCCGACAGATCGCGCCAGTTCAGATTGCAGATTTCGTCGACCACGCCTTGATGGGCCGTCGTGCCGATTTCGCCAGCGTGCTCAGGCACGATGGGCGCGTCATGAGAAACGTTACGATCCAACGAAAGAAGGTCCATAGGAAACTCCTCGTGTAACTTCGCCAAGAATTGTCGAAGAATTGTCGATGCAAATATTCCCACATTGCTTCGGACCCAAGCGCGAAGCCGAATCAACCTTAATGGGTCGCTCCATGGGTTCGGATTATCCTGCGACCCATTCTGAGTTGCTGAGTTAGACTCCGGTGGCTGAGTCGCAATTGGAGCTCTCGTGGAAACCGCGCTTTATCTGCCCGTCAAACGCTTCCTGGAAAAGCTCGGCTTTACGGTGAAGGGCGAAGTCGGCGGCTGCGATGTCCTCGCGCTGAGCGGCGACGATCCGCCGATCGTGGTGGTCGGCGAATTGAAGCTCGCCTTCAATCTTGAACTGCTGTTGCAGGCCGTCGATCGTGCATCGGCGTGCGATGAGATCTGGATTGCCGCCAGGATGTCCGCGCGCGGCAAGGGACGGGAGAGCGACGCTCGTTATCGCAACCTGTGCCGCCGCCTTGGGTTCGGCATGCTCGGTGTGACCGACTGCGGCGGCATCGAAGTGCTGGTCAAACCGGCGACGGCGAGCCCGCGTCGCGATCCCAAGAAGCGTTCACGGCTCGTCGCCGAGCACCAGCGCCGACAGGGCGACCCGGCTCTCGGCGGCAGCACGCGCACGCCAATCATGACCGCCTATCGCCAACGGGCGCTCGCCTGCGCCTCTGCGCTCGCCGGTGGTCCGCGTCGCGTGCGGGAATTGCGCACGCAGATTCCGGACGCCGGCAAGATTCTCCTGCACAACTACTACGGCTGGTTCGATCGCGCAGAGCGCGGAGTCTACGTGCTTACTGACGCCGGGCGTGCAGCGCTGAAACGATGGCCGCGACCATCGGTCGAACTCGCTGCTTTCGGTTCGTCGCCGTCATAAGCAACGAAACAGCGCAGGAATAAGTAAACCGCCACACCAAATTCATTATTGCAATGCAACATAGGCGGCACTAGGTATCCCGGATCGAATCGAGGCCGGATATGAGTGAAGACTGGAACACCAAATATGGACCGCGGCGCGTTCGGCGAGATCCGCCGACGCTGGAGGAAGCGATTTTCGCGGCCGTCGGCATTACCGACGACCAGGAAGCGCAGGCGGAAATCGCCGCAGCACTGATGGGGCTGCCGCTCGAAATGGTACAGGCTGAAGTGAAAAAGCAGGCGCGCGCCAACGCGCGTGGCACCACGCGCGTGATCGCGGGCGAACAAGGCGCCCAGCGTTCGGTCGTGGTCGAACGCCGCGTCGTCAGGCGCTTCGGCAACGACAAGCGCACCGCGACCTGATCGCGGCGCGCTCCCGCTTTCACTCATCAGAATGGACGTCGCAGCGGACCGGACCCGGTGCGCTGCGACTGCACTACGCCGCGTGGTGATGACCATTGTACATGCTGGAGAACAGTCTCCAGCAGGTGCGGTTGAAGCTCATGAGCGCGCGGCTCGCATTTAAGGGTGCCGCAACCAGATCAGCCAGCTCATCCTCCGGAGTCTTCGCCAGATCGATGGTGCCGGTGGTTTCGCCGTGTCGGAACACCAGATGCGCGCCGAACTTATTGGCGAGCGAGCGCATGGCATGGTTCTCCGCGCCGGTCGTGATGCGCAGGCCCTTGTAGTCCTTCCAGCGCGCTTCCGCGATCAGCCGCCGGAACAGCATGGTTCCGATCCCCTGCCGGCGTGCAGAAGCTTCGACGCTGAATGCGGCTTCGGGCAACGAGTCCGGAGAAGCGTCTTCCGGCGGATGCAGCTCGGCTGCACCCCGAACGATGCCGTCGATGATGTAGGCGACGATGACCGTACCGTCGTCGGCGCACTTGGCTGCGTAACGTTCGATGAAACTGTCGTCGAGGAAACCGTTGAAGCGGTCGTGCCGGCTTTCAGGATCGAGTCTCAGCAGGTGGTCGCGCAGAAGCGGCAGCTCTTCCTGCTGGATCAGGGTCCGCACATAGCCCCAGGCAGGCTTCGCAGGGGTCGTTTGTTGGTGTGCCACGTCAGAACTCCTCTTGGTTACCCTCAAGGAGGCGTTCGAATCCCTAGAGCCCCGATATTGTGCATCGCAGCAAACTTTGCAAGCGGAGCTATGCAAATATACGCATAACACGGAAGAAAATCGTTAATGATTTCAATGCCTCCGTAATCATACGAGGGTCGTTCCCCGTAATCACACGAGGATCATCTGAGTCTGGGTGACGACCGCAACCAGCTTGCCGTCCTCGGTCTCCAGGCGCGTTTGCCAGACCTGCGTGCGCCGGCCCCGATGGATCGGGGTCGCGGTCGCAGTGATGATGGTTCCCTCACGGGCCGCACCGACGAAATTGGTCTTGCTTTCGATGGTTGTCGTTCCCTTGGCGTCCTCAGGCAGGTTGAGCACGGTGGCCGCGGCACCGACCGTGTCTGCAAGTGCCATGATCGCGCCGCCATGGATCGTATGGCCGAGCGTGCAGAGATCCGGCCGCACTTTCATTCGCGCCACTACGTGGTCCTTGTCCGCCTCGGTGAACTCGACTCCCTTCAACTCCGCGAACGGCATCTTCATCGCGTTGAGCTTCTCAAGCGGCGTCATCACCTCTCCTCCCAAGACATCGAACGCACGATCATGATTTGACCTCGTTCGTCAGGCAATGACGTTCGAGGTAATGGCCGCCGACGCAAGTTTACGCCTTCTCTACGCCGCACCATTCGGCGATGAACAGTGCGATCGCCTTGGTCGACTTCCGCAACGATTCCAGATCGACATATTCGTTGAAGCCGTGCATGTCGGCGCCGCTCGGCCCGAAGCAGAGGCTCGGAATGTTGCAGTTGAGCCCGTAGAAGCGCGTATCGGTGAGAGCGGTGAAGACGAGATCCTCGACGGCTCCGCCGTAGACCGCGCTGAACGCCTTGCCGAACGCCGCTTCCGCCTCGGCGGAATCATTGAGCTCATAGCCCTCCGACAGAAAGCCGGTCCATTGCACCTCGGGCGGATTGTTGGAGAGGAAGCGATGGTTGCGCGAGGCGGTAGCCACACAGGCCAGAATCTCTTTCTGGCACTCGGCGATCGACCAGCCCGGCAGGACCGCGATCCGGCAATCGACATCGCACCACGCCGGCACGCTCGATGCCCAGTCGCCGCCCCTGATGATGCCCGGATTGAAATTGATCGGGTGCGAAATCGTGCTGAAAAGGCGATCGCTGGCGGCGCGCTCGTTCCATTCGGCCTCGAGTTGCTCCAGCGCCTGGATGAGATGGTAGGCCCCCATGATCGCATTGGCGCCCGATCCCGCGTGCGCCACGTGCACCGGATGGCCGCTGACCTTGAGACGAAACCAGATCACCCCGACCTGGGTCCGCACCATCTTGCCGCCGGTCGGTTCGGGGATGAGACAGGCGTCCGCTCGATAGCCGCGCTGAAGCGTCGAAAGCGCGCCGACGCCGGTACTTTCCTCCTCGATTACCGACTGGAAGTGAATTCGGCCCGTTGGCTTCAATCCGGCCACCTTGATCGCGTCCAGAGCATAAAGCGCGCCGATGGTACCGGACTTCATGTCGCAGGCACCCCGGCCATACATCCTGCCGTCCTTGATGACCGGCGAGAACGGCGGCGTGTCCCAGAGATCGAGTGGGCCGGCCGGAACCACGTCGCAATGGCCCTGCAGGATCAGCGACTTGCCGGCATTGTTTGCGGGGCGGTAGGTGCCGACCACCGTGCGGGCCTTCGAGAAGTCGTGCTCGATCGGACCGTATCCGCGCAGATCCTTCAGCGCGTCGAGATCGATATGCCAATCGTCGACCTCGTAACCGCGCGCCCGCAACAGGTCACTGATCAAGTCCTGGCATGGACCTTCGGCGCCGCGCGTCGAGGGTATCGCCACGAAATCGGTGGTGGTCGCCAACTGCGCGTCGAAATTGGCATCGACCGCGTCGAGAATTCTCTTCTGAGTATCCGTTACGTTCATTCTTCGAACTTTCCCTGACCAGCAGTTCGGCAAGCAAAGCATATTTCTTCCGCGCTTTGCAGATCGCTTTCAGAATCGCAGCCGCCCCCCTACAATTTGCATGATCAAGTGTTGAGCTCCTGATGACTGCCTTCCGCCTGTTGTCCTCGTCGTTGCTGATGTGCGGCGCAATCTCGCTCACTGCGCCGGCCCTTGCCGAGCAGGTTGCGCGCGAGCAGGACATCGTCGGTTTGCGGCTTGGCCAACGCGTGATGGTCGATGATGGAACCTGTCCCGCGGGACAGGTCAAGGAAGTGCTGGGAGCGAAGATGATGTCGAACGGCATTTCGCGCACGCGCACCTGCGTGCCGCGCTTCGGTCCGAAGAAGAAATAGCTCGTCGCGATGGAATGATCCGGGCCGGCCGGCGAACGGGCAGCTATTTGGCCGGATCGAACATGCATTGCAGGGTCGGCTTGGCGATCTTGGTGAAGGTCGGGCCGATTTCGGATTGCTTGGACGGCGGCACCCAGTCGGCTTCGATCGTCGGCACGCCTCTCTCGCTGATGCCGCGTAACAGCGCTTCGCGCAGATCATCGTCCTCCACCACCGCGACCGCATAGTCACGCAGGCAACCGCAGACCTGTTCCGGGTGAGCCCAGCGCCCGAGCATGTGAGGCACGCACTGGCGCACGAATTCGCCGTGCGGATCGGGCAATTTGTTCGGCGAACGCACCTGCGCCTGAACTGAACCTGAGGTGATCAAGGCGGCGGCGATGGTTGCTGCATAGATAGGGAATCGCATGGGGCCCACCGAGCAATCTTCCTGTTGAGATTGTTGTCGTTGGTCGCGTGATAACCATGCGAGGTTTCCGGATCGATGCGCCGAAGGCGGAAAACAGTTTCGTCGCCGGCGGAATTGTTTCGTCGGCAATGACGCGACGAAACAATTCCGCGCTGCAACGTGTCAGCCGCGATCATCCTAGTGGATGAACTCGCCGCACTTCTGAACGTTTGCGTCGGCGGCTCCCCAGGGCATGATCGGCACGCTCGATGTCGAATTCTTTGGTGAGCCCTCGATCAGCCTGTCCGAATAGACCATGTAAACCAGTACGTTACGCTTCGCGTCGCAGCCGCGAACGATCTGCATCTTCTTGAAGAACAGCGACCGGCGCTTGCGGAACATGTCATCGCCCTGCTCCATTTTGTCCTTGAAGCGGATCGGACCGGTCTGGCGGCAGGCCAGCGAAATATCCGAGACCTCTTCGGCAAGCCCCAGCCAACCCTTGAAGCCACCCCTCTCCGGTACCGTGAAGTGGCAGGCGACGCCCTCCACCTCGGGATCGTCGAGCCCGTAGGTCGCGAGCTTGTCGTTCGGACTGATCCACTTGAATACGGTCGAGCGGCGGAAGATCAGGTCGGGCTCGTCGGCAGCAAGGGCGGCAGCACCCGGCCAGAGCAGGAGCAGAAGCAAGAAAGCAAGTCCTTTCAGGCGCGTGTCAGGTTGGCCGAGGGGACGGAATGGCATAGGAATCTCCGTGGAGTAGCTTCCGCCCATGTAGGTGCTTTGGGCGTCGGGAGGAAGCCGGTTGGCAGGGAACGGCCATTTACCGGTCTGTGAGGCTTTTTTGTTACGTCTCGATCAAATGTGGCGTGCGGCCGAACCGCCTCGCTGGTGAACGCGTATCCTGTCTGCAACACTGAGAACTGACTCGCATGATGGACTTGAGGATGATTCGCGTGAGGGAGCACGGCTCTTTCGCCGCACCGGTTCGGTTTTGGCGGGTCGCGGTGCTGACCGCGGCCGGGGCAGTTGGGGCGACCACCCAGGCTGAGGCCACTGTCGATTACTTCTACGGTCAGTATTATTATTCCACTCCCTACTACTACCGGCAGGATATGCCCGTGCAGCGGCAGAAGCCGCGCCGCCGTCCGGCCGTCAAAAAGGACGTCCCCGCCGAGAAAGCCACCGGGGCCAAGCCGCACGGGCCACTGATCATCGCGATCTCGATCGAAAAGCAGAAGCTGAAAGTCTACGACTCCAATGGCTTCTTCGCGGAGTCTCCGGTCTCGACCGGGATGAAGGGCCACTCCACGCCGATGGGCGTGTTCAGCGTCATCCAGAAGCACAAATTCCATCGTTCCAACATCTACAGCGGCGCGCCGATGCCCTACATGCAGCGGATCACGTGGTCCGGCGTCGCCATGCATGCCGGCGTGCTGCCGGGGTATCCGGCTTCGCACGGCTGCATCCGCATGCCGATGGCGTTCGCGACCAAGATGTGGAATTGGACCAGGATGGGCGCTCGCGTCATCGTGACGCCCGGCGAACTGACGCCGGAAAACTTTTCCCACCCGCTGCTCGCCTCGTTCAAGGTCCCGCCACAGCCGGCTGCAGCCGCCGAGCCGGAGGCGAATACGCACGTCGGCGCCAAGAGCGACAAGGGTTCGCCTGAAACCAGGACCGAAAGCGCCAATAATGTGGTCGAGCTGAAGCCCAGCGTCGGCCATGCCGATCTTGCCACGCCTGCGAATGGTGATGCTGCTCCCTCGGAGCCACGCGAGCACACTCGCACCGCCGATGCCGGCAGTGACGCGCGCCCGGCGAAGGAGCCGCTGACGATGTCGGACGCCGCTGCCAACAACAACGCGCCACCGCGCGAAGGTCCTGCCGCGCGGAGCGACAGCGGGCCGATGGCCGACGTCGAAGCGGCAAAGAACGCCGACAATAACCAGACGGCCACATCGGACGCGGCGACGGCGAAGCCGGCCGAAACTGCGGACGCGATCAAGAAGGACCAAGGCCCGTCGGAAGGCGAAAAGCCGGCCGCAGCCAATGCCGCTCCGGTCGACGCGACCAGGAAGCCCGATCCGGCTGCGACTGCGACCGTCGAGGCACGGCCGATTGCACAGGACGCCAAAAAGGACGAGAGCCGACTCACCGCGGGCGACAAGCCCGTCGCGACAAAGCCCGAGCCGCCGAAACGTGCCGGGCAGATCGCGGTGTTCGTCAGCCGCAAGGATTCGAAGCTTTACGTGCGCCAGAATTTCTCGCCGTTGTTCGAGGTGGCGGTGACGATCGCGCCGAGCGACCGACCGCTCGGCACGCATGTCTTCACCGCCGAAGTCGACAAGGAGGACGCCAACTCGCTGCGCTGGTCGGTGGTGTCGCTGCCGCTCAGCGCCAGGTATCTCCAGCGCGGCGACCAGGACCTGCAGATCACCCAGCGCCGCCGTGTCGCCGGTGCGATCCCTCCTGAGGCAAAGCCGATTCCGGTGCCGGACAGCCCGGCCCAGGCGCTCGACCGCCTTGCGATCCCGGCGGACACGATGGCGCGCATCAACGAGATGCTGACGAGCGGTGGCTCGATCATCGTCTCCGATCAGGGCATCAACCAGGGCGAGACCGGCGCAGGCACCGACTTCATCGTCCGTCTGCGCTGAGCACGACCACCGCCGGCTCGTAACGGCTTGTTGAGAACGGGCCGCCTTCGGCTCGACTATGATCGGCCGGCTCCCTGGATGGAGGGCCGCCATGATCAACCGCAGGTCCATCGCGACACTACTGCTTGCCGCCACGGCAGCGCCCTTCGCATCGCGTAGCGCCATTGCGCAGGCGGCGATGAGCCGCATCACCGCCTATGCGTTTTCCTTTCCCGCGCTTGACCGCGAGGACATCCGTCTTGGGGCCTATAGCGGCCGACCCCTGCTCATCGTCAACACCGCCTCTCTGTGCGGCTATACCCCGCAATACGCCGGACTGCAGGAATTGTGGAACGAGTTCCGCGACCGCGGCCTTGTCATCATTGGCGTTCCTTCCAACGATTTCGGCGGCCAGGAACCCGGCGGCGCGATCGAGATCGGGGCGACGGCCCACGGCCAATACAGCGCTACCTTCCCCATCGCGGCCAAAACCACGGTCGTTGGGAAAAGCGCACACCCCTTCTACAAATGGGCGGCCGAGGCGCGGCCGAAGGAGGTTCCACGATGGAACTTCCACAAATACCTGATCGGGCGCGACGGCTACATTGCGGATGTCTTCGCGTCGGCCGTCGAGCCGGGCGACACCCGCGTCAGGACAGCGGTGGCGCGCGTGCTCGCGGAGAGCTGAGCCCCTCCTGTCAAATCTGGCTGGGCACAATTCGCCCTTGATCCCAAACAGCCGTTGCAATGGCGGTATAGCTCCATCTAGGCTACTATCTGCCTGGGGCAGGAAGGGCGCGGCGCGGCGAAAAAGCCGCGGCCGAACAACGGCATCACTCTCAAGGGACAACAACAATGCGAGTTGCGGCAGGTGTGATTTTGGCGGGCGCGATGTCTCTGTCGATGTCGGGCGCCGCATGGTCGCAGACCCCTCCGGCGAAACCCGTCGCCGCGACGCAAGGAGCCGCAACGGCTCCGCAGGCTATTCCCGCGGCAGCTCCCGCGAGCCAGCCACCGCAGCCCGCGCGGGCGGCCTGCACCAATCCGAACGCGCTGGGCGTCGGGCGCACTGTCGAGATCGACACGTCTGGCGGCCCCGGTTTTGGCTTCGAGCACTTCAAGGACCTTGATTTCCTCCGCGACCACGAAGTGGTGCTGACCTTCGACGATGGCCCGTGGCTGGGGACTACGCCCGCGGTGCTGAAGGCGCTGGCGGACGAATGCACCACCGGCATCTTCTTCACGATCGGCAAGCACGCGACCTACTATCCGGAAATCCTCAAGCAGGTTTATGCGGCAGGCCACACCGTCGGCACACACACCTGGTCGCATGCCAACCTCAACAACAAGAAGCTGAGCGAAGATCAGCGCAAGGAAGAAATCGAGAAGGGCATCAGCGCCGTGAAATGGGCGCTCGGCGGCAATTCGCCCGCGCCGTTCTTCCGCTTCCCTGCCCTGCAGCATCCGCCGGAAGTCGTAACTTATCTCGGCAATCGCAACGTCGGGATCTTCTCCTGCGATCTTGATTCCTTTGATTTCAAGGCGCGCAACGCCAAGCAGGTCATCGACACCACTTTCAAGAAGCTCAACAAGCTCGGCAAGGGCATCATCCTGATGCATGACTTCCACAAGCAGACGGCGGAAGCGGTGCCCGAACTGCTGCGCCGGTTGAAGGAGGAGGGCTACAAAGTGGTCGCGATGCGGGCCAAGGCACCGGTCCAATCGTTGGCCAAGTACGATGAAGAGCTCTCGAAGGACCTCAAGCTGCCGACCGTGAGCCAGCGGCCGGTCAGCAGCGTCGTCACGACGGTTTCGGAATAGCCGCCGGCCGCCGTGGCGGATCTGCGCATCGAAGGTTACGTCATCGTTTCCGCGGACGGCATGCTCGCTGATGTCCACCGCGCGATGCCCGACGTGCTGAAGTTCGAGGGCGACAAGAAGTTCTTCGAAGCGGCCCTCGATCGTGCCGACCTCATCATTCACGGCCGGCATTCGCACGAGGGCCAGCCGAATTCGGACCGTCGCAGGCGGATCATCCTGACGCGGAAGATCCCTGCCCTCGCCCGCGATCCGTCGGAGCCGAACGCCACGCTGTGGAATCCGCTTGGTGCAAGCTTCGAGGACGCTTGCGCTTTCGCCGGCGTGACCTCGGGGACGGTCGCGATCATCGGCGGTCCCGACGTGTTCGGCATGTTCATGAACCGCTACGACACGTTCTGGCTGTCGGTCGCCCCTCACGTCCGGCTGCCCGGCGGCGAGCCCTGCTTCCCCGGAGTACCTGAACGCACGCCACAGGAGGTGCTCGCGGCACATGGGCTGAAGGCGGGGCAATCCCAGATGCTTGATCCGGCTCATGATGTCAGCGTCACGCCGTGGCGGCGTGGATAGGGCGCGGTCGTGATTGCAAGAATCACGAAGGTCTTTGCGCCTCATCCTGAGGAGCTTGCGTAGCAAGCGTCTCGAAGGATGAAGGCCCCGCTGGCGCCCCTCGCCCTTCGAGACGCGCGCCGAGGCGCGCTCCTCAGGACGAGGGTTATAGATGATCGCTTGCGGCAACATCGTGTTTTCTTTTCCAAACGGCAGGTACGAACTCGCCTTCTCGCGGCGCATTGCGTCCGAGTTCTTGCTGTCCTCTTCACCCTCCTTCGAACAGACCTTCGAACAGAGGGCGCAGGGAAGACCGGGTGCCCGCTGCACCCGCGGTCTCGTGTGCAGTCTGCGCAAAGAGGGCGCACACGAGCATACAGGTACAGCCGACGACACCCGGCCTTCCCTGCGCAGTGGCTTTACGGCTTATGCCGCGCTCTCCCCGGCGACGAATTCCTTTTTGTCACCGTCGCGCCACAGATTGGCGGCGCCTCACGCCCGGTTGGGCTGGAAGCGCCTCCGCGGAGCTTGACTGCAGCAACGGCAGCCAGGACCACACGGTTTGCCGTACGCATTGGCGCCGTTCGTCCTGCGCGCCGCGTACCACTCACGGAAAACCGCCCTGTGGTACACGTTCGCGCCGACGCAACCCGCGTCCACCGCATCCCAGCCCGCGTTTCGTGACGATCGCGATACGCCCCTCGTACCGGGTGAGACGGGCGACCTATACGCCAATCCGAATTCTGGAAAAGCGAAATATTTTTGTGCCACCCGATTGACCATGGTCTGGGGTGATTTGCCCGCAGTTCAAGCGGTTGTAATAACCCCGCCGTCATTCCGGGGCGACGCGCAAGCGTCGAGCTACGATGTGCAATTGCACATCGGAGGATCCATAACCACCGGCCGGGGTTATGGATCCGGGCCTGCGTGCTTGCGTACGCATGCCGGAATGACGGAAAGGGGGCGACAGCGACGCGGGAGTTGCGCCGCCATGTATCGCCTCGCTCACCCGCGTTACTATCTGCGGACTGATGTACCTTCTCGGACAACTCAAGCGGCGGGCTGCCGGCTGTATGCGCCGTTCGCGCCTAGACTTCCCCATACGCGGCTTCGACCGGCCGCGTGGCCTTGCCGTAGCCGGCGATCATGAACAGCGCGCCGACGATCGAGAGGTTCTTGAGCGCCTCGATCAGCGTCTTGGCGTTATCCGGCGCCGGCTGATTCCAGAAATCATGGAAATAGAAGGTCGAGGCGACCACGAAGATGATCAGCACGATGGCAAAGAACCGCGCGCCGAAATTGAGCGCGATCATCAGGCCGGCGAGAACCTCGAAGGCCCCGACCGCGATCGCCAGCAGCTGCATGAAAGGCATGCTTGCCATGGTCTCGAGCTGCTGGGCATAGGGCGCGACGACTTCAGGGAGCGTCACCTTGGTCGCGATGAAATCGGCCGTCGCGGCGATCGCGAACAGTTTCGTCGCGCCCGTGTAGATGAAGAGCACGGCGAACAAGATTCGCCCGAAGGTAACGAACGCTGGCATGGTCGGCCTCTTGGATGGTGCTATGAGGGCGGGACGCTGACGCCGGAATGAAGTGATTATGAAGATTCCAGTGCCGTTTTCAAACGTACAATCCCGCCCGGGAGCGAATTCTTCGTAAGCCGCCAGAGCAGCGATTCGGCCAGGTCAATCCATCCGCGCGGCAAAAAGGCCGAGGCTCTCCCCTGCGGGCGAGCTTCGGTACCTGATCAGGTGAACAGGCTCGGCTGCTGCCGGCTGGCGCGCTCCTGGGCCTCCACCACCGCGACCGCGGTCATGTTGAGGACACCGCGGGCCGTCACCCCGGGGGTGAGGATGTGCGCCGGCCGCGCCGGGCCGATCAGGATCGGGCCCACCGGAAGCGCGTCCGCCAGGACCTTGATGGTCTGGTAGGCGATGTTGGCCGCGTCCAGCGTCGGCATGATCAGGATGTTGGCCTCGCCTTCCAGGTCCGAATGTGGCAGCACCTGCTTTCGCGCCACCCCCGAGAGCGCGGTGTCGGCCTGCATCTCCCCGTCGGCCTCGAGCTCGGGGTGCTTTTCCTTGAGCAGCGCCGTGGCACGGCGCATCTTGCGTGAGGAGTCGGTGTCGTAGCTGCCGAAATCGGAGTGCGACACAAAGGCGATCTTCGGCACGATATTGAAGCGCTGCACGTGGCTGGCCGCCATGGCGGCCATTTCCGCCAATTCCTCAGCGGTCGGGTTCGGCCGCACCTGGGTATCGGCGAGAAAATAGGCACCCTTGCTGGTGATCATCAGCGAGAGCGCAGCGCAGTCGCTGACCTCGGGCCGGAAGCCGATGATTTCGCGCACATGGCGCAGATGGCTCATGTAGCGGCCCTCGACGCCGCACAGCATGGCATCCGCCTCGCCCCGCACCACGGCGAGCGCCGCGATCACGGTATTGTTGGTGCGCACGACGGTGCGGGCAGCGTCCGGCGTCACCCCACGCCGGCCTGCGACGTCAATGTAGGACTGCACATAGGACCGGTAGCGTGGGTCGTCCTCGGGATTGATGAGGTCGAAATCCCGCCCCGCCTTGATGGCAAGGCCAAAGCGCTTGATCCTCGTTTCGACGACGGACGGGCGCCCGACCAGGATCGGCCGCGCGAGCTTCTCCTCCAGCACCACCTGCGTGGCGCGCAGCACGCGCTCGTCCTCGCCTTCGGCATAGATGACGCGCACCGGCTGGGTCTTCGCTTTCGCGAACATCGGCTTCATCACGAGTCCGGAGCGGAAGGCGAAGCGCGTGAGCAACGCCGTATATTCGTCGAAATTGCCGATCGGGCGCGTTGCCACGCCCGAGTCCATCGCAGCCTTCGCCACGGCCGGCGCGATGCGCAGGATCAGCCGCGGATCGAACGGGCTCGGAATGAGCGAGCCCGGCCCGAAGCCTTGCGTCTCGCCGGTATCAAAGCCGTGCGCAACGGCATCCGACGGCGGCTCGCGCGCGAGCTGCGCGATCGCGTCGACCGCGGCGTGCTTCATCTCCTCGTTGATCGCGGTGGCACCGACATCGAGCGCGCCGCGGAAGATGAAGGGGAAGCAGAGGACGTTGTTGACCTGGTTGGGAAAATCGGAGCGGCCGGTGCAGATCATGGCATCGGGGCGCGCCCTGCGCGCCTCCTCCGGCATGATCTCCGGCACCGGGTTGGCAAGCGCCATGATCAGCGGCTTGTCCGCCATCTGCCTGGCCATGTCGGCCGTCAGCACGTTGGGCGCAGACAGCCCCAGGAAGATATCGGCGCCGCCAATGACATCGCCCAGCGTACGTTTGTCGGTCTTCTGGGCATAGACCGCCTTCCAGCGGTCCATCAGCGTGTTGCGCCCGTCATAGACCAGGCCGTCAATGTCGCATACCCAGATGTTCTTGCGTTGCGCCCCCATCGACACCAGCAGGTTGAGGCACGCGAGCGCCGCGGCGCCCGCGCCGGAGGCGACGATCTTCACGTCGGACAATTTCTTGCCCTTCAGGAGCAGCGCGTTCTTGATCGCGGCGCTGACGATGATGGCTGTGCCATGCTGATCGTCGTGGAAGACCGGGATCTTCATGCGCTCCTTCAGCCGCGCCTCGATCTCGAAGCATTCCGGTCCCTTGATGTCCTCGAGATTGATGCCGCCGAAGGTCGGCTCCAGCGCTGCCACGGTCTCGACGACGCGCTCGATGGTGTCGGCGGCGATCTCGATATCGAACACGTCGATGCCGGCGAACTTCTTGAACAGCACCGCCTTGCCTTCCATGACGGGCTTGGAGGCGAGCGGACCGATATTGCCCAGGCCCAGCACGGCGGTGCCGTTGGAGACGACCGCGACCAGGTTGGCGCGCGTCGTCAGCGTGGCGGCCTCGGCGGGATTGTTGGCTATTTCGGTGCAGGCGGCGGCGACGCCGGGCGAATAGGCAAGCGCCAGGTCGCGCTGGTTGGCGAGCGGCTTGCTCGCCTTGATCTCGAGTTTCCCCGGCCGTGGCAGCCGGTGATAGGCCAGCGCCGCGGAATGGAGATCTTCAGAATAGGACGACATGCGTGCCTTCCGCCCAAAACGTATTTGTGTACCGGTCCAGCAGAGTCAGCTTCCCGGCAATCGCGGGGGGATGTGAAGCACGGCCGGCCGCTTGGATGCAACATCCGATTGCGCGCCCATCAACAGGTCCCGGTTTGCAAATTATTGAAAGAGCATGGCTTTCCGTAAACTCGCCATATAAGCTATGAAAAGTTGCATCTTGCAGAATGAGCTACCGCAGGTGAGCGAATGAGAAGAATTTTCATCGGCGTCGTCGCTGCAATCGTGATCGCGGCCGGGGGATGGCTCGGCTTCAATTTCTACGTCCAGCACCGCGCGATACAGCAAGTCGATGCGCTGTTCGACGAGATCCGGGCGGGCGGCGGCAAGGCGAACCATGGCAAGGTCGCGTTCAATCTCGGCACGCGGACGCTGACGGTGGAGGACATCGCCGGTGAGTCGACGACCCAGCCGCAGGCGCGGGTCAAGATCGCGCGCCTCAGGGCGATCGGCGTCCGGCAGTCCGATCCGGCGCGTTTCTCGGCCGACAGCATCGAGATTTCCGGAATTGAAGCGACTGCGGAGGGCGCTCCCGAGAACTGGAAAGCCGTCTACAAGGTGCCGCAAATCACCTTCACCGATTATTCCGGCCCGATCCACGGGCAACGCTTCACAGCCTCCAACTCGCTGATCGAAACCTATCGCTCCGTGCTCCAGCGGTTCGCCGCAGTCACGGCGTCGTCAATCACGGCGCCCACGATTTCGCTCGCCTTCAGCGCCGGCACCGCCGCCCCAGGCGGCGGCGAAGCCACCTACTCCGGCCTTGCGATCCAGGGGGTCCGCGAAGGCAGAATCAGCACGGTGAAAATCGACGGGGTCGCCTTCACGACGACGGCCCAGCAGGCGGGCAAGACCGACAAGCTGAGCGGCAACATCTCCAACGTCGTCACGCTTGATTTTGATGCAAGCGCCGCCGTAGCGATGCTCGATCCGCAGCAGGCGGGCGATGACGCCTTTCATCGGATCTACCGGCAAATATCGGCCGGTCCCTATGTGCTGACGTCCGAGCTGGGCCTGCGCGCACGGATCGACGGCATTACGCTGGACGAGGCGGGAATACGCCCCTCAAAGCTGCAGCTCCAGGCGATCATGTCGATGCTGCCGACGGATCGAACGGTCCCCCCGACACCGGCGCAGGCACGCGAGCTCACCGCGAAACTAGCCGATCTCTACGAAGGCATTCGTATCGGCAACGCCGAGGTTCGCGGTCTGGCGGTCGAGACGCCACAAGGGCCCATGACGCTGAAGGCGATCCGCTACAATCTGGAAAACGGGCAAGGCGATCTTGCCATCGAAGAGCTGGACGCGCGCTCGCCGAACGGACCGGTCAAGCTCGAGCGTTTTGTGCTCAAGTCGCTCAATGCGGCCAATCTGATGCGCCTGACGTTGCAGTTGTCGAGCGCGGGGCAAGTGCCCTCGCCCGATCAGGCTCTTGGCCTGTTCCGCGTCCTCGAAGGCGCCGAGGTCAAGAACCTCGTGGCGCCGTTCAAGGACAGCAACAAGTCGATCAATCTCGACATGGTCAGTCTCGATTGGGGTCAGTTGGTCGGATCGATCCCGAGCAAGGCGCATCTCGTCGCGAAGATGACGATGCCCGTCGACGCG
This sequence comes from Bradyrhizobium sp., assembly GCF_016213215.1. Lineage (GTDB taxonomy): Bacteria > Pseudomonadota > Alphaproteobacteria > Rhizobiales > Xanthobacteraceae > Bradyrhizobium. Next base: position 134,228 of record NZ_JACRAW010000077.1, on the reverse strand, counting down.
ACCAATCCAGCGCTGATGCCGCTGCTCGGGGCCGGCATCGACAAGCTGGTGATCGACGCCGATCTCGGTGCAGCCTGGACGGAGGCCTCGGGTGCCTTCGTTGTCGCGCCCGCGAATATCGAAATTGGAAACCTGCTGAAGGCGCAGGCTCGCCTGACGTTCGCCAACGTGCCGCGCGCGGTGTTCTCGCTCGACCTGATGCACCCACCGCAGGAGGCGGCCGAGATCGAGGCCGGCCCGATCGAGCTCACCCTGCGCGATGCCGGCAGCGTCGACCTCGTGGTCACGCAGTTTGCCCGTGCCCAGAACCTCAGCCGCGAGGCGGCGAGGCTCGCCATCATCGACAAGATCAAGAAGATCGGCAAAGAGATTGCAGCAGCCAACCCGGACGGGGCGGCCGCGGTGGAGGCCGTGATCCGCTTTATCGAAACGCCGGGACAGACGCTGGCGATCAAGCTGACGCCGCTCAAGGTGGGGGTGCAGCTCGTCACGCTGTTGCGGACCGACGCGCTGACCGCGCTCTCGCAATTCCGGATCGAGGCCTCGACCGGACTCTAGGCCTGGCCCTTGTTCGGCAGATTGACCCTGATGTGAAGCTCGCGCAGTTGCTTGGGCGTGGCTTCCGAGGGCGCGCCCATCAGGAGGTCCATGGCCTGCTGGTTCATCGGGAACAGCGAGATCTCGCGCAGGTTGGTGGTGCCGCACAGAAGCATGACGATGCGATCGACGCCCGCCGCCATGCCGCCATGCGGCGGCGCGCCGTACTGGAAGGCGCGATACATGCCGCCGAAACGATCGATGACGTCCTGCTCGCCGTAGCCGGCGATCTCGAACGCCTTCACCATCGTCTCCGGGCGATGATTGCGGATGCCGCCGGAGGCGATCTCGTAGCCGTTGCAGGTGATGTCGTACTGGAAGGCCTTGATGGTCAGCGGGTCCTGCGTCTGCAGCGCTTCCAGGCCGCCCTGCGGCATCGAGAACGGGTTGTGCGAGAAGTCGACCTTCTTCTCCTCTTCGGAGTACTCGTACATCGGGAAGTCGACGACCCAGGCGAGCTCGAAGCGCTCCTTGTCGATGAGGTTGAGCTCCTCGCCGACCTTGGTGCGGGCGAGCCCTGAGAACTTCCAGAACTTGTCTGGATCGCCGGCCACGAAGAACGCGGCATCGCCCTCCTTCACGCCGAGCTGGGTGCGGATCGCCGCGGTGCGCTCGGGGCCGATATTGTTGGCGAGGGGACCTGCGCCCTCACCGCCCTCGCGCCACATGATGTAGCCGAGGCCGGGCTGGCCTTCGCCCTGCGCCCACGAGTTCATACGGTCGCAGAAAGCGCGGCTGCCGCCGCCGGGCGCGGGGATCGCCCACACCTGGTTCTTCGGGTCTTCGAGCATGCGCGCGAACACCTTGAAGCCGGAGCCGCGGAAATGCTCGGACACGTCCTGCATCTCAAGCGGATTGCGCAGGTCCGGCTTGTCGCTGCCGTACTTGCGCAGCGCTTCGGCGAACGGAATCCGCGGCCAGCCCTTGGTCACCGGCTTGCCCTTGGCGAATTCCTCGAACACCCCGGTGACAACCGGCTCCATCGCCGCGAACACGTCTTCCTGGGTCACGAAGCTCATTTCGACATCGAGCTGGTAGAACTCGCCAGGAAGGCGGTCGGCGCGCGGGTCCTCGTCGCGGAAGCAGGGCGCGATCTGGAAATAGCGGTCGAAGCCGCTCATCATCAGGAGCTGCTTGTACTGCTGGGGCGCCTGCGGCAGCGCGTAGAACTTGCCGGGATGGATGCGCGAGGGCACCAGGAAGTCGCGGGCGCCCTCGGGGGAGGACGCGGTCAGGATCGGGGTGTTGAACTCGAAGAAGCCCTGCTCCTTCATGCGCCGGCGCATCGAATCGATGATCGCCACGCGCGTCATGATGTTCTGGTGCAGCTTCTCGCGGCGCAGGTCGAGGAAGCGGTACTTGAGCCGGATGTCTTCGGGATATTCCTGGTCGCCGAACACCGGCAGCGGCAGTTCGCCCGCCGGGCCCAGCACCTCGATCTCGCTGACGTAGATCTCGACCTTGCCGGTCGCGAGGTCGTCATTGTCGGTGCCCTCGGGACGGTGGCGCACCTTGCCGTCCATCCGCACCACCCATTCCGAACGGAGCTTTTCAGCCTGCGCAAAGGCCGGCGAGTCCGGATCGACCACGCATTGGGTGAGCCCGTAATGGTCGCGCAGGTCGACGAACAACACGCCGCCGTGGTCGCGGATGCGGTGGCACCAGCCCGACAGCCGCACCGTCTGTCCGATGTCGCTCTCGCGGAGTTGGCCGCAGGTATGGGTTCGGTAACGGTGCATGGAATTCCCGGAAAGCAAGGTGGCGGAGGATCGATTCGAGGCAGAGGGCTAGGCTCGAAGCGGCTGAGGGTTTACCCGAGGCGGGTCAGCGCGGCAACCGAATGCGAGCGGATGGGCGCCCTGCCGGGCGTCAGAAAACCCCGAAAAAACAACATCACGCCTGATCGGGCGCCTGCCGAAGGCGATTGCCTAATGCCGGGCCGCGCCTATCTTGGAGGTATGACTGTCCATTTCGCGTTCCAGAACTCCTATGCGGGCCTGCCGGCGAATTTCTTCGCGCGTGTGGCGCCGACTCCGGTCGCCGCCCCCCGGCTGATCAAGCTCAACCGGCCGCTCGCGGTCCAGCTCGGGCTCGACCCGGACATGCTGGAGACGCCGGAAGGCGCCGAGATCCTTGCCGGCAAGACGGTTCCGGAAGGCGCCGAGCCCATCGCGATGGCCTATGCCGGGCACCAGTTCGGCCATTTTGTTCCGCAACTCGGCGACGGCCGCGCCATCCTGCTCGGCGAGGTCATCGACAGGGACGGCGTCCGCCGCGATATCCAGCTCAAGGGCTCCGGCCCCACCCCGTTCTCCCGGCGTGGCGATGGCCGCGCCGCGCTGGGACCGGTGCTCAGGGAATATATTGTCAGCGAGGCGATGCATGCGCTCGGCATCCCGACCACGCGCTCGCTCGCAGCGGTCGTCACGGGCGAGCCCGTCATGCGCGAGACAGCGCTGCCCGGCGCGGTGCTGACGCGGGTTGCCGCCAGCCATGTCCGGGTCGGAACCTTCCAGTACTTTGCCGTGCGCCGCGACAACGACGCGGTGCGCGCCCTCGCCGATCATGTCATCAACAGGCACTATCCGGAACTGGCGCAGGCCGAGCGGCCCTATCATGCACTCCTGGCCGCGGTGGTCGGCCGCCAGGCCGATCTCGTCGCGCGCTGGCTCCTGGTCGGTTTCATTCATGGCGTGATGAACACCGACAACACCTCGATCTCGGGCGAGACCATCGACTACGGCCCCTGCGCCTTCATGGACGAATACAATCCCGCGCAGGTCTTCTCCTCGATCGACGAGATGGGCCGCTACGCCTACGCCAACCAGCCCCGCATTGCCTTATGGAATCTGACGCGGCTCGCCGAATGCCTGCTGCCGCTCTTCGGCGAGGAGCAGGACAAGGCCGTCGAGCAGGCGCAGGAAATTCTTGGCGCATTTCCCGAGCAGTTCAGCGCGGCTTATCAGGCCGGCTTGCGCCGCAAGATCGGGCTGTTCACCGCGCGCGACGGCGATGAGGCGCTGATCCAGGACCTGCTCGATGCCATGGCCAAAAACGCGGCCGACTTCACCCTCACCTTCCGCGGGCTCAGCGATGCCGCTGGCAATGAGGCCGCCGACGAGCGCGTGCGCGCCTTGTTCGCCGAGCCCGCCGCGTTCGACGAATGGGCGGCGCGCTGGCGCAAGCGCCTCGACGAAGAGCCGCAAACCCCGGCCGAGCGGCAGGCCCTGATGCGCAGCGTCAACCCCGCCTTCATCCCGCGCAACCATCGCGTCGAAGCCGTGATCCAGGCGGCGATGAACCGCGACGACTACACCCCGTTCGAGGAGCTTCTGAAGGTCCTGTCCAAACCCTATGAGGACCAACCGGAATTCGCCGCCTACCAGGACCCGCCCCAGCCGCACGAGCGCGTGTGCCAGACCTTCTGCGGGACGTGAGGTGTTAACTTCTCGTCCACCATCGTCGCGGACCGGTACGCGGTAACCACGACGTTTAACAAACCCTCAATTAGCCACCGACAAGTCTAGCGATCTCATCGGGAGGATGGTGTCGTGGACGCGTTGGTATTCGAGTTTATGGGATTGGCGATGATCGCGATGTGCGTGATCGTGCTGGCGGTGCCCACGGCACGCAAGCCGTCGCGGCACATCCGCTACGAGTAGGATATCCGGGAACGGGGGCAGGAAAAGTCCCGGATTTGCTTCGCTCATCCGGGGCCGCGCATGGGCCGTTTGCGCCGTGCGCCGCCTGTCCCGCTCAAATGCAAGGCTCGAATTCTTTACGAGCCCCTTGACATGCCTGCACTTTCGGCGGAACGGCTGAGGCACGTGCCATAGGTCGTTCATGGATTTGATTGCTACTAGCTCGGAACTTGCGGCAGCCTGCGCGAGGCTGGCGCGCCACCCGGTCATCACTGTCGATACCGAGTTCCTGCGCGAAACCACCTACTACCCCCTGCTCTGCGTCGTGCAGATGGCCAGCGCGGAGGAAGCGGTCGTCGTCGACGCGCTTGCCCAAAACATTGATCTGAAACCCTTCTTCGAGCTGATGGGCAACGAGAAGGTGCTCAAGGTCTTCCACGCCGCCCGCCAGGACATCGAGATCGTCTGGCACCAGGCGAACATCATTCCTCACCCGGTATTCGATACCCAAGTCGCGGCGATGGTACTGGGTTACGGCGACAGCATCGCCTACGACCAGCTGGTCGAGCGCGTCACCGGCCATCGGCCCGACAAGACTCACCGCTTTACTGACTGGTCGCGCCGGCCGCTGAGCAAGGAGCAGATGCACTACGCCGTCTCCGACGTGACCCATCTGCGCGACGTGTTCGCGGCGCTCGATGCCGACCTGATGAAGCGCCGCCGCAGCGACTGGGTCAGCGTCGAGATGGAGATCCTGACCTCGCCGAAGACCTACGACTTCCACCCCGAGCGCGCCTGGGAGCGGCTGAAGACGCGCGTCCGCAAGCCCAAGGAGCTCGCCGTCCTGATGGAAATTGCGGCCTGGCGCGAGCAGGAGGCGCAAAGCCGCGACGTGCCGCGCAGCCGCGTCCTGAAGGACGAAGCGGTCGGCGACATCGCCACCCACGCGCCGACCACGATCGAGCGCCTTGCCAATTTGCGATCGCTGCCCAGGGGCTTCGAGAGATCGAAATGGGGCGTCGACATCGTCGCCGCCGTCCAGCGCGGGCTGGCGCGCGATCCTTCGACCCTGCCGAAGCTCGAAAAGCCCCGCAACAACGCCAATGGCGGCGCGATCGTCGAGCTGCTCAAGGTCCTGTTGCGGATGACCTCGGAGCGTCACGCCGTGGCGAGCAAGGTCATCGCCACGGTCGACGATCTCGAGCAGATCGCCGCTGACGATGATGCCGACGTGGCCGCGCTGCGCGGCTGGCGGCGCGAACTGTTCGGCGAAGCCGCGCTCAGGCTGAAGCGTGGTCAGCTGGCGCTCGCCGTCGACAAAGGCAAGGTGATCGTGGTCGAACGGGAGTGAGGGTTCGCTAAACCGGTCCCGCCGCGTACTTGCTTGGCGATTATCTACTTGACACCACAGCAGGCTAGATAGGCCGTATCCACAGATAACGTATCTAGGTGTTGCACTCTGCGCGGGAACTGTTATACGTTCACGTTATGAGTGACAACACAGACCCAATGGCCGCGTTCACGGACCTTGCCGAGAAGATCAGGCGGTCAGCGTATGCTGACGGCTGGCGTGATGCCATGGCTGCCGTAGCGAAAGCGGTTGGCGAGATGACGCCCGGCGAAGTACAGGACGTTATAGGACCTGCCGTGCAGCTAAAACTGATTAACGGCACGGGGTCGAGCACGACCAAGACAAAGCTGATTATGGGTACAACACCCTATTTCATCGTGCGGGCGCTGGAAGCCAAGCCGGGACTAACTCCGGCTGAGATTATTCAGGCGCTACAGGATGCGGGCCATTCAGCGCCAGAGAATTCTATTCGAACCAACATCCACCGCCTGAAGGAGCGCAAGCTTATCGTCGCCCGCCATGGCAAATGGTTCGTGGTCTAAATGCAAACGGCGACTACCGAGGTAGCCGCCGTTCAAAACAATCGCCGTCGAAGGGTGAGTTTCACGACCAACCCCTTCGGCATCCAAGACCCAAGGTCAAGCCAACCTTGGTGCAACACGACCCCAGTGAGGTCCGTAGACCCGAGACCGGGAGGTGGTACATGCAACAATAGCGTTTTAGGTTGAGCGGCGCTGCGGGAATTGGCCCCCGCGGCGTCATTCGCCTATCTAATATACTATGTCTCTGATTCGGTTGCAAGAATCGAAATAGAGCATGAGAACAAGGACTTCGCGCTTGGTTAAGAAAGACGACGGCCAATTCTCGAAAAAAGAGGCAGCCGAGCGATTTGAGGCTGCGCTAAGAGCCGGGCTGGCTACACCGCCCAAGCCACTCAAAGACAAGCCAAGGGTTCGGAAAAAGCCAAAGAAGAAGGGGCGCTAAATAGGTTACTTCTTGTTTTGAGGTTGGAGAGTTGGGCCGAGCAAACTCACATGGTATTCGCTGACATCTTCGCACTTTTTCATGCAATTCATTATGCCGTTAGCGATATCGGGCCTGAGAAGGCCCCTTACCTCGTGCATCTGTGGCGCCCCACCCTCCCCCGCAAGCGGGAGAGGGAGCGCCGTTGCGTCAGTGCACGTTCCTCTACGCCGGAGTGAGACCGGCCACCACCGGCTTGAGGTCGTCGAGCATGCCGGCGACCGCGCCGACCAGTTCGTCGATGTGGCTCTTGCCCACAATCAGAGGCGGACAGAAGGCCACCGCATCCAGCATGTTGCGGGTGATGATCCCTCTCTCCTGCAACAGGCGGGACGCGATGGTGCCTATCGCCCCCGGCGTGCTCGCGGCGGCCTTGCGCTGCTTGTCGAGCACCAGCTCGATCGCAGCGATCATGCCGACGCCGCGGACTTCTCCGACCAGCGGGTGATCGGCAAGCTCGCGCAGCTTGCCCTGGAGATACTCGCCGGTGCGGGCGGCCTGTTCGACCAGGCCACGCTCCTCGATGATCTTGAGGTTTTCGAGCGCGATCGCGGCACCGACCGGGTGGCCGCCTGCCGTGAAGCCGTGGCCGAGAACCCCGATCCTGTTGCTCTCGTCGGCAATCGGCTCAAACATGCGGTCATTCATCATGATGGCCGAGAACGGAAAGTAGCTCGAGGTGATCTGCTTCGACATCACCATCACGTCGGGCTCGATGTTATAGGTGTCGCAGCCGAACATCCTGCCGGTACGGCCGAACCCGCAAATCACTTCGTCGGCCACCAGCAGAATGTCGTACTTCTTCAGAACTTTCTGGATCTTGTCCCAGTAGGTCCGCGGCGGCACGATGACGCCACCGGCGCCCATGACCGGCTCGCCAAAGAAGGCCGCGACCGTCTCCGGCCCTTCCTTGAGGATCATCGCCTCCAGCTCCTCGGCGCGCCGGGTCGCAAAGGCCTCCTCGCTCTCGCCGGCGTTGCCGTCCTTGTAGAAATGCGGCGAGCCCGTGTGCAGGACGTTCGGCAAGGGCAGGTCAAACGAGCGGTGGTTGTTCGGAAGACCGGTCAGGCTCGCGGATGCGATCGTAACGCCATGGTAGCCACGCAGGCGGCCGATCACCTTCTTGCGCTGCGGCTGGCCCAGCGCATTCGAGCGATAGGTGATCAGCTTCAAGACGGTGTCGTTCGCCTCGGAGCCGGAGTTGGTGAAGAACACCTTGCTCATCTTCACCGGCGCCAGACCTACCAGCTTCTCGGCGAGATCGATCGACGGCCCGTGCGATTTCGAGGCGAAACCGTGATAAAATGGCAGGGCTTGCATCTGGCGCATCGCGGCCTGGACAAGCCGCGGCTCGTTGAAGCCCAACGCCACGCTCCAGAGGCCGGCCAACGCCTCCAGATAGCGCTTTCCCCCCGCGTCATAGACGTAGGGTCCCTCGCCTCGCTCGATCACGAGCGGGCCGTTCTTCTGGTGCGCACGCGCATTGGTATAGGCGTGCAGCTGGTAGGCCACGTCTCGGGCTTCTTGCGAATTGGGCAGCATGGTCATTGCGCGTTTCCTGGTGCGTTCAATTTTTTTCGGCTGAGCGGGTGTAGGCGGCGAGTCTCACCTTGGCTATTGCTATGACGTTCAACTTGCAACGTCACGCGCTGGTTTGACGCGAAAGTGAGTTCCGGCGGGGGTCTGGACCCCTACCACTTCATTTCGAAGCCGACCGTCCCCTGGTGCGATTGCAGGGCGGAGCGGAACTTGGCGTCGTAATTGACGTAGAGCCGCGCCGTGTTGGTCAGGCTGAGCGAGGCCGAGCCGCCGGCATCGGCACCGTACCGGCTCTCGCCGATACCCTGCACCGCAATACTCTGCTGCCCGAGGCTGACCACGACCGAACCGAGGTTCTGCGAGAAATTGTCGACGAACTTGCCGTAGGCTGACAGATCGAGAATTTTCCGGTCGAAGATGAAGTAATGCCCGACCTCCGCGCCGATCATGACGCGTGAACGCTCCAGCGTCAGCGTGCTACCCGCCATCGGATCAAAGCCGCCGATCTCTTGCCATGACCCGGTCGTGGCCCGCACATATTCGAGCGCGGCCTTGGGCACGATCCGGCTCTGATCCTTGGTCCAGTAATAACTGAGTTCGGTCAGCGCTCCGTCGACCGTGGCGCCGTAGCTGGCTAGGGCGAGGCCAAGGCCGGTATCGCGGCTGGTGTGGACGTTGCCGAAGCCGTGCACCAGCGCAAATGCCCAGGTCCAGGGCCCCTTGTCGACCGAGGCGTTGAAGCCGAACTGGGTCAGATCGAGGGTCGCCGACTGCAGCGCCAGCGGCACGTCGATTGCGGTGCGGCTCTGATCGATCGAGAAGCCGATGTTCACGCCGGGAGCGATTCGCGCGCCCAGGCCGGCGACGCCGCCCCAGGTCGTGCGCCTGTCGCCGACGAAGTCACCTTGGGCGTCGGTCCTGACCGAAATGCCGTAGGCCTCGACCCAGCTGCGATAGCGCGGACCTTCCGCCTCTTCCGACGAGCCGCCGCCGCCGGGATTGGTTCGCAGCGAACGGTTGTAGAAATTGCCGGCCTGGCCACCCAATCGCTCCAGAAAGCTGCTGCCGAGGTTGAGCGCCGCCCCGCCGGCCGACAGGTCGGAATTGGCGTCCGTCGGTGTCGGGATTGGTGTCGGGACTGGTGTCCGGATCGGCATGGGCACTAACTGCGCGCACGCCGGCGATGCTGCGCCAGCCACGAGGCCGAGGCAGACAAAGACCGCGACTATCACCGCCGACCAGCAGCCACGGCCCGCCGGCCCTGTCAGCAGTGGTCGCGATGAGCAGCGCATCAATGCAAAATCCCGAAACGAACGACAGCGCACAAAAACACAACACTTCTTGCCGGCTTGGGCGCGATTTGCCTCCACTTGGCCGTGACGGTCAATGACCGGACTCAATTTCGTGGGGGTGATTGCCCGATGTTGTGGTTCTGCAGCCACAGGCAGTGAGTCTACAAGCACAACGGGTGACGTGGTGCTGCAGCTTAAGCGCCGCCAAGGTGAGTAGATGGCACAGAAGTCGGACTATTTCTCGGTTGCGAATGACACTAAGTGGCGCGAATTGCGGAAAGCAATACTCGAACTCGATTGCGCTGAATGGCCCAGCTTTCGCTGTAAGAGCTTGGATACAGGCCACCTAAGTTCCTGGGACGGCGAGTGGTACTACCACTGGTCAGAGGGTGGTTGGGACTGGATGGAGTGGGCCGAACTATCGGTCCGGACACCCCAAGAACGCGATACTCTTCGGGAAATCTTGAGATTAATACGCTTCGCAGGCGTGGAAACTGCCGACGGTTTCCGCATCTATGGATACATTCGCCGTGGCGAAGTTGCGGACTACATTAAATAGTTCGCAGGCAGCCCCTGGTCAGGAGAAGTATCGCCCGGCCTTCAGCCCACCACCGGCGAGATCAGGAAATTCCCCGAATCGGTGCTGCCGGTCGTCTTGCAGACGTCGCCTTCGATGCGGACTTTCCCGATTGCCAGCAGCCGCAGCGATTCCTGATAGATGCGGTGCTCGACCTCGAGGATGCGCTCCGACAGCGTGTCCGAGGTGTCGTGGTCGCTGACCGGGACCGCGCCCTGCATCACGATCGGTCCGGCGTCGGTCTCGGGAATGACGAAATGTACCGTCGCCCCGGACAGCTTGACGCCGGCGCGCAGGGCCTGGCCGTGCGGGTCAAGACCCGGAAAGGACGGCAGCAGCGACGGGTGGATATTGAGCATCCTTCCGTACCAGCGCCGCACGAACTCGGCCGTGAACAGGCGCATGAAGCCGGCGAGACAGATCAACTCGATGCGGTGGCGGTCGAGGGCCGACTGCAACGCGGACTCGAAGGCGGCGCGATCCTTGCCGAACGGCTTACTCTCGACCACAAGCGTTTCGACCCCGCTCGCCCTGGCCTTCCCAAGGCCGGCCGCATCGGGGCGATTGGAAATGACGAGCGTAATCTCGGCCGGGAAGTCCGCCTGCGCCGCTGCCCTGATCAGCGCGGCCATGTTGGACCCACGTCCGGATATCAGGATGGCGACGCGGCGCTTCATCGTCTCACAATGCCAGATCAAGGTGGCCGTTATAAACCACGCGATGTTCGCCCGCGGCCGGAATGACTTCACCCAGCACCGCCACTGTCTCGCCCGCGTCCGCGAGAACCGCGGCGACCTCGTCGACGGCATCCGCCCGGACGATACCCACCATGCCGATGCCGCAGTTGAAGGTGCGCAACAATTCGAGTTCGGCGATGCCGCCCTGGGCAGCGAGCCATTTAAACACGGGCAGGACCGGCACGCGCGCCAGATCAATGCCGACGCCGAGATGCTTGGGCAGGACACGTGGAATATTGTCGGTGAACCCACCGCCGGTGATATGGGCAAGACCCTTCACGGCGCCGGTCTCCCGGATCGCGCGGAGGCACGATTTCACGTAAAGGCGGGTCGGAATCAGCAGCGCGCCGCCCAGCGTCATCACGGGCGAGAACGGTGCCTTCGCGTCAAAGCCGAGGCCGGACTGCGCGACAATCTTGCGCACCAACGAGAAGCCATTGGAGTGAACGCCGGACGAGGCCAGGCCGATCACCGCATCGCCCGCGACGATATCACCGCGCGGCAACAGCGTGCCACGCTCGGCGGCCCCGACCGCAAAACCGGCGAGGTCATAGTCTCCGTCCTTGTAGAGGCCCGGCATCTCGGCGGTCTCGCCTCCGATCAGCGCACAGCCGGATTCGCGGCAGCCCTCGGCGATTCCGGCCACGATGGCGGCAGCCGCCTCGGGCTCGAGCTTTCCACAGGCAAAGTAGTCCAGGAAGAAAAGCGGCTCGGCGCCCTGAACCACGAGGTCATTGACCGACATCGCGACGAGATCGATGCCAATCGAGCCGTGCAAGTTGGTCTCGATCGCGATCTTGACCTTGGTGCCGACGCCGTCCGTAGCAGCCACCAGGACCGGATCCGTAAAGCCGGCCGCCTTCAGGTCGAACAGGCCCCCGAATCCGCCGATCTCGGCATCGGCCCCGGCACGTGCGGTGGCCCGCACCATCGGCTTGATGAGGTCGACGAGGCGGTTGCCCGCATCGATATCGACGCCCGAATCCGCGTAAGTAAGGCCGTTCTTGCGGTCGATCATGCCCGATTTCCAGATGCTGGACCGGCTGGTTACGTCGGATTCCGCTCCCGTGCAATGGCTCGCAAGGCCTTCGCCCGTGTACTATGTAGAGGAGAACCGGCTCACCCCGCCAAGGGCCGGCTTTAGTTCAGACCGGGTGCCGGGAAGCGCCGAGTGAGCATTCCGAACATTATTACTTTGGGCCGCATCATGCTGGTCCCGATCGTCGTCTGGGCGATCGTTTCAAGCCAGATGGAGGTCGCGTTCGCCGTCTTCGTGGTGGCCGGCGTCAGCGACGCCGTGGACGGGTTCCTCGCCAAGCGCTTCAACATGGCCAGCGAGCTGGGCGCCCTGCTCGATCCGCTCGCCGACAAGGCGCTCCTGGTCTCGATCTACATGGCGCTCGGAATCTGGGGGGCAATCCCCCGCTGGATCGTGATCCTGGTCGTGTCGCGCGACATCATGATCGTGACCGCGGTGATCGTGTCCTGGCTGTTCGACAAACCGATCCCCATGCGGCCCTTGATGGTATCCAAGCTAAACACGGTGGCCCAGGTGGCCTTCGCGGCGCTGGTGCTCGCCTCGTTGGCTTTCGGCTTCAATCCAGCGCCCTATGATATGATACTCATGGGTCTGGTCACGGTACTTACGCTGGCTTCCGTATCCCTTTATCTCGTCGAGTGGGTGAGGCACATGAGCACCATCGACGCCAAGTGAAGAACTCAGAATAACGGACCCTAAAGTAACGAAGCCGAAGTAACGAAACCGGATAATCGACGCAGCGCTGCTGGCTTACCCGGCCCGGTGCGATCCGGCATGGAGTAAAATGCGTGGCAGGTCGCGTTCCCCCCCGTCAGTTGGCATTTGCGCTGCCGCACACGGAGAACTTCGACCGCGACAATTTCCTGGAAGGTCCCGCGAACGCCGCCGCATTGACCTTGATCGACAGCTGGCCGGAATGGCCGAACCGGATCATGTTTGTGATCGGACCGGAAGGTTCTGGCAAGAGTCATCTCGCTGCCATCTGGGCCCAGGAATCTGGCGCACGCTCCACCACCGCTTCCGCCCTGACCTCGGCCTCCGTGCCGGCTGCACTGGCCACCGGCTCGCTGGTCGTGGAGGATCTGGAGCCGAAACATTTCGACGAACGCGCACTGTTTCACCTCCTGAATCTTGCGAGGGAGGAAGCCGCCTACGTCCTGATCACCGCCCGCACACCACCTGCCGCTCTCGACGTCGAGCTGAACGACCTGCGATCGAGGCTGCGCGCCGTGCCGGTCGTCTCACTCGTGCCACCCGACGACCAGTTGTTTCGCGCCCTGATCGTGAAGTTCTGCGCCGACCGGCAGATGACCGTGGACGAAAGCGTGGTCGGCTATCTGGCGACCCGCCTGGAGCGTTCCTCGGCCGCGGCGCGGCGGGCCGTGGAGCTTCTCGATGCCGAGGCCTTGCGGCAGGGCCGCCCGATCACCCGGGCCCTGGCGACCGAGGTTCTGCGCAACGGTTAGACGGCGGTATCCACATAGGCGGATGTCTTGACGGGCCTGGCGTCCGCGCCATCAATGTCATCGAAACGTCGTCGCGCTAACGGATGTTCTGCGGCGTTCGCGTACCTATATCCCTACGGACGATAGCAAGATGGACTGAAACCTGATGGATTCCGCGCAAACCATTGAATTAAAAGAGAAAGAAGCGGAAGTCGCGACCATTCCGGCAATCGCCATATCCCCGGAACGGTTCATCAACCGCGAGCTTTCCTGGCTGCATTTCAATCGGCGTGTGCTCGAGGAAGCGGTCAACACCAGCCATCCGCTGCTGGAACGGGTGCGGTTCCTGTCGATTTCGGCGAATAACCTTGATGAGTTCTTCATGGTGCGTGTCGCCGGCATCAAGGCCCAAATCCGGGAAGGCATTGCCGAACGCAGCCCGGACGGGCTCACCCCGGCCGAGCAGCTCGTCTTGATCAACCGGAGCGTCTCCCAGCTTGCCACGGACCAGCAGGCGATCTGGGGCGAGTTGCGCCCCATCCTCGCCGAAGCCGGGATTGTTCTCGTCGACGGCAAGGACGTCACCAAGGCCGAGCGCGTCTGGATGGAGGATTACTTCCTCCACAACATCTTTCCGCTGCTGACGCCGCTGGCGATCGATCCCGCGCATCCGTTTCCCTTCATCCCGAGCCTGGGCTTCACCATAGCCCTGCAACTCGCGCGCGCTTCCGACGGCAAGCAGATGAACGCCCTCATCCGCATGCCGGGCAAGATCGACCGCTTCATCCGTATGCCCGCCGGCAAGGACGGCTCGTTCCGGCTGATCTCGCTGGAACAAGCCACTTGCCTGTTCATCAACCGCCTGTTCCCCGGCTACAACGTCCACGGCCAGGGTGCCTTCCGCATCATCCGTGACTCCGAGCTCGAAATCGAGGAAGAGGCCGAAGACCTGGTGCGGCTGTTCGAGAGCGCGCTGAAGCGGCGGCGGCGCGGATCGGTGATCCGGCTCGAGATCGACGCCAAGATGCCGGAACAGCTCCGCATGTTCGTGCAGCACGCGCTCTCCGCCGCCGATGACGAAGTGTTCCTGGTCGATGGCGTGCTGGCGATGAATGAGTTGTCGCAACTCACCCGGATCGACCGCCCGGACCTCGAATTCGCTCCCTATGTGCCGCGTCATCCGGAGCGTGTGCGCGAGCACGGAGGCGACATCTTCGCCGCAATCCGCCAGAAGGACCTGATCGTCCATCACCCGTACGAATCCTTCGATGTCGTCGTGCAGTTCCTGCAGCAGGCCGCGCGCGATCCCGACGTCGTCGCCATCAAGCAGACGCTTTACCGTACCTCCAACAACTCCCCGATCGTGCGGGCGCTGGCCGAAGCGGCGGAAGCCGGCAAGTCGGTGACCGCGCTGATCGAGTTGAAGGCGCGCTTCGACGAGGAGGCCAACATCCGGTGGGCGCGCGACCTTGAACGCGCCGGCGTTCAGGTCGTCTACGGCTTTCTCGAACTGAAGACCCACGCCAAGCTGTCGATGGTGGTACGCCGCGAGAGCGGAAGCCTCACGACCTACGTTCACACCGGCACGGGCAACTATCACCCGGTCACCGCGCGCATCTATACCGACCTGTCCTATTTCACCTCCGATCCGACGATCGGCCGCGACGCTGCGCGGGTATTCAACTTCATCACCGGCTATGCCGCGCCCAGCGATCTCGAAAAGATGGCGGTGTCGCCGATGACGTTGCGCAAGCGCATCATCGAGCACATTCAGGGCGAGACCAGCCATGCGCGGCACGGCAGGCCGGCCACGATCTGGATGAAGATGAACTCGCTGGTCGATCCCGACATCATCGACGCGCTTTACGAAGCTTCGCAGGCCGGGGTCTCGATCGAGCTCGTGGTGCGCGGCATCTGCTGCCTGCGTCCGGGAATTCACGGCCTTTCGGAAAACATCCGCGTCAAGTCGATCATCGGCCGCTTCCTCGAGCACGGCCGAATCTACTGTTTCGGGATGGGCCAGGGCCTGCCGAGCGCAAAAGCGGCTGTGTATATCTCCTCCGCCGACATGATGCCGCGCAACCTCGACCGCCGCGTCGAGATCGTGTGTCCGCTGCAAAATCCGACGGTGCATCAGCAGGTTCTCGAGCAGATCATGGTCGCGAATCTGAAGGACAACGAGCAAAGCTGGCAATTGTTGCCGGACGGGTCGTCAACGCGTATGAAGACCGCGAAAGGCGAAGAGCCTTTCAACGTGCACAATTACTTCATGACGAATCCGAGTCTCTCTGGCCGTGGAAAGTCGCTCAAGGAATCCTCGCCTCGCCGGCTCACGCGCCGTACCGAACGCCATCACTCCTCGTAGGGGGAGCTTGCCGTGAAACGGCGGCGCAAGCGCGGCTCAAGCGTCGCGGTGATCGACATCGGCTCGAACTCCGTTCGTCTCGTCGTCTATGAAACGCTGACGCGCAGTCTTCTGCCCCTTTTCAACGAAAAGACGCTGTGCGGGCTGGGCCGCGAGGTGCAGAGCACGGGGCTTTTGCCTCCCGACGCCGTCGCCAGGGCCTTGACCTCGCTGCGGCGGTTTCACGCGCTCTGCAAGGTGATGCAGGTCGGTCGCATCTATGCCATCGCGACCGCCGCCTGTCGCGACGCCAGCAACGGCCCGGACTTCATCGCCAAGGCCGAACGCATCTGCGGCGTCAAGATCGAGATCCTGTCCGGACCGCGCGAGGCGCACCTATCGGCGCTCGGCGTGGTTTCCGGCGTTCACGAGCCGGATGGCATCGTCGGCGATCTCGGCGGCGGCTCGCTGGAACTGATCGACGTGCGACGCAACAGCGTTCGCGGCGGCGTCACGTTGCCGCTCGGCGGGCTCGCGCTGCAGGACCTTGCCCACAAATCGCTGAAGCGGGCGGAGCGTATCGTCAGGAACAAGTTGTCGGATGTATCGCAACTCAAGGCCGGCAACGGCCGCACCTTCTACGCGGTCGGGGGCACCTGGCGCGCGCTGGCGCGCATCCACATCATCCAGAGCGGATATCCCCTGCAGGTGATGCACGGCTATTCGATCCCGGCACCCGACGCCCTGGATTTCGCGCGGCGACTGCGGCGGCTGGCCGCGGCCAACATGCTGGCCGATATCGAAGTGGTGGCCGATGCGCGGCGGCCGTTATTGACCTATGCGGCGCTCGTCCTCGAGTACATTATCCGCGTGGCCAAGCCGACGACCATCGTGTTCTCGACCTACGGCGTGCGCGAAGGCCTGCTGCACGAGAAGCTGCCGGAGTCCGAGCGCGCCAAGGACGGGCTGATCTGCGCCGCCGAGGCCTTGAACCAGCTCCTGTCGCGATCGGCACGCCATGCGCACGAATTGATCGATTGGACCGATCGCTTCATGCGCGTGATCAAGCTGCGCGAGAGCGAGGAAGAGCGCCGCCTGCGCCACGCCGCCTGCCTGCTTTCCGACATCGGCTGGCGCGTGCATCCGGATCATCGCGGCGAGCAGACGCTCAGCCTGATCACCAACGGCAATTTCGGCGCGATTACCCACGAAGGTCGGGCCTTCGTCGCGCTGTCGGTCTTCTATCGATATGCCGGCTTGCGCGAGGAGAACGAGCCGCCGCCAATCATCCAGGACATGGTTTCGCCTGCCACGCTCGAGCGCGCCCAGCTGCTCGGCGCCGCCTTGCGGGTGGCTCATCTGATCTCGGCGGCGCGGCCCGGCGTGTTGCCGGCAACCCACTTCCGCAACCGAAGCAACGAACTCATGCTGGTGTTCGAGCACCGCATGGGCGATCTCGTCGCCGATCGCGTCGGCAGCCGCTTCAAGCAGCTCGCCCGATTGATCGGCCGCTCCGGCTCGATCGTCAGGAGATAGTCAGCCCGAGATTTCGGCGTGGCGCTTGGAGGCCTGCAGCGCCGAGTGATACAGGCTGCGCCGCCGCCAGATGTAGCCGGCGGTCAGAACGATGACGACGCCAAGCGCGGCGCAGGCGAACTCGCTGCCCGGCCCCTCGTGAGCGAATTGCGGCGCAATCCGCAAGGCGGCGAGCCACGAATCCAGCATCTGGCCGAGCGGGCCGGCGGACAGTTCGTTCAGCTTCGGATGAACGCCGGGATCGGTCGCGATCACCTCGCCCGCGATCCAGCCCAACAGCGCAGCACCGGCCCAAACCAGGACCGGCAGTTTTTCAAGCAGCGCCATGATCAGCGCGGCACCGGCGACGATCAGCGGAATGCTGATGGCAAGGCCGAAGATCAACAGCGGCACGCTGCCTTTGGCGGCGGCCGCCACCGCGATGACGTTGTCCAGGCTCATGACGATGTCGGCGATCAGGACGATCTGCACGGCGTGCCACAGATGGGAGGCGGACTCGACCTCGTCCTCCCCCTCATTGTCAGGGACGACCAGTTTGGTCGCAATGAAGAGCAGCGCCAGCCCGCCGGCCAGCTTGAGGTACGGCAGTCCCATCAGCGTCACAACGATGCCGGTGAAGATGATACGCAGCAGCACGGCCGCGCCGGCGCCAAGCACCATGCCCCAAAGCCGATGCCGCGGCTGCAGGCCGCGGCACGCCAGCGCAATCACCAGCGCGTTATCGCCGGACAGGAGGATGTTGATCCAGATGATCTTCCCGACGGCCACCCAGAACGCCGGCTCTACCATTTCCTTGTTGAACGCGGCGAGAGCATTCCCGACGTTGCCGGGGTCCAGCATCTGCCAAAGCCAGTCCACGATAGTTCCTTTCGGCCAGCGGCCAGCGCCAAAGTCGGCGGATCAGCCGACGATTTCGTTGCCCGAGAAGAATTGAGCGATCTCGACCACCGCCCTCTCCGGCGCGTCCGACCCGTGCACCGAGTTCTCGCCGATCGACTTTGCATAGAGTTTGCGGATCGTGCCGTCGGCTGCCTTGGCCGGATCGGTCGCGCCCATCACCTCGCGGTATTTGGCAATGGCGTTCTCGCCTTCGAGGACCTGCACCACGACCGGGCCCGAGGTCATGAACTCGACGAGCTCGCCGAAGAACGGCCGGCTCTTGTGGACGGCATAGAAGGTCTCCGCCTGCTCCTTGGTCATGCGGATCCGCTTCTGGGCCACGACGCGAAGCCCCGCCTTTTCGATCACGGCGTTGACCGCACCGGTGAGGTTGCGGGCGGTCGCGTCGGGCTTGATGATCGAGAAGGTGCGTTCAATCGCCATGGTGCTTCCTTGAATAGCGGACTGTGGGAGTTGGCGGCTTATATCGGCGCCCATCGCGAACGGCAAGCGAGTAGGCCTACGGCTTGCGCCAGCGGCCAGATGGAAAGCTCCGGAATTACAACAATTTCACGAAGATGAACCCTTTCTGCAGCGCCCGTCGCGGCACGGTTCAGCCTGGCAGGAATAGTCTTTCTGCAACGGACCGCCACTTCAAGCCTCTTAAGATTCTCGGGACTAGAGTGGTGGGCCGTCGCAAATCCATCAGGCGGCGCCTGCTGCGCCGAATTGGTTCAAGGAGACGACCATGTTACGCAAACTCTCGCTGGTTGCAGTTGCCGCGGCGTCACTGGGTGCAGCGGCCCTGGCGCCGACTTCAGCCTCCGCCGGGGGCGGCTGGCATGGCGGTGGCTGGCACGGCGGATGGCATCACGGCGGAGGGCATCACGGCGGACCGCGCCACTTTGTCCGCGGCCCCCGTGTTTACGGCCACGGCGGCTGCTACGTCCGACAGCTGGTTCCCACGCCTTGGGGGCCGCGCTGGCAGCTTGTGAACCGCTGCTACTGATCGAATTGGCGACCGCGAACGACAGCCCCGGCGATTGCGCCGGGGCTTTGTCTTGCGGGCGCGTTGTCTTGACGCAATTTTAACTAGACCCGCCGCTATCGCCAGCAAAGCGCGAAACAATTTGGCGGCCACTGACTTGGTAAGGTGAGGCGAGCCGACACCATTGCCACGGAACCCGTCATGAACGGCCGAATAGCCAATGACAGCGAATCGATGGATCGGAAGACCAGCCGATCGATTTGCGATGCTGTCGGCGAGCGGCTGCAGCAAAACCTTCGGCCACAGACGCGCCTCACCCCGCATCTTCAGTTCCTGATGGACGAACTCAGGAAACGCGACCGGGACGGCGGCTCGCCCAACTAGAGCTTACAAAAACGGGTTGCGTTTGGCGCCGGCAGCGGTGAGAACGCCGCATGCTGTCCATCACCGACCTGTCGATCCGGCTCGCCGGACGTCTCCTGATCGACCACAGTTCCGCGCAGATCGCACCCGGTGCGCGCGTCGGCCTTGTGGGGCGCAACGGCACCGGGAAATCGACCTTGTTCAAGGTCATCCGCGGTGAACTCGCAGCCGAGAGCGGCACGATCACGATCCCGCCGCGCTGGCGCGTCGGCAGTCTCGCTCAGGAGGCACCCAACGGACCGGAAAGCCTGATCGAGATCGTCCTGAAGGCTGACCTTGAACGCGATTCCCTGTTGCGTGAGGCCGAGAGCGCGACCGACCCGCACCGGATTGCTGAAATCCAGACCCGCCTCGTCGACATCGATGCCCATTCGGCGCCGGCACGCGCGGCGGCGATCCTGAGCGGTCTCGGCTTTTCCGCGGCTGACCAGGCGCGGCCGTGCTCGGAATTCTCCGGCGGCTGGCGCATGCGCGTTGCACTCGCGGCCACTCTGTTTGCGGTGCCCGACATTTTGCTGCTCGACGAGCCCACCAACTATCTCGACCTCGAAGGCACGCTCTGGCTCGAAGACCACCTCGCCCACTACCCACGCACCGTGATCGTGGTCAGCCATGACCGCGACCTGTTGGAGAGTTCGGTCGACCAGATCCTCCACCTGGATCGCGGCAAGCTCACGCTGTATCGGGGCACCTACTCCGCCTTCGAGGAGCAGCGCGCCGCGCGCGAAATGCTCGATGCCAAGGCGGTCAAGCGCCAGGAGTCCGAGCGCAAGCGGCTGCAGGCCTTCGTCGACCGCTTCAAGGCGAAGGCCTCCAAGGCACGCCAGGCCCAGTCGCGGGTCAAGATGCTGGAGAAGATGAAACCCGTCGCGGCGCTGGTGACGCAGGACGTGCAGGAAATCTCTTTTCCGCCGCCGGAAAAAACCCTGTCGCCGCCGATCATCGCCGTCGACAATGTCTCTGTGGGCTATGATCCTGAGAACCCGGTGCTGAACCGCGTCACCTTGCGGATCGACAACGACGATCGCATCGCGCTCTTGGGCGCCAACGGCAACGGCAAGTCGACGCTGGTGAAACTGCTGGCGGGTCGCCTTGCGCCGTTCTCCGGCAGAATGACGCGCGCCGAAAAGCTGTCGGTCGCCTATTTCGCGCAGCACCAGCTCGACGAACTGGACGAAGCGGCGTCGGCCTACGATCACATCCGCAAGCTGATGCAGGACGCGCCCGAAGCCAAGGTGCGCGCGCGGGCCGGCGCGATCGGGTTTTCCGGCAAGGCCGCCGACACACCGGCCAGCAGCCTGTCGGGCGGCGAGAAGGCAAGGCTGCTGCTCGGGCTCGCGACCTTCTTCGGGCCCAACATGATCATCCTGGACGAGCCGACCAACCATCTTGACATCGACAGCCGCGCAGCGCTCGCGGAAGCGATCAACGAGTTTCCCGGCGCGGTCATCATGGTCTCGCACGATCAATATCTGATCGAAGCCTGCGCCGACCGGCTGTGGCTGGTCGCCGACCGCACGGTTACAAGTTATGACGGCGATCTGGAGGATTATCGGCGCCTGGTGCTGTCGGCGCGCAGCACCGAGACGCGCGAACGGACCGACACGGTCGGCAAACCCCAGCGCAACAAGGCGGAAAACCGGGCGCCGCTGAGGAAGCGGATCGCCGAAGCAGAGGCCGAGATCGCCCGGATCAGCGAGATCATCGCCAAGATCGACACCGCGCTGGCATTGCCGGATGTCTTCACCCGCGATCCGAAGCAGGCCGCGCAATTGAGCAAGGCCCGCGCCAACGCCGCCACCGCGCTGGCAAGCGCGGAAGAGGAATGGCTCGAGGCCAGCGCCCAATACGACGAGGCGGCCGGCTAGGTCGCAGATGACTTCTTTTTCGCTCTCGGCTTGGCCGCAGGCTGCGGTTCGGGCGTACCCTCGATCGAGCTCAGGCGGCCGGCGGTGAAGGTATAGATTCCGGCGCGCGGTCCGCGCGACCAGGTCACGACCGCAACGCGGTCGCCGCGCGCGTTGCTCGAGAGGTTCACGCCGTCCGGCGCACCGATGCCGCGCACGACATCACACTCGGTGTGGCCAAGCGCGACCGTTCCCCCTCCCGAAGGCGGAGCGGCGGTCGATGCGTTGGCATCCGCCGGCACAGCGGGCGGTGTCATGCCGGGACATGCGCCATCGGCGCTCACAAGATCATCGGGAGTGACCGCTCTGTCGGGCGTAAGTGGCGGCGTTTCGATCGACACGTTCTTGACGAACAGCCGGCCGGGCCGCGAGAACCACTCGGCATCCTTCGACAAGAATTCGGACGCGCCTGAGCAGCCCGCAATCAGCGGGGCCACCGCAAGCAACGCCAGGAGCAATGTTGAAGAACGTCTTTGATGTCGCACGGCGAACTAAATTCTCACCCTAAGATCCAGCCCTAAAGGATTGTCCCAACACCACTTTGCGGCACGACCGTGGCCGGATGACCCCGGCGTTCTCAAAAGTGCAGATTATCATTAATTCCTCAGGCTCGCTATTCGCGCCGCTGCCACCGGCCGCGCTCGTCGGCCTGCCAGTAGGTGACCTCGAATCCCCTCGTCTTGCAATCGGTCCAGGCGGCGCGGGCGGCAAGGAGCCCATCCTCGTCATCTCCGTTGAACAGCAGCACCATGCGCTCATAGCTGTGCGAATCGGCAGGCAAAGCGGCGTTGTCGACGAGGAAGCGGACGTTGGCCCCGTTTGGGTTGTGCTCCTCGATCGCCAGCACGATGGGCTGATCATGCACATCAGTCGCACGCCAGGTTGCATGCGGCAGGAACGAATCGTCACGATAAGTCCACAAATGCGCGTCGAGCGCATCGGCGCGTTCCGGCGAGGTCGACTGCACGACGGCGCGCCAGCCCCGCTCCAGCGATTTCTCGAGCAGCGGCGGCAAGACGTTTTCCACCGAGATATTTTGCAGGTGGTAGAAGAGAACTTCCGTCATTTCTTCTCGTAGTGGTCCGCAACCAGGCGATCCAGAAGGCGAACGCCGTAACCGGAGCCCCAGCTCTGATTGATATCCGATTTCGGCGCACCCATAGCGGTACCCGCGATGTCGATATGCGCCCAAGGCGTATCATCGACGAAGCGCTGCAGAAATTGCGCCGCGGTGATCGAGCCGCCATGGCGACCGCCGGTGTTCTTCATGTCGGCGAACTGTGAATCGATGAGCTTGTCGTACTCGGGCCCCAGCGGCAGCCGCCACACCCGTTCGCCGGTTTCCAGTCCCGCCTGGGTCAGCCGATCTGCCAGTTCTTCATTGTTGGAGAAAATGCCGGCATGTTCGGTGCCGAGCGCCACCATGATCGCGCCGGTGAGGGTCGCAAGGTCGATCATGCATTTCGGCTTGATCTTCTTGGCGACGTACCAGAGCAGGTCGGCCAGCACCAATCGACCTTCCGCGTCGGTGTTGATGATCTCGATGGTCTGGCCGGACATCGAGGTGACGATGTCACCCGGCCGCTGGGCATTGCCGTCAGGCATGTTCTCGACGAGGCCGATGGCGCCGACCGCGTTGACCCGCGCCTTGCGTGCGGCCAGCGCGTGCATCAGGCCGACGACGCAGGCGGCGCCGCCCATGTCGCCCTTCATGTCTTCCATGCTGCCTGCAGGCTTGATGGATATGCCGCCGGTATCGAAGCAAACGCCCTTGCCGACGAACGCTATCGGCGTCTCGCCTCGTTTTCCACCGTTCCAGCGCATGATCACCGTGCGTCCAGGGTGCGCGGAGCCTTGCGCCACCCCAAGCAGCGCGCCCATGCCGAGCCTGGTCATCGCCCTGACGTCGAGCACCTCGACATGGACGCCAAGCTTGCGCAGCTGCGTCGCGCGCCGGGCGAATTCCGGCGGATGAAGTACGTTCGGCGGCTCGTTGACCAGGTCGCGCGCCATGATCACGCCGTCCACGACATGCCCGGCCGGGCCGAACGCCTTGCGCGCGCCGGCAACGTCGGCGACCGCCACATCAGCGCGCAGGACGCCCTGTTCGTCGTCCTTCTTCTTGGTCTTGTAGCGATCGAACCGGTAGGCCCGAAGCCTCACCCCGGAAGCGACGGCGACCGCCTGTTCGGTCTTGATGGCTTCGTCCGGCAACTCCGCGATGATCGTCATGGCATTGCTGCCGGGAGCAAGCTTGCTGGCCGCGGCGCCCCCGAATTTCAGGTAGTCGCTGCTCTTCAGCGACGAGACCTTGCCGACCCCGATCACGAGCAGGCGCGAGACCTTGAGCCCCTGCGGAGCGAGGATATCCAGCATCGAGCCGCTCTTGCCCTTGAATCGGCTGGTCGCGGCCGCCTTCCCGACCAGATCGGCGGCCGAGCCGAGCGCCTTGCGGGTCGCCGCGCCGAACTTCAAGCCCTCATCGCAAAACACCACCAAAATACCGCGGGGTGCGACGGAAAGCGGAACGAAGCCGACCTTGACGGCGTCGGACATGAGCAAAACCTCCGAAAGGGCTGGTTGTGGGACGGGGCTACCGCCGAGGGCCGTGGTCTGAACGGTGATTCACTGCTCCGTTCGGACGCATAAGGGGTACTATGGCCTGCCGGCCCGGCCCGTGCCAAGCGGCCCGTGGCCTGGAGGCCACATTGCGCAAATTATTAACCGTAACCTCAGGGCGCCATGGGCCAGCCATTTTGTTGACGGATCAAAGGGATGGTAGTGAGAGAATGAGCGGGCTGGACAGTTGGCGGCACGACCGAAGGGGACCCCTCGTGGGGGTCGGTCGAGAGCCGCAGTCCCTCGGTGGCGGGCGGGAATCGTGCGGTAACGATGGGGTCGATCGATAGGTATATTTTCCGCACGACCCTCGGGTCGTTCGCGCTGATCCTGGTCAGCCTCACCGGCGTGATCTGGATTACCCAGGCGTTGCGCGGCATCGACCTGATGACGAGTCAGGGCCAGACCATCCTGACCTTTCTTGGCATCACGGCCCTCGTCATTCCGGCGCTGGTGCTGATCATCTCGCCGATCGCGCTGATGATCGCGATCTCGCACACCCTGAACAAGCTCGCGACCGATTCCGAAATCATTGTGATGAACGCGGCCGGCTTCTCGCCGTTCCGGCTGTTCTACCCGTTCGTTTACGCCACGTGCGCCGTGGCCCTGCTGGTCGCGTTCATTGCGGCCTATCTCTCGCCTGACGGCATGCGGCGCATCAAGCAGTGGGACGCCGAGATCACAGCGGACGTGCTCACCAACATCCTGCAGCCCGGCCGTTTCGCCCAGCTCGACCAGAACCTGACCATTCGCATCCGCGAGCGCCTGCCCGGCGGCATTCTTGCCGGCATCTTCATCGACGATCGTCGCGATCCGAAGGAACGCATCAGCATCGTGGCCGACCATGGAACGGTGGTGAAGAACGGCGGCGGCTCGTTCCTGGTGCTGGAGGACGGCAATCTCCAGCGATTCGAGACAGGCAAGCGTGATCCCGCTCTGGTCGCATTCGGCCGCTATGCCTTCGACATGTCGAAATTCTCCAACCAGGGCCGCGACGTGAGGCTGGGCATTCGCGAACGCTACGTCTGGGAGCTGCTGTCGCCCTCTCCCGATGACCCCATTTACATGCAGATCCCCGGGCAGTTCCGCGCCGAGCTGCATGACCGCTTCATGTCGCCGCTCTATCCCTTCGTCTTTGCTGCCCTGACCTTCGCCTTTCTCGGTGCGCCGCGCACCACGCGTCAGAGCCGGAACCTGGCGATCGGGGGCGCAATTCTGGCGGTGTTCGGCTTGCGCATGGCCGGGTTCGCCTGCTCGGTAATGGCGGTGAAGTCCCCGCTCGCGCCACTCATCCAATACGCGATGATTGCGGTCGCGACCGGTCTCGGCGTCTGGATGATCGTCAAGGGCATGGTGGTGGAGCCGCCGCCGGCCCTCATGGAGGCCATCAACAGATCTAACGAGCGCATTGCGCGGCTGTTCGGCCGGACGGCAACCGCATGAGCATGCTCACCAACACCCTTGGGCGGTATTTCGCCGGGCGCTTCGTGATCTCCGCACTCGGCGTGTTCGCGAGCATCTTCGTGCTTCTCGTGCTGGTCGATTACATCGAGATGGTGAGAAAGACCTCGGGGCTGGCTTCGGCCTCCGCGATCACGGTCGCAGAGACCTCGCTGTTTCGCGTGCCTCAGCTCTTGGAGAAGCTGACCCCGTTCTGCGTCCTGATCGGCGCGATGACCTGCTACCTGGCGCTGTCGCGCCGGCTCGAGCTCGTCGTCGCGCGGGCCGCCGGCGTCTCGGCCTGGCAGTTCATCTCCCCGGCGCTCGGCAGTGCCATCCTGATCGGGGCCGTCGCGACGTTCATCTACAATCCGGTGTCCGCCAACCTGCGGGAGCTGTCCAAACGGATGGAGGCCGAGCTGTTCGGCTCGGCGCCCGGCGGAGGGATCCAGGATGCATCCGGATTCTGGCTCAACCAGATCGGCAGCGACGGCCAGACCATCATCAACGCGGCACGCAGCGAGCAGCAGGGCGTTCGCCTCACCGGGCTCACGCTGTTCCGATTCGATGCTGACAACCAGTTCAAGGAGCGGATCGAGGCGCGCGAAGCCACGCTCGAACAGGGGCATTGGCTGTTCAAGGACGTGCGGCGCTTCGCCCTCGATGCCCCGCCGGTCGACCAGGCAACCTTCGAGCTTCCGACCACGCTGACCCAGGCGCAAATCCGCAATAGCTTCTCCACGCCGGAGACTGTGTCTTTTTGGCAACTGCCGAGCTACATCCGTTCTTCCGAGAGTTCAGGATTTGCGACAGCCGGATACCGGTTGCAATACCACAAGCTTCTCGCCCAACCGTTTTTGCTTGCAGCAATGGTCATGCTCGCGGCCTCTGTCTCCTTGCGCTTCTTCCGATTCGGTGGCGTGCAAAAGATGGTTTTAAGTGGCGTGGGCGCAGGGTTTCTGCTCTACGTTCTGTCGAAAGTAACCGAGGACTTGAGCAAGGCTGAGTTGATGCATCCGATCGCTGCGGCGTGGCTGCCCGTGTTCGTCGGCGGCCTCACCGGCTTTTTGGCCTTGCTATATCAGGAGGACGGATAGTGACCCCCGTCCGCCGAGCGAGGGCGTTTGTGTCGGCGCTGCGTACCATCGTGCGCGGCAACGCCGTTGGTGTGCCTGCCGCGACAAGCTTCCTGCTCATCCTCACGGTCGCATTCGCGCTGACTGGCCTCGCCGGGCTTGCCACGAGCGAACCGGCTGCCGCCCAGAGCTTTACCTACAACCCGCTACCGCCGCGCCCGAAACCGCCGCGCACCGGTAATGACGGGCAGATGCTCGTGCAGGCGGTCGAGGTCAATTACGACTACAACAACTCCCGCGTGTCGGCCGTCGGCAACGTGCAGATGTTCTACAACGGCACGAGCGTCGAGGCCGACAAGGTCATCTACGACCAGAAGACCAAGCGGCTTCATGCCGAAGGCAACATCCGCATGACGGATGCCGACGGCAAAATTACCTACGCCGAGATCATGGATCTGAGCGACGACTACCGCGACGGTTTCGTCGATTCGCTGCGCGTCGATACCGCGGACCAGACCCGCATGGCGGCGACGCGCGCCGACCGCTCCAGCGGCAACTACACCGTCTTCGAGAACGGAGTCTACACGGCCTGCGCGCCGTGTAAGGACGATCCGAAGAAGCCACCCCTGTGGCAGGTCAAGGGCGCGCGGATCATCCACGACCAGACCGAGAAGATGCTGTACTTCGAGACTGCGCAGCTCGAATTCTTCGGCGTTCCCATCGCCTACATCCCCTATTTCTCGACGCCGGATCCGACGGTGAAGCGCAAGACCGGCTTCCTGATGCCGGGCTTCAGCACCAACTCGACCTATGGCGTTGGTGTCGAAGTCCCCTTCTACTGGGCGATCGCTCCCGACTATGACCTGACCCTCAACCCGCGCTTCACCACCAAGCAGGGCGTGCTG
This sequence comes from Bradyrhizobium sp., assembly GCF_016213215.1. Taxonomy (GTDB): domain Bacteria; phylum Pseudomonadota; class Alphaproteobacteria; order Rhizobiales; family Xanthobacteraceae; genus Bradyrhizobium. The sequence goes on along the minus strand of NZ_JACRAW010000077.1, from coordinate 106,870 downwards.
TTCCAGGCCGAGTTCCGACAGCGCCTGATGGATGGCGCCTACCAGATCCGCGCCTACGGGATCGACCAGCTCGATCCCGGCGCCTTCGCCGGTCAGCCCGGCGACCGCCAGTTCCGAGGCGGTGTCGAGACCAGAGGTCAGTTCGCATTGAACGACAAATGGGTTTGGGGCTGGGAAGGCGTCGCACTCTCCGATTACTACTTCATGTCGGATTACCGGCTGTCCCAGTACCGCGACCCGCTGAACTCGTTCCTGAGCCTGCCCACGGAGGCGGTCTCGCAGCTCTACCTGACCGGGGTCGGCAACCGCAGCTTCTTCGACGCGCGCGCGATCTATTACCTGAGCTTCTCGGGCAAGCAGGACCAGGTTCCGGTCATCCACCCGGTGATCGATTACGCGAACGTGTGGAACACTCCGATCCTCGGCGGTGAGGTCAGCTACAAGACCAACTTCACCAGCCTGACACGCGAAAGCGCCGTGTTCGACCCGATCACCACGCTGGCCAATACCGCCAGCTTGTGCACGACGGCATCGGCCGATCCCCTGGCGCGGTTGCCCTCGCAATGCCTCCTGCGCGGCATCCCGGGGACCTACACGCGGCTCAGCGCGCAAGCGCAGTGGCGGCGCTCGTTCACCGACCCCGCGGGCCAAATCTGGACCCCGTTCGCCATCCTCCGTGCCGATGCGATCAACGCCTCGATCTCCAATCAGCCCGGTGTTTCCAACTTCCTGCCGGTCGGCGACACGCAGGAGCTTCGCCTGATGCCGACAGTCGGGCTGGAATATCGCTATCCCTTCATCAACGTTCAGCCGTGGGGAACGACGACCCTCGAGCCCATCGCCCAGGTTATCGTCCGGCCCAACGAGCCCTCCGCCGGCAAGCTACCCAACGAAGATGCGCAAAGCCTGGTCTTCGATGCCAGCAACCTGTTCCGTGTCGACAAGTTCTCGGGCTACGATCGGCTCGAGGGCGGCGGACGCGCGAACGTGGGCGTGCAGGCAACGACCCAATTCGATCGCGGGGGATCAATCAACGTCCTGTTTGGCCAGTCCTACCAGCTGTTCGGCATGAACTCCTTTGCGGTCCAGGACGTGAGCAATACCGGCCTCGATTCAGGACTGGCCAAGCCCAGGTCCGACTATGTCGCCCGCGTCAACTATTCGCCGAACAGAACCTATACGTTCAGCGTACGTACGCGCCTCGACGAGCAGACGACGAACGTCCAGCGTTTCGAGGCTGAGGGCCGCGCCAATTTCGACCGCTGGTCCGTCGCCCTGACCTACGGCAACTACGCGCCGCAGCCCGAGCTCGGTTATTTGACCCGACGCGAAGGATTGCTGGGCAACGCCTCGGTCAAGGTTGCGGCAAACTGGGTGCTGACGGGAGCCGCCCGATGGGATCTCGAGGCGAACAAGCTCAACCAGTACGTGATCGGCGCCGGCTACGTGGACGACTGCTTCGTTCTGGCGGCGAACTATGTTACCTCGTATAGTTATACTGCCGGCACGACGCCTCCGATACTCGGCCACGCCTTCATGCTGCAGATCGGCCTGCGCACGCTGGCGACGACGTCCGCGGGCGGCACCGGCAGCGGCACGCTCCAGTGACCGATTTGATGTTGCCCGGGGGGCTCCCGATAGCAATCTCAATTCACCTTGGCTGACATGCGTACGACAGACATGACGACCTTCACGCCGCTCAACCGTCTCCTGTTTTTCGTCCTGGTCCTTGCACTGGCCCTCACCGGCAGCACCGGCCTGCTGCACGCACAATCCATCGTCGTCATGGTCAACGGCGAGCCGATCACGGAGTTCGACATCGAGCAGCGCGCGAAGCTTGAAGTTCTGGTTTCGCACAAGCAGCCGGCCCGCCAGGAGGTGATCGACACGCTGATCAACGAAAAGGTAAAGATCAAGGAAGGCAAGAAGTACGGCGTCGCCCCGACCTCTTCCGATGTCGAGCAATCCTATGCGCAGATGGCATCGCGGATGCGGCTGACGTCGGACCAGCTGACAAAAACGCTCGAGAGCAAGGGAGTCCGGGCCGAAACGCTCAAGAGCCGCATGAAGGCGGAGATGGTGTGGAGCAGCCTGGTGCGCGGCCGCTTCAAGGAGCGTCTGCAGGTCGGTGAGAAGGACGTCATGTCTGCCGTGCAGGCGCAGAGCGGCGACAAGCTGCAGATCGAAGGTTTCGAATACAAGATGCAGCCTGTCGTCCTGATCGTGCCGCGGGGATCGCCGCAGGCCACTGTCGACGCGCGACGCAAGGAGGCCGAGGCGCTGCGCAGCCGGATACAAAGCTGCGGCGAAGCCAATTCCTATTTTCGCTCGATGCAGAATGGCGCGATTCGGGAGATGGTGACCAAGAGTTCGGCGGACCTGCCCGAGGCCCTTCGCAAGGTTCTCGACGATACTCCGGTCGGCCATCTGACTCCGCCGGAGGTGACCAAGCAGGGTATCGAAATGGTGGTGCTGTGCGCGCGCCAGCAGACCATGATCGACACGCCGAAGAAGCGGGAAATCCGCGAGAAGATGTTCGTCGAGAAGTACGAAACGACGTCGAAGAATTATCTCCAGGAAGTCCGCAAGGCGGCGATGATCGAATATCGCTGACCCATGGCCCAGCCCCTCGCGCTGACATTAGGCGAACCCGCCGGCATCGGACCCGACATCACCATCGCCGCCTGGGTACGGCGCGATGAGCTGAAACTGCCGGCCTTCTATTTGCTCGGCGACGAGCAATGCATCGCCGAACGCGCAAAGGCGTTAGGCGCGGACATCAGGATCGCCACGGTCGCCAGCGAACACGCCGCGGCGACGTTCGCGGACGCGTTGCCGGTCGTTCCGACCGGAGAGATCGCAACGGCCGCACCCGGCCAGCCTGACGAGACAAGCGCCGCGGCGGCCCTGGCTTCGATCCGCCAGGCCGTTGCCGAAGTCGTGTCAGGACGCGCCGCCGCGGTCGTGACCAATCCGATCGCCAAGAGCGTGCTTTATCGCTCGGGCTTCCGCCACCCCGGACATACCGAATTTCTTGCCGAGCTTGCCGCGGTCGGCGGCCGCGCACCGCAGCCGGTGATGATGCTGTGGTCGCCCGTGCTCGCGGTCGTTCCGGTGACCATCCATGTTGCCCTGCGCGAGGCCCTGGCGCAGCTGTCGACCGAGTTGATCGTTTCAACGGTGCGCATTGTCGCGGCGGCGCTCCAATCCCGGTTCGCCATCCCCCGCCCGCGAATTGCGATCTCCGGTCTCAACCCGCATGCCGGCGAGGACGGCTCGCTCGGCACCGAAGAGCAGACGATCGTGGCGCCGGCGATCGAGATGCTGCGCCGCGAGGGCATCGAGGTCAAAGGTCCCCTGCCCGCCGACACCATGTTTCACGAAGCCGCGCGCAAGACCTACGATTGCGCAGTCTGCATGTACCACGACCAGGCCCTTATCCCGATCAAGACGCTCGCTTTCGACGAGGGCGTCAATGTCACGCTTGGGCTGCCGTTCGTCCGTACTTCGCCCGACCACGGCACCGCGTTCGATATCGCCGGCACCGGCAGAGCCAATCCTGCAAGCCTGATCGCCGCGTTGAGGCTTGCCGCGCGAATGGCGGGAACACGACCTTCCGCATGAGCGCCATCGACGACCTGCCGCCGCTTCGCGAGGTCATCCGCCAGCACTCGCTATCGGCGCGCAAGTCGCTCGGCCAGAACTTCCTGCTTGATCTCAACCTGACGGCACGCATCGCGCGCGCGGCGGGTCCCCTGGAGGACACGACAGTCGTCGAGGTCGGGCCCGGCCCCGGCGGGCTGACCCGCGCGCTGCTCGCGCTCGGCGCCCGCCGCGTGATCGCGATCGAGCACGACGAACGGGCAATTCCGGCGTTGCGGGACATTTCGGCGCGCTATCCCGGGCGGCTCGAAATCGTGTGCGCGGATGCGCAAAGTTTCGACCCCAAGCCTCTGCTCGCAGGGGAAAGGGCCAAGATCGTCGCCAACCTGCCCTACAACATCGCAACCGCGCTTCTGGTCGGCTGGCTGTCGATCGAGCCCTGGCCGCCCTGGTACGAGATGATGGTGCTGATGTTCCAGCGCGAGGTTGCGATGCGGATCGTGGCGCACGAAAGCGAGGAGGCCTATGGCCGGCTCGCCGTGCTGGCAAACTGGCGCGCCGAGACCAGGATCCTGTTCGACATCTCGCCGTCAGCCTTCGTGCCGCCGCCCAAGGTGACCTCCTCCGTCGTTCGCCTGGTGCCTCGGCACAGCCCTGAGCCGTGCGAGCGGAAATTGCTCGAGAAAGTCACCGGGGCGGCATTCGGCCAGCGCCGCAAGATGCTGCGGCAGAGCCTGAAGTCGCTGGGCGTCGATCCGGCGCGGCTGGCCCTCGCTGCGCATGTCGATGCGACGCGGCGCGCCGAAACGATTCCCGTCGCGGGCTTTGTTGCCATGGCGCGCGAATTGGCCGATATACGCAGGGAAAACCCGGCAGAAAATCAAGGAGGAAGCAAATGGCGCTAATGCATCGGCAGTCTTTGGTCAAATTCGATGCGCCGTTGTGCGAAACAATCGTGGAGACCCCCAAGCCGAAGGGCAAGGAAGTCCTGGTGCGCATCGAGCGCTGCGGGCTGTGTCACTCCGACCTGCACATCCAGGACGGTTATGCCGATCTCGGCGGCGGCAAGCGGCTCGACACCACGCGCGGCATGACGCTGCCGTTCACGCTCGGGCACGAGATCGCCGGCGTGGTCGAAGAGGTCGGCGCGGACGTTGCCTCGAGCCTGGTCGGCGCCAAGCGAGCGGTGTTTCCCTGGATCGGCTGCGGCCAGTGCCGGGATTGCCTGAACGGCGACGAAAATCTCTGCGTGAAGAACCGCTTCCTCGGCGTCTCCATCGATGGCGGCTTTGCCAGCCATGTCCTGGTGCCGGATGCAAGATATCTCCTGGAATACGACCCGTTGCCGATCAACCAGGCCGCGACCCTGATGTGCTCCGGCGTCACGGCCTATGGCGCGTTGAAACGCCTGGTCGACCGTCCGCGACAGCGCAATCTGCTGCTGATCGGCCTGGGCGGCGTCGGTATGATGGGCCTGTCATTCGCGCAGTCGATGTTCAAGCAGAAGATTTCAGTTGCCGATCTCAGCCCCGCCGCGCGGGAGACCGCGCTGAAGAACGGCGCCTCGGTCGCCTACGATCCGTCCGAGCAGGACATCGTCAAGCGCATCATGAAGGAAACCGAGGGCGGTTTCGACGAGGTGGTGGATTTCGCCGGCAACGAGAAGTCCATGGCGTTTGCCGTCTCGGTGGTCGCGCGCGGCGGAAAGATCGTGGTGTCCGGACTGATGGGCGGAAGTTTCAACCTGCCGATGGTGCAGTGGATCTACAAGCGCATGACCATCGAGGGCTTCATGGTCGGAACGCTGGCCGAGGGTCACGAACTGATGGCGCTTGCACGCGCCGGCAAGATCAAGCCGACCCCGATGCGTGAGGAGCCGATGGCCGACGTCCAGAAATGGATCGACGCGCTGCGCGGCGGCAAGGTCGTCGGCCGGATCATGTTGAAGAACTGATCGATCAAGCCGTCTCGACTGATCCGGCGAAGCCATCGCGTCTGATGGTTTCGCCGGTTGTGCTCGCATGCGAGATTCGCTCGCCGCGTGTTGACGCGCCTTGCCCGGGTCCCCCTGCTGCCAAATTTGCGCGCCGCAGCGCCGTCGGCCGTTTCAAGGCATTACCATCAGCAGCCTCCGACATCTGTCAGGCCGCAGCGGCTCCGGAACCCTCCGGCAATCCGATGGATTTTTCGGCCGTTTGACGGCCTCCAAACAGCAATTCGCCTCAACCGCACGCCTGAAGCGTGGGCCCGAATTAAGCCTCATCCTCTCCGGAATTGCGGCCCATTGCGACCCAACTCTTCCCAGAGATTGGGACCATGTGAAGCGTTGCGTATGCGTATCCGGAGGCGTCCATGGCCAGTCGAGCCGCGAAGTTCATTTCCGCCATATTCGCCAGCGTCATTGCTGGCGCACCCGTGGCGACGATGTCTCAGAATGCTCCCGCTGCGCCCACAGCGACGACGTCCCAGGATGCTCCCGCTGTCGCCGACGAATGCCTGCCCGCGGCCAAGGGCGCCGCGCCGCAGGGCCAGCACTGGTATTATCGCCTCGAACGCGGGACCAAGCGTCAGTGCTGGTATCTGCGTGAAGAGGGCGACAGGGCCTCACAAGGCACGGCGAGTAAAGCGGCTGTGACGGAGAAACCGGTTACGCAAAGGGCCGAGGCGCCTCCGCCGCGTTCGCTGCAGGACGCGCGTGCCGAGATACCGAGGCGAGCGGCATCCGATCAGGACACCACCGGATCTATCGCGCATGCGCCACCTGCCGGCCCTGCGCCAGTGCTTCCGCGGGCAGACGCAACCAACAACGGCCTACAGCTTCCCCCCGTCGACTCGCGCTGGCCCGATGCGACCACCAATGATATCGCCGTCAGCTCACCCGCAACGCCGCCTGCCGCCAGCGTGAGCGCGCGGCAAAGGCAGCACTCAGCGCCCTCGCACGCCCCTGCGATGACTCTCGCCGCAGCCGACGTTCCGATTGAGACGCCGACCGGCTCGATCCAGTTTCAAAAGCCGACCGCCTCGATTCAGATGCTGCTGCTCGTGGTGCTCGGCGCGCTTGGCATGGCCGGACTGAGCGGCAGCGTCATCTATCGCTTCGCCGGCTCGCGCAATCCGGTTCGCCACCGGGCAAGCCAGCGCCGACGCGTGAATTGGAAGCCACCCGCCGATAACAGCGGGGCACCATGGGTCAGCAAAGCATCGCCGCTCACGCCGCGCAGCCGATTCGCGTCCGAGCCCGAACGCATCCCCGAGCCTGTGCCTGCCCCCGAGCCTGTGCCTGCCCCCGAGCCTCTGCTTATGGCTGCCTCTGACCCGGAGACTGCGCCTGCGCCCGCCACTGACGCCGAGCCCGTACGGGACGAGCCCGCGCGCGAGCAGGATCCTGCACCGAGCGAGCAGGACGACGAGATCGATATCGACGAGATCACGAAGCTGCTGGAGCACCTGCTCAAAGAAGGGCCAAGGCTGGACCGTTCTATTGCTGCAGCTGGTTCTGCAGATTACGCACAAAGCCCACAAGCCCGATCCGGCGTTCGCGCTTGAGCCGCTCGGCTTTCAGGATGGATTGCACTTCGGCGAACGCGACGTCGATGTCGTGATTGATGACGATGTAGTCGTATTCAGCCCAGTGGCTCATCTCGTGGCTGGCGCGGCTCATCCGTTTGCGGATCACCTCATTGGAATCCTGCGCCCGGGAATGCAGGCGTTTCTCGAGATCGGCCGCTGACGGCGGCAGAATGAACACGCTGACCACGTCCGCCCGCGCCTTGTGGCGCAGTTGCTGCGTGCCCTGCCAGTCGATATCGAACAGCACATCCTGGCCCGCCGATAGCGCGGCTTCCACGGGAGCGCGCGGCGTGCCGTAATGGTTGTCGAATACGGTGGCCCATTCCAGCAGTTCGTCTGCCTTCACCATCTCCTGGAATCTTGTCTTGTCGACGAACAGATAGTCGTGTCCGTCGACTTCACCGGGCCGCATCGACCGCGTGGTGGCCGATACAGACATCTTCAGGCCCGGCATGCGCGAGAGCAATAGACGCGACAACGTGGTCTTACCCGCGCCCGATGGCGAGGACAGCACGAACATCAGGCCGCGCCGCTCGACCTTGTCAAAGCCGTGACTGCTCACCGTCATCCGTCACTCCAGATTCTGGACCTGCTCGCGAAACTGCTCGACCACGTTCTTCATGGCGAGCCCGGTGTTAGTCAGTTCGATATCGTTCGATTTGGAGCAGCAGGTGTTGACCTCGCGATGAAACTCCTGCGCCAGGAAGTCGAGCCGGCGCCCGATCGGACCGCCGTTGGAGATCAATTCGCGTGCCTGCGCGATGTGGGAGGCGATGCGGTCGAGTTCCTCGCGGATATCGGCCCTGCTCGCGATCAGGATTGCTTCCTGGTTGAGGCGGTCCGGATCGAACCGATCGGGAGTCTCAAGCAGCGTCGCAATCTGCTCGGCAAGACGCGCCTTGATCGCGTTCGGCTTGCGGCCGGGCGCGGCTTCGGCCCTCCTCGCCAGCACTTCGACCTCGTCCATGCGCTGCTTGAGAATCAGCCCGAGCGTATCGCCCTCGCGCCTTCGCATCCCGACGAGATCGGCGAGCGCCTTGTCGAAGGCAGTGGCGGCGGCGGCCGGCGCCGCCGTGTCCTCGGCCTCATCGCCGTACGGCGCGACCACCTCGATGACGCCCTTGATGCTCAGAAGACCGTCGATGCTCGGTGCTACCGCATCGATCTTGCCGGAGAGCTGGCTTGCCACTTTCAGGACCGCGGCCAGGACCTCCTCGTTGATGCGGATTGCCGCGACCGCGCTCGTTCGCTTGACGTTGAGATTGGCGTAGACCGTGCCGCGCACGAGCACCTCGCCGGCGCGCTTCTTGGCGTAGGCCTCCAGTTCGTCCCACCCCTGCGGCAGTCGCAGCCTGATGTCGAGCCCCTTGGCATTGACCGACTTCAATTCCCATTCGAACGTGTAAGATCCGCTTGCGCCATGGCTTCGCGCAAAGCCGGTCATGCTCGATAGCGCCATCAGGTAAAATTCTCCGGCAGTTAGATTCGCCGCAATAAAGCAGGCGGGAAACTTAGAACTTTTCTTCCCCAAAGTGGAATCGGCCGAGCAGTCGGTTAGCGCTGGCGAAGGCTAGCGCTGGACCACCGGGGCCGTGGGGCTCGTCTGCGCTGCCCCCTGGCGGGCAGGCGGCGCGGTTGGCGGCGCAGTTGGCGCAGTTGGCGTCGGTGGTCGGGCCGGTCTCTTCGGCTGCGGCGGCCTGGTCGTGGCAGTCGGGGCGGTGTCCGCGGCAGCAGGCGCCGCCGCAGCCGGCGGCGGCGACGCTTCCTCGGGAGGTTCGACCGTGTCGTTCTGGATCTGCTTTTCCATCGCCCGCAGCCTGCCGACGTTCTTCTGGTGCTGGTCGTAGGTCTCGGTAAAGGCGTGGCCGCCGGTTCCATCGGCCACGAAGTACAGGTCGCGCGTGCGCGCGGGGTTGGCGGTGGCTTCCAGCGAGGCGCGCCCGGGATTGGAAATGGGGCCCGGCGGAAGTCCCTCGATCACATAGGTATTGTAGGGCGATGGCTGGGTGATTTCACTGCGCTTGATCGGGCGGCCCAGCGTACCCTTGCCGCCGACCAGACCGTAGATGATCGTTGGGTCGGACTGCAGCTTGATTCTCTGTCGCAGTCGGTTGACGAACACGGCGGCAACACGGCTGCGCTCGTCGGCTCTGCCGGTCTCCTTCTCCACGATCGAGGCGAGCGTCACGAGCTGGTCGGGTGACTTGATCGGGAGGTCGGGACTGCGGCGTTCCCAGATTTCAGCCAGCGCACGTTTCTGCGCCTGCTGCATGCGCTGGATCACCTGCTCTCGCGTCGTGCCGCGCGGAAACTTGTAGGTCTCCGGCAACAACGTGCCCTCACGCGGAAACTCGCGCACGGTGCCCGTGAAGATGTCGTTGTCGGCCAGCCGCGCCACGATCTGTTCGGAGGTCAGCCCTTCCGGAATGGTGACGGCATGCTGAACGACCTTGCCCTCGACGATAGTTGCGATGACGTCGCGCAGGCTGGCATTCTTCTGAAACGCGTATTCGCCGGGCTTGAGGTCAGAAGAGGCTTTCAGGGCAAAGACACTGCCGATGAAGATCCACGGATTGACGTCGATTACGCCTTCCCTGTTCAGGACGTCGGCGATGTCGCGCTTGCCGGCGCGCGAGGGAATGTTGACGATCTTGTCTTCCTTCAGCGGGCCGGCCGCTTCGAGGATCTGCCTGCCATAATAGTAGCCAGCCCCGATGCCCAGCATCGCGATCAGTATAATCGTAATGATGGCGTTGCCGACCACCACAAAGGGATTGCGCGCGCGATCGGAGCGCTTGGGCGGCGGCGGGACCTTTTCAGGCTCCAGTGCCGCACGCGGACTCCGAGGGGAAATGGGCGGCCTTTCACTCATCGATGCAACCTGAATCCTGCCGGTCCAATCGTGGCCTGACAAATCGCTTGTCACGCCAATAGCACACGCCCGCAACTATGAGTTATCGCCGAATAAGGCAAAACGGTGGAATGATTCCAATCCCGGCTAACCGGCCACGCGCTTGAGGATGACCGACGCGTTGGTACCACCAAAACCGAATGAATTCGACAACACGATGTTGATCTCGCGTTCGCGCGCCACCTGCGGCACGAGGTCGATCGCAGTCTGGACCGAAGGGTTGTCCAGATTGATCGTTGGCGGCGCGATGTTATCGCGAATCGCCAGGATGCTGAAGATCGCTTCGATCGCACCAGCCGCGCCGAGCAGGTGCCCGGTCGAGGACTTCGTCGAAGACATCGAGACTTTCGAAGCGGCGTTGCCGAGCAATCGTTCCACCGCGCCAAGCTCGATTTCGTCGCCGACCTGCGTCGAGGTGCCGTGCGCGTTGATATAATCGATATCCGCAGCCGTGATGCCGGCGCGCTTGAGCGCTGCCGCCATGCTGCGATAGCCACCATCACCGTCGGGGGACGGCGAGGTGATGTGATAGGCGTCGCCGGAAAGACCGTAGCCGACCACCTCTGCGTAGATCCTCGCGCCGCGCTGCCTAGCGTGCTCATACTCTTCGAGCACGACGACGCCCGCACCCTCGCCCATGACAAACCCGTCGCGATCCTTGTCATACGGACGCGACGCCTTCTCGGGCGCGTCGTTGAACCCGGTCGAGAGGGCACGCGCCGCGCAGAAGCCGGCGATGCCGATGCGGGAGATCGGCGATTCCGTTCCGCCCGCCACCATCACGTCGGCGTCGCCGAGCGCAATCAGGCGGCTGGCGTCTCCGATCGCATGGGCGCCGGTCGAACAGGCCGTCACCACGGCATGGTTCGGTCCCTTCAAGCCGTGCTCGATGGAGACATAGCCGGAGGCAAGGTTGATGAGTCGCCCGGGAATGAAGAACGGTGACACCCGGCGTGGCCCCCGCTCCTTCAGAAGCACCGCGGTCTCGGCAATGCCGTTGAGTCCGCCGATGCCGGAACCGATCATCGTACCGCTCGCGCAGCGGTCCTCTTCGGTGGAGGGATGCCAGTTCGCGTCATCAAGCGCCTGGCGTGCCGCCGCCATCCCGTAGATGATGAAGTCGTCGACCTTGCGCTGGTCCTTCGGCTCCATCCACTGATCGGGATTGAACGTGGCGCCGGAACCGTCGCCGCGCGGCACCATGCAGGCGATCTGGCTTGGCAGATCGGAGACCTCGAAGGTGTCGATTTTCCGCGCGCCGCTCTCGCCATTGAGGATGCGTTTCCAGGTCGGCTCGACGCCGCAGCCAAGTGGCGACACCATGCCGAGGCCAGTGACGACAACCCGTCTCATACCCTCAACTCCGGATCAGGATTCTGCGGCCAATAGCAAGAAACCGGTGGACCGCTGAGTCGCGGCCCGTCCGGTTTCGCTATCAACCCGTGCGAGAGCCTCAGCTCTTCGCGTTCTTCTCAAGAAACTTGGTCGCGTCGCCGACGGTCAGAATGGTCTCCGCGGCGTCGTCGGGAATCTCACAGCCGAACTCTTCTTCGAAAGCCATCACAAGCTCGACGGTGTCGAGACTGTCGGCGCCGAGGTCGTCAATGAAGCTCGCGTTGTCGACGACTTTCTCGGGTTCAACACCAAGGTGCTCGACCACGATCTTCTTAACCCGCTCGCCAATCTCACTCATCGTTTAACCTCGTGTTGTTCCCTTAACACCCGACCCCGGGGACGATACGAGTCATCGTGGTCGTTAGCTGCTTTCGCAATCGCGCAAAACTTGAAGTGGGCCCCACCTTAGCCGACGCAGGCCCGCGAACGACGGCCAAGCTCCGCACCGCCAATATACAGGGTTTCAACATCCTGCAATGGCGTTCTTCGCCCACCCGCTGGACGGCCCGGTTATCATACTTCAACTCTCTTGACTACAAGCCTCAATTCGCTCCGAAAAACGACGCTTTGCCGCACCTCTCCGGCCCGGAAAACGGTTCAGATCATGGCCATTCCGCCGTTGATGTGAATCGTCTGGCCGGTGACATAGCCTGCTTCGTTCGAGGCGAGGTAGACGGCCGCGGCGGCAATGTCCTCGGGCGTACCGAGCCGGCCTGCCGGAACCTTTGATAGGATGGCTTCGCGCTGCTTATCGTTCAGCACATCCGTCATCGGCGTCTTGATGAAACCCGGCGCTATGCAGTTCGCGGTCACGCCGCGCTTGGCATATTCGGCACCCAACGTCTTGATCATGCCGATCAGGCCGGCCTTCGAGGCGGTATAATTCCCCTGCCCCGGATTTCCGGTCACGCCGACGACCGAGGTGATGGCGATGATGCGCCCGAATCGCTTGCGCATCATCAGTTTCGTCGCGGCACGCGCCAGACGGAAGGTCGCGGTCAGATTGACCTTGATCACCTCGTCCCAGTCTTCATCGCGCAGCTGGACGAACAGATTGTCGCGCGTGATCCCGGCGTTGGCGATGAGGATGTCAAGCTGGCCCATGGCCTGCTCGGCCGCCGGCACCAGCGCTTCGACTTCCTCCGCGTTGGAGAGGTTGCAGGGCAGCACGTGAGCGCGCTCGCCAAGTCGGGCGGCGAGTTCATCGAGAACCTCCCGCCGCGTTCCGGAAACCGCAACGGTGGCGCCTTGCGCATGAAGGGCAATTGCAATCGCGCCGCCAATCCCGCCGGTTGCGCCGGTGACGAGCGCCGTCCTGCCAGTCAAATCAAACATCGATTGCTCCTTACGCCGACTTCGCGGCGGCTAACGCATCCTTGGCCGCGGCAATATCGTTCGGCCCCCCCACGGCAACGCCGACCGCACCGTCGGCGATGCGCTTGACGAGGCCGGTAAGCACCTTGCCGGCACCGATTTCGAAGAAATGCGTGACACCTTTGCTCGCCATGTAGGCGACGGACTCGCGCCAGCGCACGGTACCCGTCACCTGTTCGACGAGACGCCGGCGAATTTCGTCGGGATCGGTGATTGCGCTCGCCAGCACGTTGGACACCAGCGGCGCAGCCGGCGCCTTTATGGTGACCCTGGCCAACGCTTCCGCCATCGCCTCGGCCGCCGGTTGCATCAGCCTGCAATGGAAGGGGGCGGACACCGGCAACAACATCGCGCGCTTGGCGCCCTTGGTCTTGGCGATCTCGACCGCACGATCGACGGCAGCCTTGTCGCCGGACACCACGACCTGCCCGCCGCCATTGTCATTGGCAGCCTGGCAGACCTGACCCTGGGCAGCCTCGTTGGCGACGGCCATGGCCGCCTCATAGTCCAGACCAAGCAGCGCCGCCATCGCACCCGCGCCAACCGGCACGGCCTTCTGCATGGCAAGGCCCCGGGTGCGCAGCAGGCGCGCGGTATCGGAAATAGTCAGGCTGCCGGCCGCGGCCAGCGCCGAATATTCGCCGAGCGAATGCCCGGCGACGAAGGCAGCATCCCGCCCGACGGAAAGGCCGGCCTCGCTCTCCAGCACGCGCAGGGTTGCCAGGGATACCGCCATCAGGGCCGGCTGCGCATTCTCGGTGAGCTGCAGCGTCTCGGCGGGCCCGTCCCAGATGGTGTTGGTCAGCTTTTCGCCCAGGGCCGCATCGATTTCCTCAAATACCGCCCGCGCCACCGGAAAGGCCTCGGCCAGGGCCTTACCCATGCCGACCGCCTGGGAACCCTGCCCCGGAAAAGTAAATGCTGCCGTCATCGGCGCTCCCTGAACGTCCAAAGTCCGTGAAACTTTGGCGGTAAGACACTGACCGGGGCCGGGATGTCAAGCCGCGGTCGGGTCCGGGGGCTGAGGAGCGCGCCTAGAAACCGGCAGCCGTCTGATCGGCGCCTACTTCCGCTCCCGCACTCGCCCGGCGCGCACTGTTGACCAACTGCCCCGGACGATCCTGGTGGTCAGGTTTGGCGGTCGCGAGCCGCAGTACGGCAAGGTAGTTCGGCTGCACCTCCATCCGGGCTGCATGCCTGCTTGCGCTGAGAATGCGGTGCACCCGCGGCAGGTTGTAGCATGGCACATAGAACAGCAGGTGATGCTCGAGGTGGTAGTTCACATAATAAGGCGCGATGAACAGCCGCTCGAGGAAGTTCGCGTGCGTGGTGCGGGTATTGCGCAACGGATCACCACTGTCGGGAACAACGGCGTGCTCGGCGATGTTGCGGATACGGGTGATGACCATCATCCAGGTGAGGAGCGGAACAAGCCATAACAACGGGTAGGCCCACCACACGCCTGCAGCTGCCAGCCCGGCAAACATGCCGGCATTGACGACGAACTGTGGCCCGAGCTTCTCCCAGAATTGTGCGGCGCGTTGCTGGAACGACCATTCCTTCGGCCCGAGTGCGTTGAGCAACTGCGCCTTGCGCTGCTGATAACCGGTTTGTCCCGTGATATCCCGAATGAACTTGCGGCGGTAGCTCGTCCTCGTGATCGGAAAAGGTGCCGACAAAACGAGATCGGGATCATCCTCCTGCTGCGTCCGCACATGGTGCTGCAAGTGATAGCGCCGATAGGCGCGCGTCTCGGCGAAAATCGGGTAGGCGCAGAGCCACTGACTCAGGGCCGAATTGGTCTTCTCGTCTGCCGAAAGACATCCGTGCGCACCGTCATGCATCAGGATCGCAAGCCCGAGCTGGCGCGAGCCGATGATCGCTACCGCAAACAGATAGGTCAGCGGATTGGGCCACCATGCCACCAGCGCGATCGCACCCAATATCAAGGCCCACGCATGGGCAATCAACGCGATGCCTTTCCAGGTCGAACGCTGCCGAACGGCGATGAGTTGATCTTCGGTCAGGAAATCGCGGGCACGAATGCGAAGTGCGGTCATGACGAAGTCTCCCCGTCGGGCGATATTGAGGGCGATGCGTCGCGATCGACGAGCCGCAAGGGCGCGCTGTCGCTCATGGAGGCGGTCGCTGCCTGCTCACCTATCGCGCGCAGCATCTCCTCGCACAGCTGGTCCGGCGAGCGTCCGATCGCGTAGCCTTCAAGGATCACTCCGATCGCAACCGCCCAGAACCGCCGCGAGGTCGCATCCGGATCGCGCAGGCTGCGCCAGCCGTGCCGCTCGATCTGACCCGCGTAGGCCCGCAGCCCTTCGCTGTGCAATCGCCCGATCGTGCGCTCGACCAGCGGTGCGAGATCCTGGCGGCGCCGAGTCAGAGTCAGGGCTTCGGCAAAGAAGGACACAGAATCGGTCGATGTCACGGTCTCGACGAGTGCGCGCGTGTAGTCCCGCGGCGTGCGCGCTTTGAGCGCCGCCTGTTCGGCCGCACGCGCCACGTAGAGCATGTCACGGCAGGCACACTCGACGAACAGCGCTTCCTTGGTGCGGAAGTAGTAGGTGATCTGGCTCGGAAAGGCGTCCGCGGCTGTGGCGATGTCGGCGATCGAGGTGCCCGCCAGCCCGCGCTCCTTGAACAAAGGGCTGGCGGCATCCAGCAGCAGCGAGCGCGTTTTGCGGCCGGCCGGGCGCGTGGCACGGGCGGCATGCTTCGGATTGCCAGCCGGTATTTCGGAAGGAGTTCGGACAGGCTCGGCTGCCATAGGAACCTCCAGATACCTCTTTGTATGCCATACAAACAAGGAGTCAAGGGAGGGATAAGGGAGGAGAAGCGGGTCGTTCCAGGGTGCGGTCTCCTGGCGAGACAGCCGACCGGATAGCTTGCCATCGGCCATAAAATGCGTATAAAGCGCGCCATCCGCAGATCCCGGCCGGGAGCTGAACGGACGGTCTCAGCAATTTCACCTCATCGGCGATTTTGATGTGGCAGGGCCAGTCGGCTCGTCGTCCCGTGTTCCCGCCTTCTGAGCTTATCCCGAGTCCTTTCCGAAGGTCTCGAAGGGCTTGTCGCCGGGTGAAGCGCCAACCGTATAGGAAAGGACACCATGCCTCTTTACGAGCATGTTTTTCTCGCGCGCCAGGACGCGAGCCCTCAGCAGGTCGAGGAGTTGACCACCCAGGTGACCGGGGTCGTCGAAGGTTTGGGCGGCAAGGTCACCAAGACGGAAAACTGGGGCGTGCGCTCGCTCACCTACCGGATCAACAAGAACCGGAAGGCGCATTTCGTGCTGATGAACATCGATGCGCCGGCGGCCGCGATTGCCGAGATCGAGCGCCAGGAGCGCATCAGCGAGGACGTGATCCGCTATCTCAGCGTTCGCGTCGAGGAACTTGAAGAAGGCCCGTCGGCGATGATGCGCAAGGCGGACCGTGACCGCGAGCGGGACGACCGTGGCGGTGGCTTCCGTGGCGACCGCGAGGGCGGTGGCTTCCGCGGCGAGCGTGACGGCGGTGGCTTCCGCGGCGACCGCGGCCCGCGACGGCCGCGTGAAGATGCCGAAACGCCGACGACGGACGAGGAGTAAGAACAATGGCTGAACCTGGTGCACGCCGTCCGTTTTTCCGTCGCCGCAAGAGCTGCCCGTTCACGGGTCAGAACGCGCCGAAGATCGACTACAAGGATTCCAAGCTTTTGATGCGGTACGTTTCCGAGCGCGGCAAGATCGTGCCGAGCCGCATCACCGCCGTATCGGCCAAGAAGCAGCGTGAACTTGCCCGCGCCATCAAGCGCGCGCGTTTCCTCGGCCTTCTGCCCTACGTGATCCGGTAACATTTTGCATTCGGGGCGGCGGCCTCACCGCTGCCGCCCGCAACAACCTTCATAAGGCGTCCGGGTCGTCCGGTCGCCGATGGTTGGGGTCCTTAGACCTCTAACCGCTCGAAAGGGGCGGGACAGCTGATGATTGGAACGATTCTCGTTGCCCTCATCGCCGGCTGCGCTT
This sequence comes from Bradyrhizobium sp., assembly GCF_016213215.1. Lineage (GTDB taxonomy): Bacteria > Pseudomonadota > Alphaproteobacteria > Rhizobiales > Xanthobacteraceae > Bradyrhizobium. The sequence continues at coordinate 89,999 of NZ_JACRAW010000077.1, read as the reverse complement.
CGGCGCTGATGTTCGCCTCGATCACCTCGGGCGCGCTGATCTCGCTCGTCTTGATTTGTTTGGCGCCGATGCCGCTCATGGTGGCGGCGCTTGGGTGGGGATCGTTCTGCGTCATCACCGGCGGTCTCCTCGCTATGCTTGGGCTCGGCGCCGCCTTCGGCCTGCCTATCTCGATAGCCTTCGGCCTTTCCGTCGCACTGCCCGCCTGGTGGCTTGGACATCTTGCCCTGCTCGGCCGGCCGTCGTTCGGCACTCCGGGGCCCGACGAAGGTGCGCCTGCGGTCGCGCCGGAGCTCGAATGGTACCCGATCGGACGCATCCTGCTCTGGATCACCGCGCTCGCCGCGCTGGTTACGATGGCGTCATTGCTCAGCCTCGGCAGCGACGCCACCACGATCAGCGGCACCTTACGACGCAGTTTTGCGCATTCGCTCCGGGCCGTCACCAAGTCCGCGATCGGCGAAGACGATCCGGCCGTCCATGCCCTCGTCGCAGTCGTGCCCATCCTGCTCGCCATGTCCGGCGTGACAACGCTCACGCTGAACCTCTGGCTCGCCGCCAAGGTGACGGCGACCTCGGGACGGCTGCGCCGTCCGTGGCCGGACCTGAAAACGGTGACCCTGCCGCGAATGACGCTTGCGGTCCTGTGTCTTGCAATCGCCTTCTGCTTCACCGGCGGGCTGGTTGCGATCTTCGCCGAGATCGTCACGACGTCGCTGATGATGGCCTATGCGATAACCGGCTTCGCCGTGCTGCACACGTTGACGCTCGCGTTGAAGAGCCGTCCGTTCTGGCTCGGCTCGGCTTACGCCATCGTCGTGATGTTCGTCTGGCCCGTGCTTGCCGTGGTGCTCCTCGGGCTTGCGGACGCCGTGTTCGGCTTTCGCGAACGTTTCCTGCGCGGGCGGCCGCCACCGCTGCCAACACCCTGAATCTCAACCTCCAACCAGCTCACATCCGTTCAGAAGGAGAATCATCATGGAAGTCATTTTGCTGGAACGCGTGGCCAAGCTCGGCCAGATGGGCGAAGTCGTGCGCGTGCGCGACGGCTATGCCCGCAATTTCCTCCTCAAGCGCGGCAAGGCGCTGCGCGCCACCACCGAAAACAAGGCCAGATTCGAAGGCATGAAGGCCGAACTCGAGGTCCGAAACCTCGAGGCCAAGGGCGAAGCGGCCAAGGTCGCGGAGAAGATCGAGGGCCGCAACATCGTCGTCCTCCGCCAGGCTTCCGAGTCCGGCCAGCTGTTTGGCTCGGTCACGGTGCGCGACATCGTCGTCTCCTTCGAAGCCAGCGGCGTCACGCTGGCCCGTCCGCAGGTGCAGCTCGATGCGCCGATCAAGACCATCGGCCGGCACACGATTACGATCGCGGTGCACCCGGAGGTCGACGTCAACGTGACTGTGACGGTCGCGCGCAGCGTCGAAGAGGCCGATCGCATCAACCGCGGCGAGGACATCAGCCTGCGCCAGGAAGACAAGGATGCCGCCGCCGAGGCGCTTGCTGCGGCCGGCGAATTCTTCGATCCGGAAGCGCAGCACGAAGACGAGGTTGAGCCCGCACCGGCGACCGCGCCACAGCAGTAACGCTTTATTTCCAGACATCCTGCAAGAGCCCGGCCCACGAGGCCGGGCTCTTGTTCGTCAGGAGAGCTCCTGGTTGAGCATCGCGATCGACGCGAGTGCGGTCGCCGTGTGCTTTTCTACTCCGTTGCAAAGGCAGAATACGTCCGCTGCCACCACAGCGACCTGGCGTCCCGGCTTGATCACCCGCGCCCGGCAGATCAGCCGCTCACCGTCGGCTGGCGACAAAAGGTTTAGCTTGTACTCCGCCGTCAGCGCCGCCTGCCCGCGCGATGTCGCGGCCGCGATCGTGGTCGCGTTGTCGACCAGAAAGGCGGTCACGCCGCCATGAAAGAAGCCGTACTGCTGCAACAGTTCGGGCCGGCGCGTCACGGCAAGCGTGCATCCACCGCGCAACAGCTCGGTCAATTCCGCCCCGACCAGGTTCATGAAGCCCTGCCGGCTGACATTGTCGCGGATGCGTTCGGCGATCGGCGTGAAATCAGGATCGAGCGCGATTGCGGTCATGATGCAGCTCCGGTCATCTCTTTCGGTTGGGGAGGTGCCAACGCCCGGATCGCGCAGGCAACCAGGGTCTCGGCCTGTGACCGCGGATCGGCGCGGTCGCGGCCCGACAGGAAAGCGCGGCAAAAGATCTGTGCGGGTCCGATGAGCTGGCTGACGAACATCACCGAGGGCAGCGGCAGCAACTCGCCGCGCCTAACCAGCGGCGCGCGCCAGCGCTCGATGCCGTCGAGCAGGCGCGCGTTTTGCGCTCGTTGCGCATCGCGAACCACCTCCCCCCACTCGCTGCGCGAAATCTCGAACAGATAACGCGCCTCGCGGCGGTTGCTCACGACGAAATCCAGATGGGCCCGGATCAGCCGGTCAATGCCCTCCCGCGCGCCTGAAGCTGGATCGAGCGCCGCCAGCACCTCGGTGTGGTAGTGCTGCAGCACCTTGAGAAGCAAGGCGCCGCCGAGTTCTTTCTTGGAGGCAAAGAAATGGAAGAAGCTGCCGTTCGAGGCACGCGCCCGCGCGCGAATGGCGGCTACGGTCGCGCCGTCGAAGCCGTCGCGATCGAACACCGCCAATCCCGCCGCCAGCAGGTCCTCTCGTACTCTAGGCTTCATCGCTGGCCACCTCCTAGAGCATTACTCTAGAGCAATACTCCAGAGACGGTCAAGGCGGGGCGACGTCGGTGCGGCGCCGCTGACCAGCGGATTATTGGGAGATCGGGGGTGCCGGAGGACCAGCAGGAGCGACGGGTGGCGACGGCGGTGCTGAGGCCGCAACCGCGGGAGAAGGCTCTGGCGCCTTCGTTACCGCTGGTTCGGCGCTGCCGCTGGCGGCCGCGGATTCAAGCGGCTTGGCAGGGGCCGTGGACGCGGGCGTCACGGGCGGCACGGGGTCGGGCCGCAATATCGGAGTCCCCTCCTTGGGCGGTTCGGCCTTGGCCGATTCCGATTTGCCGGGCTCGGTCTTCGCAGCGTCAGGCTTGGTCTCGAGGGCAGGCTTTGTGCTCTCCGCCTTGCCCTCGTCCTTGCCGGTCTCGACCTTGGTGGTCTCGTTCTTCGGCTTTTCATCGGCCGCGGGTGGGCTTTGCTTGGCCGCCTCGCTCTTGGCGGCCTCTTCGCCTCCCGGCTTGCTGCGCTTGCTCAGCTTCTGCTTGGCGGAAAGCTTGCGACCGTCGGGACCACGTTCGTTCGCTGCCTCGGCCGGAATCTCCTTGGCGCCCTCCTGCGCCGCGCCCGGCCGCGCCTGCCGCTTGGCCTGAGCCGTCTCGGCGTCGGGCTTGGATTCCTCCGACCCTGCCACGTCCTGGGGTGGCCGCGGATTCTGACGGCGTCCGGAGCGATCGAGTTGATCAGGCGCTCCGCTCGGGGCTGCGCTGGAATTGGCCTCCTTGCCTCCTTTCGGCGGTTGCCCGCCGCTATAGCGGGTATCCGTCGCACCGTTGGAGACGAGGTAGGAAGCAAGTACCCCCGCCATGTCGGAACTGGTGGTGTAGTGCTGGCGCAGGAACCCCGGCAGGGAACTCGCCGGCACCGACTTCAACAATCCGCGAGGACTCTTGTGACAGGCGTTGCAGGTCTGGGCGAAGAGCTGGGAAGGGGTTTTTCCGGCCTCCAGGTTCGTGGCCTGAGCCCACGCGCGCTCGGCCACGGCGCAGCCGATCAGAAGCAAGACCGTCGCTAAACTGAGCGCTCGGCTCGACATTTCCCGTTTTCTCCAGATCCGGAAATCGTTTCCCAGCCGGCGCGCGGGGCGGCGCTGGAGCGGTTCACCTTTTACCGGATTATCCCGTGAAGGGAAGCATGCTCGTGCATTGTGCACGTGCTCACGACATTTCGAAATGTCTGCTTTGTGGCGAGGGACTAGTCAAGGACGGAACCCCATGATTATCTTTAATACAAGGTGCCCTGGGAACAAAGGCGCTCCGGGGGCGTCGTGTGGCGGCCGGGTTGTCGCATCTTTTCGAGTTCGCTCGACGGGGTGGTTTCGATGGACCGTTTGTTGCGCAAGTTTCTTGCTCAGTTCATTCGCCGCGGCTCAATGACCGTAATAACGGCAAGCGGTGAAAGGCTAAGGCTCGGGGACGGAACCGGGGCGCCGGTGGCAGTGCGCTTCCGGACAAAGTACTCGCAACGCAAGATTCTCCTTAATCCGGAGCTTGCGCTGGGCGAAGCCTATATGGATGGCAGCTTCGTCGTCGAACACGGCACGATTGCAGATGCAATCGCGGTCCTTTTCGATCAGCACGATGTGCTGCCGCACTGGGCAAAGCCGCAATGGTGGCTGCGCTACAGGACGCGGCACATCCGGCAGTTCAATCCACGCCGCCGTTCCCGCAACAACGTCTCCCACCACTACGATCTCGACGCACGGCTCTATTCCCTGTTCCTCGATGCCGACCGGCAATACAGCTGCGCCTATTTCGAAACGCCGGATGCCTCGCTCGACGATGCGCAGCTGGCCAAGAAGCGCCACTTCGCGGCAAAGCTCCTGATCAGCCGCGGCGACCGCGTGCTCGACATCGGCTCGGGCTGGGGCGGCCTCGGTCTCTATCTGGCGGAGATGTGCGGGGCCAACGTTACCGGCGTCACGCTTTCGATGGAGCAACTGCAGGTCTCGAACGCGCGTGCGGCCGAAAAGGGACTCGCCCAATCGGCGAAGTTCCTCCTGCAGGATTATCGCGACGTGAAAGGGCCGTTCGACCGCATCGTCTCGGTCGGCATGTTCGAGCATGTCGGGGTCAACTTCTACGACACCTATTTCAAGACGTGCGCCGAGCTGCTCACCGACAACGGCATCATGGTCCTGCATTCCATCGGCCGTTCGGAGGGCCCCGATTCCACCAATCCGTGGATCGCGAAGTACATTTTCCCCGGCGGCTACATCCCTGCCCTGTCGGAGGTGCTGCCGGCCATCGAGCGTGCGGGCCTCCTGGTCTGCGACATCGAAATCCTGCGGCAGCACTATGCGGAGACGCTGAAAGCCTGGCGGGAGCGTTTCATGGCGCGGCGCGAGGAAGCGGTGCAACTGTATGACGAGCGCTTCGCGCGGATGTGGGAGTTCTACCTTGCGGCCTCGGAGATGGCGTTCCGAAAGCAGAACATGATGAATTTCCAGATCCAGCTCACCAAGCGGCAGGGGGTGGTGCCGATAACACGCGACTACATCGCGCTTGAAGAGGCAAGACTCCGCGAGGTCGAGAGCGGCAGCTGGCCTAGGCTCAAGCTCGCCGGCGAATAGCGGCTAGTTCCTGAAGCTGTAGATGGAGGTCGGGTAAGAGCGAAGCGAAGCCGGGAGCGAAAGCTGCATGCGCAGTTGTTCCAGCGCAGCAGGCGAACTCAAGTCCAGCCCGGGTTGCAAACCAGCCCCCTCCTGCATGGCGCCAACCAGCATCGCCAGCCACAGCCGGCTACCCTGTTCCGACCGCCAGGACTGCGCCTCCTGTCGCATAGTCTCGCCTCGCCTATTCTTTTCCGGTTTCTCTCCGGTCGGGAGTCTTAGACGACCCTTAACCCACTATTTTGTTCCCATCAGGGCCGAAAAATTCGCTGCTGTGTGATTTGCTTCACACGGCGGCGGACCGTCCCTGGCCTAGACCTTCCTCATGCCGAAGAATGACCGATCCTCGTTCGATCTGCAGAACGACACCCATACCGACTACGCCCTTATCGCTGCCGGTATCGGCGCGGCTCTTGTCGCGCTGATCTACCTGCTCCTGATCTGACTCGCCGAAGATCGGCTGCCTAGTGCCACAGGCACCTTTAAGTACGTATGAATGGAACTGGTTAAGGTTCATCCCTCGCCCGCTTTGTGAGCTGGCAGCGATCGGGAACCGGCGCGCTCCGGGCAGCAAAGGCGTCAAGCGTTGACGTGGGCGTCAGACAAAGATTCACACTGGCCATTGTGTGAATCGGGCATAAGGCACATCAGGGCTTCCGACGCGCCTTAGACTGGCGCTTTATCCCCGGCCCGCAATCCCAATAACGACAATAGATCCAGATCGACTTGCGACAATGGCTTTGACCGATTCGAACGTTCTCAAGCTTGCTCCCGACGCCGCAACGCCGGCCTATCGGAGCGCGCCGCACAACATCGAAGCGGAGCAAAGCCTGTTGGGCGCGATCCTGGTCAACAACGACGCGTTCTATCGCGTATCGGACTTCCTGGAGCCGAAGCACTTCTTCGAGCCGCTGCACCAGACCATTTATGAGACCGCCGGCAGCCTGATCCGGATGGGCAAGGTCGCAACCCCCGTCACGCTGAAGACCTTCCTTCCGGCCGAAACCGACATCGGCGGCATGACGGTTGGACAATACCTCGCACGCCTCGCGGCGGAGGCGACCACCATTATCAACGCCCAGGATTACGGGCGCACCATCTACGACCTGGCGCTGCGGCGCGACCTGATCACCATCGGCGAGGACATGGTCAATGTCGCCTACGACGCGCCGGTCGATTTTGCGCCGAGGGCGCAGATCGAGGACGCCGAGCGCAGGCTCTATGAACTTGCCGAGTCGGGCCGCTACGACGGCGGCTTCCAGAAGTTCTCCCAGGCGCTGACCACCGCAGTCGACATGGCTGCCAAGGCCTTCCAGCGCGAGGGAAGGCTGTCGGGGATCGCTACCGGACTGCGCGATCTCGACACCAAGATGGGCGGCTTGCAGCATTCCGACCTCATCATCGTCGCTGGCCGCCCCGGCATGGGCAAGACCTCGCTCGCCACCAACATCGCCTACAACGTTGCCCGGGCCTATGAAGCCGAAGTGCAGGCCGACGGCACCATGAAGGCGGTCAATGGCGGGGTGGTCGGCTTCTTCTCCTGCGAAATGTCGGCCGAACAGCTCGCCACCCGCATCGTCGCCGAACGCACCGGAATTTCTTCCAGCAACATTCGCCGCGGCGGCATCTCCGAGGCGGATTTCGACAAGATCCGCGAAGTCTCGATCGAGCTGCAATCCCTCCCCTTCTTCGTCGACGAAACCGGCGGCCTTTCGATCGCGCAGCTGATGGCCCGGGCGCGGCGGCTGAAGCGGCAGAAAGGGCTTGATCTCATCGTCATTGACTACATCCAGCTGCTGCAGGGGTCGGGCAAGCGAGGCAACGACAACCGCGTCCAGGAAATCACCGAGATCACCACCAGCCTCAAGGCGCTCGCAAAAGAGCTGAACGTTCCGGTGATTGCCTTGTCGCAGCTCTCACGTCAGGTCGAGTCGCGCGACGACAAACGGCCGCAACTCTCCGATCTCCGTGAGTCCGGCTCGATCGAGCAGGACGCCGACGTCGTGCTGTTCGTTTTCCGCGAGGAATACTACCTCGCGAACAAGGAGCCGCGCGCCGGCACGCCGGAATACGAGAAATGGCAGCTCGACATGTCGCTGGTGCATGGCAAGGCCGAAGTCATTATCGGCAAGCAGCGCCACGGCCCGACCGGAACGGTTGAGCTGCACTTCGACGCGTCGGTGACGCGCTTCGGCGATCTCACGCATGACGACCAGCTGCCCGATCGCATTTATTGAATGCCTCGCGGTTGAACGGCGCCGCCGCCGCGCGTAAAACGGCCGCATGAATATAGCGTCCGACCCGAAGATCATCCCCCAAGGCGGCGTCCTGTCGCCGGAGGCAAACCAGGCCGCGGCACTGGCCCCCTATGGCGGCGTGCTCACCGTCGATCTCGACGCTATCGTCGCCAACTGGCGCAAGCTCGAGAAGACCGCGGTGCCGGCCGAATGCGGCGCCGTGATCAAGGCCAACGCCTATGGCTGCGGCATCGCGCCGGTCGCCGGCGCGCTCGCCAAGGCCGGCTGCAAGACATTCTTTGTAGCAACGCTCGAAGAAGCGCGCCTCGCGCGCGCCGCTGCGCCGTCAGCGGCCATTTACGTGCTGAACGGGTATTTCCAGAACACCGGCGACTATTACGCCAAGAACGACTGCAAACCGGTCATCGGCGACCTCAACGAGCTCGCCGAGTGGGACGTGTTCTGCCGCCGCACCGGCTGGTCGGGCGGGGCAGCGATCCATATCGACACCGGCATGAACCGGCTCGGCCTCACCATCGCGGAGGCGCAGGCCATCATTCCCCGAATCCATGCCGGCGACCATGGCATCACCCTGCTGGTGAGCCATCTCGTCGCCGCCGAGCTGCTCAACAACCCGGTTAACGCCAGACAGCTTGCAGCCTTTCGCCAGATTGCCAGCGAGTTCACGGGAGTACCGGCCTCACTGTCGAACTCCTCCGGCATCTATCTCGGCGCGTCGTTCCAGTTCGATCTGGTGCGTGCGGGGGCCGCGCTTTACGGCGTCAATCCCACGCCGGAAGCTGACAATCCGATGCAGCCGGTCGTCGAGCTGAAGGCGCGCATCATTCAGATCCGCAATATCGACCGCGGCGAGACCGTGGGCTATGGCGGCACCTGGACCGCGCGCCGTCCGACCAGGCTTGCCATCATCGCCACGGGTTATGCCGACGGCTACTTCCGCGCGGCCAGCGCCAATGATGGCACCCGCGGTGCCGAAGTCGTGATCGCCGGCAAGCGCTGTCCGATCGCGGGACGTATCTCGATGGACCTGATGGCCGTCGACATCACCGACCTGCCGCCGAACGCGGCGCGGCGCGGCCATATGGCGACCCTGATCGGCGAAGGCATTACCGTCGACGAGCTCGCGCATCATTTCGGCACGATCGCGTATGAGGTGCTGACGAGCCTCGGTCCGCGCTTTGCGCGGATTTACAAAGGCGGCAATGCGGAAACTCCGGCTGAACCGGCACCGGCTGTCGCTCCCGCGCCGTCCGACTGAACTGATTATTGCGCCTTCCTGCTGTCAATCGCCTTCTTGCTGTCAATCGCCTTCTTGCAGGCGTCGCTGAGCTGGGTACGCTGCTGGTTCAGGCACGCGACAACGCGACCTCCCCCTGGCGCGATACCGGCGCAGTGCTTGTCGTAGTCGGCCTTGCATACGCCGCGCTGGTCGGAACTCTGCGCAGCAACGGATCCGGAAAATCCGATGACGAACACGATGGCCGCAAAACTCAGTTTCGACATGGGATCTCCGATTCAGGGGAGCAACGGCGTCAGCTCTACATGAAGATTGCGACATTCAACATCAATAACGTCAACCGGCGCCTGCCGAACCTGTTGCGCTGGCTGCGGACGGCAAAGCCCGACGCTGTGGCGCTGCAGGAATTGAAGGCCAGCGACGATGAATTTCCGGCATCACCCATCGCGAAGGCCGGCTATGGCGCGGTGTGGAGCGGGCAGAAGACCTGGAACGGGGTTGCCATCCTCGCGCGCAATGCCGAGCCGGTGCTGATCCGTGACGAACTGCCCGGCGATCGGCACGATAAGCAGGCGCGCTATATTGAAGCCGCCGTCAACGGCATCATTGTCACCAGCATTTATCTGCCGAACGGCAATCCTCAGCCCGGACCAAAATTCGAGTACAAGCTCGACTGGTTCAGGCGGCTGCGCCTGCATGCTGCAAAGTTCATCAAGCAAGAGGTACCGGTCGTGCTCGCCGGCGATTACAACGTCGCGCCGACCGAGCTCGACATCTACCCAACGCGATCCTGGGACAAGGATGCGTTGGTGCAGCCGAAGAGCCGAGCGGCGTTCAAGTCGCTGGTTGCGCAAGGCTGGTGCGATGCCATCCGCACCCTCCACCCGTCAAAGCCGATGTACACCTTCTGGGACTACAAGCGTAACCGCTGGGAGCGAGACGCCGGCCTGCGACTCGATCACCTGCTGCTCAGCCCATTGCTTGCCGCGCGCCTGGTGAAGGCCGGCGTCGACCGCAAGATCCGCGGCGAGCAAGGTGCCAGCGACCACGCCCCTGCCTGGGCGATCCTGAGCTAGTGATGATCGGCGGAAAGCCGCCTCGCGTTCGCGGCGACGTATTCGCGATAACGGTCGATAATGGCTGCAGGCGTGGCGCCCGCGAGCCAGCCTGACACGGCCTCATAGGCCGCGGCGAACTTCTCGCCCATCATCAGGACGGCCTCCTGCTCGGCCTCCTCATCGGCGTGGGCGAGTTTCTCGAGACGCATGCGCATCACGTCGCAGGATTCAAGGGCAAGCATCGCGCCTGCGAACCATGGGAAGCCGTCGTCGGCCCCGGACAGCACGGCATGGTGATCGAGCGCGGAAAAGGACTGTCGTTCCATCGTCGCTTCTCAAGTTCTTTGAGTTGGCGAGCGACGAATACGCTTCAAATTCTAAGGATAACGCCCCGCGAAACCGGGCATTCTTGCCTTTCTCGAAATCGCTTGTTAACCAACGCTGCTTGCCGCTCATGGTGAGCAGGCGCGACAGCGCCGTCTCGAACCATGAGGCAACAACAAAGCCCGACATGTTCCGCCTGGTCATGACGGCATCATGCCGGGCGCCGGGGCGTCGCTATTTTGGTCGGCGGCAACCTTCTAGAATCGTTGCTGTCTCATTGTCACAGCCTGAACCAGAGCTCTGGTTGCACCGACGAAGTGACGCGTGTCACAGCGTTCGTAACGGCCTGCGAAAGATGGCAGCTTGGAGCCGTTCTTGAGTCGTTTTCATCGGGAGAATACATGAACCGGAGCATCATCGGAGGCGTCTTCGCCATCCTTATCATCCTCATCATTGCGGTCGGAAGCTGGTACACCGTCGATCAGACCGAGCGCGGCGTCATCTTGCGCAACGGCGCCGTGGTCGGCACCGCCCAGCCGGGGCTTGGCTTCAAGATTCCGGTCATGGACAGTGTCGAGAAGGTCAGCGTCAAGACCGCGACCTATACATGGGACAAGATGAACTCCTACTCCTACGATCAGCAACCGGCCGACCTGAAGATCAGCGTGACGTTGCGCGCCGCGCCGGAGAAGGTTGCCGATCTCTACGCCAAGTTCGGCCAGCTGGACGCGGCGGTCAATCAGGTTGTCAGCCCTGTGGTCCACCAGCAGGTAAAGGTCGTGTTCGGCCGCTACACCGCGGTGAAGGCCATTCAAGAGCGTGGCGCGCTCAACAGCGCGATCAAGGAGGCCATTACGGAGACCTTGAAGGATGATCCGATGATCGTGATCGAGAGCGTACAGCTGGAAAATATCGAGTTCAGCCAGAACTATCTGCATTCGATCGAGCAGCGCATGCTGGCCGAGGTCGAGGTACAGAAACTGCAGCAGAACGCCGAGCGCGAAAAGGTGCAGGCGCAAATCACGGTGACGCAAGCAACCGCAAAAGCCAACGCCATCCGCGCCGAAGCGCAGGCCCAGGCCGATGCCACCCGACTGAACGGCGAAGCCAGGGCCTCGAACATCAGGATCGTGGGCGAAGCCGAAGCCGCCGCAATCGAAGCCCGTGCCAAGGCGCTAGGCTCCAACCCCAACCTGGTCACCTTGGTGCAGGCCGAACGCTGGAACGGCGTGCTGCCGACCACGATGGTACCGGGCTCGGCGGTACCGTTCGTCTCGGTGAAGTAAGCGGAATGCACGCGACGAAATTTGGGCCTATGCTCCCAATTCCAGATAGAAACCGCGGCGCAAGCGCCTTAGCTTCGCAGCGCCGCCAGCTTGACGAATCGCGAGGCGCGGAGCTCGCCCACGACCCCGACAGAGTTGCTAAGTTCAACAAGCTGTGGCTGCACTTGGCTGGGCGGGAGCCGGTATGGGGGTCGCCACAACGGCTGTTGCCGCGCTCGTGGGGGTGAGAAGTTATGAAGGGTGATCACAGGCAAGAAGAAGCCAAGATGAAATCAATTCAACGCAACGGCGATTGATCGTTTCGATGGCCAAATCCACCGCCTCCTTCGTCTGTCAGAGCTGCGGCGCGGCCTATAACCGCTGGCAGGGCAAATGCGACGCCTGCGGCGAGTGGAATACGCTCGCGGAGGAGGATTCGGCGACCTCGGTGCCGGTCTCGATCCGCTCCAGGCGCAAGGGCCGGACGTTTGCGCTGGAGAGCCTTAGCGGCAAGAGCCAGGACGCCCCTCGCCTTGCTTCCGGCATGACCGAGCTCGACCGCGTCACGGGTGGCGGCTTTGTCCGCGGCTCGGTCCTGCTCGTCGGCGGGGACCCCGGCATCGGCAAGTCGACGCTCCTGACCCAGGCGACCAGCATGCTGGCGCGGGCCGGCCATCGCGTCGTCTACATCTCCGGCGAAGAAGCGGTCGCGCAGGTGCGGCTGCGGGCCGAGCGGTTAGGGCTCTCCAACGCGCCGGTGCAGCTCGCCGCCGAAACCTCCGTCGAGGACATCATCGCCACGTTGTCCGACGGAACGGTGCCGCGGCTGATCGTGATCGACTCGATACAGACCATGTGGACCGACACCGTGGAATCGGCGCCCGGCACGGTCACACAGGTGCGCGCCTCGGCCCAGGCGCTGATCCGCTTCGCCAAGAAGTCGGGCGCGGCAATCATCCTGGTCGGACACGTCACCAAGGACGGCCAGATTGCCGGTCCCCGCGTCGTCGAGCACATGGTCGATGCAGTGCTGTCATTCGAGGGCGAAGGTTCGCAGCAATTCCGCATCCTGCGCGCGGTGAAGAACCGCTTCGGCCCGACCGACGAGATCGGCGTGTTCGAGATGACGGGCCTCGGCCTGCGCGAGGTCACCAATCCGTCCGAGCTCTTCCTGTCCGAGCGCGATCTCGGTACGCCCGGCACTGCGGTATTCGCCGGCATTGAAGGCACCCGCCCGGTGCTGGTCGAATTGCAGGCGCTGGTCGCCCCGACCTCGCTCGGCACGCCGCGACGTGCGGTGGTGGGCTGGGACCCCAGCCGTCTCTCCATGGTGCTGGCGGTGCTCGAGGCCCATTGCGGGGTCAAGTTGTCCGGCCACGACGTCTATCTGAACGTCGCCGGAGGCCTCAGGATTCAGGAACCGGCGGCGGACCTCGCCGCCGCGGCGGCCCTGGTTTCATCGCTGGTTAATGCTCCCTTGCCGACGGACGCCGTCTATTTCGGCGAGGTTTCGCTGTCCGGCGCGGTCCGGCCGGTGGCTCAGACCGCCGCCCGGCTGAAGGAGGCGGCCAAGCTCGGTTTCGGCCGCGCGATACTGCCCGAATCGGCCCGTGGCGAGGTCGGGAGCGATGCCGGGCTGGCGCTGAACGCCGTCGGCGGGCTCACCACCCTGGTTGCCGAGATCGCCGCCCGCGGCTCCCGCAGGCCAGGCCAGGAAGGCACGGCGGGCGAGAAAAATGCCACACCTGCGAGATTCCGCCGTCAGGAAGGCTAGCCGGGCGTGACGGACCCGGCCCCCGCCGCTATACAACGGCCACACAAAGCAGCACGGGATGACGCGGTTCCGACCTTGCCGGGAGCACGGTCTGGCCCTCAGTTAGGGTGGGGCCGACAAGGCGATTCGCGAAAGCCCCGAGAATACGAGCGGACCAAGCCAGCAGATGCCGATAACCATCCTCGACCTGATCCTGCTCGGTGTGATGCTGATCTCGGGCCTGCTCGCCATGGTGCGCGGCTTCATGCGCGAAATCCTGTCGATCGCGGCCTGGGGCGCCGCCGCCATTGTCACCCTGTACTCGTTCTCCAAGCTGCTGCCGACGGCCAAGACCTATTTCAACAACGACACGGTCGCGAGCGTCGTGGTGGTGGCCGGCGTGTTCGTCGGTACCCTGATTTTGGTCTCGATCATCACAGTGCGCATATCCGACATGATCCTGGATTCCCGGATCGGGGCGCTGGATCGTACCCTTGGCTTCCTGTTCGGGCTGGCCCGCGGCCTCCTGATCATCGTGGTCGCATTCCTGTTCTTCAGCTGGCTGGTGCCGGAGAAGCAGCGCCCGGACTGGGTGACCGGCGCGAAATCAAGGGTGGTGCTGCAGGGAACCGGGGACTGGCTGATGTCGCTCTTGCCGGACGACCCCGAGAACACCATCTTGAAGAGATTCAAGAAAAACAAACCAGATGACGATCAAGCTGATACCGAGCCCTCGCCTACAGGCGGCGGCGAAGGGTACAGTAGACCCGCTCGTGACAGCCTCAAGAAGCTGATCGAGAAACCCGCGGCGCGTTGACTTGGGCCCAAAGAGAGGCGCGATGGACAAGACAGAGAACCCTGACCTGAACGCCCAGCTTGATCTCGACCTCGGGCCGGCACCGCGGGAAGGACACGACGACCTGGACGGCGACACGTTGCGCGAGGAGTGCGGCGTGTTCGGCATCTACGGGCATCCCGACGCCGCCGCGATCACCGCGCTGGGCCTGCACGCGCTTCAGCACCGCGGCCAGGAGGCCGCCGGCATCGTTTCCTTCGATGGAACCAGGTTTCATTCCGAACGCCGGCTCGGCCTGGTCGGCGACACCTTCTCCCGCCGCGAGGTTATCGATCGCCTGCCGGGCACTGTCGCGGTCGGTCACGTGCGCTATTCAACAACCGGCGCCACCATCCTGCGCAACGTTCAGCCGCTGTTTGCCGAACTGAACGCCGGCGGGCTTGCGGTCGCCCACAACGGCAACCTCACCAACGGCCTGACGCTGCGCCGCGAACTCGTGCGCAGCGGCTCCATCATGCAGTCGACGACGGACACCGAGGTCATCCTGCATCTGGTCGCGAATTCCAGGCGCAGCCGTTTCATCGAACGCTACATCGAAGCGTTGCGCGCCATCGAGGGTGCCTATGCGCTGGTGTCACTGACCAACAAGAAACTGATCGGCGCCCGCGACCCCCGCGGCATCCGTCCGCTGGTGCTCGGCGAGCTCGACGGCTGTCCGATCCTGACTTCTGAGACCTGCGCGCTCGACATCATCGGCGCACACTACATCCGCGACATCGAACCCGGGGAGGTCATCGTCTTCGACGAGCACGGCCAGGACATTCACAAGCCGTTCCCGCCGATCGCGCCGCGGCCCTGCATTTTCGAATACATCTATTTCGCGCGCCCGGATTCGATCGTGCACGGGCGCTCGGTCTACGAGGTGCGCAAGGCCTTCGGTGCACAGCTAGCCAGGGAAAGCCACGTCGACATCGACGTGGTGGTGCCGGTGCCGGACTCCGGCGTGCCTGCCGCCGTCGGCTACAGCCAGCATTCCGGCGTGCCGTTCGAGCTCGGCATCATCCGCAATCACTACGTCGGCCGCACCTTCATCCAGCCGACGCAGAGCATCCGCGAGTCCGGCGTGCGTATGAAGCATTCGGCGAACCGCGCGGCAATTGCCGGCAAGCGCATCATCCTGATCGACGACTCGCTGGTGCGCGGCACCACCTCGAAGAAGATCGTGCGCATGATGCGCGACGCCGGCGCGCGCGAAGTCCACTTCCGTCTTGCCTCGCCGCCGATCCTCTACCCCGACTACTACGGCATCGACCTGCCCGATCGCGGCGGGCTGCTCGCCGCGACCCACTCGCTGGAAGAGATGCGCGAGATCATCGGCGCGGACTCGCTCGCCTTCCTCTCCATCGACGGCATGTACCGCGCCATGGGCGAGCCCGGCCGCGATCCCGCCAATCCCAAGTTCTCGGATCACTGCTTCACCGGAGCCTATCCGACCCACCTCACCGACCAGACCCAGACCGAGCCGCAGCCGCGGCAGCTGTCGTTGCTGGCCGAGGCGAGCTGACGCGTCGCACCGCACAAGCGGGCGTTTTCCTCATGGCCGGGCTTGTCCCGGCCATGAACGTCTGTAAAACCCGCCGCAAAGACGTGGATGCCCCTGGTCAGGAACAAGGACGCACGCTCTGCGCGCTCGCCGGGCACGACGAAGGCTTAAAGCGACAATGACAAAACCCCTCGCCTCCCGTATCGCCCTGGTGACCGGCGCATCGCGCGGCATCGGCTACGCCACGGCAAAGGCTCTGGCGAAAGCCGGCGCGCATATCGTGGCGGTGGCGCGCACCCAAGGCGGCCTTGAAGAACTCGACGACGAGATCAGGAAGGACGGCGGCAGCGCCACGCTGGTGCCGCTCAACCTCACCGATTTCGACGGCATTGCGCGGCTGGGCGCCGCATTGAACGAACGCCACGGCAAGCTCGATATTCTGGTCGGCAATGCCGCTGTCGCCGGCCCCTCCTCGCCGCTCGGTCATATCGAGCTTAAGCAGTTCAACGACGTGATCGCGATCAACGTGTCGGCGAACTTCCAGCTCATCCGATGTATGGAACCGCTGCTGCGACAATCCGACGCCGGACGCGCGGTGTTCATCACCTCCAGCGCCGCCGCCGAGGCGACCGCCTATCTTGGACCCTACGCCGCCTCAAAGGCCGCGATGGAGGTGCTGGCGCGGGCATGGGCACACGAGACCGCCAGAACGCCGATCCGGGTCAACCTGTTCAACCCGGGTCCGATCCGCACCCGCATGCGCGCCGCGATCTTTCCCGGCGAGGATCCGATGACGCTGGACACGCCGGAACAGACGGCGGAATTCATAGTTCCTATGTGTGCGCCGGAATGGACGGAGACGGGCAAAGTCTACAACTACTATACCCGCACGCTGATGAGCTTTCGGCCGCCGGCATAGCGGCGGCCCCGCATCCCAGAGGTGAAAGGGTACCGCGGTTGGCGGCTTCAGCTGGCAGCAGCCCTTAACGCCCGGACGCATATCAAGACCCTTAAGCTTGCCGGCGACGGCGTAACATAAGCGCATTGCAGCAAGGCTGAAGACAGGCTATCGGAACCAACAGATCGCGACCGATCGGGCCGCAGGTCAAAGGTTCCGCCAAGAGAACCGTCCCGGCATCATTAGTTGGAGGAATGCAATGAAGATGACTTCCGCGTGGCGCTATGCCGCGCTGCTCAGCTGCGCTGCGGTGGGTTTTGCCACGCCGGCACTCGCCCAGGACAAGAACGTCAAGATCGGCGTGCTCAACGACATGTCGAGCCTGTATGCCGACATCGGCGGCCCGAACTCCGTGGCCGCGGTCAAGATGGCCGTCGAGGACTCCGGTTTGCCTGCCAAGGGCTGGAAAATCGAGGTACTCAGCGGTGACCACCAAAACAAACCGGACGTCGGCGTCAACATCGCGCGCCAATGGATCGACGCCGACAAGGTCGACGCCGTCGCCGACACACCGAGTTCCGGCGTCGCGCTTGCCGTGAGCAATCTCGTCAAGGAGAAGAACGCCATCCTGCTCAACTCGGGTGCGGCCACCGCAGACCTCACCGGCAAGGCCTGCAACCCCAACACGGTCTCCTACACCTATGACACCTATATGCTCGCCAACGGCACCGGCAAGGCGCTGACCAAGGTGGGCGGCGATACCTGGTTCTTCCTGACCGCGGATTATGCCTTTGGCCATGCGCTGGAGCGCGACACCGGCGCGGTCGTCGCTGCCAATGGCGGCAAGGTGCTGGGCGGCGTCAAGCATCCGCTCAACAGCTCCGATTTCTCGTCCTTCCTGCTTCAGGCGCAGTCATCGAAAGCAAAGATCATTGGGCTCGCGAATGCCGGCGGCGACACCACCAATGCGATCAAGCAGGCCGCCGAATTCGGCATCGTCTCCGGTGGCCAGAAGCTCGCTGCGCTCCTGCTCTTCATCAACGACGTGCATGCGCTCGGCCTGAAAACAGCGCAGGGCCTGACCTTCACGGAATCCTTCTACTGGGACCTGAACGACAAGACCCGCGAATGGTCGAAGCGTTTCCAGAAGGTCTCGCCAAAGGGCTCGATGCCTTCGATGACGGTGGCGGGACTTTATGCTGAAATCTTGCATTACCTGAAAGCACTGGAAGCGCTCGGCGGCAATCCGCATGACGGCGCCAAGGTCGTCGCCAAGATGAAGGAAATCCCGACAGACGATCCGTTGTTCGGCAAGGGTACGCTGCGGGCCGACGGCCGCCGCCTCATTCCGGCCTATCTGTTCGAGGTCAAGAAGCCGGAAGAATCCAAATATCCGTGGGATTACTACAAGCTGGTCGCGACCATCGCGCCGGAAGACGCAGCCAAGCCGCTCAGCCAGAGCGAGTGTCCGCTGGTGAAGAAGTAACCGCGTAGCCATCATTGCGGGATGGTGCGCCAGCACCAGCCCGCTGATCTCAAGATGAACCCACGCCCTGGAAATTCCGACCAAGGGCGTGGGTTTTGCTTTGGCGGCGCGCGATGGACCTCGGCGATATTCAGACCATCGAGATCACCGCTTATCCGTTCTTTGCGAGCGTCGAGCGGGCTGCAACCATCCGCAGCAATTTTCGCCGGATCGGAATCGGGATGTCAGCGGCCGAGGTCTCCGCCATCCTGGGCACGCCCGATGAAGTCCGGCCGTTGCATGAGCCGCGCATCAGGCGCCCGAAAACGATCGGCTATTCGCACTGGTACGTCATCCGCCGGATGGTCGGAAAAGGTAGCGCCAATGACAAGCAGGAATCGCTCGTCAGGATCATCTACGGACTCCACGATCGCGTGACGGCCGTCGATGCGTGGGGGCTGTAAGCCTCGTCAAATTGATGTCTTGTTCTCGACGCCGACCGTCGAGCGGGCGGCAATCGCGAACGCGGCGACCAGCAGCACCGAAGCTAGCAGGAATGGCGCGCCGGGCAGATGCAAAGGCGCGCTGGCGCCGATGAAATACGAGAAGGTCAGGGTGAACGTGAACGGCCCGATCAACTGCGCCACGCTCTGCACGCTCGAGTTCGCGCCCTGTAGCCGTCCCTGCTCATCCGGCCCGACGATGCGCGTCATCAGCGACTGCGTCGCGGCCCCTGCGGCGCCCCACAGCGCCATGGCGGGAATGCCGAGCCAGAACAGGATTCCGGTCGGCGCCGCGCCGAAGACGATGAATCCGATCGCGCCGCAGAAGAGGCCGAGCAATAACGCGCCGCGTTCGCCCAGATGCCGCACCATCAGCGAAACGCCAAACCCCTGTATGACGCCGGCGCAGATTCCGACGATGGCAAGCGTCAACCCTACGGTCTTGGCGTCCCATCCGTAGCGATAGGTCGTGTAGAGCACGAACATCGAGGGCAGCACCACATGGGCGATCTGGCCCAGCAAGTTGGCGGCCGAGAGCCCGGCAAGCACTCGATGGGAGCCCAGCAGGCGCAGCGCTCCGAGCGGATTAGCCGTCCTCCAGCGGAACGGCGTCCGCCGCTCCGGCGCCAGCGATTCCGGCAGGATCAAGAAGCCATAGAGCGCATTGGCGAAGCTGAGGCCCGCCGCCGCCCAGAACGGCAGCCGTGGATCGACGTCGCCCAGCACGCCGCCGAGCGCAGGTCCGAGGACAAAGCCGATGCCGAACGCTGCACCGATCTTGCCGAAGATCGAGGCGCGGCGATCGGGCGGCGTCAAGTCCGCGATATAGGCGAACGCGGTCGAAATGCTGGCCGCGGTGATGCCGGAAATGACACGGCCGACAAACAGCCAGATCAAGTTCGGCGCGAGCGCCATCAGCACGTAGTCGGCCGCTAACCCGAAATTCGACAACAGGATCACCGGCCGCCGGCCGAAATGATCCGAGAGCCCGCCGAGCACCGGCGACGACACGAACTGCATCAGCGCCCAGGCGGTGCCGAACAGGCCGAAGATGCGCGCGGCGCGCCCCGCGTCATCGTCGGCAAAGCTCTGCACGAGCTTCGGCAGGATCGGCATGATCAGGCCGAGGGCCAGCATGTCCAGAACGACGGTGACGAAGATGAAGGCGACTGCGCCGGTACGCACCGGCGGCACTTCGACGACGGCGACCTCGGACGCCTGCTCGGTCACGAAAGCCGCTTCCGCTTGTGGGCAAACGGATTGGCCTTCTCGCGCAGCGTAATCCGGATAGGCGTGCCCGGCAGGTCGAAAGCGTCACGGAGGCTGTTGACGAGGTAGCGCAGGTAGGATTGCGGCACCGCGTCGGCGCGCGAGCAGAACAGCACGAAGCTCGGCGGTCTTGCCTTGGTCTGCGTGATGTAATTCAGCTTCAGCCGGCGGCCGGAGACCGCGGGCGGCGGGTTGGCCGATATCGCCTGCTCGAACCAGCGGTTCAGCGCAGACGTCGGCACGCGCTTGTTCCATACCGCATAGGCCTGCTCGATCGCGCTCATCAGGCGATCGATGCCCTCCCCCATCAGGCCGGAGACAGCGACGATCGGAGCACCCTTGACCTGCGGCAGCCAGTGGTCGGCGTCGTTGCGTAACGCGGAAATCGCCCCCGGCTTGCCCGCCATCAGATCCCATTTGTTGACAGCGAGGACGATCGCCCTTCCCTCGCGCTCGATCAGGTCGGCGATGCGCAGATCCTGCTCCTCGAACCGGTGCTGCGCGTCCATCATCAGCACCACGACTTCGGCAAAGCGCACGGCGCGCAGCGCATCCGCCACCGAGAGCTTTTCCAGCTTCTCCTCGATGCGCGAACGCCGCCTCAAACCAGCGGTATCGAACACGCGAAAACCTCGCTCCTTCCATTCGATCTCGACCGCGATCGAGTCCCGCGTCGTGCCGGCCTCCGGACTTGTCAGCAGCCGCTCTTCACCGAGCAGATAGTTGATCAGCGTTGACTTGCCGGCATTGGGCCGTCCGACAATGGCGACGCGGATCGGCCGTTTCGAAACATCCTCTTCGTATTCGTCCTCTGCTCCTGCCGTCTCCACTTCCTCTTCGGGTGGCTCCGGCAGCACGGCACGCAGCGCATCATAGAGCTCGCCCATGCCCTCGCCATGTTCGGCGGAAATCTGGATGGGCTCACCCAAACCGAGCGCGTAGGCCTCCATCGCCCCGGCGTCGCCGTGCTTGCCCTCGCTCTTGTTCGCCACCAGCAGCACCGGCTTGTTCGCGCGACGGGCGAAGTCGGCAAAGGCCCGGTCGTTGGGCGTCAGCCCGGCACGCGCATCGATCACGAACATCAGGGCATCGGCCTGGCCGATCGCGGTTTCGGTCTGCTCCTGCATCCGCGCAGTGAGCGAACCCCTCGCGCCCTCGTCGAGGCCCGCCGTGTCAATCACGGTGAATTCGAGATCGCCGAGTCGGGCTTCGCCTTCCCGGCGGTCGCGCGTCACGCCGGGCTCGTCATCGACCAACGCGAGCTTCTGTCCCACCAGGCGGTTGAACAACGTCGACTTGCCGACATTGGGCCGGCCGATGATGGCGATCGTGAAGGACATGGGTCATTCGTGCGCTGGCGAACCTGCGCGTGTCAATGAAAGGAAGTATCAGCGCGAGAAGCCGCCGCTGGGCAGCGGCGCCGGGAATGGCTGTGGCGATTGTTGCGACTGTGCCGACTGTGCGGCCGGCTGGTCGGGCGGCGGGGCGGTGGTGCGCCTGCGCACGATCTTCTTCGGCTTTTCCGGTGGCGGTGCCGCGGGCGTCGCGTCCTCCTCAGGAATGGCTTCGGCCTCAGCCGGTTGGGCGGGCGCCGGACTTGCGGTCGTGGCCGCCCTGCTGTGCCTGGATTTGGCGGATTTTGACGTCGAAGGCTCCGGTGGCGGAGCAGCGGCAGCGGCCCCGCCTGCGTTCTGCTGATCCTGCTGCTGTTGGGCGCCTCTGTACATGTCCCTCGGCACACCCTGCTCCAGGCCGGGCACGCCTTCCGGGAATACCGGCTTGCGCTCGCCCGGCAGCTTCTTCTTGGTGTCGAGGAAATCCAAAAGGTCGCTCGGATCGAAACCGCCGCCGGCGCAGCCCCCGAGCACGCCGGAGAGTGCGATCAGGACGGCGGCTGCGATGACACGTTGCGAGCGGCGCATGTTCGATATCCCTAAACCGCCGTCAGCTCTTCGCGACCGGCGGCAACAATGCCTGCAGGGCTTCGGCGCGGGCGCGCAGGCTGGCCGGTGTCTCGCTGTCCTCGGCAATGACATCCAGCCATTTGCGACTGGCCGCCGTGTCGCCGTTGCGCCAGGCGGACAGAGCGAGCATTTCACGCGCGCCGTGCCGGAACATTGCGCCGGCCGCCGTTGCCGGCTCCAGCCGCTGCAGCATGTCGCCATAGCTCGAGGTGTCGAGCAACAATCCGGCCGCGCGGATACGCGCCACCTCCTGGAATTGACCGCCGACGCTGCGATCGGCGGCAATTTCGTCGTACAGCTTCACACCGGCCTTCGGGTCGCGGCTAGCGGCCTCGCCGGCCGCGCGCAGCCGCGCCAGCGTGCGATAGCCGTATGGCGCGTTGGCAGCCAGCTGAGCAAACGCGGCTTCCGCCTCGGCGGGCTTCTTCTGCTCTGACAGTTCGACTGCCTTTTCGAAGGCAGCGCCGGCCTCAGCCGCCTTCTTGGCTTCCAGGTACTGATAGCCACGCCAGCCGCCGACACCGGCGATGACCAGAAGCGCCAGGCCGATGAAAAAGATGGAATACTTGTCCCACAGCTTCTTGAGCTGTTCGCGACGTACTTCCTCGTCGACTTCGTCAAATAATTCAGACACTTAGGCTAATCCCATGGCCGCCTGGGGGCGCGCGGTCGATCGCTGCGCCATATTACCCATCCCCGCGTCGCGGCGGCGATACCCTATCGATATGGCGGTGGCAAGGCAAAGCAAGTGAGATCAAAGCGTTAACCTTCCAGTTCCCGCCTCCTCCCACAGTTTAGGCCGAGAGGGTCTCGCGCAGCTGGCGCTTGAGCACCTTACCGTTGGCATTACGGGGCAACGGCTCGGGCGTCACAACCATCGTCTCCGGTACCTTGTAGTCGGACAGTCGCTCGGCACACCAGGCGCGTAGCACCTCGGCGTCAACCTGCGCGCGGGTGACGACCACGGCATGCACGCGCTCGCCCAGCACCGGGCATGGCTTGGCGACGATCGCGCTCTCCACGACCGCGGGATGGCCGGCCAGGACGGATTCGACCTCGGCGGAATAGATCTTTAGGCCGCCACGGTTGATCATGTCCTTCTGCCGGTCGAATACCCGGACAAAGTTCTCTTCATCGATCGAGCCGAGATCCCCGGAATGCCAGAACCCGGCCGTGAAGCTTTCCGCGGTAGCCTTCGGGTTATTCCAATAACCCTTGATCACCGAAGCGCTCTGGATCCAGAGCTCACCGACCTCGCCGCGCGGCAGTTCGCGCCCCTGCGCATCCATGACCACAATCCGGGCGCCCGGACAGGGCAAGCCGACGCTGTCGATGTGACTGGCGGTGAGCTCCCCCGGCATGATGGTCGACGGCGAGGTGGTCTCGGTCGAGCCATAGGCATTCATCAGCTTAAGGCCCGGAATCTTGGCATCAAGCTTCTCAATGGTGGCGATCGGCATGGGAGCGCCGCCATAGCCGCCGATGCGCCAGCTCGACAGGTCGTAACTGTCAAAGTCCGGCTGCAGCAAGCAGAGATTATACATCGCCGGCACCATCACCGTGTAGGTGACGCGCTCGCGGGCGGCGAGCTTGAGATACTCCGCGGCCTTGAACTCGGCCATGATGATCAGCGTGCCCGCACAGCGGGCCATGGTCGTGATGTTGGCGATCACCCCGGTAACATGGCCGAGCGGCACGGCCGCGATCGACCGGTCGGCCGCGGTCAGCTCCATGCAGGACACGAACACGATCGAGGAATGGATGATGTTGCAGTTGGCAAGCATCGCGCCCTTCGGCTTGCCGGTGGTCCCCGAGGTGTAGAGGATCATGGCGGTATCCTCTTCGCCGACATCGACCGGGGCTGGCGCCGGTGCGTTGTCCGCAAGCTCCGAGAAACGCGAAAGCCTGGGATCGTTGTCGATCGCGATCCGATGCGTCACGTCCGGAACATCGCCCGGCTCGGGCAGCCGGTCGGCAAGCGCCGCTTCGTGGATCAGGATCTTCGCACCGCAATCATTGAGCACATACGCGATCTCCGGCTTCTGCTGGCGCGTGCTGAGCAGCACCGTCACGAGGCCCTCGTGCGCCGCGGCGAAGACGGTCAGGACGAACTCGATGCGGTTGCCGAGCAGCAGGCCGACGCGGTCGCCGCTGGCAAGACCGAGCTTGCGGAAGCCCGCCGCGATCTGTGCCGAGCGCGCGACAGTCTCGCGCCAGCTCAGCCTGACATCACCGCAGATCAATGCCTCGCCGTCCGGATTTCTCGCGGCCGCTTCCGCAACCATCGCCCAGACACTTGCCGGCCGATCACAAAATACCGGCACCACGCGATCGCCGAAGCGCGCCTCCAGCCGCATCGGCGGAATCTGGGAATGCGACCAGTTCATCTATGCTCTCAGCCTTTCGTCTTCATGCCGTAGACGTGTTCCGGTCCTGGGAACGCACGCGAACGCACATCGCGCGCATAGCCCTCAATTGCCGCTTCGATCGCCGGCCCGAGATTGCCATAACGACGCACGAATTTCGGCGTGCGCGGCGACAGTCCCAGCATGTCCTCAAGCACCAGCACCTGACCGTCGCAGGCGGCGCTCGCGCCGATGCCGATGGTCGGGACCGGAATCTCCTGCGTGATCTTGCGTGCGAGCGGCTCGGCTATCGCCTCGATCACGATGGAGAAGGCGCCGGCCTCCGCCACGGCTCGGGCATCGTTCTCGATCGGCTGCCAGCTCCCCTCCTCGCGCCCCTGCGCGCGGAATGAGCCCAGAGTGTTCACTGATTGCGGCGTCAGCCCGACGTGACCCATCACGGGAATGCCGCGGTCGGTAAGGAATGCGATCGTTTCCGCCATGCGGGCGCCGCCTTCCAGCTTCACCGCGCCACAATGGGTTTCCTTCAATATTCGCGCCGCGGAATGGAACGCCTGCTCCTTTGACGCCTCATATGAGCCGAACGGCATGTCCACCACGACCAGTGCATGCTCGGAGCCGCGCATCACCGCCCGGCCCTGCACGATCATCATGTCAAGCGTAACCGGCACGGTGGTCTCGAAACCATGCATCACGTTGCCCAGGGAATCCCCGACCAGGATAACATCGCAATGGCGGTCAACCAGCGCTGCGGTGTGCGCGTGATAGGATGTCAGCATCACGATCGGCTCGCCGTTCTTGCGGGCGCGAATGTCCGGCGCGGTCTTGCGTTTGATCATTGACGGGACAGACATGTCAGGATCCGACCACCGGAACCCCGATCACGACGGGGTGGAAGGCAAAGAGCAGCGCGAGATAGGCCACGAAACCGATCACCACGGCGATCAGGTCATTGGTGACCCCTCCCACCGGAATCGGTGGCGCCCCGCTGTCGGCACGGTATTTCAGCGAGATGCGATCGTACACCGCCCACGCCAGGAACGAGCCGAACAAGATGATGGAACCGAGATCGCCGTTCGCAAGCAGGTGTCCGGCGGCCCACACCTTGATGCCGGCCAGCATCGGATGCTTCAACGTCGTGAACATGCGGCCGCGGATATATGACGCCACCACCAGGATCACGGCCGGCAGCATGAGCGCGAGCGCGATGTGCTTGAGCACCCGCATCACGTTCGCCGGGACCAGATGCTCCCAAACGTCGATTATTCCGGCGGAGCGGTAGCTCGCATAGCCCCAGACGATCAGCGCAAGGCCCGCCAGTGACACCAGCGAATAAAGGATCTTGTAGGTGCCGTCTCCGATTGTGGCGATGAGCTGCGCCCTCGCCTTGCGCCGCGTGGTGAAGACGTGCGCGCCGAGAAGGAGCACGAGCCCCAGGATCATCACCGCTAGTCCCACGACATCCTCCCCTGTTAGCCGCTCACCGCGTCGAGTATCATTTTAGACGCTTGTACCGCAATGCGACATTGGGGACTGGCTTTCCGTCCCTGCAAGGTCGCAAACGGCCTGGACGGTTACTTGCCCAAATCCCGGTTGTCGACGTAGCGGATCGCGATCGGCCGACCGGCCAGTGCGCCGCCGAGGCCGCCGGTAAATTTCAGCGGCAGGCACGCATCCAGGGAAGCATTGATCGCGTTGAGGTACGCCGTGCGGGTATCGGCCGGGACACCCGGCGTGGCATAGGTCACGCGCGGCGGACCGATCAGGCCACCCGATCGGTTGAAACTGAAACGCACCGACATCTGCATGCCTTGCCGCGCCGCATCGGCCCGTGGTGGTGACCAGCAGGAGCGCAACTCGGCAAACAGATCGCCGATCGTATCCAGGTGGTGTTCGGGCCTCTGATACTTCGCGGCGTTCCCCTGCGGCGGCACCGTCTCGATGGTGAGTTGGAGATTCTCCCCATACGGGTAATAGATCTCCGGAATGCACGGGCCGCGATCGAACACGCTGCAGAAGGTCGGGGTGCAGGGCCGGCGGTCGAACACGCTGCAGGGCTCATGGGAAAACGGAATCGGGTTGTTGTGCCGACGCCGCGCATCGGCACTGCCGGCCGTCAGAACCATCAAGAGCAGGACAATAACAGGGCGCAGCACGAGGTTAGTCCACCGTAGCCTACCAGACAGGACTTGGTAGGCGGAGGAAAGGCGTCAAGCCCCACCGCGTTCACATGATCGCGCGGGGAGCACCGCTATGCCTTCCGCTTCACATCCTTGACGCTGGCGAAATCGATACCCCCGGCGCGCTCCTTCGTATAGCCGAGATAGAACTCGTTCCTGGCGAGGTACACCGGATCGCCGTCGACGTCGTCGGCGATGGAGGAGGTGTTCGCGGCAACGAAGGCCTCGAGCTTCTTGCGGTCGTCGGAGGATATCCAGCGCGCGAGCTGGAATTCGCTCGTCTCGAATTCGACCGGAAGGGCGTATTCGGCCTGCAGGCGTGCCTTCAATACGTCGAGCTGCAGCGGGCCAACCACGCCGACCAATGCCGGAGCACCGTCGCGTGGGCGGAACACCTGCACAACCCCCTCTTCCGACATCTGCTGCAGCGCCTCTTTCAGCTTCTTGGCCTTCATGGCGTCCGTCAGCCGCACGCGGCGGACGATCTCCGGGGCAAAGCTCGGCACGCCGACGAAGTTCAGATCCTCGCCCTCGGTCAGCGTGTCGCCGATGCGCAAGGTGCCGTGGTTCGGGATGCCGACAACGTCGCCGGCGTAGGCTTCGTCAGCCACCGAGCGGTCCTGCGCGAAGAAGAACTGCGGGCTCGACAGCGGCATGCTCTTGCCGGTGCGCACGAGCTTCGCCTTCATGCCACGGCTGAGCCTGCCCGAACAAAGCCGCGCGAAGGCGATGCGGTCGCGATGATTGGGATCCATGTTCGCCTGGATCTTGAACACGAATGCGCTCATGCGCGGCTCGGCGGCTTCCACCTTGCGCAGATCGCTGTCCTGCGCCCTTGGCGGCGGCGCGAACCTGCCGAGCCCCTCCAAAAGGTCGCCGACGCCGAAATTGCGCAACGCGCTGCCGAAATAGACCGGCGTCAAATGGCCCTCGCGAAACGCTTCCAATTCGAACGGCTTGCAGGCCTCGGTGACGAGCTCAAGCTCGTCCTTCACCGCGGCAACGTCGAGGTTCGGATTGTACCTGGCGAGATCGGCGATCTCGATCTGCAGCGCCGCGCCGGTCTTGGCGCCGCCGCCCTCGAGCAGGCGAACGCCGCCATTCACCACGTCATAGGTGCCGAGGAAGTCGCGCCCGCGACCAACCGGCCAGGTCATCGGCGTGGTGTCGAGTGCGAGCGTCTTCTCGATCTCGTCGAGCAGATCGAAGGTGTCGCGGCTCTCGCGGTCCATCTTGTTGATGAAGGTGATGATCGGAATATCGCGCAGGCGACAGACCTCGAACAGTTTCCGGGTGCGCGCCTCGATGCCCTTGGCGGCGTCGATCACCATTACCGCGGAATCGACTGCCGTCAGCGTGCGATAGGTATCCTCGGAAAAGTCCTCGTGGCCTGGCGTGTCCAGAAGATTGAATACGAGCCCCTCGAACTCGAACGTCATCACCGAGGTCACGACCGAAATGCCGCGCTCGCGCTCGATCTTCATCCAGTCGGATCGGGTGTTTCTGCGCTCGCCCTTGGCCTTGACCTGCCCCGCCAGATTGATGGCGCCGCCGAACAAGAGCAGCATTTCGGTCAGCGTGGTCTTGCCGGCATCGGGGTGGGAAATGATCGCAAAAGTCCGGCGGCGCTCCACTTCTGCGGCAAGCGGCGAGCGGACAGGCGATTCGGCGTCGAGGGCGAGGTCGGACATGAGGGTTGAGCGTTTGGCAGGGAAAACAGGGCTGATCAAGGGTCATTTGGTGATTGCGGAACGCCGCGACCAGTCCCATATCGGCCGCAGAAGGACACCTTGCCCATCAGCACATGATCCGCGGGGACGACCCTGCCTGATACGGAGGGTCGTATGGCCTGGATTGTATTGTTCGTCGCCGGTCTGCTGGAGGTCGGCTGGGCGGTAGGCCTCAAATACACCGAAGGTTTCACGCGGCTCGTTCCATCCGTGCTAACGCTTGCCAGCATGGCCTGCAGCGTCATCCTGCTCGGACTGGCGGTAAAGTCGCTGCCGATCGGAACCGCCTATGCCGTATGGACCGGCATCGGTGCGGTCGGAACGGCGCTGCTCGGCATTGCCCTGTTCGATGAGCCCGCGACAGCGCTTCGCCTCTCCAGCATCGGACTGATCATGGCCGGCATTCTCGGGCTCAAGCTCGTGGGCTGATCAGCGCAGGATCTGAACAGCCCAAAAGGCGATCGCGGCAACCAGGCCGGAGGCCGGTATGGTGATTACCCAGGCATAAACGATCGAGCTCGCCACGTTCCAGCGCACCGCCGAGACCCGCCGCGCCGCCCCGACGCCGACGATCGCACCTGTAATGGTGTGCGTGGTGGAGACGGGAACTCCAAGGAATGTCGCCATGAACAGGGTCGCGGCGCCCCCGGTCTCGGCGCAGAATCCCTGCATGGGCGTCAGCTTCGTGATGCGCAGGCCCATGGTGCGGACGATGCGCCATCCTCCCATCAGCGTGCCCAATGCCATCGCCGCCTGGCAGGCCATGACCACCCAGAACGGAACGGAAAATTGGCTGCCGAGATATCCTTGCGAATAAAGCAGCACGGCGATGATGCCCATGGTCTTTTGGGCATCGTTGCCGCCATGGCCGAGCGAATAGAGCGAGGCCGAGGCAAATTGCATGATGCGGAAGGCGCGGTCGACCGCGAACGGTGTCGAGCGCACCGACGCCCAGGACACGACGGCAACCAGCACCATCGCCAGCAGGAAGCCCACCAACGGCGACAGCACGATCGCCGCGATGGTCTTCGAAAGTCCGCTCCAGACCGCGGCGGAAATACCGGCTTTTGCCATGCCCGCCCCGACCAGCCCCCCGATCAGCGCGTGCGAACTCGAGGACGGGATGCCAAGACCCCAGGTCACCAGGTTCCAGACGATGGCGCCGACGAGTGCCGCGAAGATGACGTGGGCATCGACGATCGAAGGTTCGATGATGCCCGTTCCGATGGTCTGGGCGACGTGGAGCCCGAATACCAGGAAGGCGATGAAATTGAAAAATGCCGCCCAGAACACCGCGTATTGCGGCCGCAGCACGCGGGTCGAGACGATGGTCGCAATCGAATTGGCCGCGTCGTGCAGGCCGTTGAGGAAGTCGAACAACAGCGCGACTGCGATCAGTCCGATCAGGATGGGAAGACCCAACGAGGCGTCCACGGCGCGGCCCCTGCCCTAGACTTGCTCGATGACGATGCTGTTGATCTCGTTCGCAACGTCATCGAAGCGATCGGCGACCTTCTCAAGGTGATCGTAGATCTCCGCGCCGACGATGAAATCCATGGCGTTGGCGTGGCGGTGCTTGAGGAAGAGCTCTTTGAGCCCGATGTCGTGGAGGTCGTCGACGCGCCCTTCGAGCTTGGTCAACTCTTCCGTGATCGCGGTCAGCATGGCCACGTTCGGACCGATCGACTGCAGAAGCGGCAGCGCCCGCCCGACCAGGCTGGCGCATTCGACCAGTAGCCCGCCCATTTCCCGCATCGGCGGCTCGAAGGCGCGGACCTCGAACAGCATCACGGCTTTCGCGGTCTGCTGCATCTGGTCGATGGCATCGTCCATCGAGGTGATCAGGTTCTTGATGTCGCCGCGGTCGAACGGCGTGATGAAGGTGCGCCGCACGGCGGTCAGCACCTCACGGGTGATATTGTCGGCATCATTCTCGAACTGGCTGACGCGCTGGCAATAGACTGGCGTCTCATCGCCCCCTTTCAGCATGTCCTGCAACGCCATTGCGCCGTGGGCCACGGTCTGGGCGTGGCGCGCAAACAGTTCGAAAAAGCGCTCCTCCTTGGGGAGAAAAGCGCGAAACAACCGCATCATGGGCTTAACCGTCGTGCTGAAATGGGCCGGTCTGGCGGCCTGTCATGAAACCGTCATAGACCATTTTCGGCCGTGATGCGTTGTGGACGCCCGATTGGCAGCCGTCATCCACCGCTTTAACGAGGCAAAAAATGGTGCCGAATCGGCCGCTTACAAGGACCGGCGGAAGTAGTGGGCGATCTCGCCGACGATACCGCGACGGAAGGTCAGCACGCAGGTAACGAAGATCACGCCCTGAATGACCGTGACCCACTGCCCGAACCCCGCCAGATATTGCTGCATCGCGATGATCACGAAGGCGCCCACCACCGGCCCGAACACGGTGCCGAGGCCTCCAACCAACGTCATCAGCACGATTTCACCCGACATGCTCCAGTGAACGTCGGTGAGCGAGGCGTTCTGCGCCACAAATACCTTCAGCGACCCCGCAAAGCCCGCCAGCGTGCCAGACAGGATGTAGGCCAGGAGCTTGTACTGTTCGGTCTTGTAACCCAGGGAGATCGCGCGTTGCTCGTTTTCCCGGATCGACTTCAACACCTCGCCGAACGGCGAGTTGATCGAGCGGTAGATCAGTAGGAAGCCTCCGAGGAAGCCTCCGAGCACGACGTAATAGAGTACCGTCGACTTGGAGAGATCCAGGAAGCCAAACATGTGTCCTTGCGGAATGCCCTGAATGCCGTCCTCGCCATGGGTGAAGGGCACCTGCAGGTAGATGAAGTAGAGAAGCTGCGACAGCGCCAGCGTGATCATCGAGAAGTAGATGCCCTGGCGGCGGATGGAAACGTAGCCGGTGACGACGCCGAGCGCGGCCGCCGCCGCGGTGCCGACCAGGATGCCGAGTTCCGGCGGCAATCCCCACACCTTCAGCGCATGCGCACTAACGTAGCCGGCGGTCCCGAGGAACATCGCATGGCCGAATGACAGCAAGCCGCCATATCCGACCAGAAGGTTGAAGGCACAGGCGAGCAGCGCAAAGCACAGGGCCTGCATCACGAAGAAGGGATAGATGCCGCTCAAGGGCACGAGAGCCAGCAACACGGCCATGACCCCGAACACGATCATCTCGTCGCGCATCGCGCGCGGCGTCATCGGCAAGGTATCGTCAGTTACTACGGTCATGTCAGGCAGTCCGTCCCGTCAGGCCCGTCGGCTTCACCAGGAGCACCAGCACCATCAACACGAATACCACCGTGTTGGAAGCCTCGGGATAAAAGTACTTTGTCAGGCCTTCGACCACACCCAGTGTGAAACCGGTGATGATCGAGCCCATGATGGAACCCATGCCGCCGATCACGACGACCGCGAAAACCACGATGATGAGATCGGCGCCCATCAGAGGCCGCACCTGGTTGATCGGCGCCGAAAGCACCCCGGCCAGCGCGGCAAGCCCGACGCCGAGGCCGTAGGTCAGCGTGATCATGCGCGGCACGTTGATGCCGAAAGCGCGCACGAGCGTCGGGTTCTCGGTGGCGGCGCGCAGGTTGGCACCGAGCCGGGTGCGTTCGATCAGGTACCAGGTCGCCAGGCAGACCACGAGCGAGAAGATCACCACCCAGCCGCGATAGATCGGCAGGAACATGAAGCCGAGATTGACGCCGCCCCTCAGTTCATCGGGGATGGAGTAAGGCAGGCCCGAAGAGCCGAAATAGTTCTGGAAGATGCCCTGCACGATAAGGGCGATGCCGAAGGTCAGGAGCAGGCCGTAGACGTGGTCGAGCCCGCTCAGCCACTGCAGCATGGTGCGTTCGAGAATGATGCCGAAGATGCCGACCGCGATGGGCGCGATGATCAGCGCCCACCAGTAGCCGATGCCGCCGTAGGTAAGCAGGAAGTAGGCGCAGAACGCGCCCATCATGTAGAGCGCGCCATGGGCGAAGTTGATGATGTTGAGCATGCCGAAGATGACGGCGAGCCCGAGACTGAGCAGCGCGTAGAACGAGCCGTTGATCAGTCCCACCAGAAGCTGTGCGTAGAGAGCCTGCATCGATCGATCTCGTACTCAGTCTCGTGAATCAAGCGCCGCCGGCGCCGGGCCGGCGGCCAATATGGTTATCCTTACTTCTTCACCAAGGGGCAAGCGCTCTCGGCAAGCGGACGGAAAGCCTGGTCCGCCGGGGTCGTTCCGATCAGCTTGTAATAGTCCCAGGGTCCCTTGGACTCTTCGGGCTTTTTGACCTCGAACAGGTAGGCCGGATGCAGCTTGCGGCCGTCGGCGCGGATTGAGCCCTTGCCGAACAACGGATCATCCGTCGGCATCTCCTTCATCTTGGCAACCACCCTGGCGCCGTCATGCGGATTGCCGCCGAGCGCTTCAAGCGCCTTGAAATAGTGGAGCAGGCCCGAATAGACGCCGGCCTGCACCATCGAGGGCATCGCCTTGTTCTTCATGCGCTCGGAGAAACGCTTGGAGAAGGCCCGGGTACCGTCGTTCAGATCCCAATAGAAGGTTTCGGTGAAATTCAAGCCCTGCGCCACCTTCAGACCGAGCGAGTGAACGTCGGTGACGAACAGAAGAAGCCCCGCGAGCTTCTGGCCGCCGGAAACGATGCCGAATTCCGCCGCCTGCTTGATCGTGTTGGTGGTATCGCCGCCGGCGTTAGCCATGCCGACGATCTTGGCTTTCGACGCCTGCGCCTGCAGCAGGAACGAGGAAAAGTCGGCCGTGTTCAGCGGATGCCTGACGGTGCCGATCACCTTGCCGCCTGATTTCACCACAACCGCGGCGGTGTCGCGCTCGAGCGCATGGCCGAAGGCGTAGTCGGCGGTCAGGAAGTACCACGTGTCGCCGCCGGCCTTCACCAGCGCCTGCCCCGTGGAGTTTGCGAGCATGTAGGTGTCGTACACCCAGTGAACCGTGTTCGGCGTGCACTGCGCGTTGGTGAGATCCGAGGTCGCAGCGCCGGTGTCGATCAGGATGACATTCTTCTCTTTGACGAGGTTGTTGACCGCCAGCGCAACGCCGGAGTTCAGCACGTCCATGAAGATGTCGACCTTCTCGACGTCGATCCACTGTCGGGCAATCGTGGTGCCCACGTCAGGCTTGTTCTGATGGTCCGCCGAGACCAGGTCGACCTTCCAGCCCTTGGCTGCAAGCCCGGAATCCTCGATGGCCATCTGCGCGGCCAGCGTCGAGCCCGGGCCTCCAAGGTCCGCATAGAGGCCGGAATTGTCGGTCAGCACGCCGATCTTGACGGTCTTGTCCTGCGCACTGGCGCCGGTTGTTGCGGCAAGCGCCAGTGCCGTGCCGAGCAGAAATGCAGTGATCGACTTTGTCATGCAGCTTTCCTCCCAGTATTTCTTCTTGATTTCAATTCTCGTTCGCGGTCCTAGACGCCCAGATAAGTGTGGAGCTTGTCCATGTTCGCCTGCAGTTCGGAATTCGCAAACCCGTCGATGATCTTGCCGTGCTCGACGACGTAGTAGCGGTCGGCGACCGTGGAGGCGAAGCGGAAGTTCTGCTCCACGAGGAGGATGGTGAAACCCTCGTTCTTGAGCCGCGCGATCGTATGCCCGATCTGTTGAATGATGACCGGCGCAAGTCCCTCGGTTGGCTCGTCGAGCATCAAAAAGCTCGCGCCGGTGCGCAGGATGCGTGCGATCGCAAGCATCTGTTGCTCGCCGCCGGAGAGCTTGGTGCCCTGGCTCGAAAGGCGTTCCTTCAGGTTCGGGAACAGGTCGAAAATCTGCTCGAGCGACAGGCCGCCGGCGCGCACGACCGGGGGAAGCAGCAGGTTCTCCCGCACATCGAGGCTGGCGAAGATGCCGCGTTCTTCGGGGCAGAATGCGATTCCCATGCGCGCGATCCTGTCGGAGGTCGCACGGATGATTTCCTGATCGTTGAATCGAACCGAGCCCGAGCGCTTGCCGATGATCCCCATGATCGACTTCAGCGTCGTGGTCTTGCCGGCGCCGTTTCGCCCGAGCAGGGTCACGACCTCGCCGGCGTTCACATCGAAATTGATGCCGTGCAGGATGTGGGATTCGCCGTACCAGGCTTCGAGATTGCGGACCGACAGGATGGTTCCGCCGGTGTTCGACTTGTTGGGCGCGTCGGCCGTCGCGACATCAGGCATGACCGGCTCCCAGATAGGCTTCCTTCACCCGCTCGTCCTTTGAAAGTTCGGAGTAATCGCCCTGCGCCAGCACCTGTCCGCGCGTCAGCACAGTGATGACGTCGGACAGGTTGGCGACGACACTCAGGTTATGTTCGACCATGAGGATGGTGTACTTGGCGGAGATGCGCTTGATGAGCGTGGCGATCTTCTCGATGTCCTCGTGGCCCATGCCCGCCATCGGCTCGTCCAGCAGCATCATTTCCGGATCGAGCGCAAGCGTGGTCGCGATCTCGAGGGCTCGCTTGCGGCCATAGGGCATCTCGACCGCGGGCGTGTTGGCGAATTCGCTGAGGCCGACATCGTTCAATAGCTCCATCGCCTTCGGGTTGAAGCGGTTGAGCACCGTTTTCGAGCGCCAGAAGTCGAACGAAGAACCGTGCTGGCGCTGCAGCGCGACCCGGACGTTTTCCAGGGCGGTCATATGAGGGAAGACCGCCGAGATCTGGAACGAGCGCACGAGGCCGAGCCGCGCCACGTCGGCGGGCGCCATCGAGGTAATGTCCTGCCCCTTGTACAGGATGGTCCCGGCGGACGGCTTCAAGAACTTGGTCAGCAGGTTGAAGCACGTCGTCTTCCCGGCCCCGTTCGGACCGATCAACGCATGGATGTGCCCTCGGCGGACCTTCAGTGAGACATCGCGAACGGCGAAAAAACCCGCGAACTCCTTGGTCAGACCTTGGGTTTCGAGAATGAACTCATCGGCCAAACAAATTTCCCCCCGCCCGCGCGACGCGCCGTCACGCGTGGCTAACTTCTTGCTGTCGGTATCCCGGAGACATCGCACCCCTCCTGGCACGCCGGCTCCGGGCCGGGAATATGCCGGAGGCGGCAGGGGTTAGGCAAGGCAGAAAGCTGGGCAGGCGGAATAACATAGGTGAGCCGGACAGCCCTCCTTGGTCGGCGGCCTCCGGCCTCCCTCCCCCCCTTCGAGGCCCCGGGACCGGGAAGCCGGCGTTAACGCTGTTTGGGGGTCAGAGGCCGCTTTCATAGAATATTTTCCCGCCCAACCGATAATCCGCCCGGTCTGCCTTGATGCGGAATGCCAGACGTGAAATTCGAAAGCGCCCCTCCATCGGTCGTCAAATCGATCCGGCAACGTGATCTCCTGAACACTTGGCTGCGACTCTATGTCCGGCAGCAGCAGATGCCGGGAATCTGGGAGTACCAGCCCGCGCGGCTGGAGGATGAGCTTCCCGATCTCGTCTATTACACCGTGGACACCGAACCCGCGCCGCCGCGCCTGATCATCCAGAGCGAAGGCACGCGCCTGTCGAACGCCTACGGCCAGACCGGCAAGGGCCGCTATCTCGACGAATATGTCGGCGCCCGCCTCGCCCCTCACGTGATGCCGGTCTATTACGAATGCGTGGCCCGCGCACTGCCGATCTACACCATCGCCGATGTCGATGACGTCTACGGCCGCATCGTCGCCTACGAGCGGCTGCTGCTGCCGTTCTCGACCGACGGCCGCATCAGCCATATCGTCGCCTCGATAAAAACCATCAGCGTCGACGGCGGCTTCGAGATCAACAACCTGATGCGCGGCAATGACGAGCCGCCGAGACCAAGACTGCGCGCGGTGATCGACCGCGAGCTCTTCCACCGCCTCCCCGGCCGCATCGCCCCCGCCGACACCATCGAATTCGACTGAGCCGCCGCGGCGAGTTGGAGCAGGTACTCGTCTTTGCGAGCCAACGGGTCCGCGCGAAGCGCGGCCCGATGACAGGCTCCGCGAAGCAATCCAGACTCCTTCCGCGGCAATAGTCTGGATTGCTTCGGTCGCTTCGCTCCTCGCAATGACGGTCTTGAAGCAGGCGCGCGGTACCCGATCCGTCCAGATCCTGTCTCGGTCTAGCCTTTCTTCCTGGCGCCGACCTCCCTGGCGTAGACGTCCGGCTTGAAGCCGACCAATAGCCTGCCGCCCAGATCGAGTACCGGCCGCCTGATCATCGAAGGCTGCGCCAGCATCAAGGCCAGCGCCTTGTTCTCGTCGAGGCCTTCCTTGTCGGCCTCGGGCAGCTTCCTGAACGTCGTGCCGGCGCGGTTGAGAAGGCTCTCCCAGCCGAGCTCATCGCTCCACCGCTTCAGCATTTCCGCGGGTATGCCGGCCGTCCTGTAGTCGTGAAAATCATGGGCGACGCCGTGGGCCTCGAGCCAGGCGCGGGCCTTCTTCATGGTGTCGCAGTTCTTGATGCCGTAGATGGTGATGGTCAAGGAGGGCTCCTTCGGGGGAAACGTCAACACCGTCATTGCGAGGAGCGCAAGCGACGAAGCAAATCCAGACTGCTTCCGCGCATGCATATCTGGATTGCTTCGCTTCCGCTCGCAATAACGGCTGAGGGGACTCCCTCCAACTTGTAGGCAGCGCGCGGGCGCATCACAATGCGTCAAAACACGATAGCGAGGCCAACCGATGCACATGAGCCACGACCCGGCGGCGGCACCCGCGCCCACCATCGACTTCGACACCTTCCTTGCCGTGGACGTCAGGGTCGGCACCATCGTCGACGCGCAGCCGTTTCCGCAAGCGCGCAAGCCGGCGTTCAGGCTATGGATCGATTTCGGTCCCGCGATCGGCGTGCGCAAGAGCTCGGCGCAGATCACGGAGAATCATCCGCTTGACAGCCTCGTCGGCCAGCAGGTCGCGGCCGTGGTCAACTTTCCGCCGCGCCAGATCGGGCCTTTCATCTCCGAGGTGCTGACGCTGGGCTTCCCGGATGCCGATGGCAAGGTGGTGCTGGTGCAGCCGAGCCGGCCGGTGCCGAACGGGGGGAGATTGTTCTAGGTTTGCGGCACTCGGGTTCAACGTCGTTATTGCGAGCCAACGGGTCCGCGCGAAGCGCGGCCCGATGACGGGCTCCGCGAAGCAATCCAGACTCTTTCCGCGGTAACAGTCTGGATTGCTTCCTCGCTACGCTCCTCGCAATGACGGCGCTGTCGGTTCCTCATCCTGATGAACAGCTCAGGCCCTGAAATTCACGCTCGAATAGTGCTTGCCGTTGGCAGTCGGCTCTACGGTGCCATTGGGCGCAAATGTCAGGGCAATATCGGCGGACTGAGTGCTGCCGCTGAACAGGTAGCTGTACTTCTGCATCACGGCATCAATCTCGGCCTGCGACTGCGCGGCGCCAT
This sequence comes from Bradyrhizobium sp., assembly GCF_016213215.1. Lineage (GTDB taxonomy): Bacteria > Pseudomonadota > Alphaproteobacteria > Rhizobiales > Xanthobacteraceae > Bradyrhizobium. The sequence continues at coordinate 52,694 of NZ_JACRAW010000077.1, read as the reverse complement.
AGGCTTGCGAGAACGCCATGCTCGGCTGCATGGCGACGAAGTGGCTGGTCAGTGCGTTGACGGTGCGCAGCTCGCTTTCCATGACCGGATTGTTCGCCAGCGCCTGCTCGAACTTGTCCGCGTAGGCGTAGTCGCCGGGAAACTGGATCTTGCCGTCGCTGCCATAGGTGATCTGCGACGGCGCCGACGGAATGCCGTTGTCGGCGAGGAACTGGCGCAGCTTTCCCGAGACATCTCTGGACAGCGCGTCGATGTTGGCCCGCGTCGGCAACAACAGCGGCGGCAGGCCGGCGCCGAGCTTGGGCGTAAAATACTCGTCGATCTTGATCCCCGACCTGGCAATGTCCGAGATCGACCCGCTCGGGGGCGGGCTGCCGGCGGCGCCGGTTGCATGCCTCTCCGGATTGACCGTTGAAGCCTGCGTCGCGGCAAGCAACGCGTCGAAACTAGCAGAGGTCGCGCCATTCTTGGCGGCCTGCGTGCCGCCCGATTTCGCGACACCCGCGCGGTTGCCGACCGGATTGACCGGATCGATGCTCATGACGCTCAGCTCCAACAGACTTTCGCGCACCATTGCCGATTCCAGTCGCAACGGCAACGCTGCGTCCGGTCGCGCCGTTGTCCCATCCGCTCACGCCGGCCGCGCGGAGCCTTCATAGAGAAAGGTGTGGGTGCGTGGTCCGGGCAATCGCGCGTGTTGCAGCTGCTCGATGCGGAAGCCGGCCCCAGTGACGAGATCATCCATCTTGCGGTTGAGATGGCATCCGCCGGCAAGGCGCGACCACAAGGGATCGAGGCGATCCTGCCAGCGTGCGACGGAAGGCTCGGGCGCGCGCCCGTGCTCGACGAACAGCAGCCTGCCCGAGGGCTTGAGCACGCGACGAACCTCGGCCAGCGCGTGTGCGCTATCCGGAATCGTGCACAAGGTCCAGGTCGTCACCACCGTGTCGACGCTGTGATCATCGAGCGGGATCGCTTCCGCCGAGGCATCGAGCAGTGAGACGGGCACCGGCGCCGACGACGCCCGCGAGCGCGCCCGGTGCAGCAGGCTTGGTGACGGCTCGAGCCCGATCACCGAGCTCACGCCACGCCCATAAAACGGGAAGTTGAGGCCGGAGCCGACGCCGATCTCCAGCACCCTGCCCTCGGCGCTACCTGCCACGTGCTGCCGGAACGGCGTGAGCTGCTTCTGGCTCATCGCAAGGTGCGTGAGGCAAGGCACGACATGACTCTGATAGAAGCCCATGGGGTTCCCTCCCTCAAGGCAGCAAACAGATCAGAAGATATGCGTCCGCATTCTCGCGGCGCAATGCCCAGCACCTTCATTGCGAGGAGCGCAAGCGACGAAGCAATCCAGACTGTCGTCGCTGCGTTCGATCCAATTCTCAACACCAGACGCGCTTTCGTAGTCCCGCGGCGCAATGCGTCCGGGTTGTGGGTAATCTCCTCACCCTCTTCAAGGCAGGCTTCAAGGCAGAGGGCGCAGGGAAGACCCGGTGCCGGCTAGCACCCGCGGTCTCGTGTGCAAATTGCGCAAAGAAGCCGCACACGAGCATACAGGTGTAGCCGAGACAACCCGGCCTTCCCTGCGCAGTGGCTTGACGGCTTACTTCGTGCTCTCCCCGGCGACGAATTCCTTTTTGTCACCGTCATCCGGCGGATTGGCGGCTCCGCGCACCCGGAGCTGGACGCTCTGGCCGAGGAGCTGACGGAAGGTGACGAAGCAGCTATCGAACGTAACAAGATCAATCTGACCCGTTTCGAAGAGGTCGTCGGGGGCTGGGGCCGCTGCTCGGCTGACGATCCTGAAGCAGTGTCTTGAACACATATTGGCCAATGGGCGTCGTGAGGACTTCATCGAAGCTGCTACCAAGCTGGAGGTTGCCTACGCGCTGAGTGCCGGCGACGAGCGCGTCACTGAGCGGCGAGACGAGATTGCACTGATGGCCGCGATACGAGCCAATCTGGTAAAGTACACAGCCGGAGCGGGTAGAGGCCGCGAGAACATCGAGCGTGATATTCGGCAACTGCTTTCCCGCGCCGTGATGGCGGATGGCATCCTTGACGTATTCAAGTCAGCAGGGCTCGACCAACCGGATCTTTCGATCCTCTCAGACGAGTTCCTGGCCGAGGTCGGGCAGGTCAAGGAAAAGAACCTCGCCGTCGAAACGCTGCGACGGCTTCTAGCAGATGAAATCAACGCACGTTCGCGATCGAACATCGTGGAAGCCACTAAACTGAGCGATCGCCTGGACGATACTCTTCGTCGGTACCACAACCGGGCGGTCGACAGTGTTCAGGTGATTGAGGAGTTGCTCGCCCTCGCCAAGGACATCACCGCCGCGAATTCCAGAAGCGCCGAATTGGGGCTCAGCAATGAGGAACTGGCCTTCTACGATGCACTGGCTGAGAATGGCTCGGCAAAGGAGCTCATGGCCCACGAGCAGCTACGAATTTTGGCTCAGCTGCTATCGAAGACGATCCGCAACTCGGCAACAATCGATTGGACGCGGAAGGAGAGCGTCAGGGCAAAGATGCGGATCGAGGTGCGGAAGCTGCTCGCTCGATACGGATATCCGCCGGATCTCCAGAAAGCTGCTGTCGATTTGGTCATCCGGCAAGCAGAAGCGCTGGCAGCTGGGTGGGAATAGGATGCGCGAGCCTCCGAGCGAAGACCTCGGACGCCCCGGTGCGCGACACCCGATTTTTTACCGAACGGGCGATGGCGTGCTCGCTGAGCCCGCATCCGGCACCCCCGCCGGGGCCTGGCGCAGGGTCGACATTTCGACCGGCGGTGGGCCGCGGAGATAAGCGTAGGTGAACACCAGCACCGCGCTGCAGACCGGAACGAGGGCCAAGAGAATTGCGAAGCGTTTCTTCGGTGCAACGGCAGGCATGTGGGCGCTCTCCGATCCCGGATCTTGTTTGCCGGGTGATCCTGATTGCGCACGACTTGCACTTGAGTTGCATTAGCTTGTGTTAATTCTTTCGGGCTTGCTCAGATGTGGGATGGGTCAATGGGGCTGACGTTTGGCGTGGTGCAGGTGCTGCCAAGGAGCACCGCATAGCGCCTCCCCTCGTCGTCATTCCGGGATGCGTGCGCAGCACGCAGGCCCGGAATCCATAACCACAGGATGGTGTTGCGGCGAAAACTCGGGCCACAGCGATGCAAGGCAACCCAAGCCTGGGGTTATGGATTCCGGGCCTGGCCCTTTGGGCCATCCCGGAATGACGATGGGGATGGTTGGGCGTGTCGGTAACTGTCACCGCATTCGCGGAGAGAGCCCCCACCCCGGCCCTCCGAGAGCGAGCTTCGCTCGTCTCCCCCGCAAGCGCGGGAGAGGGAGACGAAGCGTCACGATGCGACAGGCATCTTCGCTTCCAGGGTGTAGAGCGTCAGCGGTTCGGCGAAGCCCTTGAGCGCGTAGTCGGATCCGAGGCCGGGGATTATGTCGCTGGCGCGGTCGCGCACCGCCTGAGTCACCAGGATCTGGCCCGCTTTGGCGGCGCCCTGGACGCGCGAGGCGCGGTTGACGACGGTGCCGATCGCGGTGAGGTCGCGGTGCGAATGGCCGAACTCGCCGAAATTGGTCTCGCCGCTGTCGATACCGATGCCGATGCCGAGTTCGATATCGCTTCGGCCGATGGCGCGGAGCAATTCCGCCTGCCTGCCGGTGAAGCTGTGCTGGATCTCGCGCGCCGCCATCACGGCCTGCAGCGCGTGGTCGCTCTGGTGCACCGGGAAATTGAAGATGGCGAGCACCGCATCGCCGATGGTCTTGTTCAGGATGCCGTCATAGCGCCAGATCGCCGCCGCGCAGTCGTCGTAGAACGCGCCGAGCACCGAGCTCAGCGCCTCGTGATCGATCATCTCGGTCAGGGCCGTATAGCCGCGCAGGTCGGCGAACATCACGGTGGCGTCGATGGTCACGGCGCGCGCCTTCATGATCTTCGAGAAGGCCATCTCGCAGATCGTGCACGTGTTCGGGTTCATCCGGCTCGGGCGAATGCCGAACACGCGGAACGGCGCCGACCACGGGCCGCGCAACGGGATCGGCAGATGCAGGTTCTGCCAGCAGCCGAGACAAAGGGAAGCGGGTTCCGGGGTCATCGCGAACTCTTGCGGGGCGTCCCTCGCGCGATGAGCCTACACCCGCTTGCGGCTTCTTGTCCCGATCGGCCGCTCAATTCATGCAGCGAGTTGAAGGCAGCGAGCCATTGGCCTGCGGCGCGACGAACGCCAAACCGTCCTCGCGAGCCGCGCCTGCCCCTCACCGCTCCTTCGTCGGCAGCACGAATGTCTGCCCGGGATAGATGCGGTTGGGATCGCGGATCAGGCCGCGGTTGGCCTTGTAGATGATCGCGTATCTGTTGCCGTCGCCGTAGGTGAGCCGGCTGATGCGCCACAGGCTGTCGCCGCGCGATACGATCTTTGTCGAGGACTTGCCGTCGATCGCACCCGTGGTGTCCGCTGCCGCCAGCTTGGGCGAGGCCGGAGCGGCATCCGATGCGGGCGCGGCAGCGCGCGCTTGCGAAGGCGGCGAGGCAGCGGCGAGCTGCTTGCCCGCCGGCGCGGCATCGGCGCGCGATGGCGCCGCGGGGCTCGAGGCGACTTCGTTCAACGCCACCGGCACGCCCTTCGTCGACAGCGCGACCGTGCCGTCCGATGCCTTCGACCGCAGCGTCAGGTCGTACTTGCCCGCGGGAAGGCGCGACACCATGACGAACTGACCGGACGCGTCGGCGACGACCTGGTCGAGCGTCTTGCCTTCGCGCAACAGCTCCACGGTCGCGCCCGGCGCGGCCCTGCCCGCGATGACCGCTTCGCCCGTCTCCTCGACGCGGGCGAGGTCGAACGCGGGGCCGGAGCCGGCGGCGGGCGCAGGCGTTGGCGAGGCGACGAGATCGGACAGCGCCGCAGCTGCCTCGTTCTTTGCCGTCGCAAGCGCGGTGTTGATTTCCTGTTGGGCGGGCGATGCAGCGGGCGCTTGAGATGACGCGGGGGCTGGATCCTTTGCGGCCGGCGGCACCTCGCCCAGCGCCATCACTTCAACCTTCGCAGCAGGCCGAAGATAATTGTAACCGACCGCAAGCGCGGCGCCACCCGCGGCGACGAGAGCGATGGACAGCGCGATCAGCCGTCCCTTGAATGCAACACCAGCCATCTTGAATCCCGCGCCCGGATCGACATTGACCGGATCAACACTGCAAGCAGTACGCAATCCTGTGCGCCGATTTTGTTGATTCAGCAAGCGTTGCATCAGTCAAATGTACGAGTGTTGCTGCTTTGCAAACACGTGGGTTCCACGGATGGAACTCGATGTTCGCAAGCCGACGCGCGCCGCGCGATGAAAGGTTCCGCGACATACGGGATTCGGAAAATGAAAACCCGGATATCGCTTTCCGCTTCGCTCTTCGAGCTGCGGCGGACAAGTCGCTCATCCGCGCCTCGTTCTCTCCACCCGTCATTCCGCGCGACGCGTCAGCGAGTAGCCCGCATGAGCGCAGCGACGTGCGGGGACCGAAACAAAAACCCGGATGTCACTTCGCTCATCCGGGCTACACTTCCTGCGTTCGGGAGCAGACGCGACCGCAACTTCCTCGTCATTCCAAGGCGCGCGAAGCGCGAGCCCGGAATCCATTTCGCCACCGAGCATGCGGCCCGATGAATTCCGGGTCTCGCGTGCTGCGCACGCAGCCCGGAACGACGGTGTGCTTCAAAAACCAAGGACCGCCACTCCTGTCGGAGGGCGGTCCCGCGAAGATAGGTGAGACTTGCTTCGACTGTGCGTTCACGCCACCTCGGGCAATGCGGCCATGGCCCTGGCGAGGTCGCCTTCGTCGTAGGTGACGTCCTGCAGCTTGCCGGAGAAGTAGTCGATGTAGGCGGCCATGTCGAAATGGCCGTGGCCCGACAGATTGAACAGGATGGTCTCGGCCCTGCCCTCGCGCTTGCAGCGCAGCGCTTCCTCGACCGCGGCCTTCACCGCGTGCGTCGATTCCGGCGCCGGCACGATGCCCTCGCAGCGGGCGAAGTCCACCGCCGCGTCGAAGCAGCCGCGCTGCTGATAGGCGACCGCCTCGATCTCGCCGAGCTCCTTCAGGTGCGAGACCAGCGCCGACATGCCGTGATAGCGCAGGCCGCCGGCGTGGAAGCCGGGCGGCGTGAAGCCGGAGCCGAGCGTGTGCATCTTGACCAGCGGCGTCATCTGGCCGGTGTCGCCGAAGTCGTAGGCATACTTGCCGCGCGTCAGCGACGGACAGGCGGCCGGCTCGACCGCGACGATACGCGGCTTCTTCGCCTTGCCCTGCAAGCCGCGGCCGATGAACGGGAAGGCAATGCCGGCGAAGTTCGAGCCGCCGCCGGCGCAGCCGATGACGACATCAGGCCAGGCGTCCGCCATGGCAAGCTGCTCCATCGCCTCGATGCCGATGACGCTCTGGTGCAGCAGCACGTGATTGAGCACGGAGCCGAGCGCGTACTTGGTCTGCGGATCCTTGGCCGCGATCTCGACGGCTTCCGAGATGGCGATTCCGAGCGAGCCCGGATGATCGGGGCGTTCGGCCAGCACCTTGCGTCCGTAGTCCGTGGTGTTGGAGGGCGACGGCAGGCAGTTGGCGCCGTAGGTCTCCATCAGCGCGCGCCGGTACGGCTTCTGATCGTAGGACACTCGCACCTGGTAGACGGTGACTTCGAGGCCGAACAGGGAGCCCGCGAGCGCCAGCGAGGAGCCCCACTGGCCGGCGCCGGTCTCGGTCGACAGGCGCTTGACGCCTTCCTGCTTGTTGTAGAAGGCCTGCGGGATGGCGGTGTTCGGCTTGTGCGAGCCGGCCGGGCTGACGCCCTCGTACTTGTAGAAGATCTTGGCCGGCGTCCCGAGCTTCTTCTCCAGCGCCCGCGCGCGGAACAGCGGCGTCGGCCGCCACATGCGATAGATTTCGCGCACCGGCTCGGGGATCTCGATGTCGCGCTCGGTCGTCACCTCCTGCATGATCAACGCCATCGGGAACAACTGCGACAGATCGTCGGGACCGATCGGCTGCCTGGTGCCGGGGTGCAGGACGGGCGGGAGCGGTTTCGGCAGATCGGCCTGGATGTTGTACCAGGCTTTCGGAATTCTGTTTTCGTCCAGTTGATACTTGATGGTGTCGCTCACACGCCCCTCCTTTACTGACCTTGGCTACTGACCTTAGCGTCTCGACTGCCCTTTGAGCGATCCGGCTCCGCCCTGGCGGGCGGCGCGATACGGCCGCAAGGACGCTTCTCTAGCCGGTCTTGATGGCCCGAACAACCGGACAGGTCGGGCAAGGCGCCGCCGCGGCCAGCCTCGCCGCTCTCAATAGTTGATCTCCATTCGCAGGCCGCGGGGATCGGTTTCATCGCCGCCGAGACGCGCCGTGCTGTCGCGCGCGGCGACGGCACACGCGCAGGCATCAATCAGGTCGTCGCATCCGATCCCGGTGCCGAAGCGATGCGTCAGCCATTTCGCAAGCCGGACGAAGCCGCGGCCTTCCAGCAGCCTGACGCGCTGGTCGCGGCCGCGCGCCGACTTCTTGCCGTCCAGGCGCGCGCCGCCCGCGAGATTGCGGAAGATCAGCTCCGGATGAGCCTCGCCGATCATTGCCTGGGCTTCCGGTGTGATGAAGGCGTTGACTTCCCGGATCTTGTCCCTGATGTTCCAGAGCTGGCAGGACACGCCGGTGCCCGGCCCCTCGTGCTGCCAATAATAACGATTGGCAGACCGCTGGTCGGGAAACTCGCACATATTGCGGCGCGCGCCGAGGAAGACGGAGGCACCGACCAGCTCGCGCGCGGCGAGGTCGCAGTTGCGGTGGCCGGACGTCTTCAGCCCGATCGGCATGTCGATCATCGCCCGCTCGTAAGGCATCGACAGCAGCCGGCCCAGGTGAGGCGAATAGTCGAAACCATGACGGCCGTCATCGTCGATGAACGCCGCAACCCAGCCGCCGCGAAATCCATCCAGGCCGAGATAGTGGGCCATGGTTTCCATCACCCCGGGCGTCCGCCTGCCCGTTCAGTCGCGCCATACCGGGGACATCAGGAGGGCTTTGTCCGAGGCGATGCGCTTCTCGAGGTAGCTCATCACGGCCTTGATCCGCGCGATATGCAGCAGATCCTCATGGATCGACAGCCAGATGTCGCGAACGGAAAAGTAACTGGGAAGCACCGGCCGCAGATCCTTGTTCTGGGCCGCCACGAACGACGGAAGCATCGCGATGCCGACGCCGCTCGAAACAGCCATGAACTGGGAAACCAGGCTGGTGCTACGGAACACCACGTGCGGCGGACGCAGGATGTCGGAGAGCCATCGGTTCTCCTTGATGTGGATGAGTTCGTCGATGAAATCGATGAAGTCGTGAGGTTCAAGCTCTTTCAGGTTGGCGGGGTTTTGGTGCGTCTTGAGATAGGCGCGGGACGCGTACAGGAAGATGCGGAACTCACCTACCTTCTTCACCGTCAGTCGCCTCCCCTGCGGTTTGAAAAAGGAGACGAAGACATCGGCTTCGCGCCGCGTCATGTCGAGCAGACGCGTATCCGTGATCAGCTCGACCTGAATGGAAGGATAAATCCGGTGAAAGTCGGCCATGCACCGCGTCAGGTACATGCTGCCGATTCCCTCCATGCTGGCGATCCGCACCGCGCCGGCGGCATTCGCTCCCTCGCTGCCGGCAACACTTGCTGCGATGGCGTTCGCCTGACTCTCCATGCCCTCGGCGTACTGGAGAAGTCGCAAACCCGCCTCGGTCAGGGAAAAGCCGGCCTTGCTTCGTTTGAAGAGCGTCGTGCCGAGGCTGCGCTCCAGCTCCCTGACGCGCCGGCTGACTGTGGTGTGATCGACCTTGAGCTTCTGGCCGGCCCGAACAAGGTTGCGCGTTCGGGCCACCTCCAGAAAGTATACGATGTCATCCCAGTTGTATCGCAGCGGACGCCCTGCCTTTGCCACCGCAACCTTCCCAACCTGCCGTACGGCTTCTCGATGCAATGCGGCCAGTCTCCGGCAATTCGGCGCAGACGGCAACCGTCAGGCGGCAATAATCGGCGCGTAAGTCTCGACCAGGCGGTTCGCGAACATGTCGACCTTGGGAATCATCAGCTTCTGACGGCAGACCGCCAGGTCGATGTGCCTGGGCATGACCGCACCCAGCTTGAGCGAGCGCGGGGCGACGACATTGATATCCCAGAGCGGAAAACCATTCGGGGGAATCACGAGGCTTCCGCCCGGATAAGGCGAATCGACGCGGTTCGCGAGAACGACCGCAACCCGGTTGTCCTCGGCCCGCGGAACGGCCAGCAGCTCCCGCTCGAATGGCTCCCGCAACGAGGCGGGCCACAGGATGATGTCGGCACCGGCAATTCCCAGACACCGCGAGGTCTCGGGAAAAACAGCGTCATAGCCCGACATCACCCCGAGCCGGCCGAACGGGGTCTCGAACACCGGATAGGTGTCGCCAGCCTTCGCCCATTTGCGGTCTTCGGCCGTCAGATGTGTCTTGCGATAACGCCCCACCTCCGTCCCCTCCGGACCGATGAGGAACGTCGTCACGTACAGGCCGGCGGCTGCGCGCTCGACGCTGGGTACCGCAATCAGACACCGGTATTTCGAAGCTATCGAAGCGACCTCACCCAGCAAGGCGGGCGTCCGCTCGGCCAGCGCCTCCGCCTCGGCGGCATTGGGGATCGACGACGGACAGAAGGCGTATTCCGGAAGCAGCAGGACCTGAGCGCCGAGCTTCGCCGTATGGTCCACCATCTCGAGCACATCCTTCGAAGACCCCTCCTTCGTCACGTGCATCTGGATGGCCGCAACTTTTGCGACCGACCGGGCGGGCACGAGCGGCTTCTCCGCACTCTTGCAGACCGGCGTCTTTTCATAAGGAAGGGCCATGATTCCGTAGGTATCCGGACGACGGTCTGCGATCTTGTCATTGGCGGCGTAGATCGATTTGTCGGACGCGGCTTCCAGATCGATGTCGGCTACGGCCAAGCCGTGCGTGTCGTACGGCACCTTCGACATGACGCGCCCCTTGGGATCCACGATCATGCTGCCGCCCGGATAGTAGATCGATCGCTCATAGCCCGCCTTCGTCGCGGCCACGAGCCAAACCCCGTTCTCGTAGCTGCGGGCCGGTCCCCACATGTCGGCCTGATCCATGGCGAAGAAGTTTGCCATGTCGACGATCACTTCCGCGCCCTGCATGGTCATCGAGCGGAAAATCTCGGGGATGCGCCCGTCGAAGCAAATCAACAACCCGATCCGGCCTAGATCCGTTTCGACCACCGGGCAGCCCCGCTCACCGAAGCTGAACCAGTTCTGGTCGTGCGTAGCCAGGAACTGCTTGTGATAGTGGCAGGCCAGTTCGCCCTTGCGGTCAAACATCACGCCGGTGTTGAAGATCTTCTGCTTGACCGGATCCCACTCGGTCACGCCGCTCGCGATGTAGACCGAATGTTTCCTGGCAAGCGCCGCCAAAGCCTTGACGAAAGGACCGTCGGTCACGGTCTCGGCAAGCGCGCGACAATGCTCGGGCGAGTCAAACAGGTAGCCGGTGTCCATGCACTCCGGAAACACGATCAGTTCGGCGCCCTGCCTCACGGCATCCTCGACGTAGGCCGTTGCGAGAGCGATGTTGTGGTCATAGTCTCCCAGACGCGCGAGCGTCTGAACGGCGGCGGCGCGAAAGCGACGCTTCCTCATGTCGGTCTCCATTGTCTGCTCAAATACAACTCAGTCGCGCTTGACCTCGTGCCAGAAGCGATCGAGGCAGTGCCGTTTCAGCGCGACGAACTTCTCTCCCGTCGTAACATCGAGATCGCGCGGCCAGGGCAGGTCGACGGAGACAATTTCCGCCACTCGTGTCGGCCGACGTGTCAGCAGCACCACCTGGTCAGCAAGCTGGATTGCTTCCTCAAGATCGTGCGACACGAGCAATGTCGTCGTTTTCAGCTTCATGAAGATTTTCTGAATCCGCTCACGCATGAACAGCGTCATTTCGTAATCCAGAGCTGAAAACGGCTCATCCAGAAACAGGACCTCGGGCTCGGTAACAAGCGCCCGAAGGATCGAGACGGTCTGCTGCTGCCCGCCCGACAGCGCGTAGGGGTAGGCGTTGAGGTCGAACGGCACGTCGAATTCGGCGAGCAGCTTCTCGACCCGCAGCCGTCGCTCCTTGCGATCGAGCCCCATCACTTTCAACGGATAGTGAATGTTGTCGATCGCGCGCAACCAGGGAAACAGCGCTTCGCGATAGTTCTGGAACACGTACGAGATCCTGGTGTCGCGAATGCTCTGACCATCGTAAAGCACTTCGCCGGCGTCCATCGGCATCAGTCCGGAGATCATGTTGATCAACGTGCTCTTGCCGCACCCGTTCGGCCCGAAGACCGATATGAACTTGCCCATCGGCAGGTCGACCGAGAAATCCTCGTAGATCGTCGTGCCCTGAAACTTCTTGCTCAAGCCCCGGACCGTCACATAGGCCTGCCGCGCGCTGCGCTCGGCTGCGCCCGAAGGGCTGCACGCGTCGGCAACCACTTCGAAGTTTCGGATGGGTCTCGTCATCGGCTTCTCGCCTCTTCAGTTTCCGAGATCGGATTTCGAGAGCATCTTCTCGTGAACGTTCATGGGCTGAGTGATCACGCCCTCCTTCACGAAGATATCGACCAGCGCCTGATAGGATTTCAGGTCCGTCTCGTTCAGGTCCTTGAAGCTGCGCAAGTATGGCTGGGCCAGCAACCCCAACTGATCCTCCTTGATGGGCGTGTACTTCGGAAGCACCGGCTTGTATTTCGCGAAGTCCGCGTTCACGAGCGCCGTTGCCTCGTCGATCGCCTCGACCACCTTGCGGGCGACTTCCGGTCGCTCCTTCAGGAACTTCGTGGTCATGAGCGAGGCGCCGGAATAGAACGGATCGGCAATCACCTGGGCGACGGGATTGGTCATGGCGCGGGTGGCCTTGCCCGATGCGACCGCAATCGAGCCAACCGGCTCCAGCGACAAGGTCGCGTCCACGGTGCCTCCGACGACCGCCGGCACCTGCATCGCGACCGCAAGGTCGGTGAGCTTCACGTCCTTATCGGGATCAAGCCCGGCGGCACGCACCATGTGCCTGGAGATGGTTCGCCATTGTATGCCGGGAATATGTCCAAGCGTCTTGCCTTTGAGGTCGGTAAAGCTCTTGATGGGACTGTCGGGCTTCACGATCAAACCATCGTTGATCCGGTTGACCGCGATTCCGCCGCCCTGCAGTCCGAAGACCTTCAGTTTGCCCGGAAACTTCGATTCCGCGATCATCGCGATGCCGGCTGCCGCGCCGGGAGGCCCGAAGTCGGCACGTTCGGCGATCAAGGCGTCGATGATCTGGTTCGGCGCCTCCATCCTCGTCGAGACGATTTCGATGCACGCCTTCTCGAAGAGCTTCTCTTCCAGGGCGACGTAGTAAGCGGTCGTCTGCATGATCGGCAGCCAGACAGCCGTGACCTTTTCGGTCTTTGTGCACGCCGCGTTGGCGGCCGATGTAACCAGCAGCACGCTGGAAGCTGTGGCAGCAATCGTCTTCAAGATCCGCATGGCGATCCTTCTGTCGTTTGATGATTTTTCGATAAGAGGTGTCATTTGCCCGACCAGTGCACCAGAGAACGCTCCACAAGGAGCAGTGCAAAGTTCAGTCCGTAGCCCATCGCACCCGCCACCAGGATGGAGCCGTACATGTCGGTGAGTGAGTAGGAGATCTGGGCATCGATAATGCGGTGGCCGATCCCGTCAGTTGCGCCGATGAACATCTCCGCAACGATGATCACCACGAGAGCAAGCGAGACCGCCGTCCTCAATCCCACGAACGTCTGAGGCAGGGTTTCGTAGAAAATGACGTCTCTGAAGATGCGCGCTGAAGAGGCGCCCATCGACCGGGCCGCAAGTATGCGGGTCTGCCGAGCATTCATCACCCCGTAGGCGACGTTGAACACGATAACCAGCCACGCGGCGAATGCGGCGACGGCGATCTTGGCAAAGTCGCCTAGTCCGAATAGCAGCAGGAACAGCGGAAACATCGCCGTCGCCGGCGTTGACCGAAAGAAGTCGATCAGGAATTCGACGGACCTGTAGACCGCAGCCTTCGCACCGAGCACGATCCCGATCGGCACGCCGGCAACGATGGCGATCAGCACGGAATATGCGACGCGAACCAGCGTGCGAAGAAAGTCCGTTGTCATCCGCCCCGTTGCGATACTGCTCGCCGTATCGCGCAGCGTATCGATCGGCGAAGGCAGCAGGTCATTGCTGACCAATTGCCCCTTGAAGGCAATCCACCAGAACACGATCAGCAGCAGCGGCCCGGTCGCCAACTCGATCGCGCGCCGCACCTTTGGACTTCCCAAAACTTCAGGAAGGTATCGCATCAACCCCTCGCGCCGTTGCATGCCAAGCCCGTGCGGACATGGTCTTGCCGGTCTCGGGCATTGTTCGTCGGGCTCGGCCAAAAGAAAATGCCAAGATGTGCAAATAGGTGTGCAGATTTGCATATCAAAACCAGCGTAGGCCGATGATTGATTTGCGTGCTTGCACGATTAAGAAATGGGCAATTTCCTATCCCGCCGCGCCGATGCGTCGCTCAACCCGTTGGAAATGTTATTGCAAGCGGTTTCTCGCCGCGCAGATCAAACGCCCACGCAATAAGCACGCCTCCCGGCATGGCGTACTGCTCCGAGGCGGCGACTCCGGCCAACGCTAACGATCAGGCCGCAGTCTCCCTTGTTGATCCCCTGTCTCCCCTGTTAATCAGCCGGCGAAGCGAAGCACCCGACACCGAGGTCGGAATCGGCTCCGGCAGAGCATCATCACTGGCCCGCGATGCGCCCTCCCACCGGCATAGGACATTCCACCAACCTGGTCGGCGTGCCGATGGAGTTTCTCGCCAGCCACCGTTTCAACGACGGACCGCTGCCGCTGCACATCGCCGGCGTGCGCGAAATGAATCCGGCGCTGTTCGAAATGCTGAGCCAGGCCGAGGATCTCGCCGACAGCGGCGAAGCCTTCTTAAAGTACATGACCGCCATGTTCGCGCTCGACCCCGAGCAGCGCGAGGCCCGTGTCGATGCGGCGAGCGGGCGGCGCCGCTTCCGCTCCTCGTTCCTCAACCTGATCAAGGGCTGGGGATTCGACAGCAACGGCGCGGAGGGCGCGGTGCTGAAGGGCTGGGTCGAAAGCCGCTTCGGCATCTTCCCGACGTTTCACAAGGAGCCGATCCGTCGCATCTCCAGCAAGGCGTGGACGAGCTATGTCGAACAGAAGATGTCGAGCCGCTTCCACAACAATGCGATCTACGTGCAGCTCGACCTGCTCTACGAATTCTGCCAATGGGCGCTGGGGCGCTTCTCCGCGCCCGGCGAGACGCATCTGACGCTCTATCGCGGCGTCCACGATTTCAAGGAGCACCAGATCCTCGAGCGGATCGACAAGCGCACTGTCATCATGCGCCTCAACAACCTTGCATCCTTCACCTCCGACCGCCATATCGCCGAGTGTTTCGGCGAAACCATTCTCACCGCGCAGGTGCCGACCGCCAAGATCGCGTTCTATAACCAGCTGCTCGCGAGCCACCCGCTCAGGGGCGAAGGCGAATACCTCGTCATCGGCGGCGAATATTGCCTTCGGGCGAGCTACTACTGAGCGGATCATGACTCATTCCTCCCCGAGCATCGACGATCGCGCGCTGGCCGCCTTTCTCGGCTTTGCCGTCGGCGACGCGCTGGGCGCGACCGTCGAGTTCATGACGCCCACCGAAATCAAGGCGCAGTACGGCGTTCACGACAGGATCGTCGGCGGCGGCTGGCTGAAGCTCGCGCCGGGACAGGTCACCGACGACACCGAAATGTCGCTGGCGCTGGGGCGCTCGCTGTTGCGCCACGACGGCCTCGACCTGCGTGACCTTTGCGAGGAATTCGCCGCGTGGCTGAAGAGCCGCCCGGTCGATGTCGGCGCGACCTGCCGGCGCGGCATCCGCCGCTACATCACCAGCGGCACGTTGCAGGGCACCTTCTTCGAAGGCGACGCCGGCAACGGCGCGGCGATGCGGGTGCTGCCGGTGGCGCTGGCAACGTTGCAGCAACCCGGCCGGGCGAGCGAATGGACGCTGGCGCAGAGCCGTGTGACGCATCACCATCCGTTCTCGGATGCAGCTTCCCTCACCCTGGTGCGAATGGTGCAGGCGCTGCTCGGCGGCACGGAAAAGGATGCGGTCCGCGCCATTGCGTTCGATCTCGTCGCCCAGCATCGCCAGTTTGGCTTCGCGCCCTATCGCGGCCTCTCCACCGCCTACGTCGTCGACACGCTGCAGACGGCCCTCCACTTCTTCTTCACGACCAGTTCGTTCACCGAATGCGTCGTGCGCACGGTCAACCAGGGCGGCGACGCCGACACCACCGGCGCGATCGCCGCGATGCTGGCCGGAGCGACCTACGGCACCTCTGCCATTCCGGAACAATGGCTGCGCCGGCTCGACCGCAAGGTCGCAGCCGAGATCCGCGACCAGGTACCGCGGCTGCTCGCGATCGGCACGCGGCCAGCCGCGGCGGCCGGGGTTGATCCTGGTCAAAGCACCTGAACGAACCTTCTCACATTAGATGCGTACGCCTGCCCAACACGATCTGGCCGTGTTTCCGCGGTCTGAGGATCCCTCCAAGGAGGAGCAATGTCCTACACCATTGGTTTCGCAACGAAGAACAACCGGGAGATCTCGGCCGCTGAAGCGCCGACAGCTCACCGCGCTCTGGCGATTGTCGAGGAGCTTCAGAACAGCGGCCAGGAAATCAAGTTCATCCGGTCCCCTCAGGAAGGTGAAATCGGCATCGAAATGCTTCGGGTGCTGACAATAGAAGAAGCCGAAGAAATGCCCAAAAGGGCGTGAGCAAGCGGCATGACCGACTGCAGGATACGCATCTAAGCCGCCGATCTGTGATCGCCAAAGATACCCGACTTGCAACTCTCGTGATCTTCTTACGTGCGCGGCCAGAAAGCGATAACGGTGGCTGGCGTAGCCGTAACATGACGCCAATCCGCTGTCGGCGCTGGCCTCCGAAGCTACCCGGCGAACGGGATTACAAGGAGCAAGAGCGGCGCGAGACGATGCCCGCCCCGTCGCCCGACGTTCAATTGGGTGGGGTTTTCGCAGACGGTCGCGTTCGGGATTATGATTATCAAGAGTGCAGGCCCGAACGCACCGCGTGGTTCGCTCCACCTGGGTGATCTACTACTTCCCTCACCAGCGACGCCAATGGTACCCGCCGTACCTGTGGCCCCAATAGGGTCGATATCCTCCCCAGTACGGTCGATACCCGATGTAGTGCCTTCTGTAGAAGGGACGATAGGCATAGCCGGGATAATACCCCCCGGCGTAGCCATAGCGCGGATACCCATACCCGTACCCGTACCCATAAGCAGGATAGCCAGCGTAACCGTAATAGGGGCCACCACCATAGTAGTATGGTGTCGTAGCCGCGGCGAGAGCGCCTCCGATCAGCGCACCAGCGGCCAGTGCGCCGAACCCCCATCCGCCGCCGTGCCAGCCACGGTAATGAACCTGCACGACTCCGGCTTGCTCGGCCGGCTTCGCGACCGCGGAAAGCGCTGTCAGCGGCGCGGAATACGCCGGGGTATAGGGAACAAGGGAAAGAGCGCCTACCAGTGAGATCGCTGCAGCAATCCTTGGAACCTTCATCACAGACCTCCAAATACAAGCGCAATTTCCAACATCAACAAGGGGCGTGTTATTTTGTTGCGCTGATGACAAAAAGTTTTTTGAGAGACCCGGAACGTGTTCAGCTTTCGATTTTGCGCGGCTAACGGCTGCTGCCCCGGCCAAGCAGTACGTGATGCCTTGGCGCCCTGTTGCGGCCAGTCCTCCGCCGAGCCACGACACCTCCGCTCGGGAAAATCGCTGCGCCGCCTCGAGCGCAAGGTCGCAGCAGAAATCCGCGAACAGGCGCCGCGCCTGCTCGCGATCGGTGCGCAGCCATTGCGATGATGCGATGAGAAGACCAGCGCTCGAATCGAAAGAACAGAGCTACACGTCGTCATCCAGTTGACGTTCGATCTCTCGCTTGTCCCGCCGGCGCTGCACCTTCTTGCCTTTTTTCTGCAAGATCCTGCGGAAGGACTTGATGACCTTTTCTCCAAGCTCATAGGCATGTGACGCGCCGGTCAACCAGATCGGGCCACTCTTTTCTCGCATTCTGATCTTGGTGCGACGAGGAAGATCACCCGGTTGTTGACCGTGCTTCACTCGCTTGTGCTCTGACAGCATGATGTACTCATCATTCCGAAAACGATTGAGCCATATCATCTCCCCAATATCATTGCGAGGAGCGATAGCGACGAAGCGATCCAGTCTGTAGCAACATGCTGGATTGCTTCGCTTCGCTCGCAATGACGGAGTACACAGAGATACAGACTTCAAACAACAGACACCTTGCGCATGATCCCTGTGGGACAATGATCGCCCGAAGTTGCGATCTGCGCCCGCACACCCGCTTGACAACCACAACTCCCGGGCGTATGTCCCGCGCCCTCGCGAACAATCGTGTTCGCGGCAATGAACCTGAGCTGTGACATGCGACACGGATATGGACAACTGCAACGCCTATCGAATGGCTTCGCGCCGGTCGATGGCGCATGCCTGGCTCATGGGAGCGATCTTGCCTAGAAAGCAAGTTCGAAAGTCCGCACCCACACGGACCCTCCCGAGCCAAGCCGCTCCGGAGGGTTTTTTCTTGCCCGGAGCCGACACGTTGAAATTCGCCGGCGAGAAGCCGGACGGGAGACCCGGATCCCGGGGCTCGCGCGGATGACGCGCGTGCCCAAGAGCGCGGGGCCTGCCGGAGGGAACGAGGCGATGAGCCGGATACCGATGGCAGAGCGAACCAGACAAAGGGTTCGCTATGCGGCGCGTCGTTGAGAGCGCCGCCATAGAATTTGTTAGACTCTTTTGGTTTGCCGCATGTCTTGCGGCTCAACCGACGCTGGTGGTGAAGATGTCGGATACTTCGCGCCATGGGAAAAGCGGGTTCGAATCCCGCCTTTGGCGTCACGTACCGTGGAAGCGGCTCTGCGAGGGCCGTTGAGTCGCGGGTTCGGTTCTTGTCTTTCGGGCCAAGAACCTGCGTTGGCGTCACTGAAACCGACATCGACAGTTCCCCAGCGTACCCATTCAGTTGCCGGCGGCATGAAAACGCCGGCAAGGCGGTGGTGAAGATGTCTGTTACTTCGTCTTTTAAACGAGCAGCCCGCAAGGGCAGCAACAGCATCGTCCGTTCCCCGCCAACCAGTTCACGATCCGTGGTGAAGATCGCTGTTACTTCGCCTTGAACGCGAGAGGTCGCGGGTTCGAATCCCGTCCGGCGTTCCATGCGCCGGTAGCTCAGTGGATAGAGCGCTTCCCGGCCAGCCTGCGCTGGCCGGGTCTCAGCAATCGCCTGTTCCCGGATCGTGGTCCTATCGCCGGTGGTGAAGAGCGCTGTTACTTCGTGATCACAAGGCCGGAGGTTCGATTCCTCCCGGAAGGCGCAAGTCTTTCGTAGCTCAGTGGCAGAGCATGTGAAGCCCGAAAGGGCAATACAGCCTCGCTTGTTCCCCGGCGCACCTATCCGATCCATCATCAACTTCAAGGAGGGGCTTTCATGATCAAGCTCAACAAGATCGTCCGCGCCTTCACGTACGAAGGGGCGCGGGCAAGGCGCTTCACGCCCGAAATGGAGCTGCGGCGCGCGCTGATGAACTGCCTCTTGTGGGAGGACCAGTTCTACGAGGACGGCGTCGCCATCGCCGAGCGCATCAAGACACTGGTGCCGCGGGTCGATCCGGCGCGCGTCGCCGCGCTCGCGATCGAGGCGCGCGAGGCGATGAAACTGCGGCATGCGCCGCTCCTGGTACTGCGCGAGATGGCGCGGCACGAGAAGCATCGCGTGCTGGTTGCCGATACGCTCGCCCGCGTGATCCAGCGCCCCGACGAGATGACGGAACTGCTGGCGATCTACTGGGCGGATGCGCTCGGCCCTCACCAGCAGCGCAAGCGTCAGCCCGTCTCGGCGCAGGTCAAAAAGGGCCTGGCGCGCGCGCTGACCAAGTTCGACGCCTATCAGCTCGCCAAGTACGACCGCGACGGCGCGGTGCGGATCCGGGACGTCCTGTTCCTGGTCCACGCCAAGCCGAAGGATGCGGACCAGGAGAAGGTGTGGAAACAGCTCGTCGACGGCGAGCTGGCTTCGCCCGACACCTGGGAGGTTTCGCTCTCGTCCGGCAAGAACAAGCGCGAGACCTTCGAGCGGCTGATCGCCGAGAACAAGCTCGGCGGCATGGCGCTGCTTCGCAACCTGCGCCTGATGCAGAAGGCGGAGGTGCCGCGCCGAATCATCGCGGACGCGATCGAGGCGATGCGGACGGATCGTATCCTTCCCTATCGCTTCATCACGGCGGCGCGCTACGCGCCGGATTTCGAGCCCGAGCTCGAAAGCGCGATGCTCAAGTCGGTCAAGGACTACGTGCGGCTGCCCGGCCGCACGCGGCTGTTGATCGACGTGTCGGGATCGATGTTCGCACGCCTTTCCGCGCAGTCGGAAATGACCAGCGCGGAAGCGGCCTGCGGTCTGGCGATCCTCGCCCGCGAGGTGTGCGAGGAGGTGGAAGTCTTCACATTCAGCGAGGACGTGAAGAAGGTCCCTCCCCGCCGCGGCTTCGCGCTGCGCGATGCGATCATCAACTCGCAGCCGCACGGCTCGACCTACCTCGGCAAGGCGGTTTCGAAGATCGACCGCAAGGGCGATCGCCTGATCGTCTTCACCGACGAGCAGAGCCACGACGCCGTCCCCGCCCCCAAGGCGTGCGGCTACATGGTGAACGTGGCCTCGTACCAGCATGGTGTCGGGCACGGCCCGTGGACGCGCGTCGACGGCTTCTCCGAGGCCGTGCTCGCGTGGATCGCGGCGTCGGAAGCGACGAAGCATTGATCTGTCCCAACAAGCAGCCCGGGCGCGGCACGCCCGCGCCCGGGCACTCTCACATTGATCATTAGCAACTGCATGGACCGCATCGCGGTTCAGGCGGACGTTTGAGGTTAGGAAAAGACCATGAGACGACCTGATCCCCACCAGGAGCGCGCCCGCGAGCTCTGCCTTGCGGCCGGCGTCGATCCGGATTCGCGCGTCGGCGAAGGGCGTGGCCAGCCGGCCTGGTGCCTTTACCGGGACGCGGCACGCAAGGAGCACCTCACCCGTGAAGCCGAAGCGGCCGCTGCCGAGATCGCGAGCCTGCGTCCGCAGGACGAGCGGTTCAGGAATGCGCCGCTGAAAGTGTTCGGCCAGCACGACGACGCGACGGTGGCGCAAATGCGCAACTGCATGGCAGTCGGCAACGTCGTATCGGGCGTGATCTGCGCCGACGGCCATCTGGGCTACGCCCAGCCGGTCGGCGGCGTGATCGCCTATGAGAAGCAGATCAGCATTTCCGGCGTCGGCTTCGATATCGCCTGCGGCAACATGGCGGCACGGCTCGACACGCGCTTCGAGGACATCGAGGCGATCGCGCCGATCATCATCCGCGACGTTGCCAAGACGATCTCCTTCGGCATCGGCCGCGCCAACGCCGAGAAGGTCGAGGATGCGCTGTTCGACGACGGCGATACCTGGCGCGAGAGCGACATGGAGGCCTATCGCCAGAAGGCCGTCTCCCAGCTTGGGACGGTGGGCTCGGGCAACCATTACGTCGACCTGATGCGCGACGAGGAGGGCTTTGTCTGGATCGGCGTTCACTTCGGCAGCCGCGGCCTCGGCCATACCAGCGCAACGCGGTACCTCAAGGCCGCCGGCGGCAAGGACGGCATGAACGTCCCGCCCGCCGTGGTCGACGAGGATTCCGAACTCGGCCGCCGTTACATCGCGGCCATGGAGCTTGCCGGCCGCTATGCCTATGCCGGCCGCGAATGGGTGGTGGAGCGCGTCCGCCAGATCATCGGTGGCAGCATCACGGAAGCCGTGCACAACCATCACAACTATGCCTGGCGCGAGACGCATGACGGCAGGGATCTGTGGGTGGTGCGCAAGGGCGCGACGCCGGCTTTCCCCGGACAAAAGGGATTTGTCGGCGGCTCGATGGGCGACGATGCCGTCATCCTCGAAGGTGTCGACAGTCCCGAAGCCAAGGCCTCGCTCTACTCGACGGTGCACGGCGCCGGCCGCCTGTTCGGCCGCAAGGAAGCGAAGCGGCGCTTTACCCGCGCGGAAATGGACCGCTGGCTGAACGAGCGCGGCGTCACGCTGATCGGCGCCGATCTCGACGAAAGCCCGATGGCCTATCGGCGGCTGCCCGAAGTGCTGGCGCAGCACGCCGGCACGGTGCGGGTCCTGCACACCTTGCGGCCGTTCGCGGTGGCGATGGCCGGTGAAGGCGAGTTCGATCCGTGGAAGGACTGAGCGAGCGGGGAAGCCATGCTTTCCCCGCTCTTCTATTTGCGCACTCCGTAGCCTTGCGAGGTCCGCCCCTCACGGGCCGACTGCCTCGTAGGCGAGGCGCTTGAACTCGAAGAAGAAGGGATTCCAAAAGCCCAGGGCGCGCTGCGTCATCAGGACGCCGGCAGTGTTGGCCTGCGGGCAGATCCACCAATGCGTGCCGGCGAGACCGCCCCACTGGAATTCACCTGGCGAATTCCGTGGATCGAGCGGCGTCGGCGCGAAGGTGACGGCGCCGCCTAACCCAAGACCCTTCCCGGGGATGGGACCGAGCGTGGCGAAGCGGATGGTCTGGCCGCTGGCGAGCTGGTTCGTCATCATCTGCCTGACGGTGTCGGGCTTGAGCAGCCTGTCCGAGCCCGGCAGCAGCGCCCGCACCAAGGCGAGCATGTCCGGCAAGGTCGAGACCATGCCGCCGCCACCCGACTGCCGCGCGAACGGCTTGCGGTAGGCCTCCGGGTAGGGCTGGTCGTCAACGCGCCACAGGCCGGGCTTCGTCGGATCGAGCACATCCGCGCCGCGATAATAGGCGACCAGCCGCTCCTGCTCGATCGTCGGCACGAAGAAGCCGGTGTCGCGCATATGAAGCGGCTCGAAGATGTACGCCTTGAAGAAGTCACCGAGCGTCTTGCCGGAAACGACTTCCACGACGCGGCCGAGCACGTCGGTCGCCACCGAATATTCCCACGCCTCGCCGGGATGATAGGAAAGCGGCAGATCGGCCAGCTTGTCGATCATGTCCGTCAGCGGCGTGTACGGATTGAGGACCCTTCCTTCATTATAGGCCTTGAACAGCACCGTACCGGGATCGAAAATCCCGTAGCTCAGGCCGGACGTATGGGTGAGCAGCTGACGGATCGTGATCGCACCTCGCGCCGGCTCTACGTCGGCAAGGCTGGTCGCGCCCGCCTTCAGCACTTGGCGATTGGCAAGCTGCGGCAGGAATTTCTCGACCCGATCGTCGAGCGAGAGGCGGCCCTGCTCGACCAGCAGCATGATCGCGCAGGTGGTGACGATCTTGGTGTTGGAGAAGGCGCGAAAGATGTGATCGGGCCGCAGCGCCGTCTTCGCCTCGCGGTCCGCCCAGCCGACGCACTGCTGATCGACGACGTCGCCCCCGCGCAACACCGCCCAGGACACGCCCGGGATGATCTCCTGATCGACATAGCGCTGCATCGCCGCGCGCACGGCGGTAAGATCGCGATTTCTGGCGTGCATGCGCCCCTCCCCGAATGAATTAGGACGGATATATACCCACATTGGCGGTTGGAAAGCCCGCACCGGACGCGCGGCTATTTGCCGTCGTCGAGGCTGACGATGACGGCGGCGTTGGCGATGATGATCGCATCCCCGCCCTGCTCGACCGGGATCTCCAGCCCGCCGTTCACCGCGCTCACCGTCACCGTGCCGTACGGCAATTCCCTGGCGACCGCGGCGGTGTCGACGGCGGCCGGGTCCGGCACGCCGATGGTGACATCGACGAACATGTCCTTCGGCGTCTTGCCCAGCATCCGGAAGAAGCCGAGGCTCGAGTGCCGAATGGCATCCGACACCGCGCGCCTGGCCGCCTTGGTCGCGTCCTTGCCGTGAACATCGACGCCCATGCCCATCTCGGTGATACAGCGCACGCGGGTCATTGAAGACTTCCTCCTGTTGTATCGAAATCGCTGAAGCAGACCTTCGACCATCTGCGAGCATGGCACAAGCTTCGTCGCTGCGCTCCTCGCAATGACACGGCTGCCGATTCGTCATCCTGAGGGCGCGAAGCGCGTCTCGAAGGATGAAGGCCCCGCTGGTGCCCTCGCCCTTCGAGACGCGCGCCAACGGCGCGCTCCTCAGGACGAGGATGATACATGGCCGCTCGCGGCGTCCCACCCCCGTCATTGCGAGCGAAGCGAAGCAATCCAGGTTGCGTCCTCGGCAACTAGCTGGATTGCTTCGTCGCTATCGCTCCATACATGACGCCATGAGACACGACGCTGCTTTCTCGCGACGCTATGCGCCCGAGTTTTACTGTCCTCTTCACCCTCTTTTGAAAGCCGAGGGCGCAGGGAAGGCCGGGTGCCGGCTGGCACCCGCGGTCCGTGCGCAGAACGCACACGGGCTGGACCACAGGGCAGCCGAGACATCCCGGCCTTCCCTGCGCTGATGGTTTTACGGCTTATGTCGTGATCTCCCCGGTGAGACGAGCTCTATTGCCACCGTCGCCGCGCGGATGTTTGTTGGCGCATCACGCCGGTTGGCGTGAAACACCTCCGCGGGCTTGACGCCAGCTTCGGGCGCCAGGACCACACGATTTCGCCATCCGCGGACGTCCTCGCCCGGCGATCGAGGGCTGGCGTGTGCTCACCCCCGAAGCCCGGCGAAGACGCTCTTCAGCGCCGTTCGTCCGCGCGCCGGCAAATCGCTCACAAGCCTTAAGGTCAGCCCTGCGATTGCCCTCTCGCGCCCGACGCTGCCGCGTCCACCGCATCCCAGGCCCGCGTTTCGTGACGACGTACGACCGCCCCTCGTGTCGGGTGGGATGGACGGCATATACGCCAACTCCGAATTTCTGAAAAGCGGAATATTCTTGGTGTGTGGGTTTGACCAACATCTCGGGTGTTTTGCCCGACAGGCACAGCAATCACTTGTAGCCCGCATGCGCAGCGAGATGCGGGTCGCGATCACTCCCGGGTACCACTTCGTTCACCCGGGCTACGATGCTATCTGCCAAGCGGCGAAGTGGTGGGTTACGCTCCGCTAACCCACCCTACGGCCCTAAGCTGTCTGGCATAGCCTGGGCGGCACCTAACGAAGCAGCGAGCACTTTTGATAAAGAGAAGCGGCTTGGCACGGCGTTGTATCCATGGCGCTGTAAACGACGCCCATTGCGACGCTGTAGGCCAGCATCATCCCGAGGGAGAACAGCGCGGGCCACAGGCCGAAGCCAAGGTGCCTCGCAAAAGCGCCCAACCCCAGCAATGGAAAGAAAATCAAATCCATCGCCAACCATCCGATTGCACCGGCGATGAACCCCTTCGTAGGACCGCTGCTGCCCGGCAAGCGCCGGTAGAGATTGGCAAAAGCAAAGCCAGCCGCAGTCGAGCCGTTGATATACGAAAACAGCCAGGGTACCAGCGGATGAACGTACTCCCCGGTCCAGTAACCAAGCGCGATTTGGAGACTCTGATAGGGCTGGAACGATTCAAGTATGCCCAGTTTGGCTTTGCCGAGCATCAGCAAGGTGTACGTGACGCTTCCGCATAGTCCGACAATCGCGGCTTTCCAGACCCAATCCTTCGCCGTGACGAAACCAAGCAGGTTGCGGAGTTGCTTGGCAACCTTGCCGCTCTCGCAGTGTCTTCCGAAGATCATTGAGACAGGTGCGGCTTGCCGATGGATGGGCATGGTCGCGCTTCTCCATAGCTGATCTGATTGAAGCGAAAACTATTTCTTGGAGCAGGAAAGGCGCGCACCCCATGCGAGCCACGCCTCCGACTTCATGGGATCTTGTGAAGTTTCCACCGTCCGGACCGGGTGCAGCGCCTTCGGGCATCCCTTGCACCCGGGGAACTCAAACACGCAGAACTCATGACCTGAAGGCACGTCTGCCACCGTCGTCTCGAAGCGGCACCTGAACGTGATAGGCTGAACTTGGCTTAGCTGAATTTGGGGCATGATGCTCTCCTGGCTGTGGCCGCAGTCCGTCGAGATCGATCAATCAGACAAGCTGATTTATCGTCGGCTCGGTACCTGTTTCGCAAAGCCGATATCCGGCGAGCCCATCTTCGACTTCGGCGTTTGTCTTAGTCGCCGACACGCCTCATGTGAGAGCTCGACTTGCACCACCAGCTCACGCATGCGCGGAACTGTTGATAGGCTCGCTCAATGTTGATTGATCGGCGGGGGTTGAGGGCGCTGTAACTAATCTGCTGACGGCCGCCGCTCCGCGAATGATGCGCGCGATGTGTCTTGAACATCCGCTCCTTCCAGAAGTGCTGCAATTCTCAACTTATTCGGATCGCGCTCACCCTTCGCCGCCGCTGCGAGGATACGCGAGGCCAGCTTCACCATCATGACAGACGTTCGCTCTGCCTTAGGCAGGATGATTGCCGCCTCATCCAGCGCGGACCTCATCAGCTTGATTTCGTCGGGCTGAAATACCGTTCCGAGTGCACCCATTCTCGTCTCCTCCAACGCCACAACACTAATCGTTCCTCTCACGAGAGATCAGCCTGAGCAATAGCCCGAAACGACTATTCTCCAGGTGCCGCTTGCGCTTTGACCTCGGCCTAATTGTCTTGCAGAAGCGTTGATGAAAGAAGTGCTGCTTGAGTGCGGCTCCTGAGATTCAAACGTTCCAGGATCGCTGATACGTGCAGCTTAATAGTGTTGGGCGAAAGAAAGAGCGCCATCGCAATCTCTTTGTTGGACTTGCCTTCGCCCAGCAGACGCAGGACTTGTATCTGCCGTTTGCTCAACCGAGTACGGACGACCTGATCGGTTTCCCCTTGCGCTCCGTGCTTCTCGCGCGCAGCAGGCCCGGTGAACATTGTGTTCAATTGTGACGAGAGCGTTTCCAGCACGGAGCGCTCCAGGGCGCCGCCAATCGCGGCTAAATTGGTCCCCGGGCGAATTTGTCCTTTCTCCCCCTTGGCGCGCGCTCGTCGCGCACCGATCGGAACCGGCAGCATTGCTGTGAGGTTTACGTGAAGGATCGCCACGCCGGCTGATTTATTCAGCGAGAGCGGCAGCCCGATGAGGCAGAACCATCGCGCCTGCGTCCGCGAATGGCAGGGATAAATGAACGTCAAGAGATCACGCTTACCCGAGAGCAATGCTCTCAGCTCACTTACGAACCGACGTGAGTCCGGTTCATCGGATCGGCAATATCGCAGGTAGTTCGAGTCAATTCCTGAATTAGGAAGGCGCAATCCGTTTTGTCGACCGAATTGCTTCCACGCATCATTGACCGCCACAATCGTGCCGGAAGCGTCGAGAATTGCCACACTCGCGGGAAGCGATTTCAGTCCCTCAAACGTCGTAACTTTGTACTTCACGATGGTCCCTGCTGCCTGCTTTGTCGGCATCGTATGCACGGCGTTCGCCACGATGCTCGGAAAGCCGGATTGCGGTACAGAGATAGTCGCTTTGGGCTATTATTCTCATTTTGCGAGATATGAAATTCGATCTATTGATGCAGATCAAACGCGAACGCCTTGAGGACCTGTTCTACGTAGGTCCGTAGGGTGGGTTAGCCGCAGGCGTAACCCACCGCGCTATCTGCCATGCGATAGAGGAAGTGGCGACGAAGCATTGGGCCGTCCACCCTGAGAATGCCGCGGTCGCTGGAAAAAGTGATGACCATAACGCCTGGCTTATTGTTTCTGACCCGCTTGATCTTGTTCGTCGGCGCGGTCGCTGCAGGCGCATGGCTCGGCCAGGGCGCCGGCGAACTCCTCGTCTATGGCATCGCATGGCTGACGGACCGGGACATCGCCGAACTCAAGGACATGCTGATCT
This sequence comes from Bradyrhizobium sp., assembly GCF_016213215.1. Taxonomy (GTDB): domain Bacteria; phylum Pseudomonadota; class Alphaproteobacteria; order Rhizobiales; family Xanthobacteraceae; genus Bradyrhizobium. The sequence continues at coordinate 25,675 of NZ_JACRAW010000077.1, read as the reverse complement.
GGGGCATGATCACCGGGCTGGCGGTCGGGGCATTGACGGGCGCGTGGTCGGCTTTGCGACTGATCGGCGCCGGCAAGCTGGTTCAACGAGGGGCCCTGGTCTTGCTCGCGGTCACTGCATGCGGCGGCGGCGCGCTCATGATCGCTTTTTTCGACTGGCCCAAGAGTTCGGGCACTCCGGTCGTGCGATATCAACTGAGGCTGCCGCCAGGCATCACGGCATCCGATCAAAGCAATGTCGACCTGGACCTGACCTTATGGGCGAACCGGAGCGGTCACGGCTGCTACATCGACAGTATCCGACTTGTCGGCGACCGCTACGAGATCGCGGGCAACTTCGTCCTGCACAAGACCGATCCGCACCAGACGATGTCTCTGCGGCTCAACAACGCGACGGAAAGCTACTGGCACCTGCCAATCAAGCCGGATGCTCCGCTGGAGAAGGAATTCGGACCTTGGCAACGCATCGAGTTCATTGCGCCACCACGCCCCGTATCGCCGCTGCCGCCGGGCGACTACGAGATCCGATACCGTGTACGAAAGTACATGTGAGCGGGCAGCATCAAACGTCTCCGATGCAGAGGTAACGCGAAGACTTGCTGGTGGAGGTGATTAGCCCTCCTACTCCCACTCTATCATTTAGTGTGAGACTACTGCATTGTTGCAAGCATAATCGCCGGTTGGTGACGACTCATCCCGAAAGCCGATCCGTCGGCTTAGAAGTGGGCGCTCCCAATTTAGATCAGTCCCGCCGCCTGCATCCCACAAATTGTCAGCAGAGCAGCGCAACCTTGCAGCGCGGAGCCTACGGTCAGCACCCGCATGGCCGAGGATTCGGTTTGGCCGGCAAAGACGTCCTGCCGAACTTGCCAGTACAGGCTGTCGTTCGGGGTGATCGAAACGAAGGCGCCGGCGCACATGGCCAGGGTCGCGGCTTCCGGCGACACGTGCAACGCCGGCAGAATGGCTGCGACGATCCCGCTGGTCCCGGCGAAGGTCGCCATCGACGAGCCCTTGGCCACCTTGAAGGTCGCGGTGAAGAGGAACAACGCAGGCAGGACAAGACCCGTCGAGACCAGGAAATGGGCATACCGGTCCACGGGCAGGACCTCGACGAGCATAGCCCCCAACGCACTGGCTGCACCGATAGTCAGCAACAGCGGCGCTGCACGTCGCATGCCGCTCTCCAGGGCTTCGGCCCGGTCAGCGTGCGATAGCGGCAGCAAGGACACGATTGCACCCAACAGCAGAGCGCCCTTGGGGCACAGCAGGAATGCGGGGAGCGCGGGCAATTCCATTCGGCTGTTAAGGAAGAAACCCAGAGCCAGTAGTCCCATGATCGTAGCGAGCGGCGCAATGACCCGGCCACTGAGCCCTCCGCCGCTCGATGCCGAGTCATGATGCACTCCTGCCTCGAAGCGCCAGGCAAAAAGCAATCCCGCGAACCAAGCAACAAAGAAGACCGGTACGGCGGCGACAGCAAGCCGCATATCAAAACCACCGAGTCCGGTTCCCACGATCGCGGGACCCGCCGGGACCAACAGCTTGAAGCCTGCATAAGCGCCAAACAGCATCGACAGCTTTCGCACGCCGGCCACGGGGGAGAGAGCGGCATAGGCAGTATCCGGACATGCCATTCCCGCGCCGGCCAAGGGAGCGAGCAGGACGATGGTCCGCTCCGATCCGGCTCGGGCCCCCGAGCGCGACAGAGATGCCGCCAGCGTGAAAGCAGGGATCAGGATCAGCGCATATTCCGCCAATGCGGCGCCGAAGCCGACGTCAAGCGCATGCAGCAGGGGTTTTCCGCTCAGGCCGATGCCGATTCCGATCGCCAGCGCCGTGAGCAGCATCAGCAGAGGAAGGGGAATTGATAGCAGTGCGCCGTTGACAACCGCCGGCCGTATCTCCTGCTGCTTGACTGCGGCATCGCTCATGATCGTTCTCCTCACTTGCCCGGCTTCATTTCAAATTGCGCCATATCACCAGTAATATGGTTTTGTTCGGCCAAAAAAACTCATGCCACGCTTCGCTGCCGTGCGCCCGTCCGGGCGATGCCTGAGCAGCATTCCTTCTTCAGAAAGGCGATTGCGTCGTTGATTCTGTCGAGACGAGGCCGGCACAATACAACCCGGCCCTGCTTTTCCTGGTCGACCAACTCGGCCTCAACCAGGCCGCGCAGGTGGAAGGCCAGGGTCGACAACGGGATATCCAAGTGCCTTTGGATGTCGCCGATCGGCAATCCTTCAGGACCTGACTTTATCAGAAGCCGCAGAATGTCCAGCCGCGTCCGGTTCCCTAACTCGGCAAAAACCTTTGCTGCTGCGTCGATCTGCATAGAGCTACATATAGGTCCAGCCGCCGGCAGACGCAACTACTTTATTAGTTATATAAGGGCCTCCCCCGGAGAGATCGCAGAACACCGAAACATCGAACGGTGGATATCGTTATGAAGCTACCCGGCACTTGCGAGCGGCAGATTGCCTCAGTTGCAGGATTTTGCAGCAGTTTGCTACGCGGCGCGGACGGTGGCCAACAGGCCTTCTACCGCAGACCTCAGCCGTTCGCTCTCGCTCGTCAGCGAGCGGGCAGCTTCGAGCACCTGAGTTGACGCCGATCCGGTTTCAACGGCTCCAGCATTCACCTTCGCGATGTTTGAAGCGACCTCGGCGGTGCCTCTTGCGGCCTGCTCGACGTTGCTGGCGATGCCACCGGTCATTTCGTTCTGAGCCTGAACAGCCGCGGAGATCTCTTCAGCAATCGCTGAAATCTGGCCAATCGTAGCACTGACGTCCTTGATGGCAGCAACCGATTCAGTGGTGGCGGTCTGCATGCCTTGTATGTGAGAGTCGATCTCCTCGGTCGCCTTCGCCGTCTGAGCGGCGAGCGCTTTCACCTCCTGGGCTACGATCGCAAAGCCCCTGCCCGCGTCTCCAGCGCGCGCAGCCTCGATCGTGGCATTCAACGCCAACAGGTTCGTCTGCGCCGCAATCGAGGTGATCAGTTGCACCACGTCTCCGATGCGGGACGCGGCACGACTCAAGTCCGCGATTCGCTCGTCGGCCTTCCCCGCTCGCGAAACGGCTTCGTCCGATATCTGACGCGACCGGGCTACGTGCTCCGCGACTTTCTGGACCGTGGCAGCCATCTCCGTCGCTGATTGCGCGACGGAAGAAACGCTGGCGGACGCCTCCTCGGACGAAGCGGCAACACCCGTCGACAAACGGTGGGTACCCTCGGCCGTTGCCGTCAGTTTGCTTGCTGCCGACTCCAGCACCGAGGCATTTGAAGAGACGGTATGGATAATGCCGCCCAAGGTCTCTTCGAAATCGTTGGCGATCTTGTGCACATGATTTCTCTGTTCAAGCGCCAGTTGCTCGTCCAGCTGACGCTGCTTCTCCTGCTCGGCTTTGGCTTTCTCGGCGGCGACAATCTTGAAATCTTCGACCGCTTTGGCGATATCGCCAACCTCGTCGCGTCGCCCCAGTCCGGGAAGAGCGACGTCCAGTTTGCCGGCAGCGAGCTCACGCATGGCTGCAGCCAGGTGCAGGAGCTGACGCGTCGCCACATGCGCTCCGAAGAACGCGAGCGGCAGGATGACCACCAGCGCGAGCGCACATTTCAAGAGCAGGGATCGTGCAAAGGCCCATTTCGCCGCTTCGATGTCAGAGAGCCCTGACAGGAAGGCAATGGTCATTCCCTCGCCGACGTCGCTTGGCACATAGACCAGACGCCCGCCGAATGGCTTCTCTTGGACCAAGACATCAAGCGTCGCCGAACTCCCGGCAGAAGCTCCTTTGATCGCCTCGGGCGGAACGCTCACCTCCACATCTTTGCCAAAGGTCGATGCGGCGGCCTTCCCTCGGGTGATGAACACGACCTCAAGCCCCGTGCGGCTCTTCAGCTCATTCGCGGACGCCTGGTTGAAATATGAACCTACCTTGAGGGTCCCAACGACCTTGTTGCCGGCAAGAACCGGCTTGACGCTGTCCTCCGCGGGCTCTCCGGTTGTAGGCGACACGGTCAAGCCCCGAATGGCCTTTCCGCCCAGCGCACCACGAACCTGCGGGTGGTTGGACTTATCGTCGCCACGCTTCGACGGGTTGTGTCCGCGTTGAACGACCACCCCCTTCGAGTCGGTCACTTCCAGGGTCGTGATGAGCTTATCGGCTTCGTGAATGGCCTTGAATTCGCGGACCGCAAAGGTCTCCAGGCCAGCCTTGTCGGATTGCTGCAGCGCGAGCGCCAGCTCCGGACTGCGAGCGAGGATGTCCGCGTAGACGTTCATCCGGTTGCCAACACCGGAAAGAGTTTCGAGGCCGACGCTTGCTCCCGCAGCAACTGCTTCGGCATGGCCTTGTTCGAGTGTCCGGCTCATCGCCTCAAATGACAGCACACCGGCTGCAACTACACCTGCGGCGAACATGACGGTGGCGGCGATCCCCGCCTGCACCTTCAGGGATCGGAACATCGAGCTCATGCAAATCCTAGACGTTTCCTGGGAATGAAAGTGAGAACAAGCTTCGCATCGATGTCTTAAAAAGCATTCAATCTCCAGTTGCGACGCATTCACAAGAAGCTGATCAGCGGTATCGAAATCCGCCACCCGTCCCCGTTACGATGGACATCGCCCAGAGCTGAACCGCACACAGGTTCATTCAGAGAGAGAAAGCTGGATCGAAAGTGTAGAGATCCAGCGTGTCGCCGCTGCGTACCGCGCTCAATTCGCCTGGGATACGTGCCAAGCCATCTGCATCGATCAGGGATGATAGCCGCGCCGACCCGGCACGCTGGCGTCTTTCGACCAGAAGCCGCCCTTCCCGGTCGCGCCCGGCAACGACCACGGGCACGAATTCGTCCCGCCCCGGCCTTCGCTGCTCCGCGAACGCAGCAACCGCGCGCGTTGCACGAGGAGCCTCCGGCCGCAGCCCCATTCGACGGACGATGATCGGCTGGGCAAACCAGAGGAAGGTGACCAGGGCCGACACCGGATTGCCCGGCAGGCCGACCAAGCTCGCCGTCCCGAGACGCCCGATCGAGATCGGTTTTCCCGGTTTGATGCTGGCATTGAGCGGCGCAATTTCACCGCCTGCGGCGAACACAGCGGTGCGGATGTGATCCTCCTCGCCGACCGAAACGCCGCCGCTGGAGATCACGATATCAAAATCCCGGGCCGCAGCCTCGAACGCTTTTGCGATCGAGGCGGGATCGTCCGGAATGCGGCCGAGGTCGACCAGCTCGACGGCAGGCCTCTCGAGCAGCGACAACAGCATCGCGCGATTGCTGTCGTGGATCTCGCCAGGCCGGAGCTGCTGGTCCGGTTCACGCAACTCATCGCCAGTGGATAGTACAGCGACCCGCACGCGCCTGCGCACGTTGATGCTCGGCACCCCTGCCGCCGCCAGAATGGCAACGTGTCGTGCATCGATCAGAGTATTGGCGGGAACAATCAAGGCGCCTGCCGGCACGTCGTCTCCGGAGACGCGAATATGCTGACCCGCCTCGGGCCGCCTGGGCACTGTTACCGAGCCGCAGTGCTGCTCACAATGCTCCTGCATGACGACCGCATCGAAGCCCGGAGGGATCGGAGCGCCGGTAAATATGCGCACGGCCGCCGGCTGCTCGCCGATCGACACGCCCAGGGCCGGTCCTGCCGGCTGTCGTGCCACGACCGGCAACGCGATCGATCCATCACTGAAATCGCCTGTGCGGACCGCATAGCCGTCCATGGCCGATTGATCGAACGGCGGCAGGGCGTGGCCGGCGGCGATTCCGGACGTGTTGACCCGGCCGCGCGCCGCGCGGAGTCCGACAACCTCCTCGCCGGTAACGGGATTTACGCCCTGCAGTGCGCGCGATCTTGCCGCTTCAACTGAAATGAACTCCGCCCGGTCGGAACAGCACGATTTCGGCAAATCAAGCAGGGTCACCGCCAACCTCCTCACCCGAACATGGCCGCGAAGTCGTCATCATCGCCCTGACAGATGGGACAAAGCTCCAGCGGTTCGGCGGAGATGAAGAAACGATCGCAGTGCGTACACCGCTGTTTGCCGAGCGTATGAAGCGGCACGGCATTGGATGGCTCGCGCAACTCACTCATGGTCTCGGCGAGACGCAGCACCTTCGGCTGGCAGGCCTCGACACACAGGCCGCAAGCCACACAGCGCGAGAATTGAAAGTTGAGCGACCACGATACTCCGGTCTCGGCTACCTCCATTGCGCCGGTCGGACAAGCCCGCGCACAGATTTCGCAGGCGTTGCAGCCGTCCTTCACCATTTCGATCCGGCCGAAGGGTAATGCCGGGTGCCGCGGCAACGTAGGAGCCTCGGCTTGAGCCGCATCGAAAAGCCGCTGCAGCAAGGAGCGGCTTGTGCTTGCAATGGGACGGGCAAAACGCACGGCTTTCAATGGGACGGGATCTTGCTCCATTTGAGAGGAAGCAAGGGCGATCGCTTCGGCCGGCCGGGCGAGGAAGCGCCGGAAAAGATGGCGGCGCGATGCATCATGCCCGTCGTCCGCTGGGCGCGCCGGATCAGGCTCCAGAACCGTGATCGCGGCCCAGCGTTCGTTGCCGACCGCAGCACGGAGGACGTCCACGCCATCGAGATTCCGCGCCATCATCGGAGCTCCCTGCTCGCCATGCGGACAGCTAACGCAGTGATGAGCGCCGGCCAGGGACACCGACGTTCCACTTGCCGAAAGCGCCGCGAGCATCGTGGCATCCAAGGCGCCGAGGCAAGGCACGGTCTCGTCGCCATTCGCCTGCGAAGGCGCGCAGGCGAATGTCACCTGTTTGACCGCAAGCGCGCGCTTCAATATGTCGATGCGCGGCAGGTTGCCCGCGCTTAAGGCCTCGGTTGGACACGCGGCGGTGCACAGTGCGCAATTGCGGCAATCGGCCTCGTTGATGCTGATGCCCTCGTCCGACGGCGTGATGGCCCCATATTGGCAGGCGTCGGCGCAGGCCCGGCAGCTGCTGTAACGGAAGCGGTAGCGCGCGCAGGACCTTTGGCGGAACTCTGGTTGGGCGTGTGGCAAGGCTATTTGAACTCCTGCAACGGTTTGCCTTGTTCGCAGGTGTTCGACGGGATCGTGAAGCCCCTTGGCATCGTGGTCCCTTCAGCATTCCCGGACAGCTGTTGCCAGGTGGCAAATCCTCCCTTCACCGCGAAGATCCGTCCCGGATTGGAGGCCGCTAGCGCCCGGGCAATCTCGAGCGCACGCTGATCGGTATCCGCAATGATGATGGCGAAGCTCGAGGCCGAGACGACCATCCCCTCGCGGTGAGCCACGGCGAACGAAATCGGGTTCTGCTTGCGCGGACCCTCGCTGCGCGCGTCGATCACGCAGCAGGGTTGGCTGCTCTTCAGAGCCTCTGCCAACTGAGTGCCGTCAAGCAGAAGTGCCAGACCAGCTGTTGCTATGCCTGGCGACATCAACGCCACAGCGAACGCAAATAGCCATCTGATCATGCGGCAGCTGTTTCTCCAGGTATCGTGATTACGTCAATCAGTTCCGCGATAATAGCCTGATCACAAGCCGGCAGGACAAGATTGCGCACGTGACCATATTGCAGCCAAGGCCGCATGTCAGCTTTTGCATCCGCTCGTGGTGTCAGCCAGAAGCGCTCCCCGAGTACCTCGGTGATCTCCGCACAGATATCGAGATCGGCGTCCCCGGTCAGGTCGGCGCCGACCAGTACGATGGCAGCGCCGCGCTCCTGCATCTGCTGGCTCCACCACAGTGCGTCCGTGCCGCTACCTGCACCGTTGCTCGTAAGTACTTCCCAGGCGGGCTTTGCCCGGGACGGTGCGAGACAGCGGAAATCGGCATTGGACTCGACATCGAGCGCCCAGCTGACCATCATCCGCTGGACCGGGAGCCAAACGCCGACTTTCGCTTCGCCCAGCTCTTTCGCAAGCGGCGCGACGATGCTGCTGTCCTTGAGCGCGGCATCACCGAGGATCACGCGGGCTGCGTTTCGGCGCGCCAACTCGCGGGCGCGCGCCGCTCCGCCCTGCGGCATCACCACGGAGACATTCGAAAGATCTTCGGGCAGCCCGTCGGCGTCAAAAATGAACACGGGCTCGGCAAACGGTGCCTCATCGACTCGAGCCCAGCGTTGGACATGCAGTACGGGAGTTGCTTCGGCGATGCCCGTGGTCATGATCCGGGGCTCGTATAGCTCAGTCGGTTGAACGTGAATGGGCGCATCGGGCAATCGTCTTCCGGCGCAAGCCCCTCGAGCAATGGCCGGAGAGTGGAAAGCGTTGCGATCACCGGCGCTACGTCCAGTCCGCGATAAAGAGGCAGATAGCCTGGCAGCATGGAGAGCGCATCGTCAGCGACCAGGGCCGCCCCGTCCTGCTTCTGGTTCTGGGTGAAATGGAAGGCGAGCGCCGCAAACGCGAGTGCCTGCAGGAAGCGGGCATCCTTGTCCGCGTGCCCGCCCGGGCGGGTCTGGATCAGGTGATTCCAGCGCAGGCCCAGCCAGTCATGAACCGCCCTGAAATCGCCCGCGTCCCAGAAGTCCGCCAGTTCCGCCCAGGCGAAGGGGTCGCAGGCCCGAACCTCGGGCGGCATCGAGCCGCATTGACCGGCGAGCACCGTAGTCATGCGACCGCGCTATCTGAGTCCGGGCCTCTGCAGCCGCCACAAACGGGCTCATCGGGATTGAATTCGAGCGGGATATCGGCTTTAGGCACCACCTCCCTGCCACCATCGACGTCATCCACGTGGACGCCGATCAGTTCCAGTTCGGCCTCGGCAAAGGTGCCGAGCAAAGCGGCGATCTCGCGATAGAAGGAATGGACGGTCACGCGCTCAAGAAGGCGCGCATAGCCGCGCACCCAGAGGCCGAGATGAAGCGCCCAGAAGCGCTTGATCTCCTTTTCGAGGTGCTTTGCCGAGTCCAGGTCGTCCGCCTTGCGAGCGGCCGCCAAGCGATCCAGCAGCGCAGCCACGAAGGACAGCTCAACTCCGAGCTGATCCTCGAACAGAGTGAAACGTCCCTGCCGCACCTTGAAGCCGGCCTGCGCGTAGGCTGCGCGCACTTGTTCAAACGCAGTCTGTTGCAACCGGCCGCTCAGTCGTGCCGATTCGATTGGCGGACACCCGCCGGGAGACGTGAACAGGGCCGCATATTCGCAGGCAAGCTCGGAAACCAGCGTATCGACATCAGTATCCGTGACGTCAGGATCGAAACGGACACCCAGATCATGGAGCTCGGCTTGCACTTCTTTGGAGCGCAAGGCGATGAGGTAATCGCGGCCGGGCTCCTCTATGAAGGCCCCGGCCAGCAATCGATAGTACCCGGCGCGCGCGCGCAATTGGTCGGGCGATTGCCCGGTCTGTGCCAGCTCCGCAGCATGAACATTCATGGCAAGATCCTTTCCAAGGACACCCGGCCATGCCCGGGGAGACATGGCCGGCAAGTGCGCAGAACTTCGGCGGGTTTAGTGCCCGCCCTCCTTCTTCTTGACGCTGCCGGGGCCCTTCCAGGACGACATTTCGGGGTGCATCTCGCGATGCTTGTCGCCGGTGTAGGCGTAGCGCATCGTCTCCTTGAACGCGTCGACGTGCTTGTCCCAGTAGCCGACACTGTCACCGTATTTGTCGCTGGGCCCGGCCTTCTTGACCTGCACCACCGTGTCGTACCAGCCTTGCGAGCCGCCGATCGGGTCGGCGACCACCGGAATGATGTTGTTGGGGTGAACGCCCTTGTCATCCCACCAGACGTTCTTCAGGTCGGGATCGTCATTTGCGCCCCAAGAGCCGGCTTTCTCGCTGCGTAACTTGGCGCGGGCGCCCGATGCCAGGCGTCCATAGGCCCAGTGACCGAAGGCGGTGGGGATCGCCACCACTCGCGGATGGATGCCCTCGAACACGTAGGCCTTTGTGACGAGGTACCCGACCTTGCTCTCGACCCGGACCAGATCGCCGGTTTTCACGCCGAGTTTTCGACCTGTCGCCGAGTTGATCCACACCGGATTGGAATGCATGATCTCGGCCAGCCACTTCACGGCCGCGGTGCGCGACTGCTTGTGGACGTTGATCTTGTAGGTCGTGAGGATCAGCTCGTCGTCCTTCATCTCCTTGTGCCAGGGGATCTGCTTGAAGGTCGGCATCGGGTTGAAGCCGAAGTCGGCCCATTCGTCGACCCGCACATTGACCAGACGATTGCCGGTTGGAAACCCGACATAGTTCTTTCCGTTGCGCTGAACTCCGATCGCCTTGCCGTTCTTGGTGATGATGCCCTTGGCATCGACCGCGGCGCCCGTCATGTCCTCGGAACTCAGTTGCTTCTTGTGCAGGCCGAACTCCGGTTGAATCGGGCGGCCGGTCTTGTCCACGACCTGCCCGCTCTTCGGGTCGAGCTTGCCGTAGATCGGATATACGCCGTGCTTCTTGAGGAACTCGAGTCCGCCTGCTTCCTTGAGCCCGGGAACGTTGTCGAAGTGATGGCGCATATACTCTTCGCCATCCTTGAACTCCCAGTACTTCTTCATCCCTCGGCTGCCGTCCTTGTCGAGGGCATGAATGATGTCGCGCAAGATGATGCGGTTTTCACGCGACTCGCCAAGCGGCTTGATCACCGGCTGGCGAATGCCGAGCCACGGCCACAGCGAGTTGGGCATGGATTCGGGCTCCCAGCGCTCGAGATAAGGGCAGTCCGGGAGAATGATATCGGCGAGCGCCGTCTCTTCGCCCATGAACGGGCTCATCGATACCAGGAACGGGATCAGCTTCTCGTCGCGGAACAGCTTGCCCCACACCGCATCGGATCCGGGGTTGGTGTAGACGGGATTGTCCTGATACGTGAAGTAGACGTTGATCTTCTGCTTGCCCTCGGCGATCCAGAACGGAACGAGGTGGCTGACCTTGTGCGCCGCCAGCGGATACTCGTCCGGGTGTGCCAGATAAGAGGGCTTTGCCGGCTTCGGCGGCGCCGGCTGCGGCTGCGGCCAGCTCATCCCGCGCGGCAGGCAATAGCCGCCCCGCACCTCGATGTTGCCGGTCATGATCGGCAGCATCATGCAGGCTTTCTCGTTGTATGAGCCGTAAAGGTGTTTGGCGGGACCCCGATAGGTGTAGGTGGTTGCCGGCTTGGTCTGAGCAAACTCCCTGGCAATGCGCTCGATCGTGGCGACCGGCACGCCCGAGAGTTTCGAGGCCCATTCCGGCGTGTATTGCTTGTAGTGGTTCTTCAGCTCAGCGACCGTCACGTTGGTCCAGGTCTCGATGAAGTCACTGTCCTGGAGATCTTCACGCAGGATGACATGGCCGATTGCCAAGGCAACCGCACCATCGGTGCCGGGGAATACCGGTATCCATTCATCCGAGCGGCCCGCCGTGTTTGACAGGCGCACATCGAAGGTCACCAGCTTCGCCTTGTTGTCGGCCATGCCCTCGGTGAGGCGCTGCGAATACGGGTTGTGGAAGTACGCGGCCTCCATGATGTTGGAGCCGAAATTGAGGATGTACTTGGTGTTTGCAAAATCCGGCGTCTCGATATCCGGCCCCCAGGTCGGCTCCATGCCGACCTTCTTGGAAGACTCGCACACCGACGTGTGATTGACGACTGTTGCCGAGCCCAGCGTCTGCATGAAGCGATCGATGGCGCCGCCGGAGCGGTTTCGACCGTATTTCAGCATGATGCTGTTGGGATCTTCCTGAAGCGCGGCATCGAGCTTTTTGGCAATCTCCGCAAGCGCTTCGTCCCAAGTAATGCGTTTCCACTTGCCCTCGCCGCGCTTGCCCGCGCGCTTGAGCGGATACAGGATCCGGTCGGGATCGTACGAATACCACATCCCGGCATTGCCCTTGGCGCAGAGGCGCCCGCGCGTCGAGACGTGTTCCGGATTGCCTTCAAGTTTTACGACGCGCCCGTTTTCGACAAACGCGAGTGCGCCGTCCTGGATGTTGCAGACGTGGCAGGTGATCGGGATCGCCTTGCGCTCGGCCTTGGTCACGGGACCGAAGTCCTTGCCGCCGACCTCCACCTCCATGGCTTCCAAGACAGTTGGGGCGGCTGCCGCGGCTGCGGTGGTCGCCGCGCCGACTTTAAGGAAACCGCGCCGCGATAGATCGATTGTCTTCATGATGCGTTCTCCTTAGAAGTAGGTCTGAACAAGCTGGCCGCCGATGAGGATCGAGTAACGCAGCGCCATTCCGCCGATAAGCAGCAGAACCGAAGCTGCCATCGTGCCGGTTGCATTCCGGCCTAGTACGAGGAGAAGCGCGATGGGCGCGGCCAACCCAACTGCGATGCCAAGGCCAAGGAAGATGAGGCCGAGCATACCGCTCGTCATGAGCATGAAGGTGAGCTCCTGGCCGACGCCGCCGTAAGCCGTCGTTCCCAGGAGGGAGACCAGCATGACGGCTACCGCACCCGCAGACCACAATATGATTGCGCGCAGAACGCCTTGAAGACGCTCTTCACCTAGCGCGAGGAACGTCGCCACCGCCGCGCCCGAGACAATCGACATGGCCACGAACAGCACCGGCATGAGCGGGGTATTCCAGACAGGGCGGTTCTGGTGAACCGTCAGGTCGAAGCCGGTGTAAACAGGCAAGCCGAGAGCCAGGAGCGACCCGATTATGCCGAGCACTTTCGCGTGAGGACTTTGCGTCGACATCGCGAGGTAATAGAGGACAGAGACCAGCCCGAACGAGACGAGGTTCAACCCGCCCCACGCCAACGGCGAGGCGAAATTGAGATAGAACGGATTGAGGATGTTTATGAACCGCATTGGCTGCGACAGGTCGCCAATGAGAAGCAGCCCGCCAATCACCAGCAGAACAAAGGACGCATAGAACGCCCGGTGCCGGAGAGACAGGAACGCGTCGTTGAACCAGGACAACGCGGAGAAGAAGAACAGCGCCGCCGAGATACCGATCACGAAGAAGTAGATCGCATAAGTCGGTTCCCACGGCATGTGGTGGAAGATATTGAAATCGGCCATGGTGCCCTCCCCTTTAACCGGCGTCTGTAAAGTTCTTGCGGTCTTCCTCGAGCACCTCCGGGGTGTCGTAGACCGCGCGGCCATGCTCGGTGAGATTGCGGTCGGCGCCGATGTAGAACACGTTCGGCTTCGTGCCTTCCTCCGGGCGCAACACTTGTACGGGCTGGGTCGCCACCAACTGCGCTACTTCGCTGTTGGGGTCATTGAGGTCGCCGAAGATGCGGGCGCGTCCGATGCAGGTCTGAACACAGGCCGGGGCAAGGCCCTCCGTTACGCGATGGTAACAGAACGTGCATTTGTCGACGACGTTTGTCACCTCGGTGTAGGTGCGGTTGTCTGGCAACATGAAGCGGGCGTTGTAGGGGCATGACGCCATGCATGCCTTGCAGCCGATGCAGCGCTCATAGCGTTGCAACACGAAGCCGCCGTCCTCCTCCTTGTAGGTCGCGCCCACCGGGCAGGCGCGCACGCAAGGCGGGTCGTCGCAGTGATTGCACAAACGCGGCAGGAAGTGCTTCTTCACGTTCGGATAGGTGCCTGTTACGCGGTACGGCACCCAGGTCCGGAACACGCCGACGGGCACGTCAAACTCGGCTTTGCAGGCGACCATGCAGGCGTCGCAGCCGATGCAGCGGCGCAAATCGATGACCATGGCGTAGCGCTTCTTGCCCTGCACGCCTCTGGTCTCGCTCGAAGAGGTCAGTTTCTCGGTCATGCCAACGTTCCCTCCCTAGCCGCTAAGGGCGGCACAATTTTTTCAGCGCCACGCACGGGTGGCTGGAAACGCGATCGCAAGGATCGTGCCATCGGCTTAATGTTGTTTCGATTCAATGAGGGAGCTGAGAAGACGAGCGATGAGGCCGTTACTGTTCGGTAACAAACATCTCGGCTCACGAGCGCCGGCCGTAGCGACGCGGTAACACCGGGTCGCACCGGATATTGATCTAAATCAAAGAGTGGAGGAGCGGCCGTCGCGTTATACTCCCCGGGAACGGAATTCGGGGAGAGAGACGTTTGCGGAGCAGCATCAGGCTTGCGCTCATATTGTGCTGCGCGTTTTTCTGCGCTGCCGTTTCACGTGCGGACCAGACGCCGATCCGTATCGGCCTTACCCCTGTCTTCCTCGACGACCAGACAGCCTTCGTCAATTCCTGGCGCAATTATCTAACCAGCAAGCTCCATCGCCCTGTGGAGTTCGTCCAACGCGCCACCTACCGCGAGATCACAGACCTGTTGCGCACCGGGAAACTCGAATTTGCCTGGGTGTGCGGCTATCCCTACGTGCGCAACAAGGACGCGATGACGTTGTTGGCCGTGCCCGTCTATCGGGGAAAGCCGACTTACCGCTCCTATCTCATCGTTCCCGCGACCGACCACCAGACGGCCTCTATCGCCGATCTCCGAGGCAAGGTGTTTGCGTTTTCGGATCGTGACTCGAACTCCGGCTATCTGGTGCCGGTCCACGAGCTGCTCAGCCTGCATCAGAAGCCAAACGGGTTTTTCGCCAAGACGTTCTTCACCTGGTCACACCGCAATGTGGTGCAGGCGGTGGCCGATGGTCTGGCTCAGGGCGGGGCCGTCGACGGCTACATCTGGGACGTCCTCGCCCAGATACATCCCGCGCTGACCCAGCAGACACGTATCGTTCGCGCATCGAGTGAACACGGCTTCCCTCCGTTTGTGGCAGCCAAGACGGTTGCGCCGGAAGACTTCAAGATGATGCGCGACACCCTGATCGCCATGCCGGCGGATGAGGAAGGAGCGCGTCTGATCGCTCAGCTTCGGTTGGATGGATTCACGGCAGCCGACGAGCAGCTCTTTGACAGCATCGCCGTCATGCGCGCCGCTGCGGAGGATTGAGCTGTGATTCGCAATCTCAGCTTCCGCTACAAGATCCCGCTTCGCGCCAGCATTTTGATTGCATTCACCGCCGCCGTGGTGACGGCAGCCGTCATGTACCGCGTCTACGAGAACCTGAAGAACGACCTGCTCGCCGATGCTTCCAGCATGGGTCGCGTTCTGGCGCGTCCCTTGGCAACGGCCATCCTCCATGACGATGTCTGGCGCGCCTATGAGATCATCAATTCGCCGACGCGGGCGACGGGCGAAGGCCGAGGCAGCCAGCCGCAGGTCATGATGGTGCTCGATGCACGGCAAAAGGTGTATGTTTCGACCCAGCCGAAGCAATATCCGATGCTCTCGGACCTTGCTGCTGACGATCCGGCCGCGGGCCCCCTGCGACAGGCAATCGACGCCATGGTCGCCCCGGAATTCACAGTGATCACGCTGCCCAGCACCGACCGTTTCTATATCCTGACGCCGATCATGTCGGACGAGGTCAGGCTTGCGACACTGGTGATGGGCTATTCGAGATCCATGTTCGTGCCGCGCTTCTTTGACATGGCGAGCAGCGCCGTGGTGATGACCCTGCTGGCGCTCGCGCTGCTTCTGCCAGTGACCTGGTACTGGGCCTGGCGCATGGCGATCCCGCTCACCAGGCTCGCCGAGGCCATGGGGCGCGTCGGCCCTACGCTGCCCGATCTCGCCGACTGCAGGCTGTATGTCTCGCGTGATGAAATCGGCCAGGTGGGGACGGCATTTGCGCGCATGCTCGGCCAGCTCAAGGAGAAGGAAGCGCTCGAAGCTCAGATGCTGCATTCGGAGCGGTTGGCGGCCGTGGGGCGCCTGGCGGCAGGTATTGCTCACGAGATCAACAACCCGCTCGGTGGCATGCTGAACGCCATAAGCACGTTCAAGAAGCACGGCAATGACGACCCGCAGACGATGAAAACCTTGTCGCTGATCGAGCGCGGCCTGGTCCAGATCAAGGACATCATTGCGGCCCTGCTCGTTGAAGCACGGCTGCAAAGCCATCCCCTTTCGGTGCAGGACATCGAGGATACCTGCACGCTTGTGCTGTCGGATGCTCACCGCAAGTCGGCGGAGCTCGTCTGGGAAAACGACATCATGGACGCGCTCCCCCTGCCTTCGACCCTCGTGCGGCAAATCCTCATCAATCTGCTCCTCAATGCCATTGCCGCGGTCGAGACCCAGGGGCGGGTACGCTGTCATATCTACCGGGACAGCACCAATATGATCATGCGCGTGGAAAACGGCGGCCAGCACATTCCGCCGGAGCGGATGAACTATCTGTTCGAGCCGTTTTCATCCTCACGGGAGGGCGGCACCGGCCTCGGGCTGTGGGTGATCTACCAGATCACGCAGCAGATGAAGGGAGAGATCGCGGTGCAGAGCCAACCGGGCTTGACCTGCTTTGTCGTGACGCTCCCGATCGTGGAGGCTTCGCCATGACGGCCGCACAATCGCGCCTCTGCCTGGTGGAAGACGACGAGATCATGGGCGACTCGCTGTGCGATCGCTTTCAACTGGAAGGCTTCGCCTGCGATTGGCACAAGAGCGCGCGCAGCGCGCTCGCCAGCATCGAGAAGGAACGATATGACGCCGTAATCAGCGATATCCGTCTGCCGGACCTCACCGGCGACGAGATGTTCACCCGGCTCCAGGCAACGCGCACCCAGCTGCCGCCCTTCATCTTCATTACTGGATTCGGAACCATCGATGCAGCCGTGCGACTGCTGAAACAGGGCGCGGCCGATTTCATCACAAAGCCGTTCGATCTCGAGGCCCTCGTCGAGAAGATCAGGCAACAGGCCGCACTGCCGCGATCGGCGCTGTCCTGCGAGGAGCCCGGCGCCGCGCTCGGCGTGTCGCCCCCGATGCGCCGGATCGCCGCAATGCTGCCGCGGCTTGCGCGGCACGCCACCACCATTCTCATCACCGGGGAGTCGGGGGTCGGCAAGGAGAAGGTCGCCCTGGAGCTGCACCGCAACGCGACAGCAGGCAGCGCGGAACAACCTTTTGTCGCCGTCAATTGCGGTGCGATTACCGAGACGCTGCTGGAGTCCGAGCTGTTCGGCTATGAAAAGGGCGCCTTCACCGGTGCCGTACGCACCCGGAAGGGCGTTTTCGAACAGGCCAACGGCGGCACCCTCTTCCTTGACGAAATCGGCGAGATGCCGCTCGCCATGCAGGTGAAGCTGCTGCGGGCCATCCAGGAGCGCGCGATCGTCCGGGTCGGCGGCGAGAGGCAGATCCCCGTCGATCTGCGCCTGGTCTGCGCCACCAACCGCGATCTCAGGCAGATGGTGGAGGCCGGAGGATTCCGGGAAGATCTGTTTTATCGAATCAACGTCATCCAGCTCAAGATCCCGCCCTTGCGCGAGCGCAGGGACGACATTCTCTGGCTGGCTGCGCTGTTTCTCGACGATTACGCCAGCACCCACGGCGATGTGCGCAAGAGGCTGCACCCTGCCGCAGAGACGGCGCTGCTCGACTATCCCTGGCCGGGGAATGTGCGCGAGCTGAAGCACGCAATCGAACGTGCCAGCATTCTCACCACCGGGCACGTGTTGTCCGCAGAGGCGCTGTTTCAGGAGGGCATCATCGCGCCAAGCGCGGCACCGGAAACAGATCTCAGCCAGTATCTGCAGGCTTGCGAGCGCCGGTACATCGTCAACGCGCTGAACGGCCACAACTGGCACATGGGCCAGACGGCGTCGGCACTGGGCATCAGCCGGAAGAATCTCTGGGAAAAGCTCAAGAAGCTGGGGATTCAGGCCGAACTGCGCGAGACGTCCGGCGGCAACGGCAATGGACGAGTGCCATGACTTGCAGGCCATGGGGAGGCGACGATGACGGCAGACGCTGAAACGAAGAACACGCGCGCGATCCTGGCCGTGGTTTACACGGACGGGATCGCGGCCGACCGCTTCCTCGCTGATCTTGGCTACGGGCTTCGCGACATGGGGGTCCACGTCGCCGGCCTGGTGCAGCATAACCAGTTCCTCCGGGACCGCGCAAAGTGCGACATGGATATCGAGGAGCTTGCCTCTGGCGACATCCTGCGGATTTCCGAGTACCGGGGAAACAGCGCGCGAGGATGTCGGCTCGACCGCTCGGCCCTGTCCGATGCCCTCGGCTTGCTCAAGAGAGCTCTTGCCGAGGAGCCGGCAGTTCTTGTCCTGAACAAATTCGGAAAGGTCGAGGCGGAAGGCGGCGGAGTCCGCGACACCATTGCCGAAGCAGCCGAGCTCGGGATTGCCGTCGTGGTAGGCGTGCCGGCACGAAATCTCGATCAGTGGCGGAATTTCGCCGGCGACCTCGCCGATGAATCCGAATTGGACCAGGTCCGGGTCAAACGATGGCTCGTGACGCGCAATATCATCCAGGCCTGTGATATGAGCGGCGCGACGATTTCGGAGATACCCGTTCACGCCGATGGAACGGAAAGTCCGGAGTAACTGCGGTACCGTCCGTCTCGGGGCTGCGCGCACCCTCCCCGCTATTTCTGCTCGCGATGTTCCCTCCCTCATCATCCGCATCGTCGTTGCGAGCGAAGCGAAGCAATCCAGGCTGTCTCGACGGCGATCGTCTGGATTGCCTCGTCGCTGCACTCCTCGCAACGACGACGCTGCCACTTCCGTCATCCTGAGGCGCTCGCGAATGCGAGCCTCGAAGGATGAACGGCCCAGTGTGGCCGTCGTGCTTCGAGACGGCCGCTGCGCGGCCTCCTCAGCATGACGGTGAAAGAGTGATGTTCGCGGCTCTCTCGGCTTCGTCATTGCGAGGAGCGCAAGCGACGAAGCAATCCAGGCTGTCGCAGCGGAGGCAGTCTGGATTGCTTCGCTTCGCTCGCAAAGACGAGTCAAGCAACAACGCATATCCAAACTGTGGATACGACTCCGCCTTCCCGCGGCATGTTTTGCCCGAGTTGTGCTGTACTTCCACACCCTCTTCACACCGAGGGCGCAGGGAAGGCCGGGTGCCGGCTGACACCCGCGGTCCGTGCGCAAACGCGCACGGGTTGGACCACAGGGCAGCCGAGACATCCCGGCCTTCCCTGCGCGATGGTTTTACGGCTTATGTCGTGGTCGCCCCGGTGAGACGAGCTCTATTGCCACCGTCGCCCGCAGATTGGATGCACTTCGCATCCGGTTGGATGCAAACC
Organism: Bradyrhizobium sp.; assembly: GCF_016213215.1. Taxonomy (GTDB): domain Bacteria; phylum Pseudomonadota; class Alphaproteobacteria; order Rhizobiales; family Xanthobacteraceae; genus Bradyrhizobium. The sequence goes on along the minus strand of NZ_JACRAW010000077.1, from coordinate 6,685 downwards.
GCCTCCGCGGACTTGGCGCCAGCTTCGGGCGTCAGGCCACACGATTTTGCCGTACGCGGACATCCCTGCCTCACCTTCCGACGGCTGGCGTGCGCTCGCCATCGAACCGAAACAAGAACGCTCTTCATCGTCGTTCGTCCGCGCGCCGCCTGATCGCTCACCAGCCTTGAAGGCCAGCCCTGCGACTGCCCGCGCGCCCGACGCTGCCGCGTCCACCGCATCCCAAACCCGCGTTTCGCGACGACGTACGACCGCCCCTCGTGCCGGGTGAGACGGGAGGCATATACGCCGATTCCGAATTTCGGGAAAGCCAAATATTTTTGCTGCGAGAGTTTGACCAACATCTTGCGTGCTTTGCCCGTCGGGTGCAGCAATCAGTTGGTCCGACGGGCTTGCTCGAACCGGATCGGGCCAGTGGCCGACCAAGGATCGGGCCGATGCACATCGAGAATGGCCGGTCGCTGGAAAACGGTAATGACCATCAAGCTCGCCTTGTTGTTTCTCGCCCGCCTGATCCTGTTCGTCGCCGCAGTGGCCGCGGGCGCGTGGCTCGGCCAGCGCGCCGGCGAACAACTCGTCTACTCCATCGCATGGCTGACGGACCGGGACATCGCCGAACTCAAGGACATGCTGATCTGGGGCGCGATCACCGGGCTGTTCGTCGGGGCGTTGACGGGCGCTTGGTCGGCCCTGCTTCTAATGGGCGCCGGCAAGCTGGTTCAACGGGGCGCGCTGGTCTTGCTTGCGGCGACTGCATTCGGCGGCGGCGCGCTCATGACGGCCTATTTCGACTGGCCCAGGAGTTCCGGCACGCCGGTCGTGCGATATCAACTGCGGCTGCCGCCAGGCATCACGGTGTCCGATCAAGGCAATGCCGACGTGGACCTGACCGTATGGGACAGCCGGATCGGTCACGGCTGTTACATCGGCAGCATCCGACGCGTCGGCGACCGCTACGAGATCGCGGGCGAGTTCGTCCTGCACAAGACCGATCCGCACCAGACCATGTCCCTGCGGCTCAACAGCGCGACGGAAGGTTTCTGGCAGCTGCCGATCACGCCCGATGCCGCGCTGGAGAAGGAATTCGGACCGTGGCAGCGCATCGAGTTCATCGCGCCGCCGCGCCAGGTCTCACCGCTGCCGCCGGGCAACTACGAGATCCGATACCGGGTGCGGAAGTACATGTGAAACGGGGCGGCGCGGGCGTAAGCGAGGCAGCCGTAGGGTGGGTTGGCCGCAGGGCGTAACCCGCCGGGTCCGCGCAAAGCGCGGCCCGATGACAGGCTCGGGCGTAACCCACACGGCTTGCGGCAAAAGCGGTGAGTCACGCTCCGCTAATCTAACCCACCCTACGATCTAATGGACTGCCGTCCAGATATCGGACGAGCTTGCTCGAACCGGATCGGGCAAGTAGCCGACCAAGCATCGGGCCGATGCACATCGAGAATGGCCGGTCGCTGGAAAACGGTAATGACCATCAACCCAACCTTGTTGTTTCTGACCCGTTTGATCCTGTTCGTCGCCGCGGTCGTTGCGGGCGCGTGGCTCGGCCAGGGCGCCGGCGAACAACTCGTCTACTCCATCGCATCGCTGACGGACCGGGACATCGCCGAACTCAAGGACATGCTGATCTGGGGCACGATATCCGGGCTGTTCGTCGGGGCGTTGACGGGCGCCTGGTCGGCCTTGCGCCTGATCGGCGCCGGCAAGCTGGTTCAGCGGGGCGCGCTGGTCTTGCTTGCGGCGACTGCATTCGGCGGCGCCGGGCTCATGATCGCTTCCTTCGACTGGCCCAAGAGTTCCGGCATTCCGTCCGTGCAATATGAGCTGCGTCTGCCGCCAGGCATCACGGCATCCGATCAAGGCGATCTCGACGTCGACCTGACCATATGGGACAGCCGGAGCGGTCACGGCTGTTACATCGAGAGCATTCGCCTTGTCGGCGACCGCTACGAGATCGCGGGCGCCTTCCTCCTGCACAAGACCGATCCGCACCAGACCATGTCCCTGCGGCTCAACAACGCGACGGAAGGTTACTGGCAGCTGCCCATCAAGCCCGATGCCGCGCTGGAGAAGGAATTCGGACCGTGGCAACGCATCGAGTTCATCGCGCCGCCGCGCCAGGTATCACCATTGCCGCCGGGCGACTACGAGATCCGATACCGGGTGCGGAAGTACATGTGACCGGGCGGCAAGGATGCAAGCAACACAGTCGTAGGGTGGGTTAGCCGCAGGCGTAACCCACCGCGTCGCCTGCCATCCGGCGAGAGTGGTGGGATACGCTCCGCTAACCCACCCTACGGGCTAATCAGCTTGTTTCGAATGAGAAATGACATCGGCGATTGAATGAGCCCCTGGCGCATAAAGTGCCATGCCCCAACCAGATGCGGAAACGATCACGGCGGTGAGCGCGAAGGGCAAAGCTGTACGCCGCAGTGCAGTTTCCAGCCAATGCCGCGTTTCGAGACCGCGAAGCCTGCGATAGAGACTCGCGGAAAGCACACCATCAACCAAGAGTTCGGCGAAGAGTGCTGGGGCCGAATAGATCATGAAGAGGGACGAGAAAAACATAGTGGCGACGAGAACCAAGACGACGAGCGGAATAGCAAACTCCTCAGCTTCAGCAGCCGTACCAAGAGCATCACCGACGGGACTGCTCGAATCGCCAATTACGGAGACGTGCTCGGATGATGCATCGAACGAGCCACTGGCTCCTCCGCCCCCAAACTCGCCGCCCTTGCCACTGAAACAAGTGCCAGAGCTACCTGAGCCAGATGATGGTGAGTCCGACAAATCTGGAAGGTCAGCGTAGTCCTTCGCTCTTGTTCTTAGCCAAAGCCACAGCAGACCTAGGAACAGAAGGTACGCGACACCGAATGCGGCGAGGTACCTAAGCCAAATTTCGACGATACCAGCGTGAAGAAGAATGTATGAAGCGATAAAGCCTGATGCGCCCGTGAGCGTGACGAGCAGCAACATCTGGAGCCGTGGAAAACCGTCTCGCTCAAGCTCGCCACGAACTCTCTGAATCTCATGGTGGCGATGACTTGGTATCTCATCGCGACTTCGCATAGACTCGGGTCTCGATCTCAGCACATAAGCCAAAGTTCTGGATTGGCATGTGAACTCTGGACTGTCTGACGGTCAAGAAAATGGCGCCTCAATGCACCGTCCAATTACCGTCGCCAGTGCGGATAAGACTGGCGAGAAGGCATACCCGAGATGACACGGTAAGTACGTAGGGTGGGTTAGCCGCAGGCGTAACCCACCGCGCTACCTGCTATGCGGCGAAGTGGTGGGTTACGCTCCGCTAACCCACCCTAAGGGTCCTGTCACCGCAATTCCTACGAGCCGAAAACTTACCTGATGTGCCGAAATTCACTTAAGCCAGGATGAGTTTCTTCGGATTGAATCCTTTGGCAGTAATGAGAACAGGTGTTGCGGCTTCGCTGATTGATACGGATTCAACGGCGACGCAGCCCTGCTCGAAAGCGAACTGTAGGGGCTGACCGCTGGCGATCCCGCCGTAGAACTTTATGGCAAACGCCACCGCGGCAAGGTCGCTGATCTCGTCTTGCATGACAATGATGGCCTTCGCCGTCTGGAGAAGAGCAGTACGGGCGCCAACACTTTCACAGGCGTTAAGAACCACGACGTCGGGCGGCTTATCCGTGGCGCTAAGCGCTTTGCCCAGAATGTCGAAACTCAGGACTTGCCTCTTGATCCGTTTAATACCCCCGTCATCGACGGCGATGCCGTCCGCGCTGCCATGGCCCGAAAAGTGTACGATACGAGGCCGGTGATCGTTCAGACCGCGGATAAGCGTGTCGAGATTGGCGGCCGGCAATTGGTGAAGCGTAACATTGTCTCGGAACAGTGAACGACGGATCTCCTCTGCAACCTTGGTGACTTCGGCGTCGACCCGGAGCGCATATCGCCGGATCGGATTGGCCATCAAGTAGAGCACGTCGAGATGTTTTCGCTTCTTAAGGGCCGATGGCGTGACCAACTGACGCACAATCACCGTCTTCCCGTTTAACGCCGGAGAGCGTTTGGTCGCCATCTTCGCGGCCAATTTTGGATTGTTCGCGATCTTGACGATGTCGTCGCGGTTGGCGCGTACGTATTCGTCCTTCAGATAGACGTAATGGCTTCCGTCGTCCGCGTAACCTTCGTTGGCAATACGTGCGACCAGGTGCTTCTTATAGAGATATTCGATTTCGTTTTGGGCCTGCTGGGCGTCCGTGGGCTTTATTTCCGCAACTGTCATGAGTTGCTTGCGGGAACGAGGCCGTGAGCCGCGGCCGTAGATGACGTCGAATAACCTGCGCCGCAGCTTGGCTTGTCCAAGGCTCTTGCCGAGGCGCTGGTTGTTCTCCTCATAGTTTCCTGTCGGGTCAACGACCGCCTGTCTGCCCCTCATAGTCCTAGCTCTTCTTCGGTGTTACCTTCGGGACCATGCGGCTGATGGTAGGCTGACTCACGCCAAGCACCTGCGCGAGCTGACCCTGCGAGTAGCCTTTTTCGAGAAGTTCAAGCATTTTCAGCTTCCGCAACATTTCAAGTTCCTTCAAAATGGCCGTCGCCTGCTCGTCGGTGATTGTCATTCGCGCACCTCCATGCGGCGGTTAGCGATTCTCGCAATCTCCTTTGCGAAACCTTTGGGCAGCATGCGGCTGAGCGTTGGTTCACTGACGCCAAGCGCGGCGGCAATATGTTTCTGCTGGCAGCCGGTTGCTAGTGCCTGAAGGATAAGAAGCATTTTGACGGAATGGATCTCTTCAGTAAGCGAGTTTTCATCTTTGCGCTCCATCGCCTTCATTTCCCCTTCACCGATTTGCGTCCTTTGGAGAGCGTCACATTGACGTGGTTCGCCGTCGTGCCGACGATCTCGGCGATAAGGCTGGGCCGAAGGCCCGCCTGCGCCAAGAACTGAATTTTGTCCTTGCTTGACTCCATCGAACTTGTCAGCGCAGCAGCTTGCAATTTGATGAGAATGTCGAGTTTTGCCCCGATCTCGTCAGCCATGGTCAGCTCGCCTTTTTCGGGGTTTTTCCACTCGGCTTAACGAGTGGATAGAGGTGGAGCGGAAACTCCTCGGCGCCGACCCGAACAATGATGCCAGCCTCAACCCATTTCGTCACGAGGCGGCTGAAATTGCCCGCATCAAGCTTTAGCTTTTTTCGAATATCCGATTGCGCCCTCTCGCCGTTGCACATGTTGTACGCGGCCAACTGCTTGTCGCTGCCCGCCGTCGGCGCCACGATCTTATACAGAGCTTCCGGTGGGAAGGCGGTACGCCCAACGGTTGCCAGAATGGCTTTCAGCAGCGCATCTGTCGTATTCACTCAACCCTCCAATGAATAAATTGGATCGAATTTAGTAGCTGATTCAGGATTTTTCAAGGACGGCTATTCACAGCCCATCGTGGGTAAGATACTTTAGGTTGAGTACCTAGATAAGCCGCTGATAATTCGAAACATTTATCGGCGCAAATTCTGATCATTAGTTCTTCATGCGAATAGGTTGATCGAGAGCGATCTCGCGCAGTCCGGTGTTGCGGTACCACGATAAAGAAGAACGATCCCCGTTTCTCGATTCAGGGCACAACCCCGGCCGCGCCACCTGTAGCGATAGACCGGCTACCATGGTTCTCCATGGTTCGGTGCCGGAGAGAGAAATCTCCAAGCTTGGTGTCTGGCGGCAACGAACGCCGGAGCCTCATGGGACTAATGGGGGATCTGCGCGGAACTACGATTTCGCCGCCGGTTCTCCTACTCCCACTCAATCGTCCCCGGCGGCTTGCTCGTCACGTCATACACCACCCGGTTCACACCCTTCACCTCGTTGATGATGCGGGTCGCGGTGGCGCCGAGGAAGCTCATGTCGAACTGGTAGAAATCCGCGGTCATGCCGTCGGTCGAGGTCACCGCGCGCAGGCCGACCACGTAGTCGTAGGTGCGGCCGTCGCCCATCACGCCCACGGTTTTCACCGGCAGCAGCACGGCGAAGGCCTGCCAGATCTCGTCGTAGAGACCCGCTTTGCGGATCTGGTCGATGTAGACGGCGTCCGCCTTGCGCAGGATTTCCAGTTTCTCGCGCGTGATGTCGCCGGGGCAGCGGATGGCAAGGCCGGGGCCCGGAAACGGATGCCGGCCGACGAAGATTTCGGGCAGGCCGAGTTCGCGGCCGAGCGCGCGGACCTCGTCCTTGAACAGTTCGCGCAAGGGCTCGACCAGCTTCATGTTCATTCGCTCAGGGAGGCCGCCGACATTGTGATGCGACTTGATCGTGACCGACGGGCCGCCGGTGAACGACACGCTCTCGATCACGTCGGGATAGAGCGTGCCCTGCGCGAGGAAATCGGCGCCGCCTATTTTCTTCGCCTCGGCATCGAACACGTCGATGAAGAGGCGGCCGATGGTCTTGCGCTTGGCTTCCGGGTCGGTGACGCCGTGGAGTTCGCTTAAGAATTGCTTCGACGCGTCAACGTGAACGAGCGGGATGTTGTAGTGATGCCGGAACAGGTCGACGACGGTCTCGGCCTCGTTGAGGCGAAGCAGGCCGTGGTCGACGAAGACGCAGGTGAGCTGGTCGCCGACCGCCTTGTAGACGAGGAGCGCGGCGACCGCCGAGTCGACGCCGCCCGAGAGCGCGCAGAGCACGCGCTCCCGGCCGACCTGCG
>NZ_JACRAW010000075.1 GCF_016213215.1 Bradyrhizobium sp. | reverse complement strand
GTAGAGGATGTGTCCGGTATAGAAGTCCGACGCCTTGGAGGCGAGGAACAGCAGCGGCCCGGCCAAATCTTCCGGCTCGCCCAGACGGCCCTTCGGCACGCGCGCCAGGAAGCCCTTGCGCACCGTCTGCGCCCGCTCGGTGTCTTCGTACATCCAGGCGGTGAGCGGCGAGCGGAACACGGTCGGACCCAGCGCATTCACGGTGATACCGGTGTCGCCCCATTCGCAGCCCAAGGCCTTGGTGATGCCGTCGACCGCCGACTTGGAGGCGCAATAGGCCGAATAGCCGGCCGGATGGCCGAGCAGTCCGCGCGCGGAGGAGGTGAGGATCACCTTGCCGCCCTGGCCTTGCTTGATCATCTGCCGGCCGGCGGCGCGTGCCATGATCCATGACTGGTTGACGTTGGCGTCCATCACTTCGAGGAAATCCGAAACCTTCTGATCGACGATCTTGGCGACCTTGTTGAGCCCGGAGGCGACGACCAGGATGTCGAGCCGGCCGAATTTGTCGACCGCGGCCTGGACGATCTTGTCGCAGTTCTCTTCCGAGCTGGGGCGCAAGGCGATGATCTCCGCCTTGGCGCCGAGCGCCTGGCATTCCGTCGCGACTTTCTTGAGTTCGTCTTGCTTGCTCGCCGCCAGCACCACATTGGCGCCGGCCCCGGCCAGCACCTTCGCCGCCAGCGCGCCGAAGGCGCCGGAGGCGCCGGTGATGATCGCCACCTTGCCTTTGACTTCGAACAAGGAGAGCGGGTTTTTCAGGAAAGCTTCGGACATCGGACGCTCCTAGAACTCTTTGTCATGGCCGGGCTTGTCCCGGTCATCTCGCTTAGGAAGGCATTGCCCTCCTGATCGGGATCACCGCGTCAAGCCCGGTGATGACGGGCCAAGTGGCCCGTCACTTCGGCGGCATCGCCACGGCCACGACGATCGAGCACACCTCGTTGCCGCGGTTGATGATCTCGCGCGATTCATTCGGCCCGATCGTGCAGGAATCGTAGGGCTTGAGCACGGTCTCCTTGCCGTCGACGATCACCGTGAGTTCGCCGGCAAGCACGAAATAGACCTTTTCCGGCGGCGAGGCGTCGGGGCCGGCGCCGCCGCCCGGCAGGAAATGCGACAGGCCGACGATCAGGCCTTTGGTACCACCGGCCTCGGCGCCGAACAGGCGCAGCGAGGTGCAGGCACGATGGTTGGCCGCGTCATAGGCCTTGGCGTCGGCGAAACGTCTGACTTGCATGAGAGTGCTCCTTTAGAACTTCTTGCCGCGTTCGATTTTGTACTTGCCGCTCGGATCGACGATGGCGACCAGCCGCACGATGCAGCCGTCGCCGCGATCCCAATTCCACGGGAAATAGGCGAAGGTGACACGTTTGCCGGTGACCTTGTCGATGTCGCCGCCGACATTCTCGATGCCCATGATGCCGTTCTTGAACAGGATGCGGTGCACCGGCTCCCATTCCGGGAAATCGTCCTTCCAGTCGCGGCCGCCCGACCATTCCCTGTATTCTTCGGCCAGATGCGGATGCAGCGGCCCGTTGCGCTGCGGGCCAATGGCGGTGGCGAGCGGATGATCGTTGGCCTGCGTGTCGTGGCCGATCACCTTGACCTTCTTCTTGACGAACCATTCGCCGGCCGACGGCACGAAGCCGGGCGCGCGGCAGAAATAGTCCTCGCTGTCCTCGTAGAACTTGTGCCAGCCGGTATTGACGATCACCACGTCGCGCGGCCGCACGATCTTGCCGCAGGCCTTCTCCAGGTCGTCGCCGGTGATCGGCTCCCACTTGTTCTTGGGGATCGACACCACGATGCCGGAGCCGAAGAAATGCGGCAGCGGCACCTCGTCGATGAAGGGCGTGCCCTGGATCACGTGCGCCGGCGCGTCGATATGCGTGGTGTTGTGCATCGAAGTGGTGATGCGCTGCGACAGCACGCCCGACTTCGCCATGTAATGGATGCGCTCGATCTTGACGTCCTCGAAATACGGCCAGTTCGGCGACTGATAGCCGAAGCGGTGGGACAGGTTGTAGAACTCCAGCCCCATGGTGTTCTTGAGGTTCTCTTCAAACATCACGC
>NZ_JACRAW010000074.1 GCF_016213215.1 Bradyrhizobium sp. | reverse complement strand
GGATTCGGTTCGCGGCCGTTTTCCTGGACAAAGATACGCGAAAAACGGATTATTTTATTAATCGTTTCAGTCATATGCACCGGAATCCTGATCGTACGCGCCTGGTCAGCGATAGAACGGGTGATCGCCTGCCTGATCCACCAAGTGGCGTAGGTCGAGAACTTGTAGCCGCGGCGATACTCGAATTTGTCGACCGCCTTCATCAGGCCGATGTTGCCTTCCTGGATCAGGTCGAGAAACTGCAGGCCGCGGTTGGTATACTTCTTGGCGATCGAGATCACGAGGCGAAGGTTGGCTTCCACCATTTCCTTCTTGGCCTGGCGCGCCTCGCGCTCGCCCTTCTGCACGGAGTGCACGATCTTGCGGAACTCGCCGATCTCAAGGCCGGTGAGCGCGGCAAGCTGGTGCACCTCGTGGCGCAGATCCCTGATGCGCTCCTTCTCGTGGTGGACGAAGTTCTTCCAGCCCTTGGCGGAGAGCTTAGAGACGCGGTTGAGCCAGCGCGGATCGAGCTCGGAGCCCTGGTAGTTGCGCAGGAAGTCCTCGCGCGCCACGCCGTGGCTGTCGGCCAGCCGCATCAGTCGGCCCTCGTAGGAGACGAGGCGCTTGTTGATGTCGTAGAGCTGCTCGACGAGCGAATCGATGCGCGCCTGGTTGAGGCGCAGCGACTTCACCTCGACGATGATCTCGTCCTTCAGCTTCTTGTACTTGCGCTCCTGGTGCGGCGACAGCGACTCGTTCTGGAGCTGGTTGGCGATGTCCTGCTCCTGCAGCTTGCGCAGCTTCTTGTAGTTGTCGGCGATCTTGTCGAAGATCTCGACGACCTTCGGCTTGAGCTCGGCCTCGATCGCCGCGAGCGACATCTGGTTCTCGAACTCGTCGTCGTCGTCCATGTCGGCTTCGGCGGCGGCCTCGGCGGGATCCTTCTCCTCGCCATTGGCCGGCGCGGCGGGCGCGGGGCGGAACGGCGTCGCCGACGGCGGCGCAGCCGGCGGCGCAACATGGGCGGGCGCGACAGCGGCCACGACGCCCTCGGCATCGGCCGCGGCAGGATCACCTTCCGCAACGCCGATGCCCGGGTTCATGCCGCCCTTGGCGTCGGGACCGGCATAGGTCGCCTCGAGATCGATGATGTCGCGGAGGAAGATCTTTCCTTCGTTGAGCTCGTCGCGCCAGATGATGATGGCCTGGAAGGTCAGCGGGCTTTCGCACAGCCCTGCGATCATCGCCTCGCGGCCGGCCTCGATGCGCTTGGCAATCGCGATTTCGCCTTCGCGGGAGAGCAGCTCGACCGTGCCCATCTCGCGCAGATACATGCGCACTGGATCGTCTGTGCGCTCGCCGGGCTCGGACTTCTTGACCTCGGTGACGGCCTTCTGCGTGACCTCGACAAGCTCGTTGTCGGTATCGTCCTCGGCCTCTTCCTTCTCTTCCTCGCCTTCGGCGTCGTCGGCCTCGGTCACGTTAATGCCCATGTCGGAGAGCATGGACATGATGTCTTCGATCTGTTCGGGCGAGGTGGTGTCGGAGGGCAGCACTTCGTTGAGCTGATCAAAGGTCACGAAGCCGCGCTTCTTGGCCTGCTTGATCATCTTCTTGACGGCGGCGTCCGACAGATCGAGCAACGGCGAAGGCGCGTCCGGGGAATCCTTCTCGGGGGCGTCCGCTGCCTTGTCGTCCTTTTCCTTGTCCTTCGCCTGCAGCGTCTTTGCCTTGGTGGCCATCCATTGCTCCTAAACGCGCTTCACGCAGGTGGCATTGCCGCGCCTGCCTGATCACTCAAACCTGTTTCGACACGGAAAGGGCGGCGCAAACCTTCCGCCACCCCTCAACTGCTCCACCGGATTTGTCGCTCAACACCCGTCAACCGTTCTCGGATAAGGGATGTCGGCTTTCCGAACTACAAACGGCGGGATGGTTTCGCAACCGCCCGCCTTCCGGTGAACCGACGGCCGCTTGGCCGGAAAGTGCTATAAAGCTGTTAAGCCTCGATTAACCCTGTTTTTGCCGCCAAACCTTGGATTTGGCGAGTCTTTTCGCGGTTCCGGCCGGCACCGTCCGCAGCAAATTGCGAATCAGACGCTTTTCTGGAACCGGCCCGACAGCTCGCCAAAACCCTCGATCAGGGCCTCGGTACCGTCGACCTGGGCCATCCGAGCCTTGACGTCGCGCAGCCACGCCAGATTGGCCTCGCTCATCTCCTCGCCCAAGGCCAGTTCGGCATCCTTCAACTCCCTAAGTAGTGAATGCCACTGCCGATGCAAGGCAACGAGCTGCTGCCACGTCGCCAGCACGTCATCGCGCGCCGCCCCCTCGCGCGCGCCCCACACCGCCCCGGTCGTGATCGCGCACTCAACCCTTTGAAGAAGCTTTGAAAATTCGCCAGCCTCGATGTCCGAGCGCATCTTCTCGGCCTGCTCCGACGGGTCCGGACTGTGATGACGCTCGTTGGCAAAGGCGGCGATGATGCCGGCGCGAAGTTTGTGCGCCTCCGGGTGGGCCAATTCCAGCGCGGCCACCTCCTCGAGGTGTTCGTGCAGGAGCCAGGGGTGATTGACCAGGCATTGGAGGATCAGGGCCTCGCGCCGCGAGATGGCGCTGCGCTGGCCCCTCATGATCGGGCTAGCCGCGAGCTGCGGGCTGGCCGCCTGGTAAGGGCCGGCCGCCAGCGCGGGGGCGGCCCCTGGCTTGCCGCGCCCGGGGCCAGCGAATCGGCCGGCCCCGCGGGAAGGCCGGGGTGGAAAGCGCCGGCCTGATTCGGCCCGGCCGCGGCCGGCGTAGTAGCGGCCGCCCTCCGGGGCGAAGCTGCGCTGCAGGCGCTCGGCGAGATCCTGGCGATAGTAGCGGCGGACCACCTCGTCCCGGATGTTGTTGGTGAGTTCGCCGATGCGCGCTTCGAGCGCGGCGCGACGTTCGGGCGTGGCAAAATTGCCGCCTTCGACCTCGCGCGCCCACAGCATGTCGGCGAGCGGACGCGCCGCGGCGATGACGTCCTCGACCGCGCCGCGGCCGCCCGAGCGCACGAGATCGTCAGGGTCCTGGCCTTCGGGGAGCAGCGCAAAGCGCAGGCTCTTTCCCGGCGCGAGGAACGGCAAGGCAAGGTCGAGGGCACGATAGGCCGCCTTCTGCCCGGCCTTGTCGCCGTCGAAGCACAGGATCGGCTCGTCCGCCATCTTCCACAGCAGCGCGAGCTGGCTTTCGGTCAGCGCGGTGCCGAGCGGGGCGACGGTGGCGGCAAAGCCGGATGTGACCATGGCGATGACGTCGACATAGCCTTCGACCACGATCAGGGAGCTGCCATTATGCGCAGCCTCCCGCGCGGGCCCGTGGTTGTAGAGATTGTTGCCCTTGTGGAAGAGCGGGGTCTCCGGCGAATTCAGGTATTTCGGCTGCGCTTCCTTCTCCAGTGACCGCCCGCCAAAGGCGATGACGCGGCCGCGCAGGTCAGTGATCGGAAACATCACGCGATCGCGGAAGCGGTCGTAGGGCACCGGGATGTCGTGGCCGGCAATCAGCAGCCCCGCCTCCACCATGTCCTCGACCGGAATGCCATGCGAGCCGAGATGCTCCTTCAGGGCAAAGCGCTCGGGCGGCGCATAGCCGAGGCGGAACTGCAATTGCGTCGCCGGCGAAATCGCGCGGTCGGCGAGATAGCCGCGCGCCTTGGCGCCAACACGTGAAGCCAGCGTGTCGATGAAGAACTTTGCCGCGAGCTCCATGACATCGTGGAGAGTCTTGCGGCGCTGCTCGTGGCGGGCGGCATCGGGGCTGGCCACCGGCAGCGGCAGGCCCGCCATCCCCGCCAGCCGCTCCACGGCTTCGGTGAAGGAGACGCCTTCGGTCTCCATCAGGAAGCTGATGATGTCGCCGTGCTTGCCGGAGGAGAAGTCGTGATAAAAGCCCTTCTGGTCGTTGACGAAGAAGGACGCCGTCTTTTCCTGCTGGAACGGCGACAGGCCTTTCCACTCCCGCCCCGCCTTCTTCAGCTTGACGCGCCGGCCCACGACTTCCGACACCGGAAGCCGGGCACGCAGCTCGTCAAGGAATTGGGGCGAAAAGCGCATGGGGGATGCTTTGGGTCCAGTCGGGGCCGGTGCCAACCGAATAGGCATATAGGCACGCCCCGTCAAAATACGAAGATTCTGCTGGTTATCCGAGTTGTTCGACCTGTCCACAGCCCCCGTCATTCCGGGGCGCGGCCAAGCCGCGAGCCCGGAATCCATCGCGCCATCTCAACGCTGGGAGAAATGGATTCCGGGGTCGCCTTCTCGGTCGCACAGGAATGACGGAGCTGGGTGGCTAGCCTTCCACGAAACGTCCCGACTCGATGCGCGGCAGCTCCGTGACCGGCCAGTTGTAGACATAGGTCCAGGCTTCCGATATCTCGCCGCGATCGAGCGTCACCGTGACCAGCTTGCGGAGATATTCCGTCGGCTCGGCAAAACCTTCGCCGCACGCTTCGTACATGTCGAGCTCGCCGAGCAGCTCGTCGCGCGCGCGCAGGCGGAACAGTTCGCCATGAACCGCCTCAGTAGCATCGTCCGAGAGCACGAGTGCCGGGTAATACGTCACGCGATAGAGCCGGCCCCGGCACGTCGCGGGTCCGAGCAGGTCGGCATTGGCGGTGAGCAGCTTCGCCATCGGATTATCGAAGCCGCGCATCAGGGTGCCGTAGACGAATAGACGATCGGAGATCATGGTTGGCTCTATAGCCGCACTTCCCCGCCAAGCGAAGCGCTTACCGCATGACGGCCTGCGCGCGAGCGGCTTGCGCTTCGCCCGCCGGCGCGCCATGAGAGATCCTCATATCCCGCGCGAAACCGCATCACCCTTCGACAGAGAGAAACAACGCAACAATGGCTTCGGACGCGGCCAGCACACCATTCCGACTGCTCGGCAGCAGCGACGTCGCACCGGTACACGAGATCAACGTCGGCGGACCCTCCCCTTTCCTTCTCACGGCGGACCATTACGGCCGGCTGATGCCGAAGAGGCTCGGCGATCTCGGTCTCTGCGAGAGCGAGTTGTCCCGCCACATCGCCTGCGACATCGGGATTGCCGGCGTCGCCGAGCGCCTTGCGAAAATGCTGAACGCGCATCTGATCGCGCAACGCTATTCGCGCCTCGTGATCGACTGCAATCGCCCGCCGGTGGTCACCAGTTCGATCCCTTTGATCAGCGAAGCCACCGCCATCCCCGGCAATCAGGACATTACCCCGGAGGAGAAGGATGCCCGGCTGACCGAGGTTTTCGAGCCCTATCACCGGCGCATCGATGCCGTGATCGACGAGCGGGCGCGGGCGAAACGGGCGACGGTGCTGCTGGCGCTGCACAGCTTCACGCCGGTCTATGACGGCGTGGCGCGGCCCTGGCACATCGGCGCGCTCTATCACCGAGACCGGGTCCTGCCGCCGCTCCTGGTGCGGCACCTGCGCGAAGAGAAAGATCTCGTCGTCGGCGACAACAAGCCCTACGCCGTCACCGACCTCACCGACTATACGATCCCCGTACACGGCGAGGCGCGCGGTCTCAGCAACACCGGCATCGAGATCCGCCAGGACCTGATCGCCGACGAGAAAGGCCAGCAGCAATGGGCCGAGCGCCTGGCGCGCGCCTTTGGCAGGATCGAGACCGAACTGCGCGCGCAGCAGCTGCTGTAGCCGCGCTCACCTTGCCCGCGTCAGCGCGAGCCAGATGCCGCCGCCGATCATGAAGGCGCCGGAGATGCGCGAGACGAGCCGTGTTCGGGAAGCGGAAAAGATCAGCCGCACGCGGCCGGCAAGCAGTGCGTACATCGCATCGCTGGCGGCGGCGGCCACCCTGAAGGTCGCCCCCAGCAGCGCGACCTGCGGGAAGTGATCGCGCTTCATGTCGACGAACTGCGGGATGAACGCGCCGAAGAACACCAGCACCTTGGGGTTACTGAGCAGCACAAGAAGCCCCTGCAGGAAGAAGCCGCCGCGCGGAGGCGGTGGCGGCTCGCCGACCTTCAACCCTTCAACGGGCAACAGGACCAGCTTGATGCCGAACCAGACGAGATAGGCGGCACCGGCAAAGCGCACCCAGTCGAACCAGTAGCCCATGGTCGCCATCAGCGAGGTCAGGCCGACTCCCACGATACCGATCACGATCGCGAAACCCGTTTGCGCGCCAGCGACGTTGATCAGTGCGGCACGGGTGCCGTGGCGCAGGCCGTTGGCGATGACCAGCGTGACCATGGGACCGGGCAGGATCGCGACCGCGATGCAGGCCGCGACATAGGCGAGATAGACTTGCAGGGACATGGGCAGGCTCACCGGAAGGGGAGCCGCCATCTAGCATGCGGCAGAAGACGCCGGAAGACGGCGCGCGATCAGAGCTGACGCGCGTTTCACGCAGATGCGCGCTGTCTCATGCGGCGCGGATCGCAGCCACGAACTTGTCCACTTCCTGGCTGAGGCGATTGCTCTCTTTCAGCAGCGCTGCGGAGGTGCTGCGCACCTGTGTCGCCGCCGCACCGGTATCCACGGCGCCGCGATTGACCTGGCCGATGCTGCTTGCAACCTCGCTGGCACCGCATGCCGCTTGCGAGACGTTGCGGGCGATTTCCTGGGTCGCCGCGCCCTGCTCCTCGACCGCGGCACTGATCGCCGTGGAAATCTCCGAGATCCTGGCGATGGTCGCGCTGATCTCCTTGATGGCCCCGACCGATTCGGCTGTCGCGTCCTGCATTTGCGCGATCTGGCTCGAAATTTCGTCGGTGGCCTTGGCGGTCTGAGACGCCAAAGCCTTGACCTCCGTGGCGACCACGGCAAAGCCGCGGCCCGCCTCGCCCGCCCGCGCGGCTTCGATCGTGGCGTTCAGGGCCAGGAGATTGGTCTGATCGGCAACGTTGGTGATCATCTTCACCACTTCGCCGATCCGGCCCGCGGCCTGGGACAACTCCGCCACGCGCTCGTTGGTCTGCTCGGCCTGGGACACCGCCGCACGCGCGATGCGACTGGCTTCCTCGACCTGCTTGGCGATCTCCGAGACCGACGCTGCCATCTCTTCGGACGCCGCGGCGGCCGAATTGACGTTCTGCGACGACTGCTCCGACGCGGAGGCGGCATTCGATGAAAGCCCCTGTGTTGCTTCCGCGGTTCGGGTGAGGGTGGCGGCTGCGGCATCGATTTCCGACGAGGCCGAGGACACGACCCTGGCAATCCGCCCGATCGAGACTTCCAGCTCGTTCGCCACCCGCGTCATGGCAGCCTTGCGATCCGCTTCGGCGCGCTCCTTCATGCTGTCGTGCTCGGCCTCCATCTGCCGCACACGCTGCGCATTTTCCCGGAACACCTCGAGGGCGTGCGCCATCGCGCCGACTTCATCCTTGCGCGAGATGAAGGGAATTGAAACCGCGAGATCGCCTTCGGCGAGTTTCTTCATGACCCCGGTCATTCCCGTGATCGGACGCACAACGCCGAAACCGACGCCGACAACCCCGGCCATGACGATCAGTATGGCGAGCCCGGACACGGACCACAGGGCGATCGAGAACGATCGCAGGCTGGCAGTCGCCTCGGCCTCGGTGGCCGCATTGGCATCGGTGGTCTGCTTGACGATTTCGTCGATGATCGCCCGGTGAGCCGTGTAGGCGCTCGCAACTTCGGCGTAGCCCGCGGCGGCCGCCTCGGGCTTGCCGCCTTGAACGGAAGGCAGGAACTTCTGCTCGACAGCCGTCCAGAACTTCCGAACCTCGGCGTCCGACTTCTCGATCAGCAGCTCCTTGAGCGCCGGATCGAGGTCCGATTTCAGCCAGTACTCGCGCCGATCGTCGTAGTCCTTCTTCAGCTGCGAAAGCCGCTCCCGACGCGCCGCGAGCGATGCGGGATCGCGAAGCGCCAGCGTCACCTCCAGATAGGCCTCGATGACGTACTCCGGCGGCGGAAGGATGTCCGCAATCAGATCGTTGCCGAGCTTGATCTTGTTGTAGAGCGGCCCGCCGACCTTGAGATAGCCGAGCGAAAGATAGCTCGTTGCAATGATCGCTCCAAAGCTGATTGCAGCAAGGAGACCAAAAGCAACAATCGCGCGGGAAATCGTCAAACGAAACGTCATGGCAGGAAGCCTTCGAGCTGGAGCCTGCGCGATGTGTAATCGAATTGAATTAAGTTTTCGCTTAGCGGCGCGTCGGGATTCGGCATTTTAGAAATGCCAAGATGCCTCAAAAGAAGGCACTTGCCCGCTGCTACACACGCAGCGCGTGGCATGATGAGTGTCTCGAAACCAAAAGTGGCGACACGCTGCCCAAATCGAATGCAACGACCCCACACGACAACCTTTCGTGTATTGGACGACCATCCAGCGCGGCTGTCAGCCACTTCTTCGTCGACTGAGACTGCAGGAAGTCGAGCGCTTCATGCCGCATGCCCGATCCCAGGCGCGCGAAGCGTTCGCTCAACAGATCCATCTTGACATGCAACTATTTGGTTGCCTATTATCGCCGCCATGGATGAAGTCTTCAGAGCGCTGGCCGATGGTTCAAGACGGTCGCTCCTGGACAGGCTTCACGCCAGGAACGGACAGACGCTGAACGAACTCTGCGAGGGCCTGGACATGACGCGCCAGGCCGTCACCAAGCACCTTGCGATTCTCGAACAGGCCAGTCTCGTCACGACCTTCAAGCACGGCCGCGAGAAGCTGCACTATCTCAATCCGGTGCCGATCCATCAGATCGGCGAACGTTGGATCAAGAAGTTCGAGCGCGGCAAGCTTGCCGCGCTCAGCGACTTGAAACGTCAACTGGAGAAGCGTGATGAGTAAGCCCGAATTCGTCTATGTCACCTATATCGAGACCACGCCGGAGAAATTGTGGGAGGCGCTGACAAACAGCGACTTTACCCGCCGCTACTGGTTCAACACCGATGTCAGGTCCGACTGGAAGGTGGGATCGCCCTTTGCCCTCGTCATGGGCGGCAAGACCACCGATACCGGCGAGATCCTCGAAGCGGATCGGCCCCGACGGCTGTCCTACACCTTCCGGCACGAACTCATCGAGGCGATGAGCAAGGAGCCTGCGACGAAGGTCGTCTTCACCATCGAGCCCTATGGCAATCTCGTGAAGCTGACGGTGACGCATGAAGGCTTTGTCGAAGGCAGCAAGCTGTTCGACGGCATCTCCAAGGGATGGCCGGCGATCCTGTCGGGTCTCAAGAGCCTGTTGGAAACCGGCGAGGTGCTGACGATTCCTCCGGCGGCGCTTGGCATCGAGGGATTTGCGTGACCATGGAGCTGGCGAAATTCAAACCACTCACGGTCTACACCATCTTCATCGCTGCAACGCCGGAGAAGGTGTGGGAGGCGCTGACGAGGGCCGAGTTCAGCCGCAAATATTTCTTCGGCTGTGCGGTGGAGATCGAACCGCGCGTCGGCGGCGCTCTCCTGGTGAAGGCGCCCGACGGTTCGCCCCACATTACCGGCGAGGTGATCGAACATGATCCGCCGCGGAAGCTGACGGTGAGCTGGAACGTCGACTGGCCGGGCCTGGTCGAAAGACTGGGCCCCACCCTTGTCACCTATGAGATCGATCCGGCGGGCGAAGCCGTTCGGCTCACCATGCGGGAGTTGCACGATCGCCCGCTCAGCGACGACATCCTCTCGGGCGGACGGCAGGGCTGGCCCGCGATCCTCTCCAGCCTGAAGAGTCTGCTGGAGACCGGCAAGGCACCCAGCATCCGAATGGCGCCGCCGCAGCGCATGCTGGACGCTTTGAAGGCGATGGGAATCAAGACGCCCTAACCACGCGGGGCAGATGAGTTCCGTTGCCGAAAACGGCGGCGGTCAGGCCGGCACCGGCGCGACGATGCGTCGGTAGAGATGCCATGTCGCGTGGCCGAGCACCGGCAGCGTCACTACAAGCCCCAGGAAGTACGGCAGCGCCGAGACGATCAGGAGCATCACGATCACGGCGGCCCAGCCGATCATCGGCAGCGGACTGGCGACGACCGCCCGCACGCTTGTCACCATCGCGGTCACGAAATCGACCTCGCGGTCGAGCAGCAGCGGAAACGACACCACCGTCAGCGAGAACAGGATCAGCGACAGCGCAGCGCCCACCGCATTGCCGATCGCGAGGAAGAGCAGACCTTCATTGGTCGTGAGGACCACGGTGATGAATTCATGCAGGCTCGCGAACGAGGCGTTCAATCCAAGGAGCAGCGCGATCAGGAGCCGCACCTGATACATCCATATCACGAACACGAACAACGTGACGAAGGCCATCCAGCCGATCTCGCTGCGCGAACGCACCGTGGTCCAGATGGCGCCGAAGGAGACCGGTTCGCCGCGCTCGCGGCGCCGGCTGACATCGTAAAGGCCGATGGCGACGAACGGACCAACCAAGGCAAAGCCCGCCGCGAGTGGATAGGCGAGATAGACCAGGCCGAACGCGGTAAGGCTCAAGATGATGATGATGCCGCCTGCGGCGTAGAGCGCGCCGAAGGCGAGCCCATAGAGCGGTAGTGCCTGGAAATCCCGCAGCCCCTCGCCCAGCGCTTCCGCGATATCGGCCGCCGACACGCTTCGCACCACAGGATCGACCTTGCCCGAAATGGACATGGGCTTCCTCCCTTTATGCTCTTGTCGGCGCGGTCTGTGCCGCGCTCGATTCAACGGGAGGAATGCTACTTGCGATCGCCTGTCACGTGCAAGCCAGTAGCAGCGAAAGGTCACATTTTACCGCGATTGCCCTCGCAATGATGGACGGAGCCCGCAATGGACTTTGCGCCGCGCGGCAGGCGCGGCTCAGCCTTCCATCGCTTCCCGTTCCATGTCGCGACCGGACAGGTCTTCGCCCTGCATGTGGGCATAGTCGCGCGCCATTTCCCGCATCAGGAACTTGGCGGGAACATCGTGATACGACCCATGGTCGTTGATGTACTGCATGTAGGTCCGGCCCGCGCCGTCGAAGGAATGCAGCAGCGCGTCGTTGTGGCCGTCGAAATCGAGCGGATGCACGCCGACCTTGGCGCAGAGCGTATCGTTGAAGGTCGGAGTGGCCTTGCGCCAAGCGCCATCGACATAGACTTCCGAAAAACCATGCCAGGTGAAAATGTCCGTCCCCATGCTCTGGCGCAGCTTCTCGGTCGTGAGGTGGTTGCGCACGTCGGCGAAGCCGACGCGGGCGGGAATGCCGTGGACGCGGCATGCGGCGGCGTACAGCGCCGCCTTGCCGACGCAATAGCCGTGGCCGGCCACGAGCACGCTCGAGGCGCGGAACGTCTCGGGGGTGCGCATGTTGACGTAAGGGTTGTAGCGGATGCCGTCGCGCACCGCCTTGTAAAGCACGCTGGCCTTGGTGCGGTCGCCCGCGTTTGCCGCAACCGCGGTGTTCGCGAAATCGTGCACGGCAGGATGGTCGCTGTCGATATATTCGGCGGGATCGGTATAGAGGCGGCGGATGGCGTCGGGAAGAATGTCGGTCATGCTGGCAGCTTAGCAGTCCGCCCTCGCACAATTCAATCCGGCAAGCTAAATTGACATTCCCAAGAAAGAATACCGTCATCGAACGGAAAAGCGGAGGATGCCCATGATCAGGTAGCTACGGCCTGCGCGGTTTCCGCTGCCATGACCTCGGCAACCATCGCTCAAGTCTGGGGGCTCAGATGACGACCACCGAAAATCGAAAAGACGGCGACGTTTATGACTGCGACGTGCTGGTGGTCGGCTCCGGCGCTGCCGGCATGTCGGCGGCCATCACCGCGGCCCATGCGGGTCTCAAGGTCGTCATCACCGAGAAGGAGCCACGCTTCGGCGGAACTACTGCGCGCTCGGGCGGCTGGCTGTGGATCCCCGGCACGTCGCTGGCGCGCGCCTGGGGCATCGTCGAAAGCGCGGACGAGGCGCGCACCTATCTGCGCCACGAGGCCGGCAACAGCTTCGATGCGGCGCGGGTCGACGCCTTTCTGACCGCAGGGCCCGAAGCGGTCGATTTCTTCACAACGAAGACCGCCCTGCGATTCGACATGCCGCTGACCTTTCCGGACTATCACGCCGAAGCGCCGGGAGGAACGCAGGGCGGCCGCTCCATGGTGACGCGGCCGTTCGATGGACGCGAACTGGGCGAGCACATCAAGTATCTCGGCGCTCCCCTGCCGGAACTTACCGTGTTCGGCATGATGCTGGGCTCAGGCAAGGAGATCATTCATTTCATGCGGGCGACGAAATCGCTGACGTCGGCGATCTATGTCGCAAGACGCCTGTCCAGGCATTTCATGGATGTCGTGCGTTACGGCCGCGGCATGACGCTGACAAACGGCAACGCGCTCGCCGGCCGGCTCGCCAGATCGGCGTTCGACCTCAATGTCCCGCTATGGCTGTCCTCGCCGGTGCGCGAATTGATCGTGACGAACGGCGCGGTCGTGGGCGCCGCGGTCGAGCGCGAGGGACGGCGCGTACGCGTCCGCACCGCGCGCGGCGTGGTGCTCGCCTGCGGCGGCTTTCCGCATGATGTGGTGCGGCGCAAGGCGATGTTTCCGCACGCGCCGACGGGACAGGAGCATTGGTCGCCTGGCCCGACCGGAAACACCGGCGATGGCCTGAGGCTGGCGGAATCCGCCGGCGGACGGATCGAAGACGGCCTGCCGCATGCGGCCGCCTGGGTCCCGGTGTCGATCACGCATCGGAAGGACGGCAGCCAGGGCGTGATGCCGCACTTCATCGATCGCGCCAAGCCGGGCGTCATCGCGGTTACGGCGGACGGAATGCGGTTCGCGAATGAAGGCAATTCCTACCACGACTTTGTCCAGGCGATGGTCAAGGCGGCGAAGCCGGGTCGCGAGACCGCGGCGTTCCTGGTCACGGATCATCGGGCCTTGCGCCGATACGGGCTGGGCTGCGTGCCGCCGTTTCCGATGCCGATCGGCGGTTATCTGCGCTCCGGCTATCTCAAGCGCGGCGCGACGCTGGCGGAACTTGCGGCGCAGGCCGGGATCGACGCGAAAGCACTCGAGGCCACGGTCGCCCGGTTCAATGAGACCGCCGTCGAGGGACGCGATCCCGACTTTGGCAAGGGATCGCGCGCCTACAACCGCTACCAGGGCGACGCCCTGCACGGGCCGAACCCCTGCGTCGCGCCGATCAATGACGGTCCCTTCTACGCGATCAAGCTGGTGATCGGCGACCTCGGCACCTATGCCGGCATCCGGACCGACGAACATGCTCGCGCGCTCGACGCCGACGGCCATCCGATTCCGGGCCTCTACGCCGCCGGCAATGACATGGCGAGCATCATGGGCGGCAACTATCCCGGCGCCGGCATCACGCTCGGCCCGGCACTGACGTTCGGCTATATCGCCGGCCGGCATCTTGCCGGCAATGCAACGGAAAAGAACGCTGCATGAGCACGCCGACTGGCGGCCCGGCCTTGCATCATCCCCGCGCGCGCAATTCGCGCCGCAGTACCTTGCCGGTCGCGGTCATCGGCAGCGTCTCAGTGAACTCGACGTGGCGGGGATATTCGTGCGCCGCGAGCCGCAGCTTGACGAAATTCTGGATCTCGCGCGCCAGCTGATCGCTCTTCACAACGCCCGGGCGTAGCACGATCCAGGCCTTGATCGCCTCGGTGCGGATCGGATCGGGAATGCCGACCACCGCCGCCAGTGCCACGGCCGGGTGCTTCAACAGCGTGTCCTCGATCTCCGACGGTCCGATGCGGTAGCCGGCACTGGTGATGACGTCGTCCTCGCGGCTCATGTACCAGAAATAGCCGTCCTCATCCTGGCGGCCGAGATCGCCGGTGACCAGGAAGTCGCCGACGAACTTCTTGGCGGTTGCTTCGGGATTACGCCAGTAGCCGAGCATGGTGACGGGATTGGGCTGGCGCACGGCGATGATGCCGCGCTCGCCGCGCGGCTTTTCCTTGCCCATCTCGTCGATAATGCGCACGTCGAAGCCCGGCGTCGGCTTGCCCATCGAGCCGGGCCGGATCGGAAACAGTCGAGAATTGCTGCCGATGACGAGGTTACATTCGGTCTGGCCAAATACTTCATGGGCATCGATGCCGAAGGTAGCGCGCACCCAGTCGAGCAGTTCGGCCCCGAGCGACTCCCCGCCGGTGAAGATGCTGCGCAGCTTCACGCCGGGATGCTTGACGTTTGCCTGCCTCATCAGCTTCAGCGCGGTCGGCGGCAGGAACACGCAGCGCACGGCATGATCGGCCATCAACTGCATCGCCGCCTGCGGCTCGAACTTCCGGGCGCGATGGCCGACTACGGGTACGCCGTGATACCAGGCCGGAAACAGCGCATCGAACAGGCCGCCGATCCAGGCCCAGTCGGCCGGCGTCCACAACACGTCGCCCGGCTTGGGCAGGAAATCGTAGACCATCTCGACATTCGGCAGATGGCCGAGCAGCACGCGATGGGCGTGCAGCGCACCCTTCGGATTGCCCGTCGTGCCCGACGTATAGATGATGATGGCGGGATCGTCGCAGGAGGTATCGACCGTCTCGAAGCTGCTTGATGCAGCCTCTATAGAGGACCAGAAGGATCTGGTGCCGCGCGGCGCGCCATCTACGATGTAGACGCTGCCAAGCTCCGGCAGCCGGTCGCGGATCTTCGACAGCTTCTCCCAGCCGAGCTCGTCAGTGACGACCGCCTTCGCGCCGCAATTGTTGAGGCGAAACTCCAGCGCATCCTCGCCGAACAGCGCAAACAGCGGCACGGACACGAGTCCGGAGCGAAACGCGGCGAGATGGACGATCGGCAATTCGACAGACTGCGACAGGAACACCGCGACGCGGTCGCCACGGGCAAGACCGTCGGCCTTCAGCACATTGGCAAAGCGGCACGACCAGTCATGCATTTCGTCGAAGGAGATGCGCCGTGCGCCGCCATCCTCGTCGACATAGATCAGCGCAAGGCGCTTGGCTCCATCGGCGTGGCGGTCGCAAGCGGCAGAGGCGATGTTGAAGCGCGCGGGGATGTCCCAGCGAAAGTTGCGGTAGAGTTCGTCGTAGGTGGAAGCTTCGGTTAGCATGGCAGCGGCCTTGGTCGTCGTCCCGTTATCTTCTTGTTGAAGATCAGTTTACGGGCACAAGCGCCCGATACAAGGGCGACGAGGGTCTCAGCGCAAGGTCCTGAAGAACGCTCGGACATCGTGCACGAACAGCTCCGGCTGCTCGAAGGCAGCGAAGTGCCCGCCTTTCGGCATCTCGCTCCAGTGCGTGATGTTGACGAAGTTGGGCTCCATCCAGCGACGCACCGGCGTGACGATCTCCTTCGGAAACACGGCGATCCCGGTCGGAACCTTGACGGTGTGCGTACCCCTGCGACGGCCGAAGCTTTCCCAATAAAGCCGCGCGGACGAGGCGGCCGTCGCCGTCACCCAGTACAGCATGACATTGTCGAGTAATTCGTCCTTGTTGAAGATGTTCTCGGGGTGGCCGCCGCAATCGGTCCAGGCCCAGAATTTCTCCAGGATCCAGGCCGCCTGCCCGACGGGGGAATCGGTGAGCCCATAGCCAAGCGTCTGCGGGCGCGTCGACTGCTGCTTGGAATAACCGGAATCCCAATCGGCGTAGTGCTTGAGCCCGGCAAGCGCCCTCTTTTCTTCCGGCGTCGGGTCGCCGTCGATTTTCGGTGCCGTGTTGATGGCAAGCGTGATGTGGATACCGGCACAATGTTCGGCATCCTGCGCTCCGAGCGCAATCGTCACGGCCGAGCCCCAATCGCCGCCCTGCGCGACGTAACGGGCATAGCCAAGCCGCGCCATGAGCTGGCCCCAGGCGGCAGCAATCCGGTCGACGCCCCAGCCGGTAACCGTCGGTTTGGCAGAGAACCCGAAACCGGGCAGCGACGGACACACCACATGAAAGGCGTCGGCCGGATCACCGCCATGTGCGGCGGGATCGACCAGAGGTTCGATCACTTTCATGAACTCGACTACCGAGCCTGGCCAGCCGTGGGTGATGATCAAGGGCAACGCGGACGGCTCTTTCGAGCAAACGTGCAGAAAATGGATGTCGAGGCCATCGATCCCGGTCATAAACTGCGGGAAGCGGTTGAGACGGGCTTCACGGTCGCGCCAGTCGTAGTTCTCCGCCCAATGGCGGCAGATCTCCTGAATCCAGCTCAGCGGCGCGCCCTGGCGCCAATCATCGACCAGTTCCGCCTCCGGCCAGCGGGTTCGCTGGAGCCGTTGCTTGAGATCCGCAAGTACGTCCTCGCCGATTCCGATGCGAAACGGCTTGATGGCGCTGGGCATGGGTTGCTCTCTTCGTTGCCTCATTCGGGGACGATGCGTCAGCATCGAACCCGGAATAAATCAAACCGCCGAGCACCTTGCCCAATGGATTCCGGGCTCGCGCTTCGCGAGCCCCGGAATGACAGTGCATGTCCCCTGCCCGCTCAGCCGGTCAACGCCGCCTTCACCAGACCGCTCGCCTTGGCAAAATCCATCTGGCCCGCGTACTTGGTCTTGAGCGCCGCGATCACCTTGCCCATGTCCTTCATGCCGGCCGCGCCCGTCTCGGCGATGATGGCGGCGATCGCTTTCTTCACGTCGTCCTCCGACATCTGCTTGGGCAGGTAGGCCGAGATGACGGCGATCTCCTCGCGCTCCTGGGCGGCGAGTTCGGCACGGCCGCCCTTCTCATAGAGCTCGACCGCTTCCTGGCGCTGCTTGATCATTTTCTGGAAAACGGCGAGCAGCTCGGCATCCGACAGCGGCGGCTTGCCCTGGCCTCGGGCTTCG
The DNA here is from genome assembly GCF_016213215.1 of Bradyrhizobium sp. Lineage (GTDB taxonomy): Bacteria > Pseudomonadota > Alphaproteobacteria > Rhizobiales > Xanthobacteraceae > Bradyrhizobium. Next base: position 7,222 of record NZ_JACRAW010000074.1, on the reverse strand, counting down.
ATGTCGGCATTCTTGATCGTCGAATTGACCATGCGCAGCGTGGAGAGCTTGCGCTCCTCCCTGGCCTTCATGGCCTCCTTGACCGCATTGTTGATGTCGTCGCGCAGCATGGTCGTATCCTTTCGGCCCTGTTCGCCTTGATCTAGGCCGTTCCCGGCGTCGAAACAACTTGGTTCCGTGGACGCGCCGAGTTTGCCGATTTCGGAGAAGCCCGGCCAAAACGGCCGAAACGCCCTCAAACATGCAAAAACGCATGTGAATCCGCCCCGTTCTGCTTTGACGGCGGCCGTTGCTCCGACTATCTAGGGGCCTCATGACCACCACCGAAAACGCTTCCGCCTGGCCGGACCTCAAGCCGACCGCGCTCCTCGTGCTCGCCGATGGAACGGTGCTCGAAGGCTTTGGCCTCGGGGCCGAAGGACATGCCGTCGGCGAGGTCTGCTTCAACACCGCGATGACCGGCTATGAGGAGATCCTGACCGACCCCTCCTATGCCGGGCAGATCATCACCTTCACCTTCCCGCATATCGGCAACGTCGGCACCAACGACGAAGATATCGAGACGGTGAACATGGCGGCGACGCCTGGCGCGCGCGGCGTCATCCTGCGCACCGCGATCACCGAGCCATCCAACTACCGCGCTACCCGCCATCTCGACCAGTGGCTTCGCGCGCGTGGCATTGTCGGCCTGTCAGGCATCGATACAAGGGCACTGACCGCGCTGATCCGCTCCAAGGGCATGCCCAACGCCGTGATCGCGCATTCGAAGAGCGGCCAGTTCGATCTCGGGGCGCTGAAGAAGGAGGCGCGCGAGTGGCCGGGGCTCGAGGGCATGGATCTCGTGCCGATGGTCACTTCCGCCCAGCGCTTCACGTGGGACGAGACTCCCTGGGAGTGGAACAAGGGTTTCGGTCACCAGACCCATCCCGAATTCAACGTGGTCGCCATCGACTACGGCATCAAGCGCAACATCCTGCGCCTGCTCGCCGGGGTCGGCTGCAAGGTGACGGTGGTGCCGGCGACGACTTCGGCCGAAGACATTCTGGCGATGAACCCGGACGGCGTGTTCCTGTCGAACGGGCCCGGCGATCCCGCGGCGACCGGAAAGTATGCGGTGCCCGTCATCCAGAAGGTGATCAAGTCGGGTAGGCCGACCTTCGGCATCTGCCTCGGCCACCAGATGCTTGGCCTCGCCGTCGGCGCCAGGACCAAGAAGATGCATCAGGGCCATCACGGCGCCAATCACCCGGTGAAAGACGAGACTACCGGCAAGGTCGAGATCACCTCGATGAACCACGGCTTTGCGGTCGATCAGGCCACGCTGCCGAAGGGCGCGACGCAGACGCATGTGTCGCTTTTCGACGGCTCGAACTGCGGCATCCAGCTCGACGGCAAGCCGGTGTTCTCCGTGCAGTACCACCCCGAAGCCTCCCCGGGACCGCGCGACTCGCATTATTTGTTCCAGCGCTTCGCCGACCTCATGCGCGAGCGCAAGCGGGCGTAGAGCCTTCCTCCGTTCTTCTTTCGTTATTGTACCCGGGCTTGTTCCGGGCACCCAGGTTTTGCGCGTCATTCCGGGATGGTCCGAAGGACCAGACCCGGAATCTCGAGATTCCGGGTTCGATGCTTTGCATCGCCCCGGAATGACCGAGTAGCCAATCGCGTGACAAAGCCCGCCATGACGCAAGGACCGCATTTGCGCTGGTCTCGGAAAATGTAGTTATTATGATGATCATCATAGTAACAGCACGAGAGGAGCCATGAGCCCCACCCCCATCGTCGAATACGGCGTGACCTCGCCAGAGGTGCTTGCGTCGATGGCCGGCATCGATTTCGTCCGCGGCATCTTCGAAGGCAGACTGCCGGCGCCGCCGATCATGCAGGCGATCGAACCCTACGACTCCACGGCCGAACTCGGCGTCGTCGTGATGTACAGCGTGCCCGGATTTCGCCACTACAACCCGATCGGCTCGGTACACGGCGGCTACGCCGCGACCCTGCTCGATTCCGCCATGGGCCTTGCGGTGCACAGCACCCTGCCGCCGGGCTCGGGCTACACCACGCTGGAATTCAAGGTCTCGTTCATCAAGGGCATGACCAAGGATACCGGCCCGGTCCGCACCGAGGGACGCACGCTGAGCGTCGGCCGGCGCGCCGCGACCGCCGAAGCGCGGATCACCGACGCCGCGGGACGGCTGCTCGCCCATGCCACAACGACCTGCCTCGTTTTCGAGCTGCCAACGGGAACGTGAGGCGGCATGCCCGGTTGATCCCGCTCCCCTCTCGTCTCGGAGCAAGCGATGACCGTGATCAGCGATGGCAAGCCGCTCATATTTGCGTTTGAGGACGATGGCCTCGTGCCGAACAACCGGCTGCCGCTCCTCATCTACAAGGGCGCAATCAATGTCGACGCCCTCGAACCGGAGCAGATCATCGAAGACCGGTTCGGCGCCAATGGCTGGGGCGACATGTGGCGCAACGGCATTTTCGACTATTTGCACTACCACTCCACGGTTCATGAGGCGCTTGGGATCGCGCGCGGGAAGGCACAGGTGCGGTTCGGCGGCGATCGCGGCACGACACTGGATATCTCCGCCGGCGACGTCGCGATCCTGCCCGCCGGAACCGGCCACCAATGCCTGTCGGCAAGCCCGGATTTCAGCGTGGTGGGCGCCTATCCGCCCGGGCCGAAGATGCAGATCACGCACCCGACGCCGGAAAATCATGCCATCGCGCTGAAGACAATTCCGCAAGTACCGCTGCCGGAGAGCGATCCGGTCATGGGTAAGAGCGGTCCGCTGGTGCGGCTGTGGAATCGCGGCGCCGCATCGGTGTGAAACAAACCAAAAAATGCATCAAAACGTCCCACGAAAACCTCCTCGGCAGGGGCAGCGTCCGACGAGTGCCCCCACCAAGATGGCTGGCCGCATTTTATGCCTGTGCTACTATAATGTGCGGAGCTAGCTGAAGAACGCACTTCAAGACCGTCACTTTCCTGCATCACTTATGCGCATCCACCTGATGGCCTCATGCTCCGAGCTTCTCACAAGCGGCCATTGCATACATCAGAAGAGGAGGAGTCGACATGCTTCGAGGGATTCTGACGCTGACCTTGTCTCTCTGCCTCGGCGCGACTGCTGCGCCGGCACAAACAACTGGACCCATCAACGAGGAAGAAGCGCGCGCCATTGCGGTCGACGCCTATGTTTACTTCTATCCCCTCGTGACAATGGAGATCACGCGGAAGCAATTCACGAACGTCGAGCCGGGCAAGGATGGCTTCAAGGGGCCGATGAATACGTTCGTCAACGTGCGCGAATATCCGCCGGCGGACTTCAAAGGTGTCGTGCGCTCTAATTTCGATACATTGTATTCCTCGTCATGGCTGGACATGACCAAGGAGCCGGTCGTCATCACCGTTCCGGATACCGATGGACGCTACTACCTGCTGCCTATGCTTGACATGTGGACCGATGTCTTTGCCTCGCCAGGCTGGCGAACCACGGGCACGAAAGCAGGGACCTTTCTGATAACGCCGGCCGGCTGGCGTCCGGATTTGCGTGAAAGGTTTGCCGAGGAGTTCAGGCTACCGAGGGAGACTCAGCGGATCGAAGCGCCTACGCCTTACGTATGGGTGATCGGCCGCACCAAGACAGACGGTTCAGCGGACTACGGCGCGGTTCATAAGATCCAGGCCGGCTACAAGGTCACGCCTCTTTCCGAGTTCGGAAAAACGCCGAAGCCGATGGAGGTCAAGATCGATCCCGGCGTCGACATGAAGACGGCACCGAAGCTGCAGGTCGATAACATGTCGGCCGGCGTCTATTTCGCCAACGCGGCCGAGTTGCTGAAACTTCACCCGCCGCACATCACCGATGAGCCCATCATCGCGCAGATGAAGAGAATCGGTATCGAGCCCGGTAAGAGCTTTGAAATCAGCAAGCTGGATCCCGCCGTGCAACGGGCGCTGGAAACCGCTCCGCGGGAAGCTCAGAAGCTGATGGCGTGGAAGGTGCCGACCCTGGCACGTGTCGCCAACAACTGGTCCATGAACACGGATACCATGGGCGTTTACGGCAACTACTACCTGAAGCGGGCGATCGTTTCGCAAGTGGGACTTGGCGCCAACCTGCCCGAGGACGCCATCTATCCGCTCAATCTCGGCGATGAATCCGGCAAGCCTCTCGACGGCTCGAACAAGTATACCATCACGTTCGAAAAGGGCGCAGCACCACCGGCCCGCGCGTTCTGGTCGATCACGCTGTACGATCCGGAAGGCTTCCAGGTCAGTAATGTCCTGGGCCGCTTCGCCGTGAGCAGCTGGATGCCGTTCAACTACAATGCGGACGGTTCGCTTGACCTGTATGTCCAGAACGAAAGCCCCGGCAAGGATAAGGAAGCCAACTGGCTGCCGGCGCCCAAGGGAGCTTTCAATCTGACCATGCGTCTATACGCGCCGAAGTCCGAGGCGCTTACCGGCAAATGGAATCCGCCGCCGGTGGTGCGAACACAGGCAACGGTAGGCCTGTCGGCTCAGTGAGGCGGGCCACCGGCCCGAGCACGCCCCGCGGGGAGCGATCTAGAGAGCAGTTCTGGATTGCTATCCCGGGGCACCACGGTGCGAATAGGACGTCTCACGCCGCGTTGCTGCCTTCCTGGCGGCTTGCCTCGAACAGGAACCAGGTGCGGCGCTCGGCCTCGTCGATGAAGGTTTCGAGGATGCTCGCGGTGGCCGCGTCCTCGTGCTCATCGGCAGTGTTGCGCGCCTTTCGCATGGCAGCGGCCATGCGCTTGTTGTCCTCCATCAATTCGCGCAGCATCTCGCGCGGGGGGACGAATTCCTCGTTGTTGTCCTTGATCGTCTGCAATTTCCCTATCTGGCCGATCGACTTCAGGGTGACGCCGCCGATCTTGCGCACGCGCTCGGCAATCTCATCGGTGGTCTTGAAGATCGCTTCCGATTGCCCATCGAGCAGACGATGATAATCGTGGAAATGGCGCCCGCTGACGTGCCAATGGAAATTCTTGGTTTTGACATAGAGCGCAAAGGCGTCGGCCAGAAGCACGTTGAGCGCCTCGGAGACCCTGTCGACAGCCTCCTGCGGCAGATCCGTCGGAGTGTCGAGATCCGGCGAGATCTTGTCGGAGAAGATTTTTTCAGAGGGGGTTTTTTCGGCTTTGGCTTTGCTCACGGGGAACCTTCCTGTTAGGAGCGGAGATTGACGGCGCGCCGCCATCCCCCTAACGCAGGCATCATCGCCGGTTCCGCGCCCGGAACCGGCCGTGCTGGGACTCTCGAGTCATGGAAGACTGGATCGACTATTACGATTCCACGCACACGATTTACGCGAGCAGGCTGCATCGCGACCTGCACTTCGAACTCATTGCCCGCGACATCATCGGCTACATCACCTCACCCGACGCCGTGGTACTCGACTATTCCTGCGGCGAGGCGCTCTCCGCCGCCAAGGTGGCGGAAGCCTGCGGCATGCTGATCCTGGCCGAACCCGCGCCCGGCGTCCGCGGCCGGCTGATCGCGCGTTATGCCCCCAACACCAAGATCCGGGTGCGCTCGCTGGAAGACGTGCGGAAAATGCCCAAGGAATCTGTCGATCTGGTGGTGATGAACTCGGTCGCCCAGTACATGACGCTGAAGGAACTGGATTCGGCGCTCGTCGTGATCCGCGGGCTGCTGAGACCCTCCGGTCGCCTGATCCTCGGCGACATCTTGCGGCCCGAAGTCGGCATGTTCCGGGACGTCCTCGCGCTGCTGCGGTTCGGGGCGCGGCACGGTTTCCTCAAGGATGCACTGGTCGGGCTCATCAGCACCGCGCTCTCGGACTACCGCCAATTGCGCTCGCGTGTCGGCCTTCAGCGTTACAGCGAGGCCGAGATCACCGCCAGGCTGGCCGACGCCGGTTTCACCGCCTCCCGCGCCCATGCCAATATCGGCCACAATCCCTGGCGGATGACTTTCGTCGCACGCCCGGCCTTCGCGCGGTCGGCGCATTAGGGTTAAGAATGGCTAACCATGGCCCCGGCCCGCCTGATCGGCCATGATCAGGCTGGCCCGGTGGCGGAAAGCGTCTACGCGAGGGCGGTGCATCGTCCTTTATCCTGGTTCAAATCCAGGCCGGGTCTCCAGCCTGCACCGCTCCTGAAGCTTCGGCCGGAAGGCCGACGGGGTGCCGGCAGCCCGCTACAGTTCGACGAGCGATGCCGGACCGCGCCCCCTTCCCCAAAATGGCGGTTGATGGCCCCTTTTCAGGGGTTTCGCGGCTGCGGAATCTGGTCTAAAGACCACCCGCGCGCGAGGTGAACGCCCGCGCTAGCGCATGATCCGCCAAAGCGTGAGCGGTTTGGCGCCCAGGTTATGCGCTCTTGAGAGTTCAGGAGCGCGATCGGACGCAAGACCGGCTTGCACTTTTGCTGATCGCGCTTCGGCCCCAGGGGACGCGCGGCAGGCGCGCCCTTTTTTTGTGCCCGATTTTCTGTTCGCGAGAGTTATGCCCAAACGAACCGACATCTCCACCATCCTGATCATCGGCGCCGGTCCCATCGTCATCGGCCAGGCCTGTGAATTCGACTATTCCGGCACGCAGGCCTGCAAGACGCTGAAGGAAGAGGGCTATCGGATCGTCCTCGTCAATTCCAATCCGGCCACCATCATGACCGACCCGGAATTGGCGGATGCGACCTATATCGAGCCGATCACGCCGGAGATCGTCGCCAAGATTATCGAGAAGGAGCGCTACGTCGTCCCCGGCGGCTTTGCGCTGCTGCCGACCATGGGCGGTCAGACGGCGCTGAACTGCGCGCTTTCGCTGCGCCGGCAGGGCACGCTGGAAAAGTTCGACGTCGAGATGATCGGCGCCACCGCCGACGCCATCGACAAGGCGGAAGATCGCCAGCTGTTCCGTAACGCGATGGAGAAGATCGGCCTGCAGACGCCGAAGTCACGCCTGGCCAACGCCTCGGCGCTGAAGAAGGGCGATCGCGACCAATACCTTGCCGACCGCGCCAAGCTGTCCGGCAGCGCGCTGGAGGCATTCGAGAGCCAGTGGGCCGCGGGCGAGAACGAGCGCCGGAAGCGCTACCAGCAGCAGGCCCTCGCGGAAGCACTGATGGCGCTGTCCGAGGTCGGGCTGCCCGCGATCATCCGCCCGTCCTTCACGCTCGGCGGCACCGGCGGCGGCATCGCCTACAACAAGGCGGAGTTCAT
>NZ_JACRAW010000073.1 GCF_016213215.1 Bradyrhizobium sp. | reverse complement strand
GCGCGCGTGCAGCGCCGTCATCACCTCGTTCCACAGCACGCCCGATACCATGACGTTGCGCTTTTCCATCGAGGTGACCTTGTTGCGCCGCTTGCGCGCCAGCTCGAAGGCCACCCGCCCGATGCGCTCGATCTCGTAGGTATCGTAGACCTGGGTGTCGATGGCGCGCTTCTGGCCATTGCCGAGATCGGTGATGGTCTTCGGCTCGCCGAAATACACCCCGCCGGTCAGCTCGCGCAGGATCATGATGTCGAGGCCTTCGACCAGCTCGCGCTTGAGCGAAGACGCATCGGCGAGCGCCGGATAGGTCACCGCCGGACGCAAGTTGGCATAGAGGTCGAGGTCCTTGCGCAGGCGCAGCAGCCCGGCCTCCGGCCGCACGTCAAAGGGCACCTTGTCCCATTTCGGTCCGCCCACCGCGCCGAAGATCACGGCGTCGGCGGCCTTGGCCTTCTCCATGGTGGCGTCGGTAATGGCGACCCCGTGGGCGTCGAAGCAGCAGCCGCCTACCAGGGCTTCCTCGGTGGTGAACCCGTCGGGGCCCTTCTTGTTGAAGAAGTCGATGACGCGCTTCACTTGCGCCATCACCTCGGGGCCGATGCCGTCGCCGGGCAATAGAAGAAGATTGTGGGTCGCCATTTTGTACGCCTCGCCATTTACTCGACTGCGCGGAGTGCTAAAGGGCAAGGCAGGCAATGGCAAGCGCGAACAGCGCCGCCGTCAATGCGAAATGGCTGGCGTCTCCGATTCGACCGGCTTCGGGGTCACGTCCGGCAGGCCTCGCTAAGGACGTCGACAAGAGCCGCCGTAATCGGAAGCTTGGTTTGCGCCTCGACCCAGAGATATTGCCCCGCCGGATTAATTTCGAGAAATACGTGGCGCCCGTCAGGCGTCACGATGAAATCGAACGCACCGAAATGCAGCCCGAATATCTGCATGAATGCGTGAATCTTGGCTGCGACGTCGGCCGGCAGCTCGATCGACTGTTCCTCGATGTCAAAAGGCCTGCGTCGCCAGTCGATCTCTGTTTCGGGATTTGCTTGTGAGTCGATTTTTGCGGCGAAGATGCGCGAGCCGACCACGGTTGCTCGCACTTCATAGGCCTTCTTCACGTATTGCTGGAATATGCCCGGACTTGTCCGGATCAGATCGAGGTTCTTGATCTCGTTCTCGGTGACAATTCCGGTATAGAGGGCCTTTCCCGGTTCAAGGTTCAAGCTTTGCGAATGAGCCTTGTAGACGATCGAATCTTTCCATCGCGTGAGAAAACGACGGACCTCATTCGCATCGTTTGTGATGACGGTCGGTGGAATTTCCAGGCCAACCTGGCGAGCGACGTAAAGTTGGGCGGCCTTCGAGTTCGCGCGCGCGTGGCAGTGCGGGTGGTTCATCCACAAGACTCCCATGATCGTCATGAGAGCCTCCAGCGCGCGTTGCGATTCCTCCTGCGCAAATTTCAAATCTTCGTCGTCAAGACCGTCGGGAAATCCGGATGGCCGAAATCCACGACACCAAACGCTCCCGATCGACGCAACATCGAGCGTGCGTCCATCGATCGACATTTCCGCGCCGAAATGATCGTTCGATGCACGATAGGTCAAGACGGCATTGACCGGAAACTGATCGAGATTCCAGCGCAAACACGGAACGTTGCGCCGCCGCAATTCCGCCAGCAGACAGTCCGCCGTAGGCTCAAATCGCTCGGTAATCAGAACGCAAGTCTTAGACACTGTCGGCCCCCTCCCGCGCCGGGAAGCGGGCTCGCCGCCCATCATGTGGCGTTGCACCCGCGACGGCCGCCGAGCCCGGATCAGAATCGGTTGAAACGAAAGCTATGCGATATTCTGACGAATGTCGGCAGCGTCGCGGATTGCTCTAATTACCCACAGTTATCGTCGCATTTGGGGCAGGTCGGGCAGCCGGCGGTCACGGTGGCGTTGATCGTCGCGACCTTTTGGGAGTCATGATAGATCGGCCGCCGTGACGCGGGATCGACCATCATTTGAAGTTCGGGATCATAAATCATGTCCGGCGGGGTCACCGGCGTCACCGATCCGACGAATTGCTTGGCGAAAAGCTTGTCCGATCCAATGGCTACGCCAATGACGGTGCCGGCAGCGCCAAGTCCGAACAGACGCAATGCGCTACGTCGGGCCGCGCTAAACGTGCTGGTTTTGGTCATGATGCCGCATTCTCCTGTTTGCATTCGACAGCGGACTCAAATTTAACAATATTAATGTCGGTCTCGCGCATAGCCGCTGTCAAGCAGGATCGCGCGCCAAGCCGAATTGGAATTCGACCGAGGGCATTCGAATCGCTGGTCTATTTTGGTCCGGGGCCATGACGACCGACCGAACCGAACGCTACAACCCGCTGAACCAGTTGTAACCCTGGTTTTCCCAATAGCCGCCTCTGTCGGTATTGGTGACTTCCATCGCCACCACGTATTTCGGGTTCTTGAAGCCGAGCTTGGTGGGGATGCGGATCTTCATCGGGAAGCCGTAGGCGCGCGGCAGGATCTTGTGGTCGTATTTGAAGGTCATCTGCGTCTGCGGATGCAGCGCGGTCGGCATGTCGATGGTGTTGGTGTAGCCCTCGGCGCATTTGAACCAGACATATTTGGCGCGGGTGTCGGCGCCGATGCGCGCGAGGAATTCCGACAGCGGCGTGCCCTGCCAGGAGCCGATGGCGCTCCAGCCTTCGACGCAGACGTGGCGGGTGATCTGCGACACCTCGGGCAGCGCGTGCAGCTCGGCAAGCGTCCACGGCTTCTTGTTGTCGACCAGGCCGGCCACTTCGAGTTTGTAGCTGTTGCCGTCGACTACCGGCGCGTCGTCCTCGTCGTAATAGGCGTTGAACGGTAATGGCCGCGTGATGGCGCTTTCCGGATAAGTCGGCGCCAGCTTGGTCGGACTGAACAGCGCCGCCTGCGCGCCGTCGTTGAAGGCGGAAATCTTGCGCAAGACGCCTTCGGCGGTGTCGCCGTCGATGATGTCGCAGCCGGTCAGCAAGGTAAGCGCGCCCAGGCTGGCGGCGCCGCGCAGGAAAGCGCGCCGGGAGGCCGCGGGCATCAGCGAGGCGGCATCCTTGATCAGCAGTTGCGGATCGACGCCGGGGATGATTCTACGCTGGCGCATGATGCCCACCTATCGCCCGGTGACCATGGCGCGTAGGCTCTTCGGCACGATCAGCGCCAGCGCCACATGCACGACCAGGAATCCGACGATCGCGGCCATGGCGAAGAAATGCACGTAGCGCGCCGCATCGTAGCCGCCGAACAGCGCGGTCAGTTCCTGCAGCTGCACCGGCTTCCAGATCGCCAGGCCCGACAGCACCACCACGATGCCGGCGAGGATCACGCCGGCATAGAGCAGCTTCTGCACTGCGTTGTAGCGCGACAGATCGTCGTGCGAGAGCTTGAAGCTGAGCGCCGCCTTGGCGTCGGCCAGCACTTGGCGCGGGCTGATCGGCAACAGCTTGCGGCGGAAACGGCCGCTGACGATGCCGAGCGTCAGATAGACGAGGCCGTTGATCGCCAGCACCCACATGGCGGCGAAATGCCAGAGCAAGGCGCCGGCCAGCCAATTGCCGAGCGAGATGCTCTTGCCGAAGCGCAGACCGTCAAACAGCGGCGCGGCGTCGTAGATCTGCCAGCCGGAGCCGATCATCACCAGGATGGCGAGCGCATTGATCCAATGGGTGACGCGCACCCAGAGCGGATGAACGGTCTCCCGTACCGCGATCCGATTGCCGTCGACTGCCGTTTCCGCGCTCATCATTCGTTTCCGTGATTGGCGGTTGGCATAGTACGTACCCGCCGGGCCCCTGGATGAAAGAACCCGGCGGCCGGCCATTTATTTCTTCATGCTGTCCTTGGACATATTGTCTTTGGCCATGGCGTCGTCTTTCTTCATCGAATCCTTGGACATGGTGTCTTTCGACATCGTGTCCTTCTTCATCGAATCCTTCGACATGGTGTCCTTGGACATGGTGTCCTTTTTCATGTCGTCGGCGGCATAGGCCATCGGCGCCATGGCCACACCGGTCGCGATTACGGTCGACAGGATAGCGGAAAACAGAAGACCCTTTTTCATCGCGCGTGCTCCCTCTGGAATGGATTCGCGCTTTAATCGCTAACATAAGGGTTAAACACGTCCTCATCAGTTTCCCGTTCTCGGAAGCTAGCGTTCGGCT
>NZ_JACRAW010000072.1 GCF_016213215.1 Bradyrhizobium sp. | reverse complement strand
CTGCCCTGTGGTCCACCCGTGTGCGTTTGCGCACGGACCGCGGGTGCCAGCCGGCACCCGGCCTTCCCTGCGCCCTCTTCAATGAGTCTTCAATGAGAGAGGGTGAGCTTGAAGCAAAACTCGGACGCCAAGCGCCGCGAGGATGCAAAGTCGCGTCTGCTGTCTGAAAGTTGAACAGGAACTTGCCGCGCCAACACTCCATCACCTCATCCTGAGGAGCCGCGCGTGAGCGCGGCGTCTCGAAGGGCGAGGCCCGGCTGTTGCCGCGGGGCTGTTGGCATGCAGTGGGGCCTTCATCCTTCAAGACGCGCGCAAGCGCGCTCTTCAGGATGAGGAACTGCCAGTGGTGCAATTGCGAGGAGCGACAGCGACGTGAGCAATCCAGACTGTTACCGCGGACAGATTCTGGATTTGCTTTGCTTCCGCCTTCGTTGAGCTACTGCGGACAAGTCGCTCGCAATGACGGAGTTGAGAGAGCGGCGCGCTCCAATCCATCGCCGTCATGCTGACCCAACGCACCGACGGCGGAGCCGGCACACTGAGCGGCCTGCGTCCATCGCGAGCGGGAGGGCTTTGCGCATGCAGCTAATGCGGACCGATGCTGCTCCAGACGAGGCCGACGCCGGACAGGAACAGGAGCCCAAGCACGATGTCGCTGAAATGCTTGTCGCTCAGTGCGTGATAGAGCCGCGCGCCGAGCCAGGCTCCGGCGATCGTTGCCGGGAAGGCGATCAGCGCCAAAAAGATCACCTTGCGCTCGACGAGGCCGGAGAGCGCCTGAACAAGAAGCGCGCTTGCCAGAATGGTGAAGTTGAAGGTCTGGAAGATGCCGCGCCGCTCGTGCTTGTTCCAGCCGCGCACATTGGCCCACAGGATCGGCAGCGGACCGGAGAGCCCGGCGAGCCCGCCGAGAATCCCGCCGCCAAAGCCGATCGCGCCATCCGCGAGCCTGCCGCCACCCTTGAACGCCAGCGGCCTGCGATTGAGGTAGAGCGCCGTCGGAAAAACGAGCAGCAGCACGCCGACGGCAAGCTTGAAATGTGCGGGCTCGGTGTGCGCGACAAGCAGGATCCCGAGCGGCACGCCGGCAAGTCCGCCGATCAGGAACGGCCACACCAGCGACAGGTCGAAGCTCTTCCACATCGACGGCAGCGTCGAAGTCTGGGAGATGACGGAGCAGATCAGGACCAGCGGCACCGCCAGCGACGGCGGCAGCACATACAGCCAGATGCCGAGCGCCATCAGCGCCAGACCAAAGCCGGCAAGCCCGGAGACAAAACCGCCGGCAAGCGCGCCAAAAAGCAGCAGCGCGTAAGTGAACGTTTCCACCAATTATTCCTTGCGACGATGCACGCCTGTCGCAGTGCGATCGCGAAATGTTGATCCATGCGCGGCAATAGCATGGGCCGGCACAGGAGCCAATTTGGGCTTCGCACGCAAGCGTGATGCGCCACAGTCGGGCACTTTCCGCCGCGGCTCCTACATGGATCGTGCCGGGGCAATTCTGGGGAGCTTCGAAAGCAACCACATTCGCATGTCGCGAACTCCGTACACGAACATGATTGGAGAACGATGATGGTTGGAATCAAGACTGTCATGGCAGCGGCTCTGATGTCGCTCATCGCGCACGCTCCGTCATTTGCGCAGGGCTTTTCGGAGCCGGCAGCTTTTCAGGCGACGAACCCGAACCGGGACGTGCTGAACGGTGGCGCGCTCACGCCCGCGGCAAGGTTGGGCCTGGAGCAATATGGCGCGAGCAATGCCTATGCGGGTGAAAGACCAGATGCTTCGCCCGGCGTGCGGCGCCATCGCCTCCAGTCTCCGGCTTCGAGGCGCGTTCGGCCATGAGGTCGGTGCCGCGAGGCTCGCAAAATGGTGAGGGGTCCGGCGCGGTTTGCGCCGAACCCCTCGTTCGATCATCAGCCAGCCTGTAAGCCGGGTTCTGTAGGGCACCGCCCGCTTGTGGCGAACGATACGTGACGGCCATTCCTCTGGGACAATGTTTGCACACTGCCTCGAGCAACCTACCCGGACGGCGGGCCTGACATCGCCCCGCGGTGTTATCGCGCGAGCGCGAACTGACCGCTGTGCCGTCCCTATTCGGTTTTGCTCCCGGTGGGGTTTGCCATGCCGGCCCCGTTGCCGGAGCCGCGGTGCGCTCTTACCGCACCTTTTCACCCTTGCTCGCCCCACCCCTATGAAGGGTGGGGGAAGCGGTTCGATCTCTGTGGCACTTTCCCTGGGGTCACCCCCGCCGGACGTTATCCGGCACCGCATGTCAAGGGAGCCCGGACTTTCCTCCCCGGCGGCCTTTCGGCCGTTGCCGGAGCGGCCGTCCGGCCGACTGACGCCTTTACGGATGGGGGTTGAAAGGAGTTTCGTCAAGCCCGGTGCGGCGGCTCTGCGCGCCGATTGGGGGAATTCGCCAAATCGACACGGCGATGAGCGCCTACTTCGACGCGACCTGCTTTGTTTCCGGGGGCAGGCTCGCGAGCAGCGCCTCCAGGGTCGCGAGCGTCGAGTGATCGGCAACGCCGTCGACGCGGTCAGGACGGAAGTGACGCTGGAAAGCGGAGACCACTTCCATGGTCGTCCCGTCATACTTGCCGCTGAGCGGGACGCCGTAGCCGTATTTCGCCAGCGCCTGCTGCATGTGCAAAACGTCGTCGCTGATAGAGCCGAGCATCAGCGACTCACCGCGCATGATCGGCGCCGGCTGCACCCAATGTCCGACGCCCGAATTGGCCATCGAGTGCCACGGGAACTTTTCGCCCGGATCCTTCTTGCGTGCAGGCGCCACGTCGGAATGGGCGAGCACCCGGTGCGAAGGGACGTTGCGGCGCAGCATGATGCCGCGGCACAGGGCGATCACGGCCGCGATCTGTCGCAGTGGAAAGTCGGGATAGCCCCAGTCATGCCCGCGATTGACGATTTCGATCCCGATCGAGCAGGAGTTGATGTCCTCTTCGCCGGCCCAGAACGAAGTCCCGGCATGCCAGGCGCGCCTGGCCTCCTGGACGCACTGCACGATCCGGCCATCCTCAAGGACGACATAGTGCGCGGATACGTCGGTGCCGGTGGTGCACAGCCGCGCCAGCGCGCCTTCCACGTCCGGCATCCCGGTGTAATGCAGCACGATCATGTCCGGGAGGCGTCCCTTGTTGCGGTCGCCGTAGTTCGGCGAAGGGATGACATCGGAGACGATCGAGGAGTCGGGTTCGAAGGTTTTCATGCTCGCGGCGGCCTTGGGAACCGGGAGAACGCGGTGACGCTTCGAATCAGATCCTGCGGACGCTACCGAACCGTACGACATGGGATAACTCAAACCGGGAATGAGGACGCAAACGCCGGGGCCTCTGGGCGCCAACTCCTTTACTATTCCTTTACCTGTGCGTTCGCGCAATCACGCAATCCCGGTGATGGGAACATTTTGCACAGCCTATGTGCGGAGGGACGCCGGCCGACGCGCGAGGCGAGTTGTGATCGACCTATCAACGCTTTCTTAACGCTAACGGCCGTTACTGAGTGATGAAGAGCCGAACCGTTTCCGGGGGCGGCCGAGGCCCTCCTTCACCTTCGAAGTCTCATGCGTGCCCGACCAATTCCACAGGGAACTCTGGGTTTGCGCGCCGGGATCCGATGGCTCGGCAGTCGTGCCACGCGGGCGCCTTGGAACGGCGAAAGCGCCCGTTGGTCCAGGAATTCGAAGCGTCATGGGCCCGTTAGTTCGCAGTTCCCACTCCAAGGCGCCGCCATGACGTCGCTGGCCCATATTCCTGTTCTCGGCCAGGAAGCGGTCGAGTATCTCGCCCCGCGCGAGGGCGGCATCTATGTCGATGCCACGTTCGGGGGTGGCGGGTATAGCCGCGCCATCCTCGAGATCCCGGGCACCCGCGTGGTCGGCATCGATCGCGATCGCACGGCGATCGCCGGCGGATTTTCCCTCGTCGACGAATCGGACGGCCGGCTCACCCTGGTGGAAGACCGGTTTTCGCACCTCGCGGAAGTCTGCGCAGCCCAGGGCTTTGCGGCGGTCGATGGCGTCGTGATGGACGTCGGGGTTTCCTCCATGCAGCTCGACCAGGCCGGCCGCGGCTTCTCCTTCCGCCTCGACGGTCCGCTCGACATGCGGATGGGCCAGGCCGGGCCGACCGCGGCGGACATCGTGGCAAAGGCGTCCGAGGCGGATCTCGCCGACATCATCTACCTGTTCGGCGAGGAGCGTCACTCCCGGAAAGTCGCCCGCGCCATTGTTGCGGCGCGGAACGAGGCGCCGATCACCACGACGCGGGCTCTGGCCGATCTCGTTGCCAAGGTGGTGCGGTCCAAGCCCGGCGACATCCATCCGGCGACGCGAACCTTCCAGGCTCTGCGCATTTTCGTCAATGAGGAGCTGGACGAGCTCGCGTTGGCGCTCGAAGCCGCGGAGCAGGTGCTGAAGCCCGGCGGCCGGCTGGTCGTGGTGTCGTTCCATTCGCTGGAAGACCGCATCGTCAAGAATTTCCTTAGCCAGCGTTCCAAATCCGGCGGTGGCTCGCGGCATCTGCCGGAAGTCGCGCAGCTTGCGCCGAGCTTTCAGCTCCTGACCCGGCGGCCGGTTGTGCCCAGCGAACGGGAAAGCGCCGCCAATCCCCGCGCGCGCTCGGCCAAGCTTCGTGCCGCCGAACGCACTGCGGCGCCGGCGCAGGCATCAGGTCCCCAGCCGTCCTGGCCGAGACTCTCCGACGTGATGAGGGGAGGCTGACATGCGCATGATCCACCTGCTTGTGATCGGCGCACTGATCTTTGGCGCCGCCTATGTCTACCGGATCAAGATGGATTCCATTGCCCGCACCGAACGGGTGCTGCGCCTGCATGCGGAGATCCGCGAGCAGCGCGACGCCATTGCGGTCCTGCGCTCCGAATGGGCCAAGCTGGAGGCTCCGCTGCGACTCCAGGGGCTCGTTGAACGCCACCTGCCGTTGAAGCTGATCACCGCCACGCAATACGACCCCTTGAAGAACCTGCCCGAACGGCCGCCGCGCCTTGTCAAGCCCGGCGAGCCGGATCCAATAGGCGCGATGATCGGTACGATTGAAGCGGCCGCAGACAGCGACAACGTCACGGGTTCGGTGCCGAAGCCGGGGGCCAAGCGATGAGCGGCGCACGGCCGGCAAAACCGACCGAACCCTGGCGGCAGCGCCTGATCCGCGGCCTGCTCTACGGGCGCAATGTCGATCGCACAGCGAAAGCCCGCGCGCGGGTCGGCTTTGCCATTTTGGCATTGGCCGCGGTATATGCCGTGATCGGCGGACGGCTGGTGATGTTCGCGATCGGGGCGGATGCCCACAGCGCGCGCCGCGCCGCCGCGCAGGACGCGATCGCAACCGCGCGGCCGGATATCGTCGACCGCAACGGCGAAATCCTCGCGACCGACGTCAAGGTGCCGAGCCTGTTCGGCGAGCCGCGTCGTATCATCGACAAGGACGAGGCGATCGAGTTGCTCACCGCGACATTGCCCGACCTCGACACGGTGGAAGTGCGCGAGCGCCTGTCGTCGAAGAAAGGTTTTGTCTGGCTCAAGCGCGAAATCTCTCCCAAGCAGCAGCAGGCAATCCACAAGCTCGGCGTGCCCGGCATCGGCTTTTTGCGCGAGAACAAGCGGGTCTATCCGACCGGCAACGAGGTCGCGCACCTGATCGGTCTCGTCAACATCGACAACCAGGGCATCGCCGGCATGGAGAAGTGGCTCGACAACAACGGGCTCGCCGATCTGCATCGCGCGGGCTTTGCCACCGACCGCCTGCAGCGGCCGGTGGAATTGTCGGTCGATTTGCGCGTCGAGCACGCGTTGCGCGACGAGCTCCTGAAGGCCAAGGAGAAATATCGCGCCAAGGCCGCGTCCGGTCTCGTCTCCAACGTCAGGACCGGCGAGATCGTTGCGATGGTCTCGGTACCGGACTTCGATCCCAACAACCCGAAGGAGGCGCATGATCCCGATCGCATCAACCGCCTGACCACGGGCGTGTATGAGATGGGATCGACCTTCAAGGCGTTCACGCTCGCCATGGCGCTCGACTCGGGCAAGGTCAATCTCAACTCGATGTGGGATGCGCGCGGGCCCCTGCGCTACGGCAAGTTCACCATCCACGACGATCATGCGCTCGGTCGGATGATCAACACGAAGGAAGTGTTCTACTACTCTTCGAACGTCGGCGCGGCGCGTATTGCGCTGTCGCAGGGGGTGGAGGCGCACAAGGCCTTCCTGCGCAAGATGGGCCAGCTTGAACGGCTGCGCACCGAGCTGCCGGAGAGCGCCTCGCCGATCCTGCCCAGGCGCTGGGCCGAGCTCAACACCGTCACCATCGCCTTCGGTCACGGCGTCGCGGTGGCGCCGCTGCAGGCCGTGATGGGCATCGACGCGCTGGTCAACGGCGGCTATCTGATCCCGCCGACTTTCCTGAAACGGACCGAACAGGAAGCGATGGCGCTCGCCAAGCGTGTGATCAAGCCCGAGACCTCGGATAAGATGCGCTATCTGATGCGGCTCAACGCCGAGATCGGTACCGCCAGGAAAGCCGACGTCAATGGCTACTATATCGGCGGCAAGACCGGGACCGCCGAGAAGGTCATCAACGGTCGCTACGCCAAGAAGCGCGTGCTCAACGCCTTCACCGCGATCCTGCCCGCGGACAACCCGCGCTACCAGCTCCTGATCATGATCGACGAGCCCCAGCCGCTGAAGGAGACCCACGGGTTCATCACCTCCGGCTGGAACGCGGTACCGACGGGGGGCAATGTGATCGCGCGAATCGCGCCGCTGCTGGGAATCGAGCCGCGCTTCAATCTGCCGCCGTCCGACCGCCTTATTCTTGCAGCATCCAGGACAACCCAGTAAGCCGTGGCAGGTGCTGCTGAGTCTTTGCGTCACCGCGGCGCTGCCGCAGGTTCCCGCGCGCCGTCCGAACCGGAAAACCATGAAGCTTCGTGACCTCTTTGGCGATGACGCCAGGATCGAGCCTCCCGCGGACGCGGTCGAGGTCACCGGCCTTGCGGTCGACAGCCGCGCGGTCGAGAGGGGGGATCTGTTCTTTGCGCTCGCCGGCACCAAGACCGACGGCGCGCGCTTTATCGAGGCGGCGATTGCGGCCGGCGCGGTGGCGGTCGCCGGCGATCATCCGCCGCCGGGCGGGTGCCGCGTGCCGTTCGTCGCTACCCCGAATCCACGGCGCGCGCTCGCGCTGGCTGCGGCACGATTCTTCCCGGTGCAACCGGCGACGATCGCGGCGGTGACCGGCACCAGCGGCAAGACGTCGGTCGCGGCGTTCACGCGGCAGATATGGGAGCATCTCGGTTACATCTCGGCCTCTATCGGCACGATCGGCCTGGTGTCGCCCAAACGCACGGTCTACGGCTCGCTGACGACACCCGATCCAATCGCGCTGCATCGGCAGCTCGACGAGATCGCGCGCGACGGCGTCACGCACCTGGCGTTCGAGGCCTCCTCGCACGGGCTCGACCAGTATCGGCTCGACGGTGTGCGCATTGCGGCCGGCGGCTTCACCAACCTGTCGCGCGACCATATGGATTATCATCCCGATGTCGCGCACTACCTTGCCGCCAAGTTGCGGCTGTTCCGTGATCTTGTCCCGCCCGGCGGCGCTGCCGTGATTTCGGCCGATCACGATTGCTCGACACTGGTGCTTGAGGCGGCGCGAACGCGGCGCTTGCGCGTGATGGCGGTCGGCCGCAATGGCGACGGGGCAGGCGAGGGCATTCGCCTGATCAAGGCAGAGGTCGACGGCTTTGCGCAAAGGCTCGAACTCGAGCATCGCGGCCGCAAGTTCGCCATTTGCCTGCCGCTCGTCGGGGCCTTCCAGATCGAGAATGCGCTGGTCGCCGCTGGGCTAGCCATCGGCACCGGCAGCGATGCTGATGCGGTGTTTGCCACTCTCGATCGTCTCGAAGGCGCCAAGGGCCGGCTGGAGCGGGTCGGCGAGCGCAACGGCGCGCCGATCTTCGTCGACTATGCGCACAAACCCGACGCGCTGGCGAAGGCGCTGCAGGCACTGCGGCCTTATGCCAGGCGCAAGCTCGTCGTCGTGTTCGGTGCGGGCGGCGATCGTGATGCCGGCAAGAGGCCGCTGATGGGCACGATCGCAACCGAGAATGCCGACAGCGTCATCGTCACCGACGACAATCCGCGCAGCGAGAAGCCGGAAGACATTCGAGCCTCGATCCTCGACGCCGCCAAGGGCGCGCGGGAGATCGGCGATCGTGCTGCGGCGATCCGCGCCGCCATCGACGAACTGGAGCCGGGGGATGCGCTCCTGATCGCCGGCAAGGGACACGAGACCGGCCAGATCGTCGGCGATCTCGTGTTGCCGTTCAGCGATCACGAGGCGGTGGCCGCCGCGCTCTCGCAGGGGGGCGCATGAGCGCAAAACCGTTGTGGACGATAGCCGAAGTAGCAAAGGCGCTGGGACTGGCAGGATCGTTTCCTGACACGGGAATCGACTTTGTCACGCAGGACAGCCGGCAGGTGAAGCCGGGAAGCCTGTTCGTCGCCTTGAGCGGCACGCCGAGCGGCGGCTTCATTTCCAGTTTCGCCAGCGCGCGCGACGGCTGGGAATTCGCAGGCAACGCGGAAAGCTCCGGCGCGGTCGCGATGATCGTGCCGCACCAGATCGCAGGCGTTCGCATCCCGCAGCTCATCGTCAAGGATACGCTGATCGATGGCTTGTGGGCGCTGGCGCGCGCGGCGCGGGCGCGGTTCAACGGTCCGGTGATTGGACTCACCGGAAGCGCGGGCAAGACCAGCACGAAGGAGTTCCTCGCCGCCTATCCGGGCGCTTACGCCAGCCCGAGCAGCTTCAACAATTTCTGGGGCGTGCCGCTGACCCTCTGCAACGCCAGTCCGGACGCCAGTCTCTGGGTGGTGGAGATGGGCATGAACCAGACCGGCGAGATCGCGCGGCTGAGCGAATTGACGCGGCCGACGGTAGCGCTCGTCGTCAATGTGCAGCCAGTTCATCTGGAAAAGCTCGGCAGCCTGGAGGCGATCCGGCGCGAGAAGGTGAGTATCGCACTGGGCCTGCCAAAGGATGGTGTCCTGGTGTTGCCGGCGGATATCGCCGCGCCGGAATGGAACGGCCGGATCATCCGCTTCGGCGAGGGTTCAGAGGTGCGAGAGCTGAACCATGCGCCGCAAGACGAGGGGTGGGCAGTGACGGCGCAGGTAGCCGGCCAGCGGATTGAATTCAGCCTCACGCCCGGCGCGCCGCACCGTCTGCACAATGCGCTGGCCGCGCTCGCCTCGATCCACGCCGCAGCTCTCGATGTGACCGCGCTGGCCGGCCGGGTCGATGATGTCGAAATCATGAGCGGGCGCGGCGTCGAGCAGGCCGTCGGCGGCATCACGGTGATCGACGACAGCTTCAACGGCAATCCCGCCAGTATGGCGGCGGCGCTCGAAAGCCTGAAGGCGCGGCCCGTCAAGAGCGGTCGCCGTATCGCCATTCTGGGCGACATGCTGGAGCTGGGCAGTGATGCTCCCGCTTACCACACGGCGCTGGCCAGGCATTTGCCCGGTATCGACGGCATCTACTGCGTCGGCCCCCTGATGCATCACCTCCACGACGTGCTGCCGGCGGACAAGCGGCTGGGCTGGCACCAGGACCCGGCAACGCTCGATCCGCGGATGGTCGCGAAGCTGCTGGAGGCAGGCGATGTTGTGGTTGTCAAGGGCAGCAAGAAGATGTTCTGGGTGAACAAGTTTGTGCCGGGACTAGTGGCCGCCTTGCAGGCAAGGGCGTAAACTGGCTCATGCCTCGTCGCGTGATCCTTCCGTGCCTCATTTCCCTGGCGAGACCACGGTGCAAAGGTCGCCTGGCCCAAGGACGAAACTCAGATCGCGAATGCGCGAAGACCGGCGCGTTCCCGGCAAGCCCGCCTGATCGGCGGCATAGGACTTTTTGAATGTTTTACTGGCTGATCGAACTCTCCAATACTGTTCCGGGTTTCGGCATCTTTCGAACCGCTCTGAACGTCTTCCGCTACATCACCTTTCGTACCGGCGGCGCCGTGGTCACCGGCGCGCTGTTTGTCTTCCTGTTCGGGCCGTGGATCATCGACAACCTGCGCATTCGCCAGGGCAAGGGCCAGCCGATCCGTACCGACGGGCCGCAGTCCCATCTGCTCACCAAGAAAGGCACGCCCACCATGGGCGGGCTGATGATCCTTTCCGGGCTCGTGGTCGCAACGGTGCTGTGGGCCAACCCGCTCAACCCCTATGTCTGGATCGTGCTGGCGGTGACGCTCGGCTTCGGCTTCGTCGGCTTCTATGACGACTATCTGAAGGTGACGAAGCAGACCTCGGGCGGGTTCGGGGGCCGCATCCGCCTGGCCATCGAGGCGGTCATCGCTCTGGCGGCCTGCTACGCGCTGGTAAGGCTCGGCCGCGATCCGTCCTCGTCTTCGGTCGCCATTCCCTTCTTCAAGGATCTCGTGCTGAACCTCGGCTGGTTCTTCGTGATCTTCGGTGCCTTCATCATCGTCGGCGCCGGCAACGCAGTGAACCTCACCGACGGCCTCGATGGTCTTGCCATCGTGCCGGTCATGATCGCAGCCGCGAGCTTCGGCATGATCTCGTATCTGGCCGGCAACGCCGTGTTCTCAGACTATCTGCAGATCAACTACGTGCCCGGAACCGGCGAACTCGCGGTGCTGTGCGGTGCCGTGCTGGGTGCGGGTCTCGGCTTCTTGTGGTTCAACGCGCCGCCGGCTTCGATCTTCATGGGCGACACCGGCTCGCTCGCGCTTGGCGGCATGCTCGGCTCGATCGCGGTGGCTGTGAAGCACGAGATCGTGCTCGCGGTGATCGGCGGCCTCTTCGTGCTGGAGGCGGTCTCCGTCATCGTGCAGGTGGCCTCGTTCAAGCTGACGGGCAAGCGCATCTTCAAGATGGCGCCGATCCATCACCATTTCGAGCAGTTGGGCTGGACCGAGCCGCAGATCGTGATCCGCTTCTGGATCATTTCGGTGATGCTGGCGCTGGCCGGCCTCTCCACGCTGAAGCTGCGGTAACGACAAACATGATCCCCATCACCTCCTTTGCCGGCAAGACCGTCGCGGTTTTCGGCCTTGGCGGCTCCGGGCTTGCGAGTTGCCACGCCTTGAAGGCGGGCGGGGCGGAGGTGGTTGCGGGGGATGACAATGCCGACAACATCGCCAGGGCGGTGCAGGCCGGCTTTCTCGCCGCTGATCTTCGCAATTTGTCCTGGGCGAACTTCGCGGCGCTGGTTCTCGCCCCCGGCGTGCCGCTCACGCATCCGGCGCCGCACTGGAGCGTCCTGAAGGCGCGCGAGGCGGGCATCGAGGTCATCGGCGACATCGAGCTGTTCTGCCGCGAGCGCCGCCGTCATGCGCCGAACTCGCCGTTCGTCGCCATCACCGGCACCAACGGCAAGTCGACCACGACCGCGCTGATCGCGCATCTGATGCGCACGGCGGGCTACGACACCCAGATGGGCGGCAATATCGGCACGGCGATCCTGTCGCTCGAGCCATCGCGCATGGGGCGCGTCCATGTCGTCGAGATGTCGTCCTACCAGATCGACCTGACGCCGTCGCTCGATCCTTCCGTCGGCATCCTGCTCAATGTCAGCGAGGACCATATCGACCGCCACGGCACCATCGAGCATTATTCAGAGGTGAAGGAGCGCCTCGTCGCCGACGTGCAGGCGCAGGGCACGGCGGTTGTCGGCGTCGACGACGGCTGGTGCCGCGACGTCGCCGACCGGCTCGATCGCGCCGGCAAGAATGTCGTGCGCGTGTCGGTGCGCAATCCGGTGCCGGACGGCATCTATGTCGAGCGCGGCACGATCCTGCGTGCCTCTGGTGCTGCGCGCAGCGAAATTGCACAGCTCGGCGGCATCGGCTCGTTGCGCGGCCTGCACAACGCGCAGAACGCAGCCTGCGCTGCGGCCTGCGCGCTGGCGATGGGCATCAGCCTCGATGTTTTGCAGAACGGGCTGCGCAGCTTTCCGGGGCTTGCGCACCGCATGGAGCAGGTCGGTCGCCTCGGCAACGTTCTGTTCGTCAACGACTCCAAGGGCACCAACGCGGATGCGGCCGCGCATGCGCTGTCGTCCTTTGCCGACATTTTCTGGATTGCGGGCGGCAAGCCGAAGCAGGGCGGCATTACCAGCCTTGCCGAATATTTCCCGCGCATCCGCAAGGCCTATCTGATCGGGGAGGCGGCCCAGGAATTCTCTAGCACGTTGGGCGACCGCGTGCCGCACGAGATCAGCCAGACGCTCGATGTCGCCGTCGAGCATGCCGCGCGCGATGCGCAGGCTTCCAGACTTGCGGACGCGGTGGTGCTGCTGTCACCGGCCTGCGCCTCGTTCGACCAGTATCGCAACTTCGAGATCCGCGGTACCAAGTTCCGCGACCTCGTCACCGCGCTGCCGGGCGTGAAGCCGGTGGTGTGACGGAGTAGATGGGTGAGCGCAGCGAAACCCATCGTTCCAGAGCAGGGTCGATTGACGGGTATCGCCGCGCTCAAACCATCCTACAATTCATGAGCTGAAGAGTCGCAAGCGTACCGGATCCCCGCTTGCGCGGGCATGACGATCTTTCCAGGAGCAGCCTCGGAGCAAGCGAGGCCAAATCTCGAAACAAGCCGATCCCATTAACCCTTCGGCAACCATCATGGGAGACCAATGGTCTGATCTCTGGCCGCAGGCGACCGCCCATGATCTCCCGTGAAGAACGCACGCCCCTTTCCGAATGGTGGTGGACCGTCGACAAGCCGCTGCTCGGCGCTGTCCTCGCGCTGATGCTGTGCGGCGTCATTCTGTCGCTGGCGGCTAGCCCGCCGGTGGCGACGCGGATCGGGCTCGATCCGTTCCACTTCTTCAGCCGCCACGTGCTGTTCCTGCTGCCGTCCTTGATCGTGCTGATCGGCGTCTCCTTCCTGTCGCCGCGCCAGATCCGGCGCAGCGCGCTGATCGTGTTCGCGGTCAGCATCATTCTGATCGTGGCGACGGTGCTGTTCGGCCCGGAGGTGAAGGGGTCGCGGCGCTGGATCACGCTGCTCGGCGTCAACATTCAGGCTTCCGAATCCGCCAAGCCCGCCTTTGTCGTCATCGCGGCCTGGCTGTTCTCCGAATCCACCAAGCGCTCCGAGATGCCGGCAACCTCGATGGCGCTGGTGCTGCTCCTGATGCTGGTCTCGCTCCTGGTGCTGGAGCCCGATTTCGGCCAGACCATGCTGATCCTGATGGTGTGGGGCGCGCTGTTCTTCATCGCGGGCATGCGCATGATCTGGGTGCTCGGTCTCGCAGGTCTCGGCGCCGCCGGCCTGTTCAGCGCCTATCTGTTCGTTCCGCACGTCGCCGGCCGCATCAGGCGCTTCATCAATCCGGCCTCCGGCGACACCTTCCAGGTCGATACCGCCATGGAAGCCTTCTACAACGGCGGCT
>NZ_JACRAW010000071.1 GCF_016213215.1 Bradyrhizobium sp. | reverse complement strand
GGCGCCGCATTTCGCGCTGACCGCGAAGATCGCCGCGCGCAACGGCTTGAAGAACCTCTCGATGGGCATGAGCGCGGATTTCGCCACCGCCATTCAGCTCGGCGCCACGCATGTGCGCGTGGGCTCGGCGATCTTCGGGCACCGCTGACTGACCGAAAGAGCCGGGCGGGACGATTCGACTGCATGGCGCTCTCTGCGCGCCTTCGCCACATCGGCAGAACCGCGCTATTCGAACCCCACCGACACCGCTCCGAGCATGCCGAAATCGGCACCAAGAAAGTCGCCCGACTGGATGGGCAGAGGCGGATGGCAAGTACCGGTCGTCACGACCTCTCCCGTCCTCAGCGTGATACCAAGTCCGCGCAATTCGTTGGCAAGCCAGGCCAGCGCGACACGCGGATCGCCGAGCACGTTCCTGCCATGGCCGACATGGCGTTTGCGGCGCAACGTCATCACCGGCCGCTCCTCGATCAGATCGAGCGCCCGCCAATTCGCGCTTGCCGGCGCGCCCAGCACGAACAGGTGCGCGCAGGCATTGTCGGCAATCAGTTGGTGCTCGCCGGCGCTGACGAAATCGACAAAACGCGAGTCCGGGATTTCGATCGCGGGATGCAAGGTCTCGACGGCGGCGAGTACCTCGGCCACCCCATACGGTATCGACCGCGGCGGCAGATCTCGACCCATGCGGAAAGCGAATTCGGGCTCGGCGACGCGCATCTCGTTTCCCTTCATCGACGCGGTGCCGCCGTCGGCAATGACGGTGTCGGACAGGATCCGTCCGGCCATGGGTCCAGCAACGTTGATATGCTTCTGCCCGGCCTCGCTGGTCGCCGCGATCTTCCAGCCGAATAGTGTGCTGCTGGAACAGGTTTCGATCGCCGCCTGAATGGCGTAGCCCTCGGCGCGGTCGCGGGGCCGCAGCGGCGCATCCAGATTCTCGAGCTTGGTGCCGGCGCGCCAATGACCGTACAGAATGCGCGAGGCGGCCCTTATCTGGTTGTTGTCGAGCATTCGTCTCTTCTCACCCGATTACGATCCTGCTGCGCGGCGACAGCCTTTGCAGCAGGTGCAACATCGCCTGCTTCGTCATTGAGACGCAACCTGCGGTCGGGCCGAAGTTTTCCCGTGCCAGATGGAGAAAGACGGCGCTGCCCCGGCCGGCAATCCGCGGGCGCGTATTGTGGTCGATCTCAATGATGAAGTCGTAGAGATGGTCCTCGCGTCGCAGCCGATCGCCGGCGGTGGCCTGCTTGAGCCGAATCGGCTGATTGTAGTGACGGTCGTTCGGGTCTTCGCACCAGGCGTCTTCGGCGGTAATCGCGCGCACCGGCAGGAAGGTTCGCGGCCGGCGGTGACGGTCGGCCCGCCACCACAATCGTCGCGGCCGGAAGATGCCCTTCGGAGTGCCTCCATCTCCCTCGCGCTTATTCACCCGAATACCGCCCCGCCCCAGCGCAACCGGAATCGCCAGGGGACCCGCGGTCAGCCAGCCCCGGCGAGGGTTACCTGCCGCAGGTCTCACACGGACCAAAGAGAGGGACGGCAGCCGGCGAGCGATTATGTAAGTCCTTGATATAGATTGTCTTTTCATGCGAATCGGCGGATAGGGGTTCATTACAGGACATTCATCAAAATGCCCCGGAGTTCTGGAGTAAATTGATCATGGCTTGTGAATCGGTAACGGCCCACTACCTCAAGACGAATACTAAGAACAGCCGACCCCAAACTTTTCTTATCGCGGCTGAGCGTGCCTTTGGCGCATCGGCCGGCCCCAGAAGGATGTACCTATGGCCAATGCCCGCAAGATCCTGATCGTGGATGACGACACTGATCTGCGCGATACGTTGGTGGAGCAATTGTCGCTGCACGAAGAATTCGAAGCTTCCGGCGTCGATACCGGTGCCAAGGGCGCCAGCGCCGCAAAGGCCAATTCCCCCGACCTCGTGCTGATGGATGTCGGCCTGCCCGATACCGACGGGCGCGAGGTCGTCCGCTCCCTGCGCAAGGGCGGGTTTAAAGCTCCGATTATCATGCTGACTGGGCACGATACCGACTCCGACACGATCCTGGGGCTGGAATCGGGCGCCAATGACTATGTTGCAAAGCCCTTCCGCTTTGCGGTTCTGCTGGCGCGAATCCGGGCACAGCTCCGCCAGCATGAGGCCAGTGAGGACGCGGTATTCTCGGTCGGCCCCTACAGCTTCCGTCCCGGTTCCAAGATGCTTACCGCCGCCAACGCCAGGAAGGTGAGGCTGACGGAGAAGGAGACCGCCATTCTGCGTTTTCTCTACCGCGCCGGCCAGATGCCGGTCTCCCGCGAGACGCTGCTGCAGGAAGTGTGGGGCTACAATTCCGGCGTCACCACCCATACGCTGGAAACCCACATCTATCGGTTGCGGCAGAAGATCGAAAAGGACGCGGCCAATCCCGAGATCCTGGTCACGGAAGCCGGTGGCTACAAGCTGGTGCCGTGATACGCTTCGGGACTTGCGAATCGCCCAAATCCGCGTGTCTCGATCGTCGGTAGTCAATGTCGATTGATGATGATGTAGCGCTCCTGGAGCGTGTCCCAACCCTGCACTTGTTGGGGAACGACGCGTTGCGCATGCTGGCGATCGGCTCGGAGCAGCGAAACCTTGCCCGCGGCGACCTCCTGTTCAGGCAGGGGGAGGACGCGGATGCAGGATTCGTCGTGCAGCGCGGGGCGTTTCGCGTCGAGGACCACGCTGGTGCCGAGATGATTGCAGGCCCCGGAGCGCTGATCGGTGAGCTCGCGCTGGTCGTGCCGATGAAGCGGCCATCTACCGCGATCGCCCTTGAACAGTCCGCCGTGATCCGTGTCGCCCGCAGCCTGTTCCAGCGCGTGCTGGAAAGCGATCCCGCTGCCGCGCGCCGGCTGCGTGACGAGTTTGCCGTCCGCTCGAGCCAGATCGCCAGTGACATCCTGATCGCCGGCGGGAAGCTGAGCACCTGACAAGCCGATCCCGGCAATCGCCGGCGAGCGGGGCGATCAGGCCTCCAGCGTCACCGTTACCGGCACATGGTCCGACGGACGTTGCCAGGAGCGGGCTGCGCGCAGGACGGTGAAATCGCTGACCGCATCCTTGAGCGCGCGCGACACCCAGATGTGGTCGAGTCGCCGCCCGCGATCACCGACGGTCCAGTCGGCGGCGCGATAGCTCCACCAGGTATAGATCTTCTCGGACAGCGGAATGCGGTCGCGCGCAACGTCGATCCACTCGCCCGCAGCCTGGGCGGCAAGCAGCTTCTCGCATTCGATCGGCGTGTGCGAGACAACCTTGAGCAATTGCTTGTGCGACCAGACGTCGTTCTCATGCGGGGCAACGTTGAGATCGCCGACCAGGATGTGGCGATCCTCGCCGCGCGGATGCAAGGGCTCGCACGCCTTCAGCTCGTCGAGAAAGCGTAACTTGTGCTCGAATTTCGGGTTGAGTTCGGGATCGGGAATGTCGCCGCCGGCGGGCACGTAGAAATTGTGCAGCACGAGCGGCTTTGTCAGCCGCGACTTGTCGCCGAACTCAACCGAGATGTGACGCGAATCCACCTTGTCGCAGAAGGTGCGGACGTCGGTGGCTTCGAACGGCAGCTTCGAAACGATGGCTACGCCGTGATAGCCCTTTTGCCCGTTGAGCGCGACGTGCTCGTAGCCGAGCCGCCTGAAGCGCTTCAGCGGGAAGGCGTCGTCGATGCACTTGGTTTCCTGCAGACACAATATGTCTGGTCGCGCGCTCTTGAGAAACTTTGCGACGAGGTCGATGCGCAACCGCACCGAGTTAATGTTCCAGGTTGTCAGGGAAAGACGCATTGGAAATGCGTCTTAACACGGATCATGCGGCTGTCGATCCGGACACCGCCGGACCTGGCCGGCCATCCACGCTATTCCTGCACAAATGACGAGCCGTCGTGCTTGCCGCGGCCTGCGGCGACTCCCGATCAACCCGGCGGCGGGCCGTAATTGGTGAAGTCGATCTTGAACAGGCTGGGATCGACCTTCTTGGTGGAATCCAGATTGTAGACAGCGACGGTCGTGTCATAGCCCTGCGGGTCGGTCACGGTCCATTGCTTCAGCTGGCCGTCCTTGGCACCGACCATCAGCATCAGGCGGCTGGTTCCGATCAGGGCCTGCTTCTCCTCGATGACGACGGTGATGTAGAGATCGTCGGCCGTCACGTGGACTACGTTCGTGTCCTTCATCAGGTCGATGCGGTCGGACAGCAAGAATCGCAGCGGTGTCTGCGACAGCGGATAGACGTCCTGGGTCGCCAGCTTCCGATCGCGCACCACCAGCGAGGATCCGTCGGCGATGATGTCGATCGGGACCGGCGGGTCGTATTCAAAGCGCACCTTGCCCGGCTTCTGGATATAGAAATCGCCCTTGGTCTTGCTGCCGTCAGGGCCGACCTGGACGAAGTTCCCAACCAGCGTCTGGAGGGAGGACAAGTACGCGCTCACCCTCGCGGCCTGCGCCTTCTGGTTGGCATCGAAACTCTGGAAGATGTTGGTAGGCACGTTGCGGCGCGGATCGGGAATGACCGGATTCGGCGGCGCGGTCCGCGTGGTGCCGGTTGTTGCCGGTGCCTTCTGCCCGTCGGATGCGCTCATCTGCATACCGTCGCGCCCCTTCGGCGCGGGCTTCGGAATTGGAACGGTCTGCGCGGAGGAGGTCGCCGCGGCCGCAGCCATCGACGCCACGAGCAGCGCAAGCACCGCGAGGCGCGCGCTGCGCGCCGCGAATGAGGTAGCCATTCTCATCTTCAGAATTGTCGTCACGCGTGGTCCTGTCTGGCTAGGCGCCCTTTTACAGTGGTTTCGGCCAAAAGCAGAGATCGTTTTTTCGTGAAGGTGATCCCGGTCGGGGACAAGAGCCTCACATGTGGCTGTCTTCTTCCTCGATCAGGATCTCGCGCTTACCGGCGTGGTTGGCCTGTCCGACGATGCCTTCGAGCTCCATGCGTTCCATCAGCGAGGCGGCGCGGTTATAGCCGATCTGCAGCCGCCGTTGAATGTAGCTTGTGGAGGCCTTGCGGTCGCGTTTGACGATCGCCACGGCCTGTGAGTAGAGATCGCCGCCGCCATCCGAGCCCATGCCGGTCGCGTCGAATACCGCACCATCCTCGGCGCTCGGCTCTTCGGCGGTGACGGCCTCGAGATATTCGGGCTGGCCCTGCGTCTTCAGGTGCCGCACCACCTTCTCGACCTCTTCGTCGGAGACAAACGGTCCGTGCACGCGACTGATGCGCCCGCCGCCCGCCATATAGAGCATGTCGCCCTGGCCAAGCAGCTGCTCGGCCCCCATCTCGCCGAGAATCGTCCGGCTGTCGATCTTGGAGGTGACCTGGAACGAGATGCGGGTCGGGAAGTTCGCCTTGATCGTGCCGGTGATGACGTCGACTGACGGACGCTGAGTCGCGAGTATTACGTGCAGGCCCGCGGCGCGCGCCATCTGCGCAAGACGCTGCACCGCGCCTTCGATGTCCTTGCCGGCGACCATCATCAGGTCGGCCATTTCATCGACGATGATGACGATGAAGGGCAGCGGCTCGAGCTCGAGCTTTTCTTCCTCATAGATCGGCTTGCCGGTCTCCTTGTCGAAACCGGTGTGCACGGTGCGCGTGAGCTCTTCGTCCTTGGATTTCGCCTCGGCGATGCGGACGTTGTAGCCGTCGATATTGCGGACGCCGAGCTTGGCCATTTTCTTGTAGCGCTCTTCCATCTCGCGCACCGCCCATTTCAGCGCGACGACGGCCTTCTTGGGGTCGGTCACGACGGGCGTGAGCAGATGGGGGATGCCGTCGTAGACGGAAAGCTCGAGCATCTTCGGATCGACCATGATTAATCGGCATTGGTCGGGCCGCAGCCGATAGACCAGGCTGAGGATCATGGTGTTGATCGCGACCGATTTGCCGGAGCCGGTGGTGCCGGCGATCAGAAGATGGGGCATGCGGGCGAGATCGACGATGACCGAGTCGCCGCCGATGTTCTTGCCGAGGCAGAGCGGCAGCTTTGCCATCGTTTCGATGGCGTCCTTCGATGTCAGCAGCTCGCGCAGGTAAACCTTCTCGCGATGGGCGTTGGGCAGTTCGATGCCGATCGCGTTGCGGCCGGGGACAACGGCAACGCGTGCGGACAGCGCACTCATCGAGCGCGCGATGTCGTCGGAGAGACCGATGACCCGCGAGGACTTGATGCCGGGAGCGGGCTCCAGCTCGTAAAGCGTGACGACCGGTCCGGGATGGGCTTTGACGATTTCGCCGCGAACGCCGAAATCCTGCAGCACGCCTTCCAGCGCGCGGGAATTGGCCTCCAGCTCACTCTTCGTGAGCGGCTGGCGGTCGGCGGCTTTGGGCGCCGCGAGCATCGACACCGAGGGCATTTCGAACTTGTCGGAGGATTTGCGCACCGGGCGCGAGGCGGCCTTCTTGCGCGGAGCCCGCGCAGCCGGCGCGTCTTCCTCCTCCTCCTCCGCGTCCTCCTCTTCTTCCTCGACGTCTTCGTCTTCATGCGGCGCCAGCGACGCAGTCCCGCGCCGCACGAGACTCGGCTCCTGGCGTTCAAAGGCGGAACGGCGCGGCGGCGGTGCGCTCGAGACGAGCGACCGGTAGGCCGCAGTCAACAGCCAGCCCAGGCGCGCCTTGGCGCTCATCACGGCATGGAACAGCCAGCCCAGAGAGACCGAGCCGCGATCGCCGTCTTCCTCCGGGGACGCGTCCTCCTCTTCCGCATCGAGCTCTTCTTCGGCCTGGCGTGAGCCCAGTCCGCCGGCGAACAGGAAGCTGGCAGCCATGGCTACGAACAGGAGGGTGCCGAGGACGAATCGATAGAGCACGCCGGGCGGTCCGAACACCACCGCCGGCGTCCGCACCAGCGCATCACCGACGACGCCGCCAAGTCCGGTGGGCAGCGGCCAGGTGCCGCCATGGGGCCAGCAACTTGCAAAGCCCGCTGCGATCACCGTGCACAAGATCCAGGAGCCGAGTCGCAGTGCCTCGCGGTCGAAGGGACGATGGGTGAGCATGCGCCAGCCCCAAACCGCGACCGGGAGAATCAGCATGATCGCGCCGAGGCCGAGAATTTGCATCGACAGGTCGGCGCCGATCGCGCCGGGATAACCGAGTATGTTGCGGATCGGCCGCGAAGTCGCGTGGCTGAGGCTTGGATCCTGCACTGACCACGTCATCAGCGCGGCCGCGCCGGCACCCGCCAGGGCAATCAGGCCGAGGCCGCCGAGCTCGCGCAGGCGCCGCGCCAACGCCTCGCGGATGGAGGTCGGCAGGTGGCCGACCAGAGGAATGACACGCTCGATCGTCGACATGCTCATGGCGTGCGACTAGCCCAAAGTTTCGACCAGGCGATGCAGGGCCTGCGCGGTGGTTTCGCCGTCCTGCACGAGTGCAAGGCGGATATAGCCCTTGCCCGGATTGAAGCCATCCGGCTGCGGTCGCGCCAGATAGCTGCCCGGAACCACGCGTACGCCGGCTTCGCTATAGAGTTTCACCGTTGCGGCTTCGTCACCGCCATGCCGCGACACGTCGAGCCAGACGCAGAAGCCACCGGCCGGCCTGCGATAGCCGTAGCGGTTTCCGAGAATCTGGTCCGCCAGATCGAACTTGATGCGGTAGAGCCTGCGATTCTCCTCGACATGGGTCTCATCGCCGTAGGCGGCCACCGCCACGTGCTGCAGCGGCACCGGCACCTGCGGCGCGGCCACGTTGCGCAGCTCATGAAACATGCTCAGGAACTTGCTGTCGCCGGCGGCAAAGCCCACCCGCATACCTGGCAGGTTCGAGCGCTTCGACAGCGACTGGAACGCAACGACATTCGCAAAATCCGGGCCGGCGCATTCGAGCGCGCTGCCGGGCGCATCCCTGGTGTAGATTTCCGAGTAGCACTCATCGCTCAGAATCACGAAACCAAAGCGGTCGGCGAGCTGCTTCAACCGCGAAAAGTAGTCACGCGAAGCGACCGCTCCCTGCGGATTGGCAGGGGAGGCGATGTAGATCGCCACCGTTCGCGCGAGCGTCGCCTCATCGAGCGAGTCGAGATCGGGCAAGAATCCGTTTTCGAGAGTGGTCGGAAGACAGATGGTCTCGCAGCCGGCGGTACGGGCGCCGACGCCATAGACGGGGTAGAACGGGTTCGGCACCAGGATGGCAGGCGCACCGCGGCGCTCGCCGACGTAGCGGGTCGCGGTCAGCGCGGCGAAGAACAGGCCTTCGCGGCTGCCGTTGAGCACCAGGATTTCGGTCTCGGGATCGATTGGGCGGGGCAGGCTGAATCGCCTGCACAGCCAGTTGGCTGCCGCCTTTCGGAACGGCTCGATGCCCTTGGCAATCGGATACCGGCCGAATTCGGCGATATGCTGGGCCAGGACCGGGCCGACAAAGGACGGAACCGGATGCTGCGGCTCGCCCAACGAAAGCGTTATCAGTGGTTTACCGGGCTGGTACGGCGCCAGCAGCTCTGCCAGCCGGGCGAATGGCGATCGCTCGTTTTCAAAGCTTCCACCGCTCTGCGGCGCACGGGATGAAGCGGTCATAGCCATACGTAAAGCGCCAGTACTCTTGGAACTGCCGATCGCATGGAAGACCGGCCGGAAAGCGGATCAGGCCAACCATAGATAGGGCGAGGTTAAGACGCGATTAACCATCGGTCGGCGCTGCCGTCCAGACCGGATAATTTGCTGAAAACAACGAGATGACAGTCCAATCGCGACGAAACTGGCCCTTTCCGGGGCCGGGTTCCAGTTGGCGCATATTCTACCGGTTTTGTCGAAGCTTAACGCTTTTCGTAAACTCTGCCTGGCCTTTGGCACTTCGTAATGACTGTCAATGCTGAGTCGCGTCACCAAAGGGCCACTCATGAGCATCCAGATCAGCACGCATGGCGACGTGCTTCGCCATACCGCCAGGCGCGTTGCAACAGCCGTGGGCCTTACCCTCCTCATGGCAGGGTCGATGCTGCTCCTGCATTTCGGGCCCGATTTCGATGCAACGGTTCGGGTCGGCCATATGGACGTTTTCAGCCTGGTGATTGCCGCAGCAATCTCTGCGGCGCTCACCGCTTTCCTCAGCTACCGGTCGGCGCTCTTGATGCGGGAACTAACGCTGACGCGTGCGGAGCTGTCGCGCATCTCGCAAACCGACGAGCTGACGGGACTACTCAACCGGCGTGGTTTCGACGACGCGGGTGCCTCGGCCCTGAAGGCGGCGCGTGCCATGGGTGAGCCGGCGACCCTGTTCATGTTCGACATCGATCATTTCAAGTCCATCAACGACAGGTCGGGGCATGAGGCCGGGGACAAGGTGCTGGTGGAAATGGCCGACGTGCTGCGTCGGTTCGCGGCCAAGAATGGCGCGCTCGTTTCGCGCTATGGCGGCGAGGAGTTCGCAGCGCTGATGACCGGAATAAGCCGCGACCAAGCCGAGCGGTATGCGGAGGAAATCCGCGCCACCTGCGCGGCGCGAGAGGTCGCGATCGGTGCCGCGGTGGAACGTGTGACGATCAGCATCGGCTTCACCGTCTCGGCCGGCGGCGTCGAGCTCGCGGAATTGATGCGAATTGCCGACCATGCGCTCTATGCCGCGAAACGCCGCGGCCGCGATCGCGTGGTGCAGGCGGACGACCGCTCACCTGTCGCCGCCTGATCGCGTGCACGTACTCCAAGCCAGTTACCCCGGGCGGCCTGGTGCATCTCTTCCTGGGCTGCGAGCAAAAAGAAAGGGGCTCCAACTTGCGCTGGAGCCCCTCAACGGTCGGGGCATTGCCGGGTATGTGCCCAGACCGTAGTTCTGGGCGCGATCCTTGGGGATCGCGCCCCGGGAGGAATCACATGTTGTAGGCGCGCTCCGTGTGCTCGGTGATATCGAGGCCTTCGCGTTCGGTCTCGACATTGGCACGCAGCCCGACGATCACGTCGACGACCTTGAAGATGATTGCCGAACCGACACCCGACCACACCAGCGTGGTGCAGACGCCCCAGAGCTGGGCAACCATCTGCGTCGCGAAGTCGTAGTCGGCGATCTTGCCGGCGGCGTAGTCCATGACGCCGGTGCCGCCGAGCGCCGGGTTCACCAGGATGCCGGTGGCGAGTGCGCCGAGGATGCCGCCGATGCAGTGCACGCCGAACACGTCGAGCGAGTCGTCGTAGCCCAGCGCGTTCTTCACGACCGTGCAGAAGAACAGGCAGACCGCACCAGCAACCAACCCGAGCACAATTGCGCCCATCGGGC
Organism: Bradyrhizobium sp.; assembly: GCF_016213215.1. Classification (GTDB taxonomy): domain Bacteria; phylum Pseudomonadota; class Alphaproteobacteria; order Rhizobiales; family Xanthobacteraceae; genus Bradyrhizobium. Next base: position 25,651 of record NZ_JACRAW010000071.1, on the reverse strand, counting down.
CGGCGTAGCCGCACGCCGGGGTGACCGCCACGAGACCCGCGACGGCGCCGGACAGCGCGCCGAGCAGCGAGGGATGACCCTTCACGGTCCACTCAACGAACATCCAGGACAACGCCGCCGCCGCGGTCGCGACGAAGGAGTTGGTCATGGCGAGAGCAGCGCCGCCCGAAGCTTCGAGGTTCGAGCCGGCGTTGAAGCCGAACCAGCCGACCCAGAGCAGCGAGGCGCCGATCATGGTCATGGTCAGCGAGTGGGGAGCCATCAGCTCCTTGCCGTAGCCGGTGCGCTTGCCGATCAGGAGAGCGCCGACAAGCCCGGCGATGCCCGCGTTGATGTGCACGACGGTGCCGCCCGCGAAGTCGATCGCGCCCTTCTTGAAGATCCAGCCTGCGTCGGCATTGATCTCGTCAAGCTTCGCCTGCGCTGCCGTCTTCGCGGCGCCGTCAGCCGCGGCGGCAAGCGCCTTGGCCGCATCCGTGATCACGTCCGGACCAGCCCAGTACCAGACCATGTGCGCGATTGGGAAATAGATCAGTGTGACCCAGAGAGGAATGAACAGCGCAACAGCCGAGAACTTCATGCGCTCGGCGAAAGCACCGACGATCAGCGCGGGCGTGATCGCCGCGAAGGTCATCTGGAAGCACATGTAGACGAGCTCGGAGATGTTGGCGTCCACGCTGAACGTCGCCGCCTTCGAGTCGGTCGTCACACCCGAGAGGAAGGCCTTGGAGAAGCCGCCGATGAAATCGGAGCCGCCGGTGAAGGCGAGGCTGTAGCCGAAGAGAGCCCAGATGACGACGACGATGCAGACGCTGTAGAAGACCTGGGCCAGCACCGAGAGCATGTTTTTCGAGCGGACGAGGCCGCCGTAGAACAGCGCGAGGCCCGGAATGGTCATCAACAGCACAAAGACCGTCGACGACATCATCCAGGCGTTGTCGCCCTTGTTGACGGTTGGTTCGGCATAGGCAGCGGTCGCGGCGAGCATGCCGACTGCGAGGGCCGCCAATCCCGCGCCATAGGGACGCTTGAACGTCATTTGTCTTACTCCTGATTGAATTTGGTTGAGCGCGAAATCAAAGGGCCGCAGCATCGGCCTCGCCGGTGCGGATACGCACGGCATGGTCGAGGCTGATGACGAAGATCTTGCCGTCGCCGATCTGTCCGGTCTTTGCAGCGGACGTGATCGCGTCGATGGTCTTGTCGACCTGTTCGGCCGGGACAGCCACTTCGATCTTGATCTTCGGCAGGAAACTCACGGCGTATTCAGCGCCGCGATAGATTTCGGTGTGGCCCTTTTGCCGGCCATAACCTTTGACTTCGGTAACCGTGAGACCGTGAACGCCAATGGCGGTCAGGGCGTCACGGACTTCTTCGAGCTTGAATGGCTTGATGATCGCCATAACAATTTTCATGGGTCCTATCCCCGCTTGGGCCCGGTCCGGACGTGGTCGGGCTTTCTCGACTGGTTCGCCACGAGGAGAAGTTCACTACGCGGGTTCAGCCTGACCCCAGGGGAATCAAATGCCGTGCCAGATCGGCGGCGGTGGCTAACGGACTATGAAAGCGTCGCTTTTCGCTTTGGCCGGTCGCCGACGGGGACTGCGCTATTACGTCGCGCTTAAACGGTGATCAGCGGTGCCCAAAAAAAAGGCATGAACAAGGGCCCGGCACAATGTTGCTCACTGGCCGGGCAGCGGAGATAAAATTCTGGTCTGGCGCTGCTTACTGCAGCGCCTCGCCGTGTTGGGAAATATCGAGCCCCACCATCTCGTGCTCGCGGGAGACCCTTAGCGGCACAAACAGGTTGACCAGCTTCAGTAGCGCGTAGGTGACGCCAGCCGACCAGACCAGTGCGACGGCGACACCACCGAGCTGGAGCAGCACCTGCCGCCCGTTGCCCTCGATCAGGCCGGCCGTGCCGCCGATCGAAGCCGTGGCGAACACGCCCGTCAGAAGCGTGCCGGTCATCCCGCCGATGCCGTGCACGCCGAATACGTCGAGCGAATCGTCATAGTTCAAGCGTTGTTTCAGCCACGTGCAGGCCCAATAGCAGACGAGGCCCGCGACGAAGCCGATGACGATGCCGTGCCAGGGCGCGACGAAGCCGGAGGCGGGCGTGATCGTTCCGAGGCCCGCCACTGCGCCGGAGATCATGCCGAGCACGGAAGGCTTGCGCCGCGCCGACCACTCGAGCGCACCCCAGGTGATCGCGCCGGCGCAGGCGGCCAGATGCGTGGCGATGATGGCCATCACCGCACGTGAATTTGCCGCCAGCGCCGACCCGCCGTTGAAGCCGAACCAGCCGACCCACAGCAGCCCGGTGCCGACGACCGCAAGCGACAGATCAAATGGAGAAAGGTTTTCGGTGCCGTAGCCTTGACGTCGACCCATCACCAGCGCGGCGATGAGGCCGCCGGCGCCGGCGGAAAGGTGCACCACAAGACCTCCGGCGAAATCCAACACGCCCGCGGTTCCGAGGAAGCCGCCACCCCATACCCAATGGGCGAGCGGCAGATAGACGAACATGAACCAGCCGACCGAAAACAGAAGGTAGGCGGAAAATCTCATGCGGTCGGCGACGGAGCCTGCGACCAGCGCCACGGTGATGATCGCGAACGTCATCTGGTAGAGCATGAAAAGCGATTCCGGGATGTTCTTGGCAGCCGGGTGGACGCTTTCCATGGTCATGCCGGTCAGCAGCCAGCGGTCGAGCGTGCCGAGCCAGGGCCCATCACCGACGAAGGCGAGCGAGTAGCCGAACACCACCCAGAGGATCGAAATGAGAGTCACGGCCGCCAGGCTTTGCGCCATGGTCGCGAGCACGTTCTTCTTTCGCACCATGCCGGAATAGAACAGTGCAAGGCCCGGGATGGTCATCATCAGCACCAGTGCGGTGGCGACGATCATCCAGGCGGTATCGGCGGTGTTGATCTCGGACTCCGCCGCGAAAGCCGGCGTTCCCAGCACTGCGCTTGACGCAAGCCCAATGAGCGCAGCCCTTGCCGCTGCGCGGTACTTAATTGCCCCCATCTGTCTTCCCCGGCATGTCAGTAGAACCGCTCCGGCGCTGTTGCCGGCTGCGGGTCAAAGAAAAAGGTTAGAGTGCGTCGGTATCGGTCTCGCCGGTGCGGATGCGCAGCGCGTGGTCGATCGGCGTAACGAAAATCTTGCCGTCGCCGATCTGGCCGGTTCGCGCCTTTGCGGTGATGACCTCGATGGCCCTGTCGGCCACATCGGAAGGTACCGCGATCTCGATCCTGAGCTTGGGCAGGAAGTTCACGACATATTCGGCGCCACGATAGATCTCGGTGTGGCCTTTCTGTCGGCCGTAGCCCTTGACCTCGGTCACCGTCATGCCGTGAACTCCGATGGAGGTCAGCGCTTCGCGCACCTCCTCGAGCTTGAATGGTTTGATGATCGCGACGATAAGCTTCATGAAACAGGCCTTTTCCCTGGAAGACAGGCCAGACGGCGGGTAGCGACCCAGCATGCGCCAGTCTGGCATCTTTCTAGGCAGATGGCATAAAAAACTTGCAGGTTGAAGGGGAAAACTTATCGGCCTGATCGAGCGACATAAGTGTGCGGGGCAGGTCATAGCCCTTCAGATGAGTTTTCAGTCATTGGTCGGCTCGCTGGTATGCCGGTCAGCAATTTGGGGGTAAGAATGTCGAACCGATCCTGGTTCTTTGCGTCCGCGGGCAAGCAGCAGGGGCCATATTCCGAAGATCAGTTTCGCGATCTCATTGCCCAGGGTGTAGTTCGCGCCGAGACCCTGGTCTGGACAGAGGGAATGCCAGGCTGGCAGAAGGCTGCCGAGATTCCGGGCATGTTCTCGGGCGGGGGTGGTCGGCGGCCGATGCCGATCGGGGCGGGCCCGGCGGGAATCTCCGGCAGCGGTCGGCTATCGATGGACTTCGGTATTCTGGAGTTCACCTGGCGCAGCATTGTGCTGCTGCTCGGCTTGGTTTTCGTCATCCCGGCTCCATGGGCCTTGGTTTGGTATATGCAGTGGATCGTGCCCTGCGTGCAGGTGCCGGGTCGCCCGAACATCAGCTTCACCGGCCGGGCCATGACCATCGTTCCATGGTATTTTGGGGCTGTCGTTCTCATGATTGCTGTAAACCTGACCGGGTTGCAGTGGCTCAGCCAACTGATGTCCCTCGTTCAGATTGCTTTGGGCTGGCTTTTTCTCAAGTGGACGATCGCGAATATCGCATCCAATGGACAGCCGGTGGGGCTCAGTTTCTCGGGCTCAATCTGGATTTTTCTCGGCTGGAATGTCCTGGCAGTGATCGCCCTCATCACTATCGTCGGCTGGGCGTGGGTTTACGTGGCGCAGCTGCGGTGGATCTGCCAGAACATCCAGGGCACGCGGCGCGAAGTCACCTTTACGGGCACCGGACTTGAACTTCTCTGGCGCTCCATCGTGGCGATACTTGCCAGCGTCTTCATCATCCCGATCCCATGGGTGTACCGGTGGATGTGGCAATGGCTGGCGTCCCAGACTGTTCTGGCGGACAGAAGCAGGCAGGCACACGTTTGAGCCTTAACGGCGTTCGCGCAGGGAGCCTTCCTGCGCGACCGAGGCCACCAGGGTGCCGTCGGGCTTGAAGATCATGCCGCGGGTCAAGCCGCGGCCTGACTGCAGGCTCGGCGAATCCTGCGCGTACAGCAGCCACTCGTCGGCGCGGAACGGCCGGTGAAACCACATCGCGTGATCAAGGCTCGCCGGCATCATGCGCTTGTCGAAAAGCGTGCGGCCATAGCGCGCCATCGCGGCGTCGAGCAGGGAGAAATCTGACGCATAGGCCAGCGCGCACAGATGCAGCGCCGGATCATCGGGCAGCTTCGCGGCAGTCCGGATCCACACATTAATGCGACCGTCGTCGATCTTCTGGCCGAAGTAGCGGCCAATCTCTACCGGGCGCAATTCGATCGGACGATCCGATTCGTAATAGCGGCGGATGAACTCCGGCATCTCCGGGAAGCTCGGCTGTTTCGCGATCTCTTCCGGCGTGAGCTTTTCCGGCGGCGGCACGTCCGGCATCTTTTCCTGGTGATTGAACGAGCTTTCCTCGTCGCTGTGGAACGAGACCATGATCGAGAAGATCGCATTGCCGTGCTGGATCGCCGTAACCCTGCGCGTCGTGTAGCTCTTGCCGTCGCGCAACCGTTCGACCTGATAGATGATCGGTACCTGCGGATCGCCCGGCAGGATGAAGTAGCAATGCAGCGAGTGGGGCAGGCGGCCTTCGACAGTGCGGCAGGCCGCCACCATGGCCTGGCCGATCACCTGCCCGCCAAAGACCCGCTGCCAGGAGGTCTTGGGACTGTTGCCGCGAAACAGATTCACCTCGATTTGTTCGAGGTCGAGGATGGTGATTAGGTCAATCAGGCCTTTGGACATGGCGGCGCTTTCGATGATCCCGTCGTTTCGGGGGTATCGCGCAGCGATGAACCCCGAATTCGGCCGATAATCTATGAATTCCGACTTCGCGCCGGTCGCGCGGCCCGGAATGACGGCTAATAGGGGCAACTGCCCTTGTTTCACCTCACTGTTTCGCCCAGCTATAACCTAGTGGCAAGATTAAGCGATAAACCGGGATCCAGGTATGTCGGTACAGCGAGGCATTGTTATCGGAGGCGGCGCTTTTGCAGGCCTGGCCCTGGCGCTGGCGCTCCGCCAGGGGCTTGGCACCGACATTCCCGTCGTCGTTGCCGATCCGGCGCTTGGCGTTCGTCCGAGCCGCGATCCCCGCGCTACCGCGATCGTCGCGGCCTGCCGCCGCCTTTTCGAGGCGATCGGCGTCTGGGAGAAGGTCAAGCCCAACGCCCAGCCTGTACTCGACATGGTCGTCACCGATTCGAGGCTGGAAGACGCCACGCGTCCCGTGTTCCTGACCTTCGGCGGCGATGTAGAGCCCGGCGAGCCGTTTGCCCACTTGATCGAAAACCGGCTTCTGATCGATGCGCTGGTCGCGCGTGCCGAAATTGACGGCGTCGATCTCCGCCCGGTCGCGGTCGCTTCGTACGACGCCCATCCCGAGGGCATCGATGTCAGCCTGGCTGACGGCAGTACGATCCAGGCCAGCCTGCTGGTTGCCGCGGATGGCGCCAGGTCGAAGTTGCGCGAGCGCGCCGGAATACTGACCAATGGCTGGGACTATGATCAGTCCGGCATCGTGGTCACGGTCGCCCATGAGCGCGACCATGACGGGAGGGCCGAAGAGCACTTCCTTCCCGCCGGACCTTTCGCCATCCTGCCGTTGACCGGAAAGCGCTCGTCGCTGGTGTGGACCGAGCGGCGCACTGAAGCCGCGCGCATCGTCGGCTTAGGCGAGGATGAATTCCATGCCGAACTCGAGCGGCGGTTCGGTCTGCATCTCGGCGAGCTCAAGGCACTGGACAAGCCACGGGCGTTTCCCCTGTCCTATTTCGTGGCGCGCTCCTTCGTCGGCGAAAGGCTGGCGCTGATCGGCGACGCTGCCCACGTCATCCACCCGATTGCCGGCCAGGGCCTCAACATGGGATTGAAGGACGTCGCTGCTCTGGCAGAGGTGATCGTCGATGCCGCCCGGCTCGGGATCGATGTCGGGCAGGCCGACGTGCTGGAGCGCTATCAGCGCTGGCGCAGGTTCGACACCATGGCGATGGGACTGGCCACCAACTCGCTGAACTTCCTGTTCTCGAATGAATCGTCGCTGTTGCGCGCCGTGCGCGATATCGGACTTGGCCTTGTCGATCGCACGCCGCCGCTGAAGAGCCTGTTCATCCGCCAGGCCGCCGGGCTGACCGGCGAGGTGCCGCGGCTCCTTAGAGGCGAGGCGTTATAGGCCTCGCGCCGGCGTTTGCGATCGATACTAATCGATCTTCCTTGCTTCCTCCGGCAGCATGATCGGGATGCCGTCACGGATCGGATAGGCGAGCTTGGCCGAACGCGAAATCAATTCCTGCTTCGCGGAGTCGAACTCCAGCGGGCCTTTGGTCACCGGGCACACCAGAATTTCCAATAGTTTCGGGTCGACGGTGTTCTCGGGGCGGTCGGTGTTAGCGTTCATGCGGGTCTCCGGGTACCTTTCAACGCCTGTAGCATGTTTGCTTGCCGTCAGCAGCGGCAGTCGCTTTGGCGGTCCTCGCGACGGCGGCGCCGGCTTGGCAGATCATACAGGCTCGGTCGGTCCCAGGTTAGAATTGCTCTAGTTTAGAGAGAGTCTTTTTGCGAGCGCGCACCCAAGCGGTTAGCTCACTTCCTGACTGCAAATGATTGGCGGTTGAAGATGGTGCGATGGTAATTCATCGCATTTGCGTCTGTCTGGCTCTCCCAGCGCTGGCCAATCCGGTCTCGACTTCGATTCCAGCACCGAGGACGTTCAAGAAATGCTTGCTTTGACCATGATCAGGAAATTGGCCTTCGCTGCCCTGTGTCTCGCGGCGCTGGCGCCGTTGTCCGCCGCGCAGGCGCAGCAGGCCGCCGAACTTCAGGTGACTTATTCCGACGGCCAATTCCAGCCGAATGAGTTGCGGGCGCCTGCGGGCAAGTCGGTCGCCGTCCGGATCAAGAACCTCAGCGGCAAGGCGATGGAATTCGAAAGCCATGCGCTGAAGGTCGAAAAGGTGATCCCCGCCAAGGGCGAGGGTGTGGTCAATGTTCGCGCGCAGAAAGCAGGCCGCTACGAATTCTTTGACGAGTTCAACGAGAAGGCGCGCGGCGCGCTGATCGTGGAATAGGTCGGCATTGCCGTGCTCGCCGCGCTCATCATCGTCTTCCGCGAAGTATTCGAAGCAGGCCTGATCATCGGCATCGTGCTTGCGGTCACCGGCTCCGTCCCGCATCGCAACCGCTGGATTGGCGGCGGCGTGCTGGCGGGCGTCGCTGCGGCCTGTCTCGTCGCGGCATTTGCCGGCGTCTTGTCGCAGCTGTTCGAAGGCATGGGGCAGGAGCTGTTCAATGCGGCCATCCTCGGCATCGCGGTAATCATGCTGACCTGGCACAACGTCTGGATGGCGCGGCACGGCAAGGAAATGGCGGGCGAACTGCTTGCCATGGGGCAGGCGGTGGCGAAAGGATCCAAATCGCTGCTGGCATTGGCGGTGGTTGTCGGGCTCGCCGTGCTGCGCGAGGGCAGCGAGGTTGTGCTGTTCCTCTACGGCGTTGCCGCTTCCGACGGGGGTTCGGCGCTGAGCCTGTTGACGGGTGGTGTGTTGGGGCTGGTGCTCGGCGGCGCCGTTTGCCTGATGACCTATTTCGGATTGATGCGAATTCCGCCGCGCGCGCTGTTCGCCACCACGACCGTGCTGATCACGCTGCTCGCGGCCGGCATGGCGGCGCAGGCGGTGGCGTTGCTCGCACGCGCCAATTGGCTGACCTCGCTCGATCGCGTGGTCTGGGATTCCGCATGGCTGCTGTCCGAAGACAGCGTGCCTGGCCGCACCTTGCACACGCTCGTCGGCTATACCGACCAGCCGACCGTTATGCAGCTTGTGATTTACGCTGCCGTGGTTCTGGCCACGATCGTGCTCATGCGGCTGATCCGAGCGGAGCGCAAGGCGCCAGCGATGGCAGCTGGCTGATCCGCGCGATCAACGCGAGACCACCATCTGCAGAAGATCTTCCACGAGCTTATGCAAGCGCGGAGCCGGCAGCTCCGGCTTCGACAGGGCAAAACCGAGGAAAGTCCAATAGAGAATTTGCGCGCGCGTCCGTGCCTGGGCCGGCGTCAGCCCGTGCTTCTCGATCAGGCCTTGAACATAGTCCAGCCGCCGGCGATCGATGGCCCGCACGGCGGCCTGCGCCGTGGGATCGAAGGCGGCCCAGTTGCGGACCGCCCGCTCGAGATCGAGCCGGGCGACGAAGGCCCGCCGCAGCAATGTGCGCAGCGGATCGTCGCCCGTTCCCGCCTCGACGTCGGCGATGATCTGCTCGGCCGCGACCTCGCGCCAGCGTTTCAGGACGGCGGCGTGGAACGCGGAAAGATCGGCGAAATGCCAATAGAAGCTGCCGCGCGAGACGCCCATTGCTTTCGCCAGCGGCTCGGCCTTGAGCGCGGTGAATCCGCGCCGCGCGAGCGCCTTCAGTCCCTGGGCGATCCAGTCGTCGGCGGAAAGTTGGTCGGTCATGGCCTCCATCCGCAAAGTGCGGCAACCATACACTACTGTATTGACAAGCGCTATCGCTTGACGTAGTGCCATACACAACTGTATGGTTGATGAGCGGAGGAGAAATCCATGCGCGATTTGCTGCTCCAATGCGCCGGAGTTGCCGCGATCATCGTCGCCGTGATCCATGGCCTCGTCGGCGAAATGAAGGTCTTTCCAAGGGTACAGATCGAGCCCGTGCAGCTCAGGACCCTCATCCGCCTGGTGTGGCAGACCAGTACCGTGGCATGGGCTGGCGGCGGCATTCTCTTGATCGCCACGCCCTGGATGGCGTCCGCACCGGCGCGCCATTGGATCGTCATTACACTGGCTTGTGTGTTCGCATTCGCCGCCGTCGCCAACGCCTGGGCGACGCGCGGCCGCCATTTTGGCTGGATGGCGCTGAGCGCCATCGTCGCCATGGCGGTGGCGGGCTATTGAAGGGAAGTCGAGAGCGCTACTGCAGCGGCGGATCGCCGCTGGTACGTTTCTTGGCGAGGTCCATCTCGGTAACCGCGATCAGGATTTCCGCGCGGGTCTTCAGGTCCGGCGCTTCCAGCATCGCCTGCTTCTCCGCCGGACCGTACGGCGACATCATGGCCAGCGCGTTGACCAGCGCCTCGTTGGGCGCGCTCTCGACGCCTTCCCAATCGACCTTGAGATTGTTGGCTTTCAGGAACGCGGCAAGCGCGACCAGCAAGGCCTCGCGGTTGACCTCTTGTTCGCCCTTGCGCGCAGTGAAGTCGTCCTTAAAGGCAAAGAAATCCACCTTGCATTGCCGGTAAGGGGTCAGGACCTCCTCCAGCTCCTGGACCACCTTGAAGCGCGCAATTCCGGTGAGTTCGAGGATATAGCGGCCGTCACCGGATTCGGCGAGCTGGGTGACGCGGCCGACGCAGCCGACGCGAAACAGCGCCGGCTTTTGTTCGTTCGGCGAATGGGTGACGTCCGGCTGGATCATGCCGATGAGGCGGTGGCCGTCGCGAAAGGCATCGTCGACCATCGCAAGATAGCGCGGCTCGAAGATGTTGAGGGGCATCTGCCCGCGCGGCAGCAGCAAGGCCCCGGCCAGCGGAAAGACAGGGATCACCTCGGGAAGGTCTGCGGGCCCGCGATATTCGATGTTGATCGGCATCTGGTGCCCGGTCCCCGGTGCTGGCTAACGCATGAGGCGCCTATGAGAACAAGATCGTCGACAGCCGTTTGCGTCCTTCGACCGTTGCTTCGTCGGTACCGCCCCAAGCCTCGAAGAACTGCACCAGCTGTCTGCGTGCACCGTCATCGTTCCATTTGCGGTCTCGCCTGATGATCTCGAGCAGGTGATCGGTGGCGGCCTGTCGCTTGCCCTGGGCGTTCAGCGCGGTTGCAAGATCGAACCGCGCCTGATGATCGAGCGGGTTTGCGGCGACTTTCTGTTCTAGCTCGGCGATCGGCCCCAATGATTCGGCTTGCTCGGCGAGATCGATGGCGGCCTGGACGGCCTTGACCGCGGCATCGTTTCGCTTGGATTCCGGGACCATGGCGAGGGTCTTCTTGGCCTGTTCGACGGCCCCGGTGCTGACGTAGCATTTTGCCAGCCCGGCGAGGGCGGCGATGTTGGTGGCATCCACCGCCAAGGCCTCGGCATAGATCTGGGCCGCGGTTGCGGCATCGCCTTCCGCAAGCACCGCGTCCGCCTCTTTCAGGATCTCGGCAATGTTGGCCTCGCCGGGGGCGGCCACCCCCTGGGTCAGGCGGTCGATGAAGGCACTGACCTGACTTTCCGGCAGCGCACCCATGAAGCCGTCGGCCGGCTGCCCGTTTACGAAGGCGATGACGGCCGGGATCGACTGGATGCCCATCTGGCCCGGAATGGCCGGATGCTGGTCGATATTCATCTTGACCAGCTTGACCTTGCCTTTTGCGGCCCGAACCGCCTTTTCCAGGAGGGGAGTGAGCTGCCGGCACGGGCCGCACCACTCCGCCCAAAAATCGATCAGCACCGGTTGCCGCTTCGATTCCTCGATGACGTCCTTAACGAAGGTCTGGGTGGTCGTGTCCTTGATCAGATCAGGCGCCTGTGGCGCCGCGCCGTTACCCTGGTCAATGATCGTCACGGGATTCCTCGTCGGATGTCAGAAAAAAAGCCGTCTCTCGCGGCGCCACAGTGGCTGGCGCCGGGCTGTTCCCTTAATTGGCGGTTATGGAGCGCATTTTCAATCCATTGGAACCGGTCCTCGGCGGTTTTCGGCTTGGTATGTCCCCGTTGGGCCAAGATTCCGTCTCGGACCCGTTTTGAAGTCGCCCGTAGCTGTTGCATTAGCCGGCGGCATTTGGCATAGGTCTGCCGTTGACGGCGCCACCGGCGCCGCTCACGGATGCGGGTGTAGCTCAGTGGTAGAGCACGACCTTGCCAAGGTCGGGGTCGAGGGTTCGAGCCCCTTCGCCCGCTCCAGTTTCCCAAGAACGCCGAAATTGGACGTGAACGGGCCAGTTGCTGCTGGCTGGTCTCCTGCCGCGTACTGGCGACCCTGGATCGCGGTTGGTGACATCATCAGCGCCGGTCACCGCGGCGAGCCGTCATGAAGATCCTGCGTGCTCGCCAAGTATCTGGCGCATTGCAGCAAATAATGCTGATCGACCTCTCGCCGGAATGACGCCAAAGATCCAAGCGCGCGTTTTACGTCACGCGCTGCTTCTCATAAGCCTTCAGATGGGTGTAGGCGACGCGCAGTTTCGGCACGGGAACCTTGCTGGCATCCGCGCGCGCGACCAGATCGCCAATGACATGATCGGCCTCGACGGGCAGGCCGGCCTTGATGTCGCGGAACATGGAAGCAGTCATTGGTGAGCCCTCGGTCGTGAGTTGCCCCTTGACGCGCTCGAAGAAAGGCCCCCCGGGCGGAAATCCTTGCGCGGCCGCGGTGCTGCTGCATTCATCGAGCATGCCGAGCATGAACTCCTTGCCGCCGGGAACGGCAAGGATCGTCCCGACGGATGCGCGCATCAGGCTGGTTGCAGCCGCAAGCGAAGCGAGAAACACCCACTTCTCCCACATGTCCTGCATGATGTGTTCGCTCGCCGCAGCGCCAAAGTTCCCGCGCTTGAACTCGTCCGCGATGGCGCGGACACGGTCCGGCAGGCTGCCGTCGCGCTCGCCGAAAGTCAGCGACTGCATCGGGTGCAACTGCACCACCTCGCGCTGCTCGTTGAGCGTCGCCGCGATCGCGCACAGCCCGCCGAGCACGCGCTCGGCACCGAATTTCCCGTCGAGCACGTCGAGATGGCGCATGCCGTTGAGCAGCGGAATGATCGACGTCTGCGGGCCCACCGCCGCTGCAAAGGATCTGACGGCATCGTCAAGATCGAAAGCCTTGCAGCTTAAGAGCACCACGTCGAACTTGCCGGAAAGCTTGTCTGCCTGAACAGTCGGCGGCTTCTTCAGGGTGACATCTCCGCTCGGGCTCCTGATCACGAGCCCCGCGCTGGCGAGTTCGGCGGCGCGGCGCGGCCGGACCAGGAACGTGACGTCGCAGCCGGCCTGCAGCAGCCGTCCGCCAAAATACCCGCCGATGGCACCGGCGCCGACCACGAGAATGCGCATCGGGATGCTCCGTTGTCTCGGTCCTTTTTCGGTCAAAAGCGAATGGCGAAACAGGGAATAGCGAATGGCGGGTGCCAATTCCAATCACTATTGGCTACCCGCGATTCGCTTGCCTTCATTTCCCCAGGATCATCTCCTCGACGTCCCGAAGCTGTTCCTTGCCGAAGAACATTTCCTTGCCGACGAAGAAGGTCGGCGAGCCGAAGGCGCCGCGCTCGACGGCGGACTGGGTGTTCTCGATCAGCCTGGCCTTGACGTCCGATTCCTGCGCGCGCGCGAACAGCTTCTGCGCGTCGATCCCGGAGGAGGTCAGCGCCTTGATGGCAACCTCGGGATCATCCATCTTCTTCGGCTGGCGCCACATGTGATGGAATGCAGCCTCGACGTAGGGCTCGAACACTCCCTCCAATTGCGCCGCCACGGCGGCCCGCATCAGGTTCAGGGTGTTGACCGGAAAGAACGGGTTCATCACGTAGGGCTTGACGTCGAAGCGCTTGAGGAAGCGCTCGGTCTCGATAGCGTGAAATTCGCGCTTGTTCTTCACGCCGGCGAGCGTCTCGGCGGGCGACCTGTTGTTGGTCGCCTTGAAGATGCCCCCCAGCAGGATCGGCACATATTCGAATTTGACACCGATTCGCTTTTCGATCGCCGGAATCGCTTCATGGCTCAAAAAGGCATTGGGGCTGCCGAAGTCGAACAGGAATTGCGGATTTGAGCTCACTAAAGCCTCCCAAGTTTCTTATATGATCAACATCATGCAACCCGAACCTAGCCGGTCACGGGCGTCGTTTCAATCGCTCGATCCTGAGCGTCGGCTTGATCTTCGAAGGCGGCGGCAGCGAGCCGCCGCGATTGATCGCGCACATCGGCGGGCCAGTTCGAGGTCCATTTCTCGAAGCCGGCCGCGTCGCGCGCGAACAGCGCGCGCGCTACTTCTTCGTAATGCGGCTTGTTCTCACCCATCGCAGCGATGAAGCGATAAGCCGTTTCCTGGGCCTGCCGGATCTGGTCCCTGTCCCTGTTCGCACGTCGCGCCTCGTCGACGAGCCGACGCAGCGCCACCGAGGCGCCGCCCGGCTGCTGCGCCAGCCAGTCCCAATGCCGCGGCAACAGCGTCACCTCCCGCGCAACCACGCCGAGTTTCGGCCGGCCTGGCCCGCGGGTCGCAGCCGGCGCGGTATCCTCGGCCGCCGCAAGTCGCGCAATGACGTCGTCCACGCTCCCGCGAAAATCGATTTCAACCGGTCCGCAGGTCGCGTCGAAGACAAGGACGAAGGCGTCAGGCCTGTTGTCGAGTGCCTGCTTCGCGGCGCGCACCACGGCGGCAAGGCCGCCGGAGGCGATGCAACGGTCGCCGTCGAAGGCGAAACAGGTGGGCTGTGAGTTCATGACGGCATCTCCATTTCGGAACCAATTATACCCGGGTGAATTGGGGCCGTCAATTACACCCGGGTAAAACATGGTCCGCCTCGACTTTCCTGCGCATCACTGGCAGGAAGCATCCAAGATAGGGGGAAGCCCATGCTGACCGTTCACCACCTCAACAATTCGCGTTCGCAGCGCGTACTCTGGCTGCTCGAAGAGCTCGGCGTCGCTTACGAGATCGTCCGCTATCAGCGTCAGCCGGATATGCGGGCGCCAAAGGAATTGCGCGCCATTCATCCGCTCGGCAAGTCGCCCGTTATCACCGACAACGGCAACACCATCGCCGAATCGGGCGCGATCATCGAGTACATCGTCGCCACCTACGGCAACGCCCGGCTGATCCCGCCCCCGAACACGCCGGAGCGGCTGCGCTACACCTATTGGCTGCATTATGCCGAGGGCTCGGCGATGCAGCCGCTGCTCCTGAAACTCCTGTTCACGTTGATGCCCAAGCGCGCCCCCGCGCTGCTGCGTCCCCTGGTTCGCAAGGTCACGAGCCAGGCTCTGACAATGCTCGTCAACCCCCAGCTCAAGCAGCACATGGATTATTGGGAAAGCGAGCTTGGAAAGAGTGAGTGGTTCGCGGGCAGCGAGTTCACCGCGGCGGACATCCAGATGAGCTTTCCGTTGGAAGCCGCTGCCGCGCGCGCCGGCCTGGAGCAGGGCCATCCCAGGGCCATGGCGTTTCTCGAGCGCATTCACGCCCGTCCCGCCTATCAGCGGGCGCTGGAGCGGGGTGGGCCGTTCGAGGTCGGACGTTGACGCAATGCGCCTATTGCCCCGCGGCCTCAGTGCCGCGGGTGCGTGGATCGGCTGCGCCCAGCACGCCTTTTGCGGTAACCGCGATCGAATTGGCGGAGGTCTGCCCCATCGGCTCGACGATCCGGTGGCCCCTGGCCTTCAGCTCCGCAAGCGTGTCATCGGCAAAGCCGCGCTCGATGCGGACCTCATCGGGCAGCCACTGGTGATGCAGCCGCGGAGCGGCTACGGCGGCGGCGACATCCATCCTGTAGTCCAGCACGTTGATGATCACCTGCAGCACGGTGGAGATGATCCGGCTGCCGCCGGGTGAGCCCGTCACCAGGACCGGCTTGCCGTCCTTCAGGACGATGGTGGGCGACATCGACGACAGCGGCCGCTTGCCGGGTCCGGGCAGGTTGGCCTCGAAGCCGACCAGCCCAAACGCATTGGAGGCGCCGGGCGCGGCGGTGAAATCGTCGAGCTCGTTATTGAGCAGCACGCCGGTGCCTTCGGCGACCAGTCCGACTCCGTAGCTGAAGTTCAGCGTGTAGGTGTTGCTGACCGCATTGCCGCTTCCGTCGATGACGGAGAAATGTGTGGTGTTGCTGCCTTCCCTCAACGGTGCTCCGGCCAGCATGTCGAGCGATGGCGTGGCGCGATCGGGATTGATGCTCGCCCTCTGCCCGGCGGCGTAATCCTTGGCAACCAGGTTCGCGATCGGTGCGTTCACGAAGGCCGGATCGCCGAGGTAGCGCGCCCTGTCGGCATAGGCCCGCTTCATCGCCTCGATCAACCAATGCAGCGATTCGGCCGACCCCTGCTTTGTTGAGGACAGCGGAACGCCCTCCAGAATGTTCAAAGTTTCCAGCAGCACTGTGCCGCCGGAGGACGGCGGCGGCATGCAGATGATGTCATAACCGCGGTAAGTCCCGCGCAGGGGTTCGCGAATAAGGGCGCCATATGACTTAAGGTCCTCGGTCGTCATGAGACCGCCGGCTTCCGTGACGGCCCTGGCGAGCTTCTCGGCGAGGTCGCCTTCATAGAAGGCGCGCGGTCCGCGCTCGGCGATGGCCGTGAGCGTTGTTGCGAGATCGCTCTGTACCAGCCTGTCGCCTTCGCGCAGCGGGGCTCCGTCGACGCTTGCGAAAATCCTTGCCGATGATGGCCAGCGCGCGAGCCGCCGGAACCATTGCGGCAGGGTATCGGCAGTGTCATCGCTGACCACAAACCCATCGCGCGCAAGCGCGATGGCGGGCTTGAGTAATTCGGCCAGCGTAAAACGACCAGAGCCATATTTTTCAAGCGCGAGCGCGAGGCCCGCGACGGTGCCCGGTATGCCGATGGCGAGCGCGGAGTCGCGCGATTTTGCAATGTCCGGCTTGCCGTCGGCGCCCAGGAAGATATCCCGCGTCGTGGCGCCAGGAGCGATCTCGCGATAGTCGATTGCGACATCTTCGTTGCGGTCGGCCGAGTGAATCACCATGAAGCCGCCGCCGCCGATATTGCCGGCGCGCGGATAGGTGACAGCCATGGCAAAGCCGGTTGCGACCGCGGCGTCCACGGCATTGCCGCCGTGGCGCAGAATCTCGGCGCCGACGCGGGCGGAGATCCTCTCCTGCGCCACCACCATGCCATGGTCGGCGGCGACGGCATGAAATGTGTCAGGTGCGGGCGGCGTGTAGAAGCGCCGCGCCTCCTGGCCGGTCGCCGGCAAGAGGCCAACGAGCAGAGCCACGAATGCGCCGAGCAGTCTCCGCCGCGTGCCGCTGAACGTCATCATCAAAATTCCGCCGCGCCTTTGCGCCAGTGCAGGTGTCACGTCGATGCTATACAGTCGCGCCAGACGAGGCAAAACGCCGTTTCGTGATGAAAAGAAGGACGCATGACGACCATTGCCTCGGACGCACCCATAGCCGAACCGCAGCGGACCTATCCGTCGCAAGCTGCCGTGGTCAGCTGGCTGTTCTTCGATTGGGCGGCGCAGCCTTACTTCACCCTGATCACCACGTTCGTGTTCGCGCCCTATTTTGCGACCCATGTGGCGCCGGATCCGGCGACGGGTCAATCGTTATGGGGCTTCGCTACCGCGTCCGCCGGAATTCTCATCGCCGTTCTCTCGCCGGTGCTGGGCGCGATCGCCGACGCGAGCGGACGGCGCAAGCCGTGGATCGCGGCGTTCGGCGCCATGCTGGTGGTTGGATCATGCCTGATGTGGTTCGGCAGGCCGGGCGCACCGGAACTGATCTTCCCGCTCCTGTTCGTCTATGTCATCGCGACGGTGGGCGTCGAATTCGCAACCGTATTCAACAATGCGATGATGCCGACCCTGGTGCCTCCGGAGCGCATCGGGCGGCTGTCCGGCACAGGCTGGGCGACTGGCTATCTCGGCGGCATCTTGAGCCTCATCCTGGTGCTCGGCTTTCTCGCAGCCAATCCCGACACGGGCCGAACGCTGCTCGGGTGGAAGCCGCTGTTCGGGCTCGATCCCGTCGCGCATGAGGGCGATCGCATTTCCGGGCCACTCACCGCCATCTGGTTTATCGCCTTCGTGTTGCCGATGTTCGTGCTCACGCCGGACTGTCCGCCCAAGCGGCCGGTGCGCGAGGCCTTGCGCGAAGGCCTTGCCGAACTGAAGCAGACTCTGGCCGACTTGCCGAAGCATCGGTCGCTCGCGGCATTTCTGCTCGCCAACATGATCTACACGGATGGGCTGGTATCGCTGTTTGCGTTCGGCGGTATCTACGCCGCCGGTACGTTCGGCTGGAATACAATCCAGATCGGCACATTCGGCGTCATCCTGGCGCTCGCGGGCACGCTCGGCGGCTGGTTCGGCGGCAAGCTCGACGATGCGCTGGGACCGAAACGGGTGATCGCCGGCAGCATGACCATCCTGCTGGCGGCGATCGTGGCGATCCTCCTGGTGAACAAGGATTCGATCCTGTTCGTGAAGGTGGCGCCGCCCGCACCGGGCGGTGCCCTGTTCGCGTCCGCGGCCGAGCGCGCCTATTTGCTGCTAGGCTGCCTGATCGGCGCGGCCGGCGCGCCGCTGCAGGCCGCCTCGCGCTCGCTCCTGATCCGTATGGCGCCGAACGATCGTGTCACGCAGTACTTCGGACTGTTCGCGCTGACCGGCAAGGTGACGTCGTTCCTCGGTCCCCTTCTGATCGGGGTTGTGACCGCCGTGACCGGAAGTCAGAAGGCCGGCATGGCGATCTTGGTCCTGTTCTTCGCGACAGGACTGGCGCTGCTGGCTCAGGTGAGAAGGTAGCAAACCGGCATTCCGGGGCATCGCGGAGCGATGAACCCGGAATCCAGAGATGATGCGCGCGAGATTCCGGGTTCGCGCTGATGCACGCCCCGGAATGACGGTTGACCTAGTGCCGGAAATGCCTGGTGCCGGTGAACACCATGGCGATGCCGTGCTCGTCGGCGGCCTTGATCACCTCGTCGTCGCGGATCGAACCGCCGGGCTGGATCACTGCCGTCGCGCCGGCCTCGATGCAGGCCAGCATACCGTCGGCAAACGGGAAGAACGCATCCGAGGCGACCACCGAACCCCTGGTCAGCGGCTCGGCCAGCTTGGCATCGCGCGCGGCATCCTGCGCCTTGCGCGCCGCGATGCGTGCCGAATCGACGCGGCTCATCTGTCCGGCGCCGATGCCGACGGTGGCGAGATCCCTGGCGTAGACGATGGTGTTCGACTTGACGTGCTTGACGACGCGGAAGGCGAATTTCAGGTCGCGCAGCTCGGCATCGGTCGGCGCGCGCTTGGTAACAACATTCAGTGCCATGTCGTCGACGACGGCATTGTCGCGGCTCTGCACCAGCAAGCCGCCGGCGACCGTTTTTGCGGTGAGCCCCCACGCGCTCGGGCTGGGCAGCACGCCGGCCAGCAGCAGGCGGAGATTCTTGCGCGCGGCGAGGATGGCAATCGCTTCCTCGGTGGCGTCGGGCGCGATGATCACTTCCGTGAAGATCTCGGTGAAGGCGCGCGCGGCATCCGCATCCAGCGTGCGGTTCACGGCGATGATTCCGCCGTAGGGCGATTGGGTGTCGCAGGCGAACGCCTTGCGGTACGCCGTGACGAGATCGGGCCCTTCAGCGACGCCGCAGGGATTGGCATGCTTGACGATCACGCAGGCCGCGGTGCGCTTGGGATCGAACTCGGCGACGCATTCATACGCCGCATCAGTATCGTTGATATTGTTGTAGGACAGCTCCTTGCCCTGCAACTGCCGCGCAGTCGCGACGCCCGGGCGCTTGTCCGGCAGCGCGTAGAAGGCCGCGGTCTGATGCGGGTTCTCGCCGTAGCGCAGCGCCTGGATCAGGCGGCCGCCGAAGGCGCGGAAGTCGGGTGCATCTGTCTTGATCTGGCCGGCGAACCAGTTCGAGATCGCCGCGTCATAGGCCGCCGTGCGCGCATAGGCCTTGGCGGCAAGCCGGCGGCGTAGCGCCAACGTCGTGGCGCCATTGTTGGCGGTGAGCTCGTCGAGCACGGACTGGTAGTCCTGGGCTTCAACCACCACGGCCACGTCTTCATGGTTTTTGGCCGCGGCGCGGATCATCGCCGGGCCGCCGATGTCGATATTCTCGACGCATTCCTCGAAGTCCGCGCCTTTGTCGACAGTGGCCTCGAACGGATAGAGATTGACGACCAACAGGTCGATCGGCGCGATGCCGTGCGCCTGCATCGCCTTTCCATGCTCGGCATTGTCGCGAATCGCGAGCAGTCCGCCATGGACCTTGGGATGCAGCGTCTTGACCCTGCCGTCCATCATCTCGGGAAACCCCGTGAGCTCGGAGACGTCCTTCACCTTCAGCCCCGCGGCCGCAATGGTCTTGGCGGTGCCGCCGGTCGAAACGAGTTCGATGTCGTGGGCGGCCAGCGTACGGGCGAATTCGATCAGGCCGGTTTTGTCGGAGACGGACAACAGAGCGCGGGTGACGCGGCGGTTCGTATTGGTCATGTCTGGAATCCTGCTGTAAGGCCAGCCGGGTAGCACGGTTTGGCTGCCGGCGAAACCTGTGGCCGCAGATGTGGACAGCGTTTTCCGGGCGACAAGTTCGACTGGACGAGGATGGCATGAAATATCCCTCCTCTCCGGAGGAACGATAGCCAGGGGAAGTCCTGAGCGGTTTCCTAGAGTGGCAGTTCCGGCTCGCGCCGGGCGTTGCGGCGGGCATTGGTGAGGGAAGCCGATCCTGGGGAGCGGACAAAGCTCCAGCGGATCGAGGGCGTCTGGCGGGCATTTCCCCGGATCACGATCTGGGCGGTACGCCTCGGACCGTCATTGCCGGCGAGAAACACACTGTCCTCCAGATCAACCTTGTCGTCGAGCGCCTCGAAGGTCCAGACGTCGCGGCTGGGCAATACCAGCATGACGCCGCGGGCGTCGGAAAGCCGGCTCGCCTTTACCGCCGGATGCAAATGGAAGCGCACGGCAAAGTCGGCGTCATTGCCTTTGAGTCGCCCGCTCACGGGCGGTGACAGGCTGTCCTCGCCGTCGATGCGCGAGCCGTCATGCGAGATCATCAGCAACCGGTGATGCACCACGCCGAAGCGGTGCACGTAGCCGTCATGCGAGGTGGTCAGCAGAGTGCCGTTCTGGACAAGTTCGCGATAGCTTTCCACGTTGGCCGGCCCGCTCACGATCAGCGCGCCGTGCAACAGCCGCTTCATGGCCGACAGCTCGACGAACTGGCAGGACGAGGTCTCGTTGTAGGTCAGGGTCGAATGGGCCGCAGTGGTGCGCGCAAACGGCCGCCAGTTGTCGCGGCCGGTGGTCGGCATGCCGCAATTGATCACGATGCGGCTCGGTCCCGAGGACAGTTCGAACGACAGGCAGCCGGCATGGGCGTCGTGGCTGACATTGGACGGCGGCGATGGACCGGTGTCCATGATCAGCGCGGTCTGGCCGGCGTCGAGGCGCTGGAATCCGCTATGCGGCATGTTGGCCATCGGCACGCCGTGAGTGTCGTCATAAGCGAGCAAGGTCGCCAGCAGATCCGACGGCGTAGAGCTCATGCCGTTGAACAGGGCGAAACTGCCGTCGCCGTGCCGGAAGAAGCGCAGCATGGGCATCATGCGGTCGATCGCGTTGAGCAGCGCGGGCGGCGGCGGGATATTACGCGCGGCAAAGGTCTGGCGCAGCGGCAACAGATCGATCAACAGTTCGATCAGGGCGCCCGGATTGCGCGAGATGTGCCCGCCATCGGGCAGGATCTGGCGCTGCAATTCGTCGGACAGTTTGCGCGATGTGCTGCGAATGTGCCGGGCCTGGTTGGCAAGACACAGCGAGGCGTAGCACAGCGCGATCAGCACCTGCAGCCGCGGCACCCCGTCGGGGATGTCCAGCATCGTGTAGCGCAGATAGCGGATGTCGCGTGAAAGGGCGCGCAGATAGCGGCGATAGAACTTGCCGTCGGTGTCGTTGAGCACCAGCGGCGCCTGCGACAACAGCGAGATCACGCGTCTCGCCAGCACGTCGGCGCGGCGGGCGAGCGGACGCTTGCCGGCCGGATTGGAGATCCAGTCGTCGACCAGGGCGCGCGCATTGGCTCGGGTCAGCGCGGTGTCGGCGGCCCGCAGATGGCGCAGCCAGCCAAAGCCGAGCAGGGCCACCTCCCAATCTTCGGATGGTGGCTCGAGATCGAAAATCGAGCGGCCGTGGCAGTTTACGATCTTGCCGGCGAACACGAAGCGGCCCGCATAGATTTCGGCGGCGCGGGTGGTATCGGCAGTGCGCAGGTCGTGCGGCGCGATGATCAATCGGTCGGTGCGCCCCGGCCACAGCTGCGACAGGGCCACCGAGCCGCCGCTCGCGCGCGCCAGCACGTTCCGCGTGAAGCGGCCTATGACCAGCGTCGAGATGCGTCTGCGTTGAGCGACTGACACGCCGTGCCTTGAGTGGGGGAAACAGGATTCTTCCAGCGAATCCTTTTAGCCCCAAATCCGGGCACCTGACACCACCTTGAAAGCGTACGAATCAGGGCCTCGGCGCCGAAAATCCTCTGAAGACTCAGGATTTAATGAGGCGAGAGGCAAAAAAACCGTCGAGCCCGCCCAGCCGCGGATCACGATGTGGCAGATGGCAGGGCAGGGTGCGCAGGTCGCCCTCTGCGGTAATGACCTCCGACAGGCCCGCGACCTCGCTGGCGTCGATCGGAACGCGGCGCAACGCCCGTTCGGTCGAAAGCAGCGTCGAAATCGCCTGCTCGCCCTCTTCAGGTTCCAGGGAACAGGTGCAGTAGACCAGCGTGCCGCCCGGCTTGAGAAGAGAAAGGGCCTTGTGCAGCAGACGTCCTTGCAGGGTGGCCAGCGGGGCGATGTCGGATTCCTGCCGGAGCCAGGCGACATCGGGGTGGCGGCGGATGGTGCCGGTGGAAGAACAGGGGGCATCGACCAGGATGCCGTCGAAGCCTTGCGCCGGCCCAGGCCACTCGACCGCGTCGGCAACCACGGCCTCGGCGGCAAGGCCGAGCCGCGCAAGATTGTCGCGAACCCGCGCCATTCGCGCCGGCGAGCGGTCGACCGCGGTCACGTTGGCGCCGGCAAGGGCCAGTTGCGCCGTCTTGCCGCCCGGAGCGGCGCAGAGATCAGCGATCTGCTTTCCCGCGACCTCACCGAACAGCCGCGCCGGCAGGGCAGCGGCGGCGTCCTGCACCCACCACTGGCCTTCGACAAAGCCGGGCAGCGTGGTGATCGGGCCGTGTAGCAGCGTGCGCACCGTTCCCGTCGGCAGGACTTCCCCGTGCAGGCGGCTTGCCCAATGCGCGGGTTCGGATTTCACGGAAAGATCCAGCGAAGGCTCGTGAGCAAGCGCAAGTGCGATCTCGCGCGCGGTGGCCTCGCCGTAATGGGCGATCCAGCGCGACAGGAGCCAGGGCGGAACGTCGAGGGTTTGGGTGCTGACTTCCTCTACGATTGCCTTGCCCTCGCGGGCGCAGCGGCGCAGCACCGCGTTCACCAGGCCGGCATATTTGGCAGCACGGCGGTCGGCCTGCACCAGCCGGACCGCGAGGTCCACGGCAGCGTGATCGGGAACATCCATCCACAGGATCTGCGCGGCGCCGATGAGAAGCGCGCTTTGCGCGCGCGGCGCATCGGTCGGGATGCCGCGATCGAGCAGCCTCGACAGCAAATGACCGAGCGTACCGAGCCTGCGCAGTATCGTTGCGACGAGGCGACGCATCAGTGCGCGGACGCGATCGGCCAGGATCTTCAGTCCGGGATGGGCGCCGGCACCGTCAAGCTGGTCGTCCAGTGTCCGGTGCCTGTGCAGCACGCCGTCCAGAATATCCGCCGCGATCCGCCGCGCCGACAGACCGGGCACTTCGGAAGGGGCGGCGAAACGTTGAGAAGGCATGCGGGGGTGTCACTCGGAAGAAAAAGGCATTATCGCTGCGTTCGGCGCATGCCGGAGAGCCTATGTGGCACCTGAATATGCCAAATGTAAGAATCGTTCCGGCTTTTTCGTATCTCCACGCCTGTGTCTCCAGTGGAACGGTTCGGTTGCGCGTTGCGTGATCGTTGGCTTAAGGAATCCTGCCATGACCGACAACTCCTCTCACTCCGCCGCGGACAAGAGAGTTCCTGAACGCAAGCCGCTTTCGCCGGCGGCCGAGCGAGCGCTGGCCGAAGCCGAGGCGCGCCGGCAGTCCGCGGCTGCCAGCGCCAAGCCGGCGCCGAAGGAGTTCAACGGGCCGCAGGGTCCGGAGCCCACCCGCTATGGCGATTGGGAAAAGAAGGGTATCGCGTCCGACTTCTGAGAGGGTGGACGCGGCTATCGGTCCGGGGGACACGTAGGCGAGGAGGGGCCGGTCGGGGAAGAGGCGCGGTCTTCGCCTGCGCAGAGGCGAATCAGCCACCAGATCAGGCCGAGCGCGCACAGCAGCGCCACGCCTACGGGCACCACGAAGACGCTGATCCACACGAAGGCGATCAGGAACGCCACCGCCCGAAACAGCTCGGGCCGCGCGCAGTATTCGATGTGATCCATACCCGAACATCCGGCAACGTGGGAAAGCCACATGCCCGCGAGCCCCAGGATCGGCGGCAGCAGCGTGAGCACGAGGACAATGCGCAAGGCCCACTTCATGCCGGGATCCCCGCGCGGGTGTGAAGGTCCATCGCTGCTTCCCCGATGAATTTGATTGGGTCGACCCGCCTTCCGCGCATTCCAGGCGCGTTACCTGATCACCACGACCGGCGTTCCGACGGAAACGCGCTCGTAGAGGTCGGTGATGTCGGGGTTCAGCATGCGGATGCAGCCGTAGGAAACGAAGCCGCCGACCGAGCCCGGCACATTGGTCCCGTGGATCGCGTATTCGCCGCCGGCCAGCGTCATGGCGGCAACGCCCATCGGGTTACGCGGCGAACCGCCGGGGATCACGTCGGGCAGTCCAGGCTTGTCGCGCTTGACTTCCAGTGGGGGCGACCAGGCGGGGTTGCGGTACTTGCCATCGATCTGGGTCACGCCGGCCCATTGCTTGCCCGCCTTGCCGACACCGACCGGGTAGCGCATGGCACGTTCGGAATCGAGAATGAGGTAGAGCCGGCGTTCGCTGGTGCGAATCACGATCGTTCCCGGCGAGTAGTTGCCGGAATGCATTCCGACCAGCTCCGGCCGGGCCTCCGCCGTCGTCGACGCCAATATTCCCGCCCCGATGGTGGCGGCCAACGCCACCGCAATCCTCACCGACATCAATCGCTCCGCTCGCATCAAGTACCCCGAGGGGCCGTCAAAAATCCGCGCAACCCGCAATAGCCGGCTCGCCCGCGCATGTTTGACCGCTCGCGTTAACCAAGCGGTCTCCACGCGACGGAAGACGGGCTCGCACGGCAGGAAACAAAGAGAATGTTCGGATCAAAGTAAATGACCCGAAAACAACACTGATCCGCAAAGACGCCGTCACGCGGCCGCGCGCCGCTGACAACTGCGTGACCCGGGCGTGAGCCCGAGTTGCGTCACTCCGGGTCGGTGCCTGACGCGCCGGCCCGGAGTGAGGACGTCTGTTGCATCGCCTGCGACGGAGGCTGGTCGCAGTTCGAACTAGGCTGGCGTTTGCCTACGGTTCTGACGGTTCTGGACCAGATCTTCCACGACGGCGGGATCGGCCAAAGTCGAGGTGTCACCCAGGCTCGACGGCTCATCTTCGGCGATCTTGCGCAGAATCCGGCGCATGATCTTGCCGGAGCGCGTCTTGGGCAGGCTCGGAGCGAACTGGATCTGGTCGGGCGAGGCGATCGGGCCGATTTCCTTGCGAACCCAGGCGACGAGCTCCTTGCGCAGCTCCTCGGTCGGTTCGATGCCGGCCATCAGGGTGACATAGGCGTAGATGCCCTGGCCCTTGATGTCGTGCGGGAAGCCCACCACCGCGGCTTCCGAGACCTTCTCATGCGCCACCAGCGCGCTCTCGACTTCCGCCGTGCCCATGCGATGGCCGGAGACGTTGATCACGTCGTCGACGCGGCCCGTGATCCAGTAATAGCCGTCGGCGTCGCGCCGGCAGCCGTCGCCGGTGAAGTACTTGCCCTTGTAGGCCGAGAAGTAGGTCTGTTCGAAGCGTGCGTGGTCGCCATAGACCGTGCGCATCTGTCCGGGCCATGACCGGGTGAGGCAGAGATTGCCGGTGCACTCGCCCTCAAGCACCTTGCCCTCGGCGTCCACGATCTCGGGCACCACGCCGAAGAACGGCTGCGTCGCCGAGCCGGGCTTGAGCCTGGTCGCGCCAGGCAGCGGCGTGATCAGGATGCCGCCGGTC
>NZ_JACRAW010000069.1 GCF_016213215.1 Bradyrhizobium sp. | reverse complement strand
TCATCCGCCCCTCCTTCACGCTGGGCGGCACCGGCGGTGGGATCGCCTACAACAAGGAAGAGTTCCTCGACATCGTCGAGCGCGGTATCGACGCCTCCCCCACCAACGAGGTCCTGATCGAGGAGTCCGTTCTCGGCTGGAAAGAGTTCGAGATGGAGGTGGTGCGCGACAAGAAGGACAATTGCATCATCATCTGCTCGATCGAGAACGTCGATCCGATGGGCGTGCACACCGGCGATTCCATCACCGTGGCGCCGGCGCTGACGCTGACAGACAAAGAATACCAGATCATGCGCGACGCCTCGATCGCCGTCCTGCGCGAGATCGGGGTGGAGACCGGCGGATCCAACGTTCAGTTCGGCATCAACCCGGTCGACGGCCGCATGGTCCTGATCGAGATGAACCCGCGCGTCTCGCGCTCGTCGGCGCTCGCCTCCAAGGCCACGGGCTTTCCGATCGCCAAGGTCGCGGCCAAGCTCGCCATCGGCTACACGCTCGACGAGATCGCCAACGACATCACTGGCGGCGCGACCCCGGCCTCCTTCGAGCCGACGATCGACTACGTCGTCACCAAGATTCCGCGCTTTGCCTTCGAGAAATTCCCCGGCGCCTCCACCACGCTCACCACCTCGATGAAGTCGGTCGGCGAGGTGATGGCGATCGGCCGAACCTTCCAGGAAAGCCTGCAAAAGGCGCTGCGCGGCCTGGAGACCGGCCTTACCGGCCTCGACGAGATCGAGATCGAGGGTCTCGGCCGCGGCGACGACAAGAACGCGATCCGCGCCGCGCTCGGCACGCCCACACCCAACCGCCTCCTGCAGGTGGCCCAAGCCATGCGGCTCGGCTGGTCGAACGAGGACATCTTCAAGTCCTGCAAGATCGATCCCTGGTTCCTCGCCGAAATGCGCGGCATCGTCGAAATGGAGAACAAGGTCAGGCAGAGCGGGCTGCCGGAAAACGCCTTCGGCATGCGGACGCTGAAGGCGATGGGATTTTCCGACGCGCGCCTTGCCGTTCTTGCCGAGACGACCGAAGCGGAAATCGCCGCAAAGCGCCGCGCGCTTTCCGTTCGCCCGGTCTACAAGCGCATCGATACGTGCGCGGCCGAGTTCGCCTCGCCCACCGCCTACATGTATTCGACCTATGAGGCGCCGTTCGCGGGCCAGACCGCCGACGAAAGCGCGCCCTCGGACAAGAGGAAGGTCATCATCCTCGGCGGCGGCCCGAACCGCATCGGCCAGGGCATCGAGTTCGACTATTGCTGCTGCCATGCCTGCTTTGCGCTGCATGACGTCGGCTACGAAAGCATCATGATCAACTGCAATCCGGAGACGGTGTCGACCGACTACGACACTGCCGACCGATTGTACTTCGAGCCTTTGACCGCCGAGGACGTGCTGGAGATCATCGATACCGAGCGCAGCAACGGCACGCTCCACGGCGTGATCGTGCAATTCGGCGGCCAGACGCCGCTCAAGCTCGCGCGCGCGCTCGAAGCCGCAAACGTGCCAATCCTCGGCACCTCGCCGGAGGCGATCGACCTCGCCGAGGACCGCGACCGCTTCAAGCGGATCCTCGACAAGCTGCACCTGAAGCAGCCGAAGAACGGCATCGCCTATTCGGTCGAGCAGGCGCGCCTCATCGCCGCCGATCTCGGTATGCCGCTGGTGGTGCGTCCGTCCTACGTGCTCGGCGGCCGCGCCATGCAGATCATCCGCGAGGACAACCAGCTCAGCGACGATCTGCTCGGCACGCTGCCCGAGCTGGTGCCCGCCGACGTCAAGGCGCGCTATCCGAACGACAAGACCGGGCAGATCAACACTGTGCTCGGCAAGAACCCGCTGCTGTTCGACCGTTACCTGTCCGACGCCATCGAGATCGACGTCGACTGCCTTTGCGACGGCAAGGATACCTTCGTCGTCGGCATCATGGAGCACATCGAGGAAGCCGGCATTCACTCCGGCGACTCCGCCTGTTCGCTGCCGCCGCATTCGATCGACGCCGCAACCATCACCGAGCTCGAACGGCAGACCCGAGAGCTCGCGCTCGGGCTCGATGTCGTCGGCCTGATGAACGTGCAGTACGCGATCAAGGACGGCGAGATCTACGTGCTCGAGGTCAACCCGCGCGCCTCGCGCACGGTGCCCTTCGTCGCCAAGGTGATCGGAACGCCGGTGGCGAAGATCGCGGCGCGGATCATGGCCGGCGAGAAGCTCGCCGACTTCAACCTGAAGCAGAGCGACCTCAAGCATGTCGGCGTCAAGGAATCGGTCTTTCCGTTTGCCCGCTTCCCCGGCGTCGACACGGTGCTCGGTCCGGAAATGCGCTCGACCGGCGAGGTCATGGGCATCGACCGCACCTTCGAGATCGCCTTCGCCAAGAGCCAGCTCGGCGGAGGCACGCGGGTACCGCGCAAGGGCACGGTGTTCGTCTCGGTGCGCGACAGCGACAAATTGCGGATCACCGAAGCGGTGCGATTGTTGCACGAGGTCGGCTTCAAGGTGCTGGCGACGTCGGGCACCCAACGCTTCCTGGCCGACAACGGAATCCCGACCGAAAAGGTTAACAAGGTGCTGGAAGGCCGGCCCCACATCGTGGACGCGATCACGAACGGCGACATCCAGCTTGTGTTCAACACCACGGAGGGGCCGCAGGCCCTGGCGGACAGCCGATCGCTTCGGCGGGCTGCCCTCTTGCATAAAGTGCCATATTACACCACTCTCTCTGGCGCCGTGGCGGCCGCGCAGGGCATCCGCGCTTATCTGGGCGGGGACCTTGAGGTTCGCACCCTGCAGAGCTATTTTTCCGAAACTGATCGTTGACCGGGCTGCGCCCCGTCAAGTGGTTCGGCAATAAAGCCGCAAGCGGCCGGAACCAGCCGGCCGTGCGGCTGTTCTGTTTCGGCGCCCGGCATGACAAAGTTCCGTTGGCCGCGTACCGAGCCCCGGAAAGGCTGATTTGAAGAGGTCTCCTGCGTATCCGCCGTTGCGGATTCGCGGGACCGAAGGACGAGAGAGATGGTCGAAAAGGTTCCGATGACCTTGGCCGGTTTTGCCGCGCTCGAGGAAGAATTGAAGCAGCGCCAGTCGGTAGAGCGTCCGCGTATCATCGCGCACATCGCCGAGGCTCGCTCGCATGGGGACCTGTCGGAGAACGCGGAGTATCACGCCGCGAAGGAAGAGCAGTCCCACAACGAAGGCCGGATCGCCGAGCTCGAGGACAAGCTCGCGCGCGCCGACGTGATCGACATCTCCAAATTGTCCGGCGACACCATCAAGTTCGGCGCGACCGTCACGCTGATCGATGAGGACACCGAGAAGAAGACGGTGTGGCAGATCGTCGGTGAGCCCGAGGCCGACGCCAAGAAGGGGCGCATCTCGATCACCTCGCCGCTCGCGCGCGCGCTGATCGGCCAGAAAAAGGGCGCTTCGGTGGAAGTGAACACGCCGGGCGGCGCCAAGGCCTACGAGATCACCAAGGTCGAGTGGCGATAGAATCATCGGCCGTCTGAAGCCAAGAGGGCCGCGCTTGCGCGGCCCGCTCGCATTCGCCCCGCATAGCTTCACGCGGTCATTGCGCGCCGCGCCGCGCCTTCACTTCAAGGGGTACCGCCGCTTCATATTTGCAGTTGTCCAGCACCAGCGACGTCCTGACATTGCGCACATGAGGCGCGGTGGTCAGGTGAGTGACGAATTCCTGGAAGGTCGCCATGTCAGGCGCCACGCATTTCAGCATGAAATCGACTTCCCCCGACAGCATCCAGCACTCGCGCACCAAAGGCTCGGCGCGGACGAATTCCTCGAACGCGCGGAGGTCGGCCTCGGCCTGGCTCGACAGATGCACCGCGGCGAACACCGTCACGTCGAAGCCCAGGCGGCGCGGATCCAACAGCCCGCGGTAGCCCTGGATATAGCCCTCCTCCTCCAGGGTGCGGACCCGGCGCAGGCAGGGCGGCGGCGAAATGCCGACGCGCTTGGCCAATTCGACATTGGTGATTCGTCCGTCGGCCTGGATTTCACTGAGGATTTTGAGGTCGATCTCGTCGAGATTCTTCGACACGGGCGGAGGTCCTCGGCTGGGGAGGCGGCGAATTTGGCGGCAATCCTCTTAGCCCAGCTCGGGTGCTTTGCGCAATTTTATTGCGCGTGCAACGCCGCAAATTTTGGTTCCGCGGGGAAAAATCCCCCGCTTGGGCTGCAATTCTTGCATGGCTGGCAGGATTGCTTAGATTGGGTGCACGCTTCGGGCCGCCCCAATACCTTCTGGCACCCCCTCCCGGGCGTAACGCAACTTCCCCGAGAGGCTTCAGTCCCATGCCCGCCGCGATACATGCCAAGATCGTCATCATCGGCTCCGGTCCTGCCGGTTATACCGCCGCGATCTACGCCGCGCGCGCGATGCTGGAGCCGATCCTGATCCAGGGCATCCAGCCCGGCGGGCAGCTCACCATCACGACCGACGTCGAGAACTATCCCGGCTTCGCCGACGTGATCCAGGGTCCGTGGCTCATGGAGCAGATGGAGAAGCAGGCGACGCATGTCGGCACGAAGGTCCGGACCGACCTCGTCACCAAGCTCGATCTTTCCCACCGGCCGTTCCGCCTGACCTGCGACAGCGGCGACGTCTATCTGGCGGAAACGGTCGTTCTGGCGACCGGCGCGCAGGCGCGCTGGCTCGGCATTCCCTCGGAAGAGGCCTTCAAGGGCTTCGGCGTCTCGGCCTGCGCCACCTGCGACGGCTTTTTCTATCGCGGCAAGGAAGTGGTGGTGGTCGGCGGCGGCAACACCGCGGTCGAGGAGGCGCTGTTCCTGACCAATTTTGCCTCGCAAGTGACCGTGGTGCATCGCCGCGATCAATTCCGCGCCGAGCGCATTCTTCAGGACCGCCTGTTCAAGCATCCCAAGGTGAAGGTGATCTGGGACAGCGCCGTGGACGAGATCTGCGGCAGCGACAACCCGAGGAAGGTCACCCATGTCCGGTTGAAGAACGTCAAGACCGGCGCGGCCACAGCGGTGCCGGCGGACGGCGTCTTCATCGCAATCGGCCATGCACCGGCGACCGAGCTCGTGGCCGGCCAGATCAAGCTCAAACCTTCCGGTTACGTGGAGGTGGCGCCGAACTCGACGGCAACGTCGGTGCCCGGCCTGTTCGCGGCCGGCGATGTTGCCGACGAGACCTATCGCCAGGCGGTCACCGCCGCGGGGTTCGGCTGCATGGCCGCCCTGGAAGCCGAACGCTATTTAGCCCTGCGCGCCGGCGAGCGCGCGGCAGCGGAATGACAGATCATGCCCCGAGCACGCGACGGATTTACGGATATGGACTGGGACAAGCTGAAGGTGTTTCACGCGGCGGCGGAAGCTGGCAGCTTCACGCATGCCGGTGAGCAGCTCGGCCTTTCGCAATCAGCGGTTTCACGCCAGGTCAGCGCGCTGGAGCAGGAGCTTTCCGTCTCGCTGTTCCACCGCCACGCCCGCGGCCTCATCCTCACCGAGCAGGGTGACCTTCTGTTCCGCACCGCGCATGACGTGTTCATGCAGCTGCAGGCCGCGCGCGCGAAACTGACCGACAGCCGCGAACGGCCGAGCGGCGACCTGAAGATCACGACCACGCCGGGCGTCGGCATCAACTGGCTGATCCCGCGGCTCGGCGAATTCACCTCGCTGTATCCGGAGATCCGGATTTCGCTGATCGTGACCGACGAGGAGCTCGATCTTTCGATGCGCGAGGCGGACGTGGCCATTCGCACCCGTAAGCCGACGCAGCCGGACCTGATACAGCGCAAGCTGTTTGCGATGGGCTTCCACGCCTATTGCTCGCCGGAATACATCAAGCGCTTCGGTACGCCGCGCACGCTCGAGGAGCTCGACAGCCACCGCATCATCACCTTGAGCGACGGACAGGTCGCGCCGCACCTGCAGAACCGCAACTGGCTGATCGAGGCCGGTCGCAACGGTTCGGGACCGCGCGAGGCTTATTTCAAGGTCAACAACATCCTCGGCCTCGTGCGCGCCTGCCAGCAGGGCCTCGGCATCGCCGCACTGCCGGATTACCTGGTCGAAGAAAACAGCCGGTTGGTGCAGCTGTTCAGCGAATCCGATTCGATCCAGCTCGACACCTACTTCGTCTATCCGGAAGAGTTGAAGACGGTGGCGCGGGTGCAGGTGTTCCGCGATTTCGTGGTGAGCAAGGCGCAGCGCTGGCCGTCCTGATTTCCGCATGACTGACATGCGGACCGGGCCTTGCTGCACGATGCGTGGCGCCCCCATAATGCTTTCATGCTGAGGGTTCGCGTTGCGCATTGTCCCCCTCCTCCAGTGGCGCGAAAGCTCAGTGATCCCTCTTGGAAGGTGATTGTGTCGGCCCCATGTGGCCAATACCTCAGCCGGGCTCCGCTGCGAGCCCGGCTTCTTTTCGTCGCCGCCGTCTCGTTTTACCTGTTCTCTCCCTAGTTGCATGCCAAATCGCGTGCTACCAATTGACTTTGCGGCCCGTTCACCGCATCATCGCTTCATGATCACGATCTCGTGCGTCGCCACTTTGAAACATCGTCCCCTCCCGGGGACGACGAGTCGACGCGCGCGATAGATCTTCGCTTCAGGCCGATTCCGAACCCCGCCGTCATGACGGGTTTTTTTTTCGTGGTCCCCGTCTCCGACGCAACTCCCAAGGAGATGGACATGACCGACCTTCGACACAGATTGCAGGGCCTCTGGCTTCCGCTCGTCACCCCGTTTCGCGACGGCGAGGTCGACGAAACTTCGCTGCGCCGGCTGGCGCGCCACTACGGCGCCAGCCCCATCCGTGGGCTGATCCTGGCGGCGACCTCGGGCGAGGGCATGACTCTTCGAAGCAGCGAACTCGAGCGCCTCGTGACGACGGTACGCGACGAAACCGAAAGCCGCAGCCTTCCGATCTGCCTCGGGCTTGCCGGCGTCGATACAAGCAGGCTGCGCGACCTCCTGGACGAAACTGCGGACTGGCCGATCGACGGCTACCTGATCTCGAGCCCCCATTACGTGCGACCTTCCCAGGCGGGACTGCTGCAGCACTTCACCGCCCTTGCCGATCACGCCGCCTGGCCGATCGTGCTCTACAACATCCCGTACCGGACGGCGGTCAACATCGGCAACGAAACCCTGCTTCGACTTGCCGAGCATCCGAACATTGTCGGCTTGAAGGATTGCGGCGCGAACCGCGAGCAATCGCTTGAGCTCTTGCGCGACCGCCCGGCCGGCTTCCGGGTCCTGACCGGCGAGGACGCGCAGTATTTCGACGCGCTCGCCGATGGTGCCGACGGCGCCATCCTGCTGTCGGCGCATGTCGAGACGAAGACCTTTGCCGCGGTGCAATCTCTGTTGAAGGAAGGCGACCGGGCCGCAGCGCTGGCACGCTGGCAGGAAGTCGCCGAACTCACCCACCTGCTGTTCGCCGAGCCGAGCCCGACGCCGGCAAAGTACTGGCTTTGGCGAACGGGATTGATCGACAGCCCCGAGGTGCGCCTGCCCATGGTGGAGATCGGGCCGGGACTGTCGGCATGGCTCGACCGCGAGATCGAACGGCGCGCTGTGCCGATCGACACCTTTCGCGGCCTGGCTCCGGCCGCACCGCACGCCGGCGCAGCCGTGGTCAATCCGGGCTGATCGAAAGCCCGGATGCTGTTTGGCAGCGCGACTGTCGTGGTTAATCCGACAGCAGCGCCTGTGGCCAAATGTGAGCGAAATCGCGACCGGGTTCTTAAAGGCAATCGCCTACGATTGCCGCGAAATAACAAGAAACGCGGGGGCGTTTGTGAATACCAGGCACTTGGTCAGCGAACAGCGGGCGTTTAGCACCGAGGACATTCTATGGGCCATCGGCATCTGGTGGGTGATCCTCACCCTGACGCCGGTCATCATCTTCTACATCCTGATGGTGGCCTGACCGCCGGTTCCATCTGAGAACCGAAGGCGGAAAACGAAAAAACGCGCGGGCAGCCGCGCGTTTTTTGTCGGGGGCCCCTCTTCCGGAAGCTACGCTGCCTGTTTGTGCATTGCACCGCTCGCGGAAGCCGTGCCGCGGATCGCCTTCACCGAGCGCTCGATCGCAGCCCACAGCCTTGCGATTTCCTGGGCCGCACGGCCGTCGGCAGAATATTCGCGTGCGCCTTCGCCATGTCCGAGCGCCATCAAGAGGTCCGAACGGTTGGTGATCTGACCGCCCCACACCGGAGCCCGGAATTTCGCCATTGCCTCGCGGGCGATGGTCACGATCGGGCTTTCGGCATCGTCCCTGCGCGCCGGCGCACCGTTGAGCACCACCGCGTAGGGTTTGCGCGCCGCACGGCACATCTGAATCGTTTCCTGCACTGCGTTGACGTCGAATACGCCGGGCCGCGCCGGAATGATGACCATGGTGGCGTTCTTGATGGCGTCGTCGACCACGGCCGACAGGTTCGGCGGCGTGTCGATGAGAACCCATTCGAATCCGTCGCGCCTGGCAGCGGCAACGATTCCGCTGACCGAATTCACCGCGGTCTTGATCGGCGGCTCATTCGTGCCGCGCAGCTTATGCCATAGCGTCAGCGAGCCCTGCGGATCCGCATCGACGAGCAAAACCGGCTTTGTCGCCTTGATTTGTGCAGCGAGATGAGCGGCCAGGGTACTCTTCCCCGAGCCACCTTTTCGTGATGCGAAAACAACAACATTCATACCCTTGCCTCCAGATTGACCCCAGGCCGCAAAAATGAATCACCACGGTGATTCGTAAAAGAAAAATTTACCGACAGTTGTCTGAAAGACACGAAATAACGAGTCGTGTTGGCTTTTGAGTCACACTTGAGCGCCGCAGTGCGTCGCAAACCAGACGAAAAGCCTTCGGCGCACGCAATTCGACCAGCAGCGAGTCAGGAAAATCCGGACTCAACCTCGGCGAGCATCGGCTTTCCTGACAGGTCCGACGTCGTCAGACACGAGCGGCGAACAAAAGGAGCCCACGCCGGAGCAAGAAGCGAGCGACCGCAATGGCCCGCCTGGCTACATCGCGTTTGGCTTCGCCGGCTTTTTCGCTTTGCGCGATTTCGCGCTCGCCGACGTGCCGCCCGAAGCCGGCTTGATGTTCATCGGCTTGCCCGCGGCCTGCGTCGACGTTTCGGGCCCGTCCCTGAAGAACACCCGGCAGGCCGGCGAGAGCTGCGCCTTGTTTCGGATCATGCACGCCGTGATGCGATCGACGTCGGGAATGTCGGAGCTGCAAAGGCGGAAAGCGTCGCCCGAGCACGCCTGCTCCTGCTCCGGCGTGTGTGCACCGGCGAGGCCCGGATAGGTCATTCCAGCGCCCGCCAAGGCCGCAATTGTGAGAAACTGGAACGCCCGCGACCGAAAAGCACTCATTCCTTCCCCCGAATCCGTCCTGAGAAATCTTGGGGACAGGTTCGATCCTTGGCAAGCTCGAACGAGCGCGGCCTGTGCGCGCAGCCATGTTCGGTCGCCGATGGAAGGCGCGCAGGTCTGCGCGGCTCGCCGCACGAGTTCCGGAGAATGGAAGGTCTACTTATTGGGATCGGCCGCAATCCGGCGAAGAGCAGCGGCGGTACGGTTCAATGCCGGAGGGCGGCCGCGACACCGATCGAGCTTGAAGACTTTGAAGGAGACAGAGGCTGGTACAGTTGGGTGGGCTCGAACCACCGACCTCCTGTTCCACAGACAGGCGCTCTAACCAACTGAGCTACAACTGCATCCGCAAGAGCCCGTCTCGGCAGGACCGGCGGGCTGAATGGGCCGGAAACTAGGTGCAACGCCCCGCTTTGGCAAGGCCGGAAGAGCGCCCGGCCGCTCGTCCTCATTCAAGAAAAAACCCGGACCTTGCGGCCCGGGCTTTCAACCTTGTTGGCCGACTTTAAATCAGGCGGCCGGCTTGTAGAACTTGGATGCGCTATCCTTGATCGGCTGGGCCGTCTCGGTCGCCACGCGCTGCGTCAGCTCGGCGAGCTCCTTGGCCTGGGCGGACAGCGTCTCGAACTGCTTGCGCGTCTGACTCGTCCACAGCTCCATCGCCTCCGACGGCGACTTGGCTGCGAGCAGATCCTGGGCGAAGTCCAGCGTGGAGCTGGTGTTCACCTTCAGGAACTCCATCACCTTGGCGCTATATTCGCTGGCGCCCTTGCTGACGCTGGTGAACACCGCCTCCATGGTCCCGTTGTGGGTCTCGGCAGCCTCCTTGAACTTGGCGTAGCTGTCGCGGGCTTGGGAAACACCCTTTTCGGCAAGGGCCCGCATCTGCTCCGGAACCTGGAACGGGATGATCGAGGCGGAGAAAGGATCGGTGGCACCTGTCATGTCAGTCGTCCTCTGCTAGTGATGAATGAAGAGAAGCCTCTTTGCGCGCCCGCGGGACCAGCGGGTGCGCGGAACTGGAACACGCTTTTAAGGGAGTGTGGCCTCGCCCAGCGCCAACATTGAATATCACTATCATGTCAATATTGTGCAATGCAATGTGATCTGAGGTGCATTGCCAAAAAAAAGACCCGGTCAGGATGACGCTCCTGGCCGGATACCGTTTCGGTTGTAGGGCCTTTGTCCCGAATCGTAGGCTTTCGGCTCCCGGCTTACCTACAATTTCAAGCGCTGGCTTTCAGCTTTTGGGCTTGGTGGCGTCGATCGCCGCCTTGCCGACCGCGTGTCCGATCTCGCTCGCCTGCGCCGCCAGCGCCCGCATCTGAGCCTGCACATACTCGCTGTGCAGGCGCATCACCTCGGAAATATCCTTGGCGTGGACCAGTGCTTGCGCGTAGTCCAGCGAGGCGTGCACGTTCTTTTCGGCGAAGGCGATCGCCTTGGCGCCGACGTCCTTGGCGCTGGCACGAACCGTCGCACCGCGCTCCTCGATGGTCCCCGCCGCGGCGTGGGCGCCGGCCAGGAATTTCTCAAAGGCTTCGCGCGCCTGGTTGAAGCCGGCCTCGGCCATCGACCGCAGCTCTTTCGGAATCTCAAAACGGTCGCGCGCTTCTTCGCTCATGGTCTTGCTCCTGTTGTCTTCCCTCGGCCCGCCGGGGGTCGTTTACCGGGATGAACTTAACACTATCAGCCACAAACGCAGGTGGTATGACGCCTGCCTCACAATCGACATGGTGGACCTCCGACCGTGTTTTGCAACCCGCTATGCTATGCCGTCGCGGGCTTGAGTGTTCAGCCGGATTAAGGTTATCGCGGCTTAAGCGGTGTGGGGACAGGATGGGGCCGTGGACCTGCCCGCCTCCGCAGGCGATACTAACAGTCTGTTAAGGCTGTCATGTTTGGCGGCCCGATTCGGACCGCCAAAGTTGATAACGGGCAAGTCGGGGTTGGATGAAGGGATCGGAATTCCAGTTGCGAGGCGTCGCCGATCCGCGGCTGGCGGTATACGCAGCAAGTCCCCTGCCCGCCTGGCTTTGGTCGGTTGACGGTATGCGAGTATTGTGGGCGAACCCGGTGGGCGCCCAGTTTTTCAACGCCGCCAACAGTACCGAACTTGCCGCAAGGACTTTCGGTCCCGCTGAGCCTCATCGTCGTCAGGTCGCCCGGCTCGCCGGAACGCTGCCGCCGAACGGCGCGCTAAGGCTCGAGCGGCTGCGCGGCTTCGGCGCGCCGCTCGGCTCGCTCATGACCTGCGGCTGCGCGCGGCTTGAATTTCCCGATGGCAGCCAGGGCATCCTGGTAGCCGCAACACAGGCTTGCAGTCGCGCCATGCCCCTGGTCGAGCGCCTGCAGCGCCTGGTCGAGGGCGTCTCGGTGCCGGTGGCAGCGTTTGCCCAGGACGGCATGTTCATCGGCGCGAGCGAGACTGCCCGCCCCCTCTTCGGCTTTCGCGATCTTTCGGAAGCGGGCCTGGATCAGGCGCGAAGCGACGCGTTGAGGCAGGGAAGAGTCGAACTGCCGGTCGGCATCGGCCACATGGTACTGCAGCGCGTTGGCACTGGCCCCGATATCGGCCTGGTGGCAACAATCGCTCCGGGCGCAGCACAAGCCGCACATGACGCCTGTCATGTCACTCCGGCCGCGCCGCTCGTTGTGCCGGCTGCACAGGACGAGCCGGTCACGCCGACCCGTGCGCTGCCGGATTACGAGCAGCCGGCGATCTCGGGAGAAGCGCCCGCGGAGTTTGCCCTCGTCGAGGAATGTGCCGAATGGAGCGAAACGCCCGAGCCCGAGCAGCCGCCGAGGCCGCGGCCGCTTTCTGCTGCACCGGTCGCGCAGCCGCTCGAGGAAACGCCGGCGCCACGCTTCAGGCCACTCCGCTTCGTCTGGCAGATGGACGTCGATGGCCATTTCATGCTGGGCTCGGACGAGTTCATGCGCCTGATCGGGTCGCGCACCGCTGCGCGCTTTTTCCGGCCCTGGCACGAAATCGCGGCCGGCTTTGATCTCGATCCGCAAGGCCGGGTTGCCGAGGCGCTCGCAACCCGCAACACCTTCGCCAACATCGAAGTGCACTGGCCCGCCGACAGCGAGGAGCGCCTGCCCGTCGAACTGTCGGGCATTCCGGTCTACGACCGCATGCGCAATTTCGCTGGCTACAAGGGCTTCGGCGTGTGCCGCGATCTCGACGGCCTCAACCGGCTGGAGGCGTTGCGGCGCTTCGAACTGTTCAGCGAGCCTGCAACAATCGCGCGGGCGCTGTCGGCCGACGTCGTCCAGGAGCCGGCGGGGTCGACCGAGACGCGGGCGCCGGGCGCACGCGATGCGACACCCCCCGCCGAATTGCCGACGCCGGATACCGAAGCAAAGTCATTACAAAACGATGTGGAACAGCACGTGGAAACGCCCCAGAACGTCGTGCCGTTTCGCCCGCTGAGCGAGGCGAAATCGCTGACCCTTACTCCCGTCGAGAACAACGCCTTCCATGAGCTTGCACGACAGTTGTCGCAACGGCTCGAGCGCGAGCAGGACTTGCCCATCGAACCGGAGCCAGTTCCGCGCGAGGCGGAAGCTGCGGCAGAGCCGGTGCCACCCGAGCCCGCGCCGCCCGCGTCCGAACCGCCACGCGAGTTGCCGGAATGGATGCAGCAGCCGGAGCCGGCGCCGCTCGGCAACAGCCGGCGCGACCGGACCCTGCTGGACCTGCTGCCCACGGGCATCCTGATCTACCGGCTCGACCGGCTGCTCTATGCCAATGCCGCTTTCCTGTCGCGCATGGGGTATGCCGACCTGCATGCACTGGAGGAGGCCGGCGGACTGGACGCGCTTTATGTCGAGCCCGGCGTCTCACTGGCGAGCAGCACCTCGGAGGCCGGAACGCCGGTGACGATCACCGCGAGCCGGGCGAGCGAGGCGACCTCCGTTCCCACCGAGGCGCGCCTGCACACCATCTCCTGGGATGACGAAGCCGCGCTGGCCCTGATCTGCGCAGCGGCGCAAGGCGCGACCGCAGCACCGGCCATCGAACCCGCCGTAACGGCGGCCGAGCCGGAGCCGCCGCCCGCCGAAACCCCGGTCGCAGGTCACGCCTATGCCGAAGATCTCGCCGCGATCCTCGACACCACGGCCGAGGGCATCATGATGTTCGATGCGCAAGGCCTCATCCACGCCTGTAACCGCAGCGCCGAAGCGCTGTTCGGCTATGACGGCGAGGAGCTGGTGCGGTTCAACCTTGCGGACCTGTTCGCGCCCGAAAGCCGGCGGCTGGTGCGCGACTATCTCGAGAACATCAAGGCCCAGGACATCGCAAGCTTGCTCGAGCACGGCCGCGAAGTGCTGGGACGCGAACGCAAAGGGGGCATCATTCCGCTGTCGATGACCATGGGACGCACGCGCCCCGACGGCCCGAACTTCTTCGCTGTGTTCCGCGATCTCTCCGAGAGCAGGAAGGGCGAGGATGAAGTCAAGCGGGCGGAACGGCTCACCGAACGCGCGGCAAATGCCAAGGCCGACATGCTGGCGCGGATCAGCCACGAGCTGCGTACGCCGCTCAATGCCATCCTCGGCTTTGCGGAGATGATGATCGGCGAACGCTTCGGCGCGCTCGGCAACGAACGCTATGTCGAGTACATGAAGGACATCCGGGCCTCCGGCCAGCGGGTCATATCCGTGATCGACGACCTGCTCGAACTGTCGCGGATCGAGACCGGCAGGCTGGAACTCGTCTTTGCCGACCAGAACCTCAACGATCTCGTCGAGCGCTGCGTTACCGTGATGCAGCCGCAGGCCAACCGCGAGCGCATCATCATCCGCACCTCGCTTGCGCATACGCTGCCGCCGGTCATGGCGGACGGCCGCGCGCTGCGCCAGATCACCATGAACCTGATCAGCAACTCGATCCACCTTGCGAGCGCGGGCGGCCAGGTCATCGTCTCCACCGCGCTCACCGACCGCGGCGAGGTGAGCTTACGCGTTCGCGACACCGGTCACGGCCTGAGCCAGACCGAGGTCGCCGCCGCGATGGACCCATTCCGCACGCTGCCGCCGCCGGACCAGGCTTCCGACAGCACGGGGTTCAGCCTTTCGCTGACCAAGGCGCTGACCGAGGCCAACCGCGCCCAGTTCGGCATCAAGAGCGTGCCGAATTCGGGCACGCTGATCGAGGTGGTGTTTTCGCCGACGCTGGCGCGGGCCTGAAGCGCGATTGGATCAAATCGCGTTTCACGTTCCTGCTCAGGCCGCGGCCCGCCGTATCGCCAGCGCGCGGCGGCGGCTGCCGACGAGCAGCGGGCCGAATGCGACTGCAAAGCCGAAGAAGGCGACCGCCCAGCCGAACGCCGCGATGTGCAGCAGGACGTCACTGTGCGCGGGCAGCACCACGGCGCAGATGCGCGCCAGCGCCGCAACGATGACCGCGGCATAGATTCCCTGGGTCGCAGGCGAGGCGGTCAGCGCCTGGCCGGTGTGTCCGAGGCTCGCACGCGTCATCACCGCGAGCGTCATGGTGCCGGCTGCGCCCGCCATCCAGGCGTGAATGCCCCCGCTCGATGGCAGCGAGGTAAAGGCCGCGGCGGCATGCAACAGGAAGCCGAACGGCACGAAGGCGTAGCCGACATGCAGGATCACGAGCAGCCGCTCGCGCAAGGTGCGGTCC
Source organism: Bradyrhizobium sp. (assembly GCF_016213215.1). Taxonomy (GTDB): domain Bacteria; phylum Pseudomonadota; class Alphaproteobacteria; order Rhizobiales; family Xanthobacteraceae; genus Bradyrhizobium. The sequence goes on along the minus strand of NZ_JACRAW010000069.1, from coordinate 32,834 downwards.
CCGGCCCAGCGCGAAAGCCGCGCCAGGTGCAGCACGCCGGCAACCGCCATGAGCGCGCCGGTGATCTCGCTCGAGGGGCCAACAATCCAGCACACAAGCGCCAGCGCCGTGACGCCGATCACGACCATGTCGAAGCGGCCGAACGGCACCGGCAGCCGGCCGGGATTTTCCCGCACCAGCCAGTTGCGGGTGAAGCTCGGGATGATGCGGCCACCGATCAGCGAGATCAGCAGCACCACCACGCCGATGCCGATGCGGATGGCATAATCGGCGGCGCCGTTGACATGCGCCTCCAGGTGAAAGGTGATGTTGCCGGCGAGCAGCAGCAGAATTAGCCCGACGACAGGCAGATTGCGCCAATTGCGCCCGGCCAGGATCTCGCGCGCCGCGGCAGCGGCAACCAGCGTCAGAAAGCTCGCATCGACAACCAGCGCAAAGGCCCAGCCGGTTTCGGCCGACAAGGTCACCGCCAGGCGTCCCGCAAGCCAGGCGAGGACGAGCAGCATGAGCGGCGTACCCTGGATCGGCAGCCTTCCCGTCCAGTTCGGGATCGCGGTGAACAGGAAACCGGTGATCACCGCCGGCAAAAAGCCGTACAGCATCTCGTGCACGTGCCAGTCGCGGGGCGCGAACGCCGAGGTCAGGGAGAGTTCGCCGTGAAAGACCGGCAGCCACACCATGATGGCGAGCGCAGCCTGGATCGAACCGAGCAGGAAGAAGGGGCGGAAGCTGTTGGCAAACAGCGGCCAGCCCTGATAGGCGCGAAAACGCGGAACCGCCATGCAGCAAACTCCGTCTGATCCTCAGATCTTTGAAACCAAACTCGCTGCGCAAGTGGTGGAGCCAACCCGATCGCGCCGCGAGCCTCCTTCGGTTAAGTGAAGGCGCAAAGCTCGTTATTGTGCCAGCACAAACTTCCGCTTGATCGAACGGCCTAATCGCAGTCTAGATCGGTGGAACTGCCCGCGGGAGAGCCAATGGCCAAAGTCGACGCTTCGCTGGTCGCCCATCTGCCGCTGTTTGCGGGATTTGGCCCGGAAGATCTCGAGGAGATCCTGCGCGAAGCGCGCTCGGCGCGCTATCCGAAGAATTCCACGATCTTTGCGCAAGGCGAGGACGCCCATTCCTTCTTCCTCCTGCTGCATGGCCATGTCCGCGCCAGCAAGACCACGCCCGCCGGGGAACAGATCGTGGTGCGCTATGTCTCGCCAGGCGAGACCTTCGGGCTCGCGATGGCGATTGGGCTTCAGCATTATCCGGCGAACGCGACGGCCGTCGACGATAGTGTGGTGCTGGCCTGGCCGACGCCCGCCTGGCCGCGGCTGGTGGCGAAATTCCCGGCGCTTGCGACCAACACGCTGCAGACGGTGGGGAGCCGGCTGCAGGAGACCCATACCCGCGTCATCGAGATGTCGACGCAGCAGGTCGAGCAGCGTATCGCCCATGCGCTGCTGCGGCTTGCCAAGCAATCCGGCCGCAAGCTCGATCGCGGGGTCCAGATCGACTTTCCGATCAGCCGCCAGGACATCGCGCAGATGACCGGGACGACCCTGCACACCGTGAGCCGCATCTTGAGCGGCTGGGAACAGCGTGGGCTGGTCGAGAGCGGGCGGCAGCGCATCATCCTGCGCGAGCCGCACAAGATCGTGCTGCTCGCCGAACAAGGTATCGACGAGGGCAGATCCTCCGGCGATTAGTCTGCGGTCTCTTCCGGGCACATTTCGACGGACGAGCAAAGCGCTTTCAAGAAGGCATCCTGTTCGACGCCGTGCTCGCGACAGGCGTCGTCCACGGTATGAAAAGTTGCGATCGGGCAACCGACGCAGCTCATCCTGAATTCCAGGAACACGCGGATCGTCTGCGGCCATCCGCGCATGATGTCGTCGACGAGATCGTAAACTCCGAAGGGCATCCGCGTCTCCGTTCCGAGCTTCGAAAGGTAAACGCGTATCCGGAGCGACTCTTTGTCGGGGCGCAAGCTGCCGGGCGGTTCACGTCGAGGGAAACGCGCCTCGTCATGCCGCGCCTGGGCGGGGGCAGCCAATGGCCGCGAGCGTCAGACCGCGCGGCTGTGAAGCTGCTTGGAACTGTCCAGGTGGGCGTCGAACGCGGCGGCGACGCTACGGACCAGGAAACGGGAGTCCTCGGCGACGGTAACCTTGTTGCCCTTGAGCTTGACGATGCCGTCCGAGATCAGGGTGTTCAGGCGCGGCGAGGAGCGGAGAAGTTCCGGAGCCGCGCCGTGCCGCGCGCAGATCTCGCCGAGGTCGGCGTCGTACCGACACATGATCTGCTCGATGATCTCGGCCCGCAGACGGTCGTCCTCGGTCAACGCATAGCCCCTGATCGTGGCCAGCCGTCCCGAACTTACGAGATCCGAATAGACCAGCGTGCGAACCTCGTTCTGCACGTAGCCCTGCGGCAGGTGGCCGATTGCGCTCGCGCCGAAGCCGAGCAGCATGTCGCTGGCATCGGTCGTGTAGCCCTGGAAATTGCGGCGCAGCCTGCCCTCGTTGAACGCCTTTGCCATGGAATCCTCGGCCAGCGCGAAGTGGTCCAGCCCGATCTGCACGTAACCGGACTCCTTCAGCGCGTTGGCGATGGCGCAGGACTGGTCGAACCGTTCGGGGCTGTCGGGCAAGCAGTTTTCGCTGATCTTGCGCTGATGCTTCTTGAAACTCGGAACATGGGCGTAGCCGAACACGGAGAAGCGGTCCGGGCGCAACTCAAGGCAGTGGCGAACCGTGTCAAGGCAGGAGGCGACGGTCTGATGCGGCAAGCCGTAGATCAGGTCGAAATTGAAGCCCTTGATGCCGGCGCGCCGCAGGTTTTCCATTGCCGCCGCCGTTTCTTCGAAGCTCTGTACCCGGTTGATCGCGCGCTGAATCAAGGGATCGAAGCTCTGCACGCCGAGGCTGGCACGGTTGACGCCGGCAAGCGCCAGGGCGTCGATCATCTCCGACGTCAGAGTGCGCGGATCCACCTCGATGGCGATCTCGGCGGACGGCAGCACGAAGAAGCAGTGGCGCAGCGCTGCCATCAGGTCGCTGAAGCATTCCGGCGCCAGGATGGTCGGCGTTCCGCCGCCGAAGTGGATGTGCTCCACTTTCATCCGCCGGCCGATGTTGCCGGCAACGAGTTCGATCTCGGCGCGCAGGGCCGCGGCATAGGCCGTTACCGTCTCGTCGCGGCGGACGATCTGGGTGTGGCAGCCGCAATACCAGCACATCTCCCGGCAGTACGGGACGTGCAGATAGAGCGACGTGCTCAAATTGGCCGGCAGGGCCTTGAGCCATTGTCCATAGGTGTCCGCTCCGACGGCGGGCGAGAAATGGGGGGCCGTCGGATAGCTAGTGTACCTCGGCAGGCGTTCTTCGCCATAACACGCCGCCAGATCAGCCCTCATATTGCGCTCATTCCTGCATTGAACTGCCCCGGGGTACGACAGACAGTCGTTCCCCCAATTATCGTAGTTTACCCGGAACGGCGGGCCCGACTTTGCGCTCGCTCAAAACCGGTTTCCGTTTCCGGATCAAGGGGAAAAGAAAGCGGATTGGCGAGATTTTGCGCTCGCGCAAAGCGGCCTCGGGCCTTTCCGGCCATGGTTTGCATGGTGCTCGACCAATCGGAGCAGGTGCAATGGGCCTTTTCGTTCTGGACGTCGTTCTCTGGCTTTTGGGTGTCCGCGGCCATATCCCCCAATTCGGCGATTTCCGCCCGGTCCCGTCGGAGACTTCGGCCAACCCGTCGGTCCTGAAGCGGATCCTGACCGCCTTTGTCGCCGTTTTTGCCGTCCTGTCGCTCGCGGTGTGGGCGACGGTCTGGCTGGCCATCCGGCTGCTCTGATCAAGCTTAAGCCCCCCGCCACAGACACATCCCGAACATCGAAGCACGGCCGTACCACAACCATCGGGCGCACCTGACCGCGCGAGCGCCATTTTATTCCTGCCCCGCTTATGCGCCCTCACCAGCGGTGTGACGGTTTCGCCGAGCACGTCGGCGCCGATCAAAAGCGCGTAGCGACGTCGGGACCGACCATCTCGACACCCGAAACCGTGAACAGGTCTTCCTGCTGCAGCAGATCACCTACGTAGTTTTGCGGAGGCCCCGACAAACGATCGGAAGATTGTTGCGGCACAAACAGCCTTGCGGCAGTCGGCGCAAGATGGCGGCGGTAATCAAAGCAGTTTTCAGAGCAAGGAAACATCCGATGTTGACCCGCAGAGCCGCAATGATCAGCGCCGCCGGTTTAGCTCTCATGCTGGCGACGCCCGCATTTTCCAACGAACTCAAATTGCCGCGACAGAAGGTCGAACTCGTCGCGCCGCCTTTCGTGCATGCCCACGAGCAGGCAACCAGGCAGGGCCCCAAGATCATGGAGTTCAAGCTCATGATCGAGGAAAAGAAGGTTGTCATCGACGACAAGGGCACGACCTTCCAGGCCATGACCTTCAACGGCTCGATGCCCGGACCATTGATGGTCGTGCATGAGGGCGATTACGTGGAGGTGACGCTGGTCAATCCCGCCAGCAACACGATGCCGCACAATATCGATTTCCATTCCGCGACCGGCGCGCTGGGCGGCGGCGCGCTTACCCTGATCAATCCGGGCGAACAGGTGGTGCTGCGCTGGAAGGCGACGCGCACCGGCGTGTTCGTCTATCACTGCGCACCGGGCGGCCCGATGATCCCCTGGCATGTCGTCTCCGGCATGAACGGCGCCGTGATGGTGCTGCCGCGCGACGGCCTGAACGACGGCAACGGCCATTCCCTGAAATACGACCGCGTCTACTATATCGGCGAGCAGGACATGTACGTGCCGCGCGACGAGAAGGGCAACTTCAAGTCCTACGACTCGCCGGGCGAAGCCTATAACGACACCATGGAAGTGATGCGCAAGCTGACCCCGACCCATGTCGTTTTCAACAGCAAGGTCGGCGCGCTCACCGGCCAGAGCGCGCTCAAGGCCAATGTCGGCGAGAACGTGCTGATCGTTCACTCGCAGGCCAATCGCGACAGCCGTCCGCACCTGATCGGCGGCCATGGCGACTACGTCTGGGAGACCGGCAAGTTCGGTAACGCGCCGGAGACCGGCCTCGAGACCTGGTTCATTCGCGGCGGCTCGGCAGGGGCTGCAATGTACAAATTCCTGCAGCCCGGCATCTACGCATACGTCAGCCACAACCTGATCGAAGCGGCCGAGCTCGGCGCCACCGCCCACTTCAAGGTCGAAGGCAAATGGAACGACGACCTGATGACCCAGGTGAAGGCGCCGGCGGAAATCCCGCCGCAGGTGCAAGGCGCGCTGGAAACCGGCCGGCAAGCCAACTGACCACGAAAGGGGCCGGCGCAACCGGCCCCTTTCTTTTCGAGGCCTCCCATGCTGATCGCGTTCAAACTCAAACTGGCGCTGGCCTGCGCCGCCGGGGTCGCCGGACCGCTCGCGGTGGCGCCGCTGGTCACCGAGGTCACAGCTCCCGCCACGCTCGTCGCGCCGGCCCTTGTGGAGATTTCTTCCGGCTCCTTATCCTACCGCGCCTCCGGCGACTTCACCCGCGCCGGCAAGCAGGCCGAGGCACCGATGCTGTCGCGGCATTTTGCAGAGCCTCTTGCGATCATGCGGCACCAGGTCAGCTCCGCCGATTATCAGCTCTGCGTCGGCGATAGCGCCTGCCATGCGCTCGATCGCGGCGTCACCGTCGCACCCGACCGGCCCGCGGTGCAGGTGAGCTGGCATGATGCGCAGGCCTATGCCGCCTGGTTGTCGCGCAAGACCGGCGACCACTATCGTCTGCCGACCGACGAGGAATGGGCGTTTGCCGCCGGCAGCAGATTCAAGGACGACGCCCTGCCGGTCGATGCCAGCGATCCCGCAAAGCGCTGGATCAGCCGCTATGAACGTGAATCCGACCGCGACCTGTCCGACACCGCGGCTTATCCCTTCGGCAAGTTCGGCACCAACGAGCACGGCCTGTCCGACCTTTCCGGCAATGTCTGGGAGTGGACCTCGAGCTGCTTTGTGCGCAGCGTGCTCGACGAGACCGGAAAGACGATCCGGGAAAGCGCCAATTGCGGCGTCCGCATCGCCGAAGGCGCGCATCGTGCCTACGTAACGGACTTCATCCGTGACGCCCGCGCCGGCGGTTGTGCCGCCGGCCTGCCACCCGCCAATCTCGGTTTTCGCCTTGTGCGCGAGCCGAAATCGTGGGTCGGCGGCCTCTCTGGACGGCTGAGCAAGGCGTTGTCGGTCGCAAGATCGTAGGATCGCACGAACCCATTCAGCCTGCGCCAGTCGCGCCGACGAGAGTTTAAAGTTGGAATCACTCTAAATCATGGCCCTGGAATCACTCTAAATGGCGCCATTCGCGACATCGCGTCGCTGACTTTGCTGTGTTGCCTGCGCTACTCAGTCCGGCACCCAACCGCTGCCGGAGCAGCATTCATGAAAATTCTTCGCGTCTTCGCCGTGTTCGCGGCGATGCTGTGCCTGACCTCGCCCTTTGTCTCGCCGGCAGTCGCCGACAACGGCGAAGTCAACGTCTATACCTATCGAGAAACCAAGCTGATCCAGCCGCTGTTCGATGCCTTCACCAAGGACACCGGCATCAAGGTCAATATCGTCTCGGCGAGCTCCGGGCTGGAGCAGCGCATGAAGGCGGAGGGGGCAAACAGCCCGGCTGACGTGCTGCTGACGGTCGACATCGGCCGCATCGATGAGGCCGTGCAGGCCGGCGTGACCCAACCGATCAAGTCGGAGGTGATCGACAAGATCGTACCGGCACAGTACCGCGACCCGGACGGTCACTGGGCCGGCATTTCCATGCGCGCGCGCGTGATCTATGCCTCCAAGGACCGCGTCAAGCAGGACAAGATCACTTACGAAGAGCTCGCCGACCCCAAGTGGAAAGGCAAGATCTGCATGCGCTCCGGCCAGCACATCTACAACAACGCGCTGTTGGCGGCCTACACGGCGAAGTATGGCGAGGCCAGGGCCGAGGAATGGCTGCGTGGCGTCAAGGCCAATCTCGCGCAGAAGCCGTCGGGCGGAGATCGCGAAGCCGCGCGCGACGTCGCCGCCGGCAAATGCGACATCGGCATCGGCAACACCTATTACTGGGCGCTGATGATGAACGATCCCGAGAAGAAGCCGTGGGCGGAAGCAACCCGGGTCATCCTGCCTACCTTCGAAGGCGGCGGCACTCACGTCAATCTCTCCGGCGTGCTGCTTGCCAAGCAGGCGCCCAACAAAGCCAACGCCGTGAGTCTGATCGAGTGGCTCGTCGGCGAGCATGCGCAGCAAATGTATGCCGACCAGAACTACGAATATCCGGTTCGCGCCGGCCTCGCCGTCAATCCCATTATTGCAGGCTACGGCAAGCTCACACCCGATGCGCTGCCGATCGCAAAGATCGCCGCAAACCGCAAGGTGGCTGCGACACTCGTCGACAAGGTCGGCTTTGACAACTGATCTCTGGCAGCCCTCCTCCGACTTCTCCAGCGAAAAAGCGGAGGCCATCGCAGGCGTTCCGGAAGCGCGACCTCCCATGAAGCGCCGCGCTTACGCCGGACGGGTCGCGGCGGTAATCGCAGTGGCGACGGCGATTCTGGTCGCCGCTCCGGTCATCTCGATTATCTCGATTGCCATGCAGCCGGCCCCGGAGGTGTGGCACGACCTGATCAACTACGTCTTGCCGACCGCTGTCCTGGACACCGCTCTTCTGCTTGGCGGGGTCGGCGCCCTGACGCTCTCGATCGGCACCGGAACGGCGTGGCTGATATCGCTCTATGATTTCCGTGGGCGTCGGACGCTGCTGTGGTTGATGCCGTTGCCGCTGGCAATCCCGACCTATCTTGCCGCCTATGTCTATGCCGACCTGTTCGAGCCGCTCGGCCTTGTCCATCGCACCCTGGCAATCTGGTTTCCGATGCGCGACACGATCGGGGCGCTGCCCAATCTACGCTCGCTCCCGGGCGCGATCTTCGTGATCGGCCTCGTGCTCTACCCGTACGTCTATCTTTCGGCGCGGGCCATGTTCCAGTTCCAATCGGCCGAAGTCACCGAAGCCGCGACAGTGCTCGGCGCGGGCAAGTGGACCGTGTTCTGGCGCGTCTCCCTGCCGATGGCGCGGCCGGCGCTGGCGGTTGGCGTGGCGCTGGTATCGCTGGAAACGCTGAACGACATCGGCGCCAGCGAATATCTCGGCATCCGCACGCTGACGGTTTCGATCTTCACGACCTGGCTCAACCGCGGAAGCCTCGCCGGAGCATCACAGCTCGCCTGCCTCATGCTCGTCATCGTCACCGGCCTCATCGCCATGGAGCGTTACGGCCGCCGCAAAGCCGTCACCGAATTCTCCGCCGAAAGCCCGCAGTTGACGCAACGAACCCAGCTCGTGGGCGCAAGGGCATGGTCGGCATTCGCGGCTTGCCTGGTGCCTGTGCTGATCGGGTTTGTCGTGCCCTTGCTCTATCTGATGCACCAGAGTCTTGGCCGCGGGCTGTTTGCAAATTCCGACGCGCTGCTATGGCGACACGCGTTCAACTCGGTTGCCTTTGCAAGCCTTGCCACACTGCTCGCGCTCCTGCTTGCTCTCGCGATCACGATCGCGCATCGCTGGCGGCCTGGTCCTGTGCAATACCTGGCAATGAGCATCTCGCAGGTCGGCTACGCACTGCCCGGTCTGGTGATCGCGCTCGGCCTGCTGACTCCGGTTCTGGCGCTCGACAACGCCTTGAACGCGCTCGCCGCGTGGATGGGACTCCCGCTCCCGGGCCTGGTCCTGATCGGCTCGGGCGGTGCCGTCGTAATCGCCTATGCGATAAGGTTCCTGGCAGTGCCAAGCGGCCTGATGAAGGCCGGCTTCGAACGCATTCCTCGCGAATACGACGAAAGCGCGCGCGCCGTCGGAGCCGGCCAGACCATCACACTGCGGTGGATCTACCTGCCCTTATTGCGGCCGGCGATTCTCGGTGCCGTCATCATCGTGTTTGTGGATTGCCTCAAGGAGCTTCCGGCGACGCTGCTGTTGAGGCCGCTGAACGTAGAGACGCTGTCGACCTCCATCTATCAGTTCGCCAGCCGTGGCAGCTTTGAGGAGGGCGCGCTTGCGGCATTGCTGATCATTGCCGCCAGCATCGGTCCCGTGGCCTGGCTGACCCGGTTCTCCGACATGCCGAACGGCCCGGCGTAAGATCGCACGCGGATGGCGGCACAACAACCTTGGGGCGCATTTGCCTGCGCGACCGTCATTCATTGCCGCCGCCGCTGCTGCCGCCTGCCCCGCCGCCCCGAGAGCGCGGCATCGACCGGTCAGCCGGGCCCATCATCAACTCAGGTCTCCACCTGCCAACGACAACGGCGGCGCGCCTCAGCGTGCGGCCGTCGCCGCGGTGCGGAAGTAGAAGGGCTCGCTCGGAAGCGAACCGTACACGAAAGGCTCCTGCTGCCGTCCCGTCGCTGCCAACACGTCGTCACGAACGAAGCGAAAGAGCATGGAAATCTCCAGCCCCGGCTGCTTCAGTCGCTTAAGCAGCGCCTTCATGAACGGGCTGTTGCCGTCCTCTCCGTCCTGTGCCACCTGACCGGCCTTCGCCGCATAGGCGACCATCGTCCCACCCTCGGGCTCCACCCGCGCGAGTCCGCTTCCGAGCGAACGCGTGCTGTTGGTCAGGCGCATCTGCGTCGTGAACGGATTGTTGCGGCACGCGTCGAGCACGATCAGCCGGAGTCCCCGCGCGCCTTCGATTGTGGCGCTGAGTTCGTCGATCGACACCGCTTCGAGGCGAACGTCGCGATCTGTCTTGAACTGCGCATCCACCGGCGCGAGCCAGTTGATTCCACCCATCTCGAGCCCGTGCCCGGCAAAATAGATGACGGCCCAGTCGGCCGTCTCGGCTTCCCTCGCGAAGCCTCGCAGGGCAGCGAACATCTGCTCGCGCGTCAGGTCGCGCAGGAGCGTGACCTTGCGGAAGCCGAGCGTGTCCAGCTCCGCAGCCAGGGCCTCCGCGTCACGCCCCGCATTGTTGAGCGCGGTTACGTTCTGATAGGCGGAATTTCCGATCACCAGCGCGACGCGATTGGCCTGCTCTCGCGACGGCTGCCTGCCTGGGGCCGCCGGCTCCTCGCGGGATGGCGCCAGGCTGCTGTCCAGCTCGCGCAGAACCTGCTCGGCCTCGCGGAACACGTCGGCGGCATCGACGCTGGAGAGCGGCAGCCGGCGCGCGGCCGCCAGCGCGTCTCGGGCGGCCACCATGTTGCTCGTTCGGGACGCCGCCAGGCTCTTGAGCGCGAACGCTTCGGCGTTGTTGGGGTCTATCTTGAGCAGCCCGTCCAGCACCGAAAGGGCTTCCGAAAAGCGCTGCACCCCCACCAGGGCCTTGCTATGCAGCACGCCGATGTCCGAGGCGGTCTTCTGCTGCGAGTAGTCGCCGGCGGCGTTGCGAGCGGCCCGGGCGCGCGCAACGTATGAGAGCGCCTCGTCCGGGCGGCCGAGCTGGAGCAGGAAGTCAGCCTGCATGATGAAATTGTAGACGTTGCCGGGCTGCAGCTTGGCCGCGCGGTCCAGGTCGGCCCGGCTCTGCGCGCCGTTGCCGTGTCGCACATGGGCCGCGGCGCGGTTGCGCAGCGCACCGGCACGGTCGGAATTGTTGGTCGCCACCGCCAGCGCCCGGGTCGCGTCAGAGATGGCGAGATCGAATTGGCCGAGTCCACTGCGGAGCACGGACCGCGCGAGCCAGGGGTCGTAGAACGACGGATTGTCTTCGAGGGACCGGTCGCAATTCGTCAGTGCGTTCCTGTAGTCGTGCCGCAGGAGGTAGTTGTAGCACCGATTGTAGTACGCGGCCGCGCGCTCCTGTCTTGGAATGCCGCGCGTGCTGATGATCGCCATGCAGGCTGCGAGCCCGGCCTCGCCGTCGTCCATGCGGCAGGAATTCCAGAGCTTCGACCGGTTCTCGATGGCAGCATCCGCGGACGCCTCAAGACCGAGCAGCACCGCCAAAGCCAGCAGCAGCGCCATGCAATGCCTCAGCCAGGAGGTCTGCCGATGCGCCGGACTCTGGAAGGCGATCATGGATGTGTCCTGTTGATGTGACGCAGCGCTCTCATTCCAGACACCCCGCGGCTTACGGAACTACGACACGGCGAGACGACGAGACGCCCGGCCTGGCCGACGGATCACGCAGAGGCGGGCTGGTCGAACATTCGTTCGACCCGGCCACTCAGCACGACCATGGCAGTTCCGACCAAAAGGAAGATGGACCCGATGAAACTCAGGATCATCGGCATGAGCCAAAGGGAAATCATCCCTCGGATCGCCGCCGATTGAGGCTCCTCGGGATCATAGACGACCGAGACGGTCTGGCCGGTGCGGTAAGCGGGCGGATTGGTCCGCACGCCGGACTCGAATTCGATGGTCCTGCCGGCCACGGTCTTGAAGCGCACGATCGGCGTGAAGAGATAGCCTGTGTTTTCGCTGTTGCGCACGCGCACCATCTCGATCACTGACCCGCGCACTTCAACGGCGCGCGCGAGCCACGCTCTTGTGGTCCAGGCCGTGTAGGCGGCTCCGAGCAGCAGCAGCACGCCAATCGGTATCAGGCCGAACTTGCCGAGACGGCTGAGAAACACGGTAGGACGTTCCATGGCGAGCGGGCCCCTCGCAGGCGAGCGCGGTCCCGCGCTGTTGACGATGTGCGTCTGTCTCAGGACGGGCCAGAATGGTTCAAAGTTACCTCTCAAGATCAAGCGGTCTGGGTGCAAAGCGGACGTCTCGCATGACGGTCCGCCCGGCCCCCATTTTCGACCGATCGCGCCACCTCGCTAATCCGCCTTTCTCTTCCTGCCGCTGATCATCGAGGCGACGAGGTTCTCCTTGTGCTCGAAGCTGGCCACCAGCACGCCGAGGATGTGCCCTACCACAAGGCCCACGGTGAGATTGGCGAAGAGCTCATGGACCTCTTCCACCCACTTGGCTCCCCAATAGGCGTCGGTGGTCATCATGAAGCCGGTCGTGCAGGTGCCGATGAGGGCCGCAAGGAGCGCGACGATCATCGCTCCGCCTGCAGGATTGTGACCGAGATAGCGCCGCGCCCGGAGGAGCACCACGTCGCGGAGATAGGACAGCACCTCTCGCGGCGACCGGACGAAGTCGCTGAACCGCGCGTGACGGGAGCCGATCACGCCCCACACGATGCGGGCCGCGACCAAACCGGCAATCGTGTATCCGGCCGCGAGGTGAACCTTCTCGATTTCGTCTCCGGTTGCATAGGCCACCACAAAGCATGTGACCAGCGACCAATGGAACAGCCGCACGAACGGGTCCCACACCTTGACCGTCACCGGCGGCGTCGCGCCGCCGGCTTCGATCGTATCGCTCACGAGACTCATGTCGCCCGTCACAGGCGGCCAACGATCTGGCCGTTGGTCGGATCGACGAACAATTCGACCCGGTTTCCATTCTTGTCGAGCGTGTACAGCTCGCCACAGGCCTTCTTCAGCTTGGCCTTCTCCACCTTGAAGCCCAGCGCCTCGACCTTGGCCTGCAGTTGCTCGATCGAGAGCCACTGACCTTCGGGCGCCGTGGTGCACGGCTTGCCCAGGCTTCCGGCCTGAGCCGTTGCCGCTCCAAGGGCCGCCGCGGCGATGGTCAAAAGGGCGATCTTGCGCATAGATATCTCCTGCTGATGGTGGGCCACCGCACCACGCGGGGCCGACGGCGAGGAGACTGCCAGAAGGGCGCCAACGGCCGCCTGTTGATCGAAGTCAGCGATTTGTCAGGCTCGATCTGGCATCTTTATCCCTGGATGATGAGATGCTTCATGACGTTAACCTTTCATCGCGTTCGGACGATGTTGCTTGCGGTCGCCGCCCTGGCCGCGTTCGGTGGTACGCCTTCCGCCGCCCGGGACCAGGATGAGGCGCGGCAGGCGCTTCAGGCCGGCGAAATCCGCCCGCTCGCGGAAATCCTGGATGCCGTTCGCGGCAAGCTTCCCGGCGAGATCGTCCGCGTCAAGCTGGAACGGGAGATGGGCCGCTGGATGTACGAATTGCGCGTCGTCGACCACAGAGGACGGCTCCTCGAGATCTACGTCGACGCGCGCAGCGGCATGGTCGAGCGGACGAAGGAGAAGTGATGCGCATACTTGTTGTCGAGGACGACGCGCGCATCGCGTCAGATGTGTCTCGTACGCTCGAAGCCTCCGGGTACGTGGTGGAAACCGTCACCAACGGGGAAGACGCGTGGTTCGCCGGCGACACCGAGGATTATGGAGCCGTCATCCTCGACCTCGGCTTGCCGGGCATGGACGGCCTTGCCGTCCTTAAGCGCTGGCGCGCCAACGGGCGCGACATGCCGGTCGTCATCCTGACCGCGAGGGGCAGCTGGGCCGAGCGGGTGGACGGGATCGATGCAGGTGCCGACGACTACCTGCCCAAACCGTTTCGAATGGAAGAGCTGTTGGCGCGACTGCGCTCGATCGTGCGGCGCTCGACGGGGCGCGCCTCCTCTATTCTGAGCGCAGGCGAGATCACGCTGGACGAGCGGCAAATGAAGGTGACGCGGCGCGGCGTGCCGATCACGCTCTCGCCGCTGGAATACCGTCTCGTCGCCTACCTGCTCCGAAACCGCGGGCGGGTGGTGTCGCAGCTGGAATTGGACGAGAACGTCTATGGTCACGGCGAGGAGCACGACTCGAACACTCTGGAAGTGCTGATCGGGCGCGTGCGCAAGAAGCTGGGTGCCGGCGCCATCGAGACGCGGCGCGGCTTCGGCTATTTCATGCCGGATACGCCATGAACTGGCATTCGCTGAGATTGCGGCTCGTGGCCGGCGGGCTTGTTGCCATCCTGGTCGCCCTCGCGATCGCCGGCGGCGGGCTGGTCCTCGTGTTCGAGCGGCATGTCGCGCGCAACCTCGCCGAAGATCTCGATGTCCATCTCAAGCAACTGCTCGCCGGCATTGATGTCGACGCGCTGTCCAATTTGGTGCTGACGCAGACGCCAGGCGATCCGCGTTTCGCCGATCCGCTTTCCGGGCTTTACTGGCAGGTCAGCGACGAACGGGGACAGCTCCTGCGCTCCCGTTCTCTCTGGGACATGACCTTGAACCTCCCGCTGGACAAGCTCGGGCCGGGCGACGTTCACCAGCACGAAGTGGCGGGACCGCAAGGAAAGCGGCTCCTGCTGGCGGAGCGCGCAGTCACGCTTTCGACCGACGGCAAGCGCGTCCTGGTGCGCCTGGCGGTAGCCGCCGACCTCGCGCGGGTTTCCGCCGCCGCATCGGCCTTCGCGAAAGATCTCGCGATCGCGCTCGTCCTTCTTGCCTGCGTTCTGGCGATTGCGACCTCGATCCAGGTCAGCGTCGGCTTGCGTCCGCTTGCCGCCCTGCTCCGTGGCGTGGCCGACATCAGGGCGGGGCGCAGTCGGCGTCTGCCATCTTCGGTGCCGGCCGAAGTCAGGCCTCTGGTCGAGGAGGTCAATGCCCTGGTCGACGCCCAGGAAGAGGAGATCGAGCGGTCGCGCAGCCGCGCCGCGGACCTGGCCCACGGCCTGAAGACGCCGCTCGCGGCACTTGCGGCCGACGCATCCCGCCTCCACGAACGTGGCGAGCACGCAATCGCCGAGGACATCGAAGCGGTCGGCGAGGCGATGGGCCGAAACGTCGATCGCGAGCTGGCGCGGGCCAGAGTGCGAGGTCGCGCGCGAACTGCAGGCACGTCCTCTACTGAACTCGCGCCCCTCGTCCGGTCACTGGTCTCGACGCTGTCGCGCACGCCCCAGGGCTCACGAGTGACGTTCGAGCCGAAGATACCCGACGATTTTCGCGTGCCGTTCGACAGGACCGATCTGGCGGAGGTGCTCGGCAATCTCCTGGAGAACGCCGTCCGCCATGCGGCAGGGCGCGTCCTCATCGCGGCCGAGTCCGGTCCAGTCGGACCGTCCATCGTCATCGAAGACGACGGAACGGGAATCGCGCCTGCCCTGTTGTCACGCGTCGTCGAACGTGGCGTTCGCCTCGACGAGCGAGGCGGAGGCGCGGGTCTCGGACTCGCCATTGTCCAGGACGTTCTCGACGCTTATGGCTGGCAGCTGAACCTGTCCAATTCGTCACCGGGTGGTCTCAGGGCGACGATATCACCGGCACTGGCCCTGGATCCGCCCGCCAGATCATCGGCCATGCAATAGCCACTTTGGTTGGTGTTGGAGTCTTCTGGTTGGCCATTTCGACCAGACGATGGCTCGGCTTGCCGCCGGCTGGCCGCCGGGTGATACTGCAGATCGAAAACGAAACCCATCCGGTGCTCGAATGAACGCTTCCGATGTTTGTCGCGGCCTTTTCGTGTCAGCCCTTTTTGTCGCGTCGTATGCAATTGGCGGGGAAACGTCGGCCCAGCCTGTCAGTGGAGATCCCTCTGCAGGACGTCGAACGGCGGCTACGCTTTGCATGCAATGCCATCAGGTTAGCGGTCGGACCGGCGCTGAGAGTCCTTCCGGCTTCGCGGAAATAGCCAATCTGTCCTCAACCACGCCGCTTTCCCTGAAGGTGTTTCTTCGCTCCAATCACAACCGAATGCCCAACCTGATCATTTCGGAGTCCGATACCGACGATCTGATCGCGTTTATCCTCAGTCTCAAGAAGTAGCCGAGCTCAGCCCTCCGCCGGAGTTCGGAAGAGACTCCGATCGGACGACGGAGACAGCCCGATCGGATTACACCGTTCCGCGAGTGCGATCGAGGTGCCGAAGCACGGCTTCTTCGGATCCAAAGCGATCTTGAGGCGCAGGCTGGAACATTCCCTGTCCGCGTCGATTAGCTTCGCATCGGAGCACGCCATCATGCGCACTGTAAAACGGACGCCCATTCGCAACAGACTGGACCTCACCGATGCGCGGCAGGTCAGGACAATCAAGAAACGGCTTGGCGTGACGGAGCACGAACTCAGGAGCATCGTGGACAAGATTGGAGATTCCATCGCGGCTATCAGCAAGGAGGTTGACGCCCAGAAGCTTATCCGCACAGGTAATCTCGGCGCTGCGGTTGCTTCCAACTCACATGCCGAAGCTGATTTGAAGGCTGCGACTGTCTCGAAATTCTAGACGCATTGGCGTGCGCACCCCAGGTCGTGCGCAGCCTTGACCGATCCATCATTCGTTGCTGCTCTGGACAGGCACGATTTCCAGCTGGGCATCGGCCAGCGCCTCGACGACACACTTTGCGACGATCTTGGCTTCCTCAGTCCCCATCTGGTGCGGGGGTTGCTCCTTGAGAGCATCCAAGATCGCCGTTGCAATGATGGTCATCGCCTGGTGCGTGTCAGCCAATCTTGCTCTCCCATCCCGGTGATCTCGGCCGCTCTGATCAGCTTGGATGATTGGACTCACCTCGGACAAGGCTCGCGGTAACGCGGACGCAGACCCTGCCCGCGCCTTGCCCACGTAGTACTTCCGACTTCGCCGTCGAGCTTACCGACCTCAAGAAACATTCGTCCGCTTGCGGACATTGGCGCTGAGATCAAGGCAGGGAGAGATGCGCTTACGCGCCTGACGTCTCACGAGCTGCACGAAGAGCATCATCGCCGGTTCGCTTAAGCCTGTCGATCGATTCGGCGGTCATGTCGCTGACTTCATTTCTCACCACGTCCGCTCCCTCTCTCAAGCTTTGCGACACGCCAGCGGCTCGCGTCTGGATGCTGTTCTTTACCTTGTCACTCAAAGGGCCTGCCATCTCGTTCTCGAGTGCGGAGCTCTGGAAGGCGCTGGCCACCATGCCACCGACCGCCAAGCCGATCGCGCCAAGCGCCAACGGCTGCCTTTCAAAAAGATCCGACAAAATGGTTCGCGTTTGCGTGTATGCCCCTCTGACGGTCTCACGGGGATCAGGAAACTGACCTGCCGTCTCCATGACGTGAGATGTGCCTTTTGCCCAGACCTCCCGGAGAGAGTCGAAGGTTTCGGAGGCCGAATTCGCCATCGGTTGCATTCCCTCGCGGATATTGCCCGCAGCTTCGGCTTTCGAGGCGCCCGCTGCCTCTGCCGCCCTGCTCACGCCGTCGCGAACGGCGGCCCCGGTGTTCCGGATGTTGCGCGCGGTGATGTCGACCACCGGTTCGGCCGCACTGGCGATACCCGATGCCGCCGACTTGACGCCCTGATTGCCAAGCAGGAACCACAAGGCCCCGCCCGCTACCAGGGCGGCACCGAGCGGATTCTCCCGGGCCGCGGCGGTCAGTTTGTCCACGAAGTTGTTGGGGTTGTTCATCGAACCATTTCCTTTACCGCGTTCTTGTCCTTGTCGAGCTGGCGCATTGTTTCGTTCGGCGCCAGCGTCCTTGCATCCAGGCGGTTGATACCGATCGCGAACAAGATCGCCGCGAGTAGCCCGGCGATGACGGCCGACACCAGGTAGGAAACCGGCTCCGACCATCCCGCCGAGATCAAGGCGGCGGAAAGCGCGAACAGCGCCATGACCAGCGCCGGTATGACGAACATCGCTCCTGCCGCGATCATGCCGGCCGCGGTGCCCACCTGCCGGGCTTTTTCGCCGAACTCGGCTTTCGCCAGCTCGATTTCGTTCTGAAACAGCTTGGTGAATTGCGAAAGCGCATCACCCATCAGCGTGGCGATGGTGCGGAAGTCCTGTCTGTCGATCATGATCTGTCGTCCCGCGCCCCGGAGGTGTCGCCTGAAGCCTTCAGGAACCGCACGGCGGCAAAACCTGCGAGCACGGACAGCCCGAGGAAAGCAACCGGCTGGCGCTTCGCAAAATCGGTCGCTCCGTCGACGAGGTCGCGGAAGGTCCCGTTCCGGATTTTCTCGGCAGCGTCCTCCACGTAATCGGCGGCCGAGTTGATGCCGCGAGCGGCGAAGGGGGCGTCTGATTGGAACGCTTGGGCAGCGCTGCGGATGTTCCCGGCTACCCGTTCGACGAAATCGGCCCCCGCATGTTGCTGCTCGCGAGCCTTCTCCTGGACCTTGCCGGCTGCGTCGGATGCAACGTCCCTGACGGCCTCGGCGGCTTCCTTGAACCGCCCGCTCGCAGCGTCACTTGACGCCTGGAAAGCCTCGCCCGCACGCTGCCTGGCTTCGGCTTCGCTCATTTGACCCTGGAACGGTCGGGAGCTTTCCCCCGTCTGGCCTTTGGAGGAAGACTGGGAAGATCGTTCTTTGCTCTCTTTGTTGTAAACGTCGAAATCGCTCATGACTGCCTCTGTTCACTCTGGTGATTGTGAGACGGTTCGAACGCCGTCGTGACAGCGTCTTCCGTCACCGTCTTCAGCGTCTCTGCCACGTCCTGGGTCATGCGGCTGGCGTGCTCTCCAAGATCGGCATCGGACGCGGTTTGCGCTGCGGACTCTACGGCCGAAAGAGTCGCCTCTTTCGCCGCTTCATAACCCGACTGAGCCGCGTGCCTCGCAGCCTCCCGTACACGTGCGCTCGGCTTCCCAAGCATCCGGCTCTCCGCGCGGCTGGCGGGGAACGAGGCTGCGACGATGGCGCCGATTGCAACGCCCAAGGCGCCAACCAGCGCGGCATTCTGCCTGATCGCCTGCCGGGCGGCCTCGGGAGCAGCGGAGGTTGCGTCCACGGCCTTGCTCCGCGCTTGTTCCATTGCGTCCTTGGCCACTTGAGCGCTCGCGGTCAATTTGTCGCGGAGGGCGGCTCCAGTCTGAACAGCCTGATCTCGGAGATCCTCCAGTTTGGCCGAGGCGGTGTCGCCGAGTTCACCGGCCTTGTTCATCGCCTGGCTGGCGGTGTCGGAAACGGTCTCTTGCAGCGAAGCACCGGTGGATTTGGCCTGATCGGAAGCATCAGCGACATAGGCTTTGGCCTTTTCGGTCAGCGGCGCGGCCAGGTCGCTTGCCTTCTCTCGCACTGTCCTGGAGCTAAGGGCGAGCCCCGCGCCCATGACAAGAAGAGGGAGTGGGATTGCGCGCGACAACCGAAGTGTCGGGGCCGCGATGGCCACCCCCGCAGCAATCGCCTGCAATGGATTTTCCATCGCCTGTTGCTTGAGAGCGTCGACCCAGTTCTTGCTTTTGTCGCTCAGATAGCTTGAGACTTCCGCCTTGATGCCGGCCGGAGAAACTCTGTACCGGATGTCCTCGGCGGTATCCTTGATCTTGTACTTGAGCAATTCGACGGTAGTGGTCAGCTGCTCGCGGCTGCGCTCAGACTCTCGCCTGAGGTATTCGACTGATTGTGCCATGGGTTCTTCTTCTTCATATGAGTGCAACTCGAACTCATCGTCCGTTGATTTGTTCCTGAAAGGCTGAAACCCGGCATTGCCTTGCTACCCTCGATGCTCATCGGCTGCCGCCTCGGTGGGTTCCGCTTCGGGAAAGCGCGCAGTGATCGGTCCAAAGCCAGGGACGATGATCGCCCCAGCCGCGTCTTGTCCGGAGCGCGCGCCCCGCGCGCCGGAGTACCAGCAGAACTGCGGAGGCTAATGTTGCCACGGCCTTTGATGGCGCCCATCCCAACATCCGTTGGAACACCGGCGTGCGAGTACGTGTTCTCTGAGCCAGGCAGACGGCCGACCGGAACGCGTGCATGAACATTCTCCTCATCGGAGCATCGGGCCTGATTGGATCGGAAATAGCGGCTGGGCTGGCCCGGGAGGGGCACCAGATCGTGGGACTAGCTCGCCGGCCGCGTCACGAAATGGCGGTCGCAGGATGGGTGAGCCTGGACATTGCGACCGCCCGCCGCCCCGAGGACTGGCTCCCTCACCTGAAAGCTGTCGACGCGGTCATCAACTGCGCCGGCGTGCTGCAAGACAGCCCGCGTGAGGACGCGGAGGGCGTCCACTCGGCAGGCGTGGGGGTCTTGTTCGCCGCCTGTGAACAGGTTGGCATTCGTCGGGTGATCCATTTATCCGCGATCGGAGTTGATCGGGCGCAACCCTCGCCGTTCTCGGCGACAAAATACCGCGGCGACCGGCAGCTGATGGCTCGGGATTTGGACTGGGTCATCTTGAGACCTTCGGTAGTCCTCGGGCGCCCCGCCTTTGGCGCGAGCGCGCTCATTCGTGCCCTCGCCAGCTTGCCGGTCGTGCCGTTGATGCCCGGCACGCAGGCGCTTCAGGTCGTTCAGCTTCCGGATCTGCTTGCGACGATTTCGTTCTTTCTGAAGCCGAATGCTCCCTCACGCCTGGAGCTTGAACTTGCCGGTCCCGACAGGTTGATGATGCAAGAAATCATCGCGCAGTACCGTCGTTGGTACGGCTGGACGCGGGCTCGGAGCTTCACCCTTCCTTCCGCGATTGCGACTTTTCTTTATGCGCTCGGCGACATGGCGGGAGCACTGGGTTGGCGCCCGCCCGTGCGGACCAATGCCGCGCGGGAGATCGCACGCGGAGCCACAGGGAATCCGGAACGATGGACCGGGATAACCGGCATTCGTCCCGAGTCGCTGACGCAGGCGCTTGCGCGTGAACCTGCCACCATCCAGGAAAAATGGTTCGCGCGCCTGTACCTCGCCAAGGCAATCATCTTTCCAGTACTGGCGGCGTTCTGGATAGGGACGGGCGTGATTTCACTGACTGTCGGATATCCAAGCGGCATCGAACTGATGCGCAGCACAGGAGCCGGCGAACTGTCAGGCCCGGCCGTGATCGCCGGCGCGCTCGCGGACATTGCCGTTGGCATCGGCATCGCATGGCGGCCTCTCACGCGACATGGCCTGTATGGCGCGCTTGCGCTGTCACTGTTCTATGCGGTTGCAGGCTCCATTCTGCGCCCGGACCTATGGAGCGAGCCGCTTGGGCCGCTGCTTAAAATAATCCCGATCGTTGTGCTACATCTGATCGCACTCGGGATTCTGGATGACAGATGACGCTGTACTTCCTGCTGAAGTATCTTCACGTCATCGGCGCCGCGGTGATGCTGGGCACGGGAGCCGGCATCGCGTTTTTCATGCTGCGCGCGCATTTGACCGGCGAGCCTGCGGTGATCGCGGCCGTCGCGCGGATGGTTGTGCTTGCGGATTTTCTGTTTACAGCGACAGCTGTTGTCGCGCAGCCGATAACGGGGGTCTTGCTTGCCCGTGAGGTTGGGTATTCCCTGACCGAAGGCTGGATCGTGCTCTCGGTCGCCCTGTACGTGTTGACTGGAGCCTTTTGGCTCCCGGTCGTCTGGATCCAGATGCAGATGCGAAATCTTGCCGCGCTTTCGGTGGTCGACGGAAAACCCCTGCCCGCCCGATATTTTACCCTGTTCCGAATCTGGTTTGTGTTTGGCTTTCCCGCTTTCGGCGCGGTCATGGCGATATTCTGGCTGATGATTGCCAGGCCATCGATCTGGTGACGGATGGTTTGCGGTCGTATCCGAGCTGATCGAGCGTTCTTATCGAATTATCTCGGCACCTTGCGCCAAGGCCAGAGCCGGTGCGGCACTTGCGCAAGTCTATTTGCGCTTTTTGCCTGGATTGAGAGCGCAATGACGGAGATCCGGTCAAGCTTCGCCAGAGGCTGAGAGCTGCGAAGCGGAGCCGAAGACAGCGACACTCTTTGGCTGCTTTTTCGTCGTCGAATTGCAACCGACTTGTCCGGCCGCTCCTTTCGAAAGGTTCAAACTTGGTTTCCGAACGCGACTTGGAGACGGCTCTGGATTTCGCCCGTGCTGAAGCCGCAGGATCGATCGAGGGCCTCTTCGGTCCAGCCTCACTGACCTGGCGGATCGACAGAGAAGCCGTCATCTTCCTGGGCGCGGGTCGCGCTTTGCTCCTTCAACTGGCCCACCCATGGGTGGCCGCCGCTGTCGCCGAACACTCTCGGACCTTTGCGGATCCGATTGGCCGCTTCCATCGAACCTTTGACGTCGTATTTTCAATGGTGTTCGGTTCGCTCGACAAGGCACTTGCTGCCGCCCGACACCTGTATCGGCGCCACGCGACGATCGTCGGCGTCTTGCCCGAGGCAAGCGGTCCCTTCGCTTTGGGCACGACCTATTGCGCTAACGATCTGTCAGCGCTGCGGTGGGTTCACGCCACCCTGACCGAGAGCGCCGTTATTGCGCACGACCTTGCTTTGCCTCCGCTATCGGTCGAGGAGTGCGAGCAATATTGGTCCGAAAGCCGGCTCTTCGGGGCGTTGTTCGGGCTAACCTCTGCCGACTTGCCCGCCGATTGGGCATCGTTCGTCGCCTATAACCAGGCGATGGTTCAGTCCGATACTCTGTCAGTCAGCACCGCGGCGCGCCACGTGGCCGCGCAGATCTTCGCCGGAGGACCATCATGGCTACGGCCGCCGAGATGGTACCTGGCCCTCACTGCCCGGACGTTGCCGGAACGGTTGCGCGTGGGCTTCGGGTTGACCTTTGACGAACGTGAGAACAGAGCTGCGGACCGCGCGCTTGCATGGATACGACGCGTGTATCCCAAAGTACCTGCCCGCCTTCGATACGTCGGCCCCTATCAGGAAGCCCAGGCGCGACTCCGCGGAAAGCAGCAGCCCGACTGGGCCACCCGATGTCTGAATCGGGCTTGGATCGGACGACCACAGCTGGACGACCACCGGAAGTAACGTTGCCCACAGGTGGTTCCGGTCAACTCTGGTTGTTCACGCCTCGTATCCGGCGCGAAGCGCAAACGGATGATCTGGAACCAGGGCTTGGGGCAACGTGGCTGCCGGATAACATGCTTGCGCGACTACAAGTTTGAGCGTTGAATTCCTCCACTCTGCTCCGATCGCGGGATGCAAATCTCGCTCGGGCTCAGCCAAGGGCTGCAGACCGAGAACCAAACGTCCGAACTGGTTCAGCAGGGCTGCGAATGTCTCGAAAACGTCTCGACAGAAATTCGTATCGGCGCCGGTCGGTTCGGCCGCCGACGCATGTTGCTGCGCTGTAAGCGCCGGGGCGCTCGCGCACCCGGGAACAAGGAGGAGGACAACGATGAGCACGTGGCTGAGTGAACGAGAGCAGCGCCTCGTCGCAGGCGCCGAGTCGGCATCTGCGGCGACCCCGATCCCGACCCAGATCGTCTCCAACGGCGAGTATCTCCCGCCCCCGCAGAGCGCTACCCAGAAGAAGGTCGAGGCACGGATCAATGAGCTCGCCGACGTGAACTGCAAGCAGCTGGGTCTGAGCCGCCGCCAATTCATGCTTACAGGCTGCGGCATGGCTGCGGCATTTCTCGCGATGAACGACATCTACGGCAATGTCTTCCAGGTTACGCCGGCCGAAGCCCGCGAGCCCGAGCTCATGCTGGCTCGGGCGCAAACTCTGGCGGGCCAGTTCATCTTCGATGTCCAGACCCATTTCGTGCGCGACGACTTCGACCATAAGGAACTCCTGGGCCTCGGCCAGTTCGCGAGCGAGCACTGGAATCCGAAGATGAAGGAGGAAGGCGTCTCCTCGCTCGCACGCTACAAGTTTCAGAACTACGTGAAAGAGATCTACTACGACAGCGACACCAGCGTGGCGCTGCTGAGCGGTGCGCCGTTCGACGACCCGAGCTGGTGGCTTCTGTCCAACGAGCAGATCGTCAAGGCGCGCGAGCTGATCAACGATTTCGCCGGCTCGCGGCGCTTGCTGGCGCACAGCGTGATCACCCCGAAGCAGCCCGGCTGGATGGAGGAGGTCGACAAGGCGATCGAGATCTACAAGCCGGATTCCTGGAAGTCTTACACGATCGGAGACCCGCTGGCGCCCTCGAAGTTTCCATGGCGGCTCGATGACGAACAGCTGATGTATCCGTTCTACGACAAAGCGGGGAAGGCGGGCATCAATACGCTGTGCATCCACAAGGGCCTGCTGCCGCCCGACTACGAGAAGTCGTTCGCCGGCGTGTGGGAATACGCAACCGCGTGGGATATCGGGAAAGCCGCCAAGGACTGGCCGCAGATGAACTTCGTGATCTATCACTCGGCGTTGCGGCCGTTCCTTGAGCTGCCCGACCAGGCTTGGGCGGAGTTCGAACAGACCGGCCGCATCCGCTGGGCGACGGACCTGGCGGAAATCCCGCAGAAGTTCGGCGTCACCAACGTCTACGCCGAACTCGGCACCTCGTTTGCCAACTCGGCGGTGGCGCATCCGAAGTTCTGCGCCGCGCTGGTCGGCACGCTCATCAAGGGCATGGGGATCGACCATGTCATGTGGGGCACCGACTCGGTCTGGTACGGCTCGCCGCAGTGGCAGATCGAGGCGCTGCGCCGGCTGGAAATCCCGGAGGACATGCAGAAGAAGTACGGGTTTGCGCCGCTCGGGGACGCCAACAGTGCCATTAAGCAGCTGATCTTCGCCGGGAACGCGACGAGACTCTACAAGATGAAGCTGAAGGCGGCCGACAACGCCATGCCGACGTATTCGGAGGATCGTCTCGCGGCGCTCAAGAACGAGTACGAGTTGGCTGGTCAGCCCTCGAACCTGCGCTACGGCTATGTTCGCGCCGGCTGAGCACCCAGACTGCTGCGCCCGCGGAGCAGCCAACCTCGCGGGCGCGGTCTCGGCACCACTCGCAAAGACTTCGGCATTCTAGATCGTGCGCCGTCGCCGGCCGGCCACCATTCCATAGACGAAGAGAACGATGATCGCGCCGACCACAGCACCGATCAAGCCAGCGCCCTCTCCCGGGCGATACCAACCGAGAGCCTGACCGAGCCAGGTCGCGACGAAAGCGCCGACGATGCCGAGGATGGTCGTCAGTATGAAGCCGGACGGCTCGTTGTCTCCGGGCATGATGAGTTTAGCTATCACGCCGGCAATGAAGCCGATGATGATCGTCCAAAGGATGCTCATTCAGAAGTCCTTCCCGAAACGCTGCAGTGAAGGAGGTGGTCCATCATGCAGAAGGTAAGCGCCCGTCAGGCGTGTACTTATCGACCGCCGTGGGTAGCTCGCGAGATAGCCTGGCAACAAGCTCCTCTTGTGAGAGCCCGGTCTGCTGCTCGAGCTTCTCCAGGACGTCAGATCCGATCGCCTGCTTCAGCTGGGGTGGTGAGATCTCCTTGTTGGGACCTCGATCGATCCAGGATTTAGCCGCATCGCCCTGGCCGTTTTGCTGGAAGCGCTCCAGTAGTTCGCCAATTCCTCCGTTGAGCAGTCCACCTACTCCCGCCCCTCCCAACATCCCACTCAGGCCGCCAATCAGGCCGCCCAGCGGCTGCTGGTTGCCGGCCGAGGACGACTCGCCAGCTCCTGCACCCTTGAGCAATTCTGCCAGCTTGTCGCGATTCTGATACCCCGCAATCGCGAGCAGCCCGAGAAGTGCAGTCATCGATGGCATTCCACGGCCCATAGCTCTTGCCTCCATTCAAGGGATTGATGTCGGAAACTCCCGCCTTCCGGTTCTGTTCCTCTCGCGTCTTCAGCTTTTGCTTGTCCGTCCCGATTTGCGTCGTCAGGTCTTGGTGAGCGCCTTTCCCCTACGCGTCTCGCATTGCGCCAACAGCAGAACGCACACCGCGGCAACCGGTCGCTTTGTTCGGTTTGCGGCCGGCGCGCAGGCTGCCTTCGCGGCCGGCCTCGACCGGGCGGGATCGTCCGACCGGAGAACACGGAATGGTTCAGCCGCGTTTGGCGCGCGCGGCGTAACCGGCGGTCACCTCGTCCTTGTGGGCGGCGAATGCTGCCAGGACTTCGGCCTTTTCGCGTTTCGGGACCTTGGCAAAGTCGAGGGTCCGCCCGAGTTCCGCTGCGACTTCGTCGAATTCTGCCGGGGATATGCGGAGGTCGCGGTGGGCCTCCTCAAGGCCAAGCGGCGTCGAGCCGGGCTTTGTGGCTGTGAACTGGAACGGCCCGCCCGAAACGTTACAGACCCACAGCGTGCGCATGAACTTGAGGCCGGGCAGCCTTTCAAGATCTTTTGTGTGCCACTCCCGCAGCTGCGGATTTTTGGACTTCCGACCAACGACAGGGTTCTTCACGACGGCGTCGCTGAAGTGATCGACGACCGCCGCGATAGCGAAGACGCCGCCGAGCCGCTCATACAGACTTTTCTCAGGCGTGGGCTGGCGAACCTGCGCGTACGCGCTGTCGATCTCCGCCAAAGCCGCTGGCGCAGCGGTCAGCGCCAGTCCCGCGACCATGCTTCGTCTTGTGATAGAAGTCGCCTTTGCCATTGATACCTCCTTCGTGTTGGTTCCAGGGCGTCCCCTCCCGAGCGCGGCATCGGCCTCAAGCGGGGCCGTCCGCGTGCTCGTGCTGCACCCGTGCCGTTGAGCTCCTCGGTGCCCACTTGGATGGTTCTTGGGGGAAAAGGTTTCCAGAAAAATCGAGACCTCGCGAGGTCCAGACGCGCTCGGCAGGTGAATGGGGGACAGGGTCACCACGTCGCACGCAGCGCCAACCCAGGTATTGACCGAGTTGGTACGGACGTTCCCTCGAGCGGTACCTTTCGACACTCTTGGCGAACGCGGTGCTTGCGGCAGACAATAACGAACTCTAACATTTGTTAGAAAAGGTTGCACCTTGGGGTGCCAAGAGCAGGAACGTTCAAATGTCCGGTCGATACGCCGCCTACACCAGACTGAAGCTCGATTATCCGCTGGAGCGGATCTTGCGCATTACCTTCGATCGTCCCGAAACATATAATTCCGTGGATGCCGAAACGCATACGCAGCTCACCAACATCTGGCGCGACATCAACGACGACCCCGATGTCAACGCCGTGATCGTGACGGGAGCCGGAAAAGCGTTCTCGGCCGGAGGTGATTTCGAGCTGATCAAGGGCCTGCTCGATAATCCGGCCGCGCGGATGGCCACGTGGAAGGAAGCGAAGGACCTCGTCTACAACGTTATCAACTGCAACAAGCCGATCATCTCTGCCATCAACGGCGTTGCGGTGGGAGCCGGCCTCGTCGTCGGCATCCTTGCCGACGTCTCGATCTGCGGAAAGTCTGCGCGAATCGTCGATGGACACACGCGTCTCGGTGTGGCGGCGGGCGATGTCGCCTGCATCATCTGGCCATTGCTCTGCGGGTTGGCGAAGGCGAAGTACTATCTGCTCACGTGCAAGCCGCTGTCGGGTGAGGAGGCTGAACGCATCGGGCTGGTCTCGCTTTGCGTGGAAGATGCCGAACTGCAGAAGATTGCGCTTGAAACCGCCCAGGATCTCGCGACCGGTGCGCAGAGCGCGATCCGTTGGACCAAATATTCCCTGAACAACTGGCTTCGCGTCAACGGGCCGCTGTTCGACACCTCGACCGCCCTGGAAATCCTCGGCTTCGCTGGCGCCGAGGCGCACGAAGGTCTGGCCTCTCACCTGGAGAAGCGCAAGCCTGCGTTCCCCAAGGATTGTCCGATCTGAAGCTTTAATTGTCGCCGCGCCTACGACCTACCTCTCCCATTGGCAGAGGTCGGCGCGCCGCGCCGGGTGAGGGGCGCGGTCTCTTGGTACCTGAGTCCCCCTCACCCGATTTGCTACGCAAATCGACCTCTCCCCGCCGGGGAGAGGTCACCGAGCCTGCGGTCAGATCGATAACCGAAAATCAGCCTGACCGGGACGCCGTCAGGCTTCGCCGGAAGTGCTCAACCGCTTCAGGGTTGGCAAGGTAGGAAAGATCGCCGGGATCCCTGTCCTCGAAAACGGCACGAAGCACGCGTCTCATGATTTTCATGTTGCGCGTCTTCGGCAAGTCGTCGACCAGCAGGACTTCTTCCGGGCGGTACGAAGCGCCCATCCCGCGCACCAGCGCCTGGGACAGTTCTTCCGAAAGAGAGTCAGAATCCTGCGTCCCCGCCATCGGTACGCAAGCGCACACGATGGCTGAGCCTTTCACCGGATGAGGGACGCTGAAAGCCGCAGCCTCTGCGACCTTGCCGGTTGCGGTCAGGACGCCCTCCAATTCGGCCGGGCCGACACGCTTTCCCGAAACCTTGATGGTATCGTCCGATCGTCCGAGGATGTAGTAGAGGCCATCGTGGCCGCGCATGGCGAAATCGCCGTGAACCCAGATCCCGGGTATCGTATTCCAATAGCTGTCGAGATAGCGCTGATCGGCCTTCCAGAGGCTCTTGGTGAGGCCGATGGACGCATGGCGCAGCACAAGTTCGCCGACTTCTCCGTCGCCGACGCGATTTCCCGACATGTCCACAATGTCGGCGCCGACCCCGAGTGCAGGTCGGGAGAACGAACATGGGTTCATGGGATGGTTGGAGGTACCGGTGAAGATGCAGCCGCCGACTTCCGTTCCGCCCGAGATGTTGATGATGGGCATCCTGGACTTGCAGACGTGCTCGAAAAACCATTTCCACGGCATCTCGGTCCAGGCTTCGCCGCCCGAGGTCGTCATCCGAAGGCTTGAGAGGTCGTACTTCTCGACCTCGTCGCCATATCGCATCATGCCGCGCACGATGGTGGGCGAAACGCCGAGATAAGTGACTTTGTGTTCGGCAATCAGGCGCCAGAAGCGACCCGTATCGGGATAGTCCGGCGTGCCCTCCGCGACCAGCAGCCTGCCGCCCGCGAAACTTGGAATACAGGCGCACATGGCGCCAACCATCCATCCCATGTCGCTGAAGAAGAAGAAAAGGTCCGAAGGCTTGACGTCGCCGCAGATGATCATGTCGCGCGTGACCATGGACCCGATGAAACTGATGTGCGTCCACACGCAGCCATTGGGCTCCCCGGTTGTGCCCGAGGTGTAGAGAAGGACCGCCGGATCTTCGGCTTCCATCTCGGCGGTCGGAACGTCGTCGCCTTCTCGGGTGATCTCGTGCCACCAGTGGTCCCGTCCCGCCTGCATCGGTGCATCGATGTCCAGCCCGCCGCGGTCGACGACGATCACGTGCTCGACGCTCGCTGCGTTTCCAAGTGCCTCGTCGAGGACGGATTTCAGGCGCGCCGGAACTCCGCGGCGCCAGGTGGCGTTGGCCGTGATCACTGCCTTGGCGTCGCCGTGGTTCAGCCGCGACCGGATTGGGTCGGGGCCGAAGCCTGAGAACAGCGGCATCACGATCGCCCCGATCTTCAAAATCGCGAAGAAGGCGACGAAAGTCTCGGGCAGGTTCGGCATGTAGATGGCAACCACATCCCCCTTGCCGATTCCGAGCTTGCGCAAGCCGCCGGCCAGCCGTCCGACCTCCGAGGCGAATTCACTGTAGGTCAGTTTCCGCTGTTCGCGCTTGTCTTCGCCTTCCCAGACGAGAAAGGTCTGGTCCCACACCGCGGTCCCGCGGTGCTTGTCGATGCAATTGAGGACGATGTTCGTCGTTCCGCCGATGCACCAGCGAGCCCACGGCTGACCTCGCGAGACGTCCATCATCTGCTCGATCGGGCGGTAGAAACGGACGCCGCAGAATCTGAATACTTCCTGCATGAGCCACGCCGGATCAGCATCGGCCTTGGCAGCGAGTGCATCGTAATCGGGCTGCCCCGTGGCGCGAAGGAATGCGGTTAGGTTGCTCTTTTCCACCAGCTCCGCAGGTGGCGTCCAGAGATACGCCATCGTGTTTCCCCCCCCCCGAATTCCAAGCCGTTCTGCAATATTGTTCACGCGGCCTGCTGTCGCGTGTTCTAACAGATGCTGGAATTTGAGGAAGCTCAGAAGTTGGCCTGAAGATTGGCGCCCAGGTAAAGCCCCTCGCCGTAATTGCTGTCCCGCACGAAACCAAGCGAGATGCCGGAGCTGAAACCGGCAAAGGTAACGCCCGTTACATGCGCCCCGAGACGAAGCTGGTCGTAGGTCCAGCTACCCGAGAACGCAGCCTCGGGCCCAACGAAGAGATTGGGAGCGATCGCGAGACCTGTCTTGCCCTGCACGTAGTAGAACTCCGAGGCCGTGTTGTAGTGTGCCTGGAGGTAAACCATCGTGTCATCAGTGGGCTTGCCGTAGAGCGAGCCTAGGACCTTCGCGCCGTAGAGCATCGTATTCGAGGAAGGCAGGTTGCGCGCCGCGTACAGGTGACTGTCCACCACGGTCATCCCCGCGGCAACAAGCAATGACCAGCCGTTCGCCATGAACTGGTAACCCGCAAGCACATCCACCGTTGCATCGAGCCCGATCCGCTTGTGGCCGGAATCGATCATGCTGTAGCGGCGCGCCGAGGCAATCCCCTCCACGCGCCAGCCTGGCTCCCACAGATTGCCGAACGGAGAGTAGAGCGCCGTGAGGTCGGTGTAGAAAGCTCCATAAGAAGCAAAATCACTCGTGCTCTGCACAGAAAAGCGCGGCGGCTCCTCCGCGCCGGCGCCTGTGAACGTGGCGACGAGGGCCGAAGCAAGGCTGGCGATCCGCTTCACGGCTCGGCCCCAAATGCCGCGGTCTTTGCCCAGAACCGTCGCTGCTTCACCACGATCATTTCCCCCTCTCTTACATGCCCGGTTCTTCGATCAGTTCCGTCGCCAAGTCGGCAGCCGGATCGTCAGGGACCGTGGCCAAACCGATGCCCGCCATGATGTCGGTTAGCGCCTCGCGCCAACCTATCAGGCACAAGATGCCGTAAAGGAAGAAGGCGGCGTTGACTGCAGAAAAGCCAAAGAACAGCAGGCTGCCAAACCACAGGTTGGTTGCCGCCGAAACAACGGCGGTAGCCAGGAGCGCGGCCAGGGCGAGAAGATGACAGGCTGGCGCAGCCGTGCGGCCGTCAATCTTCGGCGTGCGTGCGAAGGCGCTCTTGCGTCCGGTGACTATCTGCTCGATCGAACGATACACTCCGGCCAGGTTTATGGGGACGAGCAGCAGCGTCAGCGTATAAACGCGCAGGATGTCCCACCATTTGTAGCCACATCGAACCAGATCCCGTCCGTAAAGCAGGTAGTAGGGAGCGGCAGCGATCGGGAACCATACATTGGAGAACTCGCGACCGAACGGAATCGAAAGAAGCAGCAAGAGGCTGACATTCGCAAGCGCCGGCGAGAGCAGATAATGCGAACGGACGAATACCTCCAGCCCGCCTGCGCGCCGCGAGCCGCGGCCTCGCCAGAGGTCAAGGACGCTCGGGAAAATGATCAGTCCGCCGTTCGCCCACCGCCGCCGCTGGATGACGAGCGCTCCGAAGTCTGGCGGGGTCGCGCTGTAAGCCAGCCGCTCCGGATGGTTGTGCAAGCGCCAGCCGCGTGCCACGAGATCAATGGTCGATCCCGTGTCTTCGATCAATGTCTTTTCCTGGATGAAGACAGGAACCGTGTGACCACGCTCGTCCGTAACGGTCCTGATCTCATCGAGGGCCGCATAGCGAAGCACCGCATTGGCGCCCACCCAAAACGTCGCGTCGTACGCAGTGAAACCCTGGTGCACGAGATACTGGATGTCGGTGGTCGCGCCCGCCACGCGCTCAAGCACCGAAGGCGGGTTCGGGTAGGCCGAATAGGGCGTTTGCGCAATCGCGATACCGGCATCCGCCTCCATGATGGAGACAAGCTTGGCGATGTAATCGGGGAGGATGATGCTGTCGGCGTCGACGGTGATCACGTAGTCCGCGCACGGAACCACGAGGTCGGCCTCGTTTTCAGGGCACTCGACGAGGAGAGGATCGTTACCGCGGCTCCTTTCAACGCGAAAGGCACGTCCGATAAGGCCAATATAGCTGTTGAGATTCATCGCCTTGTTGGGCGCGTGCGAAAGATTGCCGAACCGTTTGCGTTCGAAACAATCGATCGGCACCGCGAACAGAGTGGCCAATCGCCGATACTCCCGGCGAATCTGCTGCGATCCCAGCTCCTTTACGCTTCGAAGTTTCGCGGCGTGCTCGCGATGCTCCCGCACGAGACGATGGATGACGTCACGGGCGAAAACCGCGTCTGCGTGGGCAAATGCCGGCTGAGAACGCTCAGCATAAAGCTTGCCGAGATGCCGCACGAGCGCCGCCGCCTCTTGGTAGAGCCCGGCAAGAATCTCGCGCTCGCTTTCGACGACAACGGAAGCCGACGTAACCCGAACGTCATACGCTTCTGCCGCAGCACGAAAACGATGCGCCGCTCGGCCAAAGAAATCGTCAAGTTCAGCCACGAGGTCGCGTGTAGCGTTGAGCGCGACGAGATCCGCGCCGCTGGTCGCCGGCGGATCATCGATGAGCAACGTAACGCGCTTGTCGGGGTACTCGGAAAGAGCCGCCGACAGCAACGTCTGCATCACGACCGGGATCTGCTCCTTGTAAGAGGGGACGAGAACGCCAACCGGGGCCGGCCTCT
This sequence comes from Bradyrhizobium sp., assembly GCF_016213215.1. Classification (GTDB taxonomy): domain Bacteria; phylum Pseudomonadota; class Alphaproteobacteria; order Rhizobiales; family Xanthobacteraceae; genus Bradyrhizobium. Next base: position 767 of record NZ_JACRAW010000069.1, on the reverse strand, counting down.
CGATCGCGTGGAACGCCTCGCGGTCGCTCACGCTGTCGCGTCGAGTGGCGTGTCGTTTTATCTCTCCAAGTCGCGTCAGCTGGTAGACGACGTTACCGTAGAACAGGCTCAACAAGGCCGCGCAGAAGACGACAGCCAAAAGCAGTTTCTTGATCGAAGGCCGGTCAAGACCAAGATCGAGGCCGGAGATTAGGCTCGCAAAGCCGAGCGCAAGCGCAAGCGCGCTCACGCCGATCGCGAGACGCGTCAGCAGAACTTCGGTTTTCATCTGGGAATTGGCCTAGGAGTGATGCATTCGCCGCCCAGGTATAAGGCGGACTTTGACGCAAATGAGACCCGCTCGCCGGTTCCAGATCTCTTCCGCAACAAGCCGTATTAGCACGGTCGAGTACATCCGATTTTGCCCGCCGGGCAAATCCCCGCAAAACCTGTCAAGCCCTGCCGACGAAAATATTTCGCTTTTACCGAATTCGGAATTGGCGTATGGTTCGCCCCGTCTCACCCGACACGAGGGGCGGATCGCGAGTCGTCACGAAACGCGGGTTGGGATGCGGTGGACGCGACTGCGTCGTGCGCGAAGTGGCGTTGCAGGGCGGACCTCAAGTCCGTGAGCAAGGCTTTCGCGTGGACGAACGGCGCTGAAAGCGTCTTCGCTTCGGCTTCGAGGGTGAGCACACGCCAGCCGTCGAACGCCGGGCGAGGATGTGCGCGGACGGCCAAATCGTGTGGTCCTGGCGCCCGAAGCTGGCGTCAAGCGGCGCGGAGGC
>NZ_JACRAW010000070.1 GCF_016213215.1 Bradyrhizobium sp. | reverse complement strand
GCTGGTGGTCGCGAAGGTGGAAAATCACGCCAACCAGATCTCGCTGGAAGAAGCCCGCAGGGCCAATCCCGGCGCCCAGCTCGGCGACACCATCGCAGACACCCTGCCGCCGCTGGAATATGGCCGCATCGCCGCGCAATCCGCCAAGCAGGTGATCGTGCAGAAGGTGCGCGAGGCCGAGCGCGACCGGCAGTACCAGGAATTCAAGGACCGCATCGGCGACATCGTCAACGGCGTCGTCAAGCGCGTCGAATATGGCAGCGTGATCCTCGATCTCGGCCGCGGCGAAGGCATCATCCGACGCGACGAAATGCTGCCGCGCGAGGTGTTCCGCAACGGCGACCGCGTCCGCGCCTATATCTTCGACGTGCGGCGGGAGACCCGCGGGCCGCAGATCTTCCTGTCGCGCACCCATCCGCAGTTCATGGCCAAGCTGTTCGCCCAGGAGGTGCCGGAAATCTACGACGGGATCGTCGAGATCAAGGCGGTTGCCCGCGACCCCGGCTCGCGCGCCAAGATCGGCGTGGTCTCGCGCGATTCCTCGGTCGATCCGGTCGGCGCCTGCGTCGGCATGCGCGGCTCGCGCGTGCAGGCCGTGGTGAACGAGCTGCAGGGCGAGAAGATCGACATCATCCCGTGGTCACCGGACATAGCGACCTTCGTCGTCAACGCGCTGGCGCCGGCCGAAGTGTCCAAGGTCGTCATCGACGAAGATCGCGAGCGCATCGAGGTCGTCGTTCCCGACACCAACAACCAGCTTTCGCTGGCGATCGGGCGGCGCGGCCAGAACGTGCGCCTCGCCTCTCAGCTCACCGGCTGGGACATCGACATCCTCACCGAGCAGGAGGAATCGGAGCGCCGCCAGGCCGACTTCGAGAATTCCACCCGCGTTTTCATGGAATCGCTCAATGTCGACGAGGTGGTGGGTCAGTTGCTCGCTTCTGAGGGCTTCACCTCGGTCGAGGAGCTGGCGCTGGTGGAGCTGAAGGAGCTCGCCGGCATCGAAGGCTTCGACGAGGAGACCGCGCAAGAGCTGCAGAACCGCGCCCGCGAGTATCTGGAGCGCCAGGACGCCGAGTTGGAGGCCAAGCGCAAGGAGCTCGGAGTCGAGGACGCGCTCAAGACCGTGCCGGGCGTGACCTCCAAGATGCTGGTCAAGTTGGGCGAGAACGACATCAAATCGGTCGAGGACCTCGCCGGTTGCGCCACCGACGATCTCGTGGGCTGGACCGAGCGCAAGGAAGGCGGCGAGCAGACCAAGTACGCCGGCATCCTCGACGGCATCGAAGTCTCGCGGGAGGATGCGGAAGCCATGATCATGCAGGCGCGCGTCAAGGCAGGCTGGATCACCGAGGCCGAACTCGGCAAGCAAAGCGAGCCGGCTGAGGCGACCGAAGATCAGCCGGTTTGATGCGCATTCGCCAGGAACGGAGACCCGTGTTGCGCAAAGAACCCGCGCAAACAGAGGCTTAGGGGAGATGTCGCCCGGATGCTCGCCGTCGTCGACCCCGATCTCGACAATGGGCCGCGGACCGAAAGGTCCGCGACCATGCGGATGTGCGCGGTTAGTCGCGAGGTCCGGCCGATTGACGAACTGATCCGGTTCGTCGTTTCGCCCGGCGGCGAGGTCGTGCCGGACATCAAACGCAGGCTTCCGGGCCGCGGAATGTGGATCTCGGCTTCCCGTCGAGCGGTTGCGGAAGCGGTGCGCTGTCACCAATTTAGCAAGGCGTTCAAGCGCGACCTGCGCGTTCCATTAACCCTCCCCGCCGATACGGAAGCCCTGCTGGCACGCAGCGTAGCGGAGGCACTGGGGATCGCAGCCAAGGCGGGCCAGGTTGTCTGTGGCTTTGGCAAGGTCGAGACCGCCCTGCGCGCCGGCGAGGTGCAGGTCCTGATCCATGCCGCGGACGGGGCCGAGGACGGAATCCGCAAATTGGACGCGCTCGCGCGGCAAAAGGGCGAAAATCGCTCCGGATTGCCCGAATTCCCGATCGTTACCGCTCTGACGTCGGCAGAATTGGATTTGGCACTGGGCCGGTCAAATGTGATACATGCTGCGCTGCTCGCGGGCCCGACGAGCAGGACATTCCTGTCGCGCAGCCAGATGCTGGTCCGATACCGGCTGGCGGACGACGACAAGACTGCCGGAACCGCGGCCGGGACTTCTTGAGATAACGACGACCACCGAACGACGGTGCGGCAACGCACAACAAACGAGATTGGGACTGCTGAATGGTTGATACCAAGACCCCTGGCGACAAGAAGCTGAGCGTTCCGGGCAAGACGCTGACGCTCAAGCCGCGCGTCGAAACGGGCACTGTGCGCCAGAGCTTCAGCCATGGCCGAAGCAAGCAGGTAGTGGTGGAAAAGCGCGGCAAGCGCCGCGTCGGAGGCGAGGCGGGCGCGCCCGAGCCGCAGGCACCCGAAACCGTCAAGGCCGCGCCGGCGGCACCGGCAGCCAAGCCCGCCGCGCCCCCGCCAGCACCGCCGCGCAGTGCGAACTCCGGCGTCGTGCTGCGGAGCCTGACCGAGGACGAACGTTCCGCCCGCGCCAGCGCCTTGGCGGACGCCAAGATGCGCGAGATCGAGGAACGGCGAGTGGCGGAAGAGGAAGCCAAGCGCCGCGCCAGCCGCGAAAGTATCGAGCAGGCCGAGCGCGAAGCCGCCGAAGCGCGCCGCAAGGCGGAAGAGGAGCGTCACCGCCACGAGGAAGAGGCCAAGCGCAAGGCCGAGCTGGAAGCCAAGAAGCGCTTCGGCGACGGCGAGACCGCCGCCCCCGCTGCCGCCACGACCACCGCCCGCGCCCCCGCGCCGGCGCGCCCGGCGGCGGCGGCGCCCAGCCGCGCGCCCGGCGTGGCGGTCGAAGCGGAGGAGGAAGAGGGTCCGCGTCAGGTTCGCCGCGGTCCCGGCGGCGCCATGCGCCCGGTCGCAGCGCCAAAGACCACCCACAAACCGGGGCCGCAGAAGCAGCGCGGCCGCCTTACCGTGGTCACCGCGCTCACCGCCGACGACGTGCGCGAGCGCTCGATCGCCTCGTTCCGCCGCCGCACCCAGCGCCTGAAGGGACATGCCGCGAACGAGCCGAAGGAAAAGCTGATCCGCGAGGTGACGATCCCGGAGGCGATCACGATCCAGGAACTCGCCAACCGCATGTCCGAACGGGCGGTCGACGTCATTCGCCTGCTGATGAAGCAGGGCGCGATGTACAAGATCACCGACGTGATCGATGCCGATACCGCGCAGCTCATCGCCGAGGAACTGGGCCACACGGTCAAGCGCGTGGCCGCTTCCGACGTGGAGGAAGGCCTGTTCGACGTCGTCGACGATTCCACCGATACCGAGGCGCGCTCGCCCGTGGTTACGGTGATGGGTCACGTCGACCACGGCAAGACCTCGCTGCTCGACGCGCTGCGCCAGACCAACGTGGTGTCGGGCGAAGCCGGCGGCATCACCCCGCACATCGGCGCCTACCAGGTCACCACGCCCGAAAGCGGCAAGAAGATCACCTTCATCGACACCCCGGGCCACGCCGCCTTCACCGCCATGCGCGCCCGCGGCGCCAAGGTCACCGATATCGTCGTGCTGGTAGTCGCGGCCGATGACGGCGTGATGCCGCAGACGGTCGAAGCCATCAACCACGCCAAGGCGGCGAGAGTGCCGATCATCGTCGCGATCAACAAGATCGACAAGCCCGACGCGAGACCCGAGCGCGTGCGCACCGAGCTGTTGCAGCACGAGGTGCAGGTCGAATCGCTCGGCGGCGACGTGGTCGATGTCGAGGTCTCGGCCAAGAACAAGACCAATCTCGAACGTCTGCTCGAGATGATCGTGTTGCAGGCCGAAATCCTCGATCTCAAGACCAATTCGCAGCGTCCGGCCGAAGGCACCGTGATCGAGGCCAAGCTCGACCGCGGCCGCGGTCCGGTCGCGACCGTGCTGGTCCAGCGCGGCACCTTGCGGGTCGGCGACATCATCATCGCCGGCGCCGAAATGGGCCGCGTCCGCGCGCTGATCTCCGACCAGGGCGAGACGATCCAGGAGGCCGGCCCCTCGGTGCCGGTCGAGGTGCTCGGCTTTAACGGTCCGCCGGAGGCCGGCGATCGCCTCGCGGTGGTCGAGAACGAAGCGCGCGCCCGCCAGATCACCAGCTACCGCGCCCACCAGAAGCGCGAGAACGCCGCCGCCTCGATTTCGGGCATGCGCGGCTCGCTCGAGCAGATGATGTCGCAGCTCAAGACCAGTGGCCGCAAGGACTTCCCGCTGATCATCAAGGCCGACGTGCAGGGCTCGCTGGAAGCGATCCTGGGCTCGCTCGAAAAGCTCGGCACCGAGGAAGTCGCGGCGCGCATTCTTCATGCCGGCGTCGGCGGCATTTCGGAATCGGATGTCACGCTGGCCGAAGGCTTCGGCGCAGCGATCATCGGCTTCAACGTCCGCGCCAACAAGGAGGCGGCGGGAGCCGCCAAGCGCAACGGCATCGAGATCCGCTATTACAACATCATCTACGACCTCGTGGATGACGTTAAGAAGGCGATGAGCGGCCTGCTCGCGCCGACCCTGCGCGAAACCATGCTGGGCAATGCCCAGATTCTGGAAGTGTTCAACATTTCCAAGGTCGGCAAGGTGGCGGGCTGCCGCGTCACCGACGGGACCGTGGAACGCGGCGCCAATGTGCGCCTGATCCGCGACAACGTCGTCGTGCACGAAGGCAAGCTCTCGACGCTGAAGCGTTTCAAGGACGAAGTGAAGGAAGTCCAGGCCGGCCAGGAATGCGGCATGGCCTTCGAGAACTACGGCGACATGCGCGTCGGCGACATCATCGAGTGTTACCGCGTGGAGACGATCCAGCGCTCCCTGTAAGTCCAAGTCTTACGAAGCGCACGGATTTTTCTTGAGCTGAACTCGAACTGAAATGCAGGCGTCACGGACGGACCCGTTCCGGCCGTGACCGTCTTGCCCGTTCCGACAGGAAGACACGAATGCCCGCGTCGGCTGCGGGGCTCGACGGTATTGAAAGAAGATACAGACGCTAATGACTCGCCAGCACCACAGAAAAAGTTCCAGCCCCGGCGGTTCGCAGCGCCAGTTGCGCGTCGGCGAGGCGGTCCGCCACGCGATGGCCGAGATTCTGGCTCATGGCAGCGCGCATGATGCGGACCTCGAAGGCCACATCATCACCATTCCGGAGGTGAGAATGTCGCCGGACCTGAAACTCGCGACGATCTACGTGATGCCGCTTGGCGGCCGCGACACGGAAGTCGTCATCGCCGCACTCGAGCGCAACAAGAAATTTCTCCGCGGTGAAGTGGCGCGTCGCGTTAACCTAAAATTTGCGCCTGATGTCCGCTTCCGTGTCGACGACCGATTCGACGAAGCGGAACGGATCGAGAAATTATTGCGAACACCTGCGGTTCAAAGAGACCTCGCAGCAGATCGGGACGAAGAGCAATGAACATGAACCCGGCCGATACCACGATCGGCACGCGCGATGCCGATTCGCCCGACGCGCAAGAGAATAATTTTTCGTCCGCGCGCGACACGGCTGCGCCGCCGCAGGAAACACCTCGTACCGAGGCGCGCCGCGTCAACAATGATCCGCGGCAGCAGCAAAGGCAGAATCAGGTGCGCCGCGACCGTCGCGACGTGCACGGCTGGATCGTGCTCGACAAGCCGATCGGCATGACCTCGACGCAGGCCGTGGCGGTGGTGAAGCGCCTGTTCCAGGCCAAGCGCGCCGGGCACGCCGGCACGCTGGATCCGCTCGCCTCGGGCGGCCTGCCGATCGCCCTCGGCGAAGCCACCAAGACGGTTCCCTTCGTGATGGACGGTCGCAAGCGCTATCGTTTCACCGTCCGCTGGGGCGAGGAGCGCGACACGGACGACACCGAGGGCCGCGTGGTCGCGACCGGCGAATTGAGGCCCACGGCCCAGGCGATCGAGGCGCTCCTGCCCCGGTTCACCGGGCTGATCGAGCAGACGCCGCCGCGCTATTCGGCCATCAAGGTCCAGGGCGAGCGCGCCTACGACCTGGCGCGGGACGGCGAGGTCGTGGAATTGGCCCCCCGGCCGGTCGAGATTCATCATTTATCCCTGGTTAACCAACCGGATAGCGACCACGCCGTATTCGAGGCCGAATGCGGCAAGGGAACCTATGTGCGGGCGCTGGCGCGGGATATGGGACGGATTCTCGGCTGCTTTGGCCATATCTGCGCGCTGCGACGGACGGTGGTCGGTCCGTTCGGCGAAAACGACATGATTCCGCTGGAACAATTGCAGGCTTTGTGCAATAGAGCCGCGTCCGGCGAGGGCAGCCTCGCCGACGCGCTTTTGCCCGTTGAGACCGCGCTGGACGACATCCCGGCACTGGCCGTCACTCGGGCTGATGCGGCAAGGCTCCACCGGGGCCAAGCTGTCTTGTTGCGCGGACGGGATGCGCCCAGTTGTAGCGGCACAGTCTATGTCACGGTGGCAGGCCGGCTTCTCGCGCTTGCCGAAGTCGGCAATGGCGAAATCATCCCCAAGCGTGTGTTCAACCTGACCGGGCTGACTGCTGGCTCCGGTCGCAACGAGAGAAATTGACGATGTCGATTACCGCCGAACGCAAAGCGGAAGTCATCAAAACGAATGCCACCAAGACCGGCGACACCGGTTCTCCCGAGGTTCAGGTCGCGATCCTGTCGGAACGCATCAATAACCTCACGAACCATTTCAAGACCCACGGCAAGGACAACCATTCGCGCCGCGGCCTCTTGAAACTCGTGTCGACGCGCCGTTCGCTGCTCGATTACCTGAAGAAGAAGGACGAAGCGCGCTACAAGGCGCTGCTCGAGAAGCACAACATTCGTCGTTGAGTTGGTTGCTTTGACGCGTGCCAGTTGCGCGCGTTTTTCGAGCGTAGTTTCGAAAGAAAGCGCTTTTTCAAGGTTTTTGATCGAGGCTATGCGCACAAGGTGTGCGAGCCAAGGACGGCCCGCATCAGGGCATGATCGAAGGGGCCACCGCGCCTTTGTAGCTTCGTTCGTGCCCACGAAGGAACGTCCAGCCGCAATCCGGCAGCTGGGCGTCACGGGCAAAGTGCCTGTATGACCCGAAAGGATGGACGCCATCCGAAATTTGAGAACCATGGCAGGATCGCCGGACGCTGGGCTGCATCGGGATCAGCGTCCCGCCATCTTGCGCATGGTTTTTGTGTTTCAAGGCGTCCCTTCTTTCGAGAACCGATGAAAGAAGACCTCTATGTTCAATAAACATTCCGTCGAGATCGACTGGGGTGGACGCCCCCTCAAGCTTGAAACCGGCAAAGTCGCCCGCCAGGCTGGCGGCGCCGTCGTTGCCACCTATGGCGAAACCGTCGTGCTCGCCACCGTGGTCGCCGCCAAGGCGCCGCGCGAAGGCGTCGACTTCCTGCCGCTGACCGTCGACTATCAGGAAAAGACCTATGCGGCCGGCCGCATCCCAGGCGGCTATTTCAAGCGCGAGGGCCGGCCCACCGAAAAGGAGACCCGGGTATCCCGCCGGATCGACCGCCCGGTCCGTCCGCTGTTCGTCGACGGCTGGCGCAACGAGACGCAAGTCATCATCACCACCCTGTCGCACGACATGGAAAACGATCCGGACGTGCTGGCGATGGTCGCGGCTTCCGCGGCGCTGACGCTCTCGGGCGTGCCGTTCAAGGGCCCGATCGGCGCCGCCCGCGTCGGCTTCGTCAACGACGAATATGTGCTCAACCCGACGCTCGACGAGATGGCGGACACCCAGCTCGACCTCGTCGTCGCCGGCACTTCCGACGCCGTGCTGATGGTCGAATCGGAGGCGAAAGAGCTCAACGAGGAGATCATGCTGGGCGCGGTGATGTTCGGTCACCGTCACTTTCAGCCGGTCATCAACGCGATCATCGACCTCGCCGAGAAGGCCGCCAAGGAGCCGCTCGACGTCCAGACCATCGACAACAGCGAGCTCGAAAAGGACATACTCGCGCTGATCGAGCAGGACCTGCGCAAGGCCTACGCGATTCCGATCAAGCAGGAGCGCTACGCCGCCGTCGGAGCCGCCAAGGAAAAGGTAATGGCGCACTACTTCCCGGAAGGGCAGGAGCCGAAATACGACAAGCTGCGCGTTGCCGGCGTCTTCAAGGAGCTCGAGGCCAAGATCGTCCGCTGGAACATCCTGGATACCGGCCGGCGCATCGACGGGCGCGACGTCAAGACGGTGCGCAACATCGTCGCCGAAGTCGGCATGCTGCCCCGTGCCCATGGCTCGGCGCTGTTCACCCGCGGCGAGACCCAGGCGCTGGTGGTGACGACGCTCGGCACCGGCGAGGACGAGCAGTACGTCGACGCGCTGTCGGGAACGTACAAGGAGACGTTCCTGCTGCACTACAACTTCCCGCCCTTCTCGGTCGGCGAAACCGGCCGTCTCGGCGGCACCAAGCGGCGTGAGATCGGCCACGGCAAGCTCGCTTGGCGCGCGATCCACCCCGTTCTGCCGCCACACCATGAATTCCCTTACACGTTGCGCGTGGTCTCCGAGATCACCGAGTCCAACGGCTCCTCCTCGATGGCTTCCGTCTGCGGCGCTTCGCTGGCGCTGATGGACGCCGGCGTGCCGCTGAAGCGGCCGACCGCGGGCATCGCCATGGGCCTGATCCTCGAAGGCGGCCGCTACGCGGTGCTCTCCGACATCCTCGGCGACGAGGATCATCTCGGCGACATGGACTTCAAGGTCGCCGGCACCGAGGCCGGCATCACCTCGCTGCAGATGGACATCAAGATCGAGGGCATCACCGAAGAGATCATGAAGGTGGCGCTCGGCCAGGCGCGCGAAGGGCGCGTTCACATCCTCGGCGAGATGGCCAAGGCGATCACGGCAGCGCGTGCCGAGCTCGGCGAATACGCCCCGCGCATCGAGACCTTCAAGATCCCGACCGACAAGATCCGCGAAGTGATCGGCACCGGCGGCAAGGTGATCCGCGAGATCGTCGAGAAGACGGGCGCCAAGATCAACATCGAGGACGACGGCACCGTGAAGGTCGCCTCCAGCGACGGCGAGGCGATGAAGGCCGCGATCAAGTGGATCAAGTCGATCGCCTCCGAGCCGGAAGTCGGCCAGATCTACGACGGCACCGTGGTCAAGGTCATGGAGTTCGGCGCCTTCGTGAACTTCTTCGGCTCCAAGGATGGCCTCGTCCACATCAGCCAGCTCGCGGCGAACCGCGTGCAGAAGACCAGCGATGTCGTCAAGGAAGGCGACAAGGTCAAGGTCAAGCTGCTCGGCTTCGACGACCGCGGCAAGACCCGCCTGTCGATGAAGGCGGTCGACCAGGTGACAGGCGAGGATCTCGAGGCCAAGCAGAAGGCCTCCGAGCCCCAGCCGTCGGCGCAGGCCGCGGGCGAGTAACCTCGCGATCCAGTCCAACGACAAGGGGGCGGCTTTTCAGCCGCCCTTTTTGTGTCCGCTGCGAGGTGGGAAATTTCGCCTGGGATGCGCGTCACTCGCATTGCGAATGGATGCGGCGCGCTCTAGTTTATGCGCGCCAGCTCGCAACCCTAGATTATCTGCCATGTTACGTAGCCTCATTGCCGATATCGTCATTCTTTCCTGCTTTGCACAAGCTTCATGGGCGCAGTCGCCGCCAGCAACGCCTCCCGCAGCACAGCCAGCCAAGTCCGTTGCAAAGAAGCCGACGGCGAAGGCCACTACGGCTGCGAAGCAGCCCGGCGCGACAGAAAGCGGCCCCTGCAGGCTGGGCGTGATCTCGGCTATCGGAGACCGCTTTTCCGTACAGAAGTTCGGAGTTACGATTTTTGAGAATGAGGCCACCGAGGTTCCTGTCGAAGGTTGGGGATTCGACGACTTCGTGATTGCGCGGGTGCGCGCGGCGACTCGCGCGGATCCTGCGGTGCGAAGGATCGCTTACCCAAAAAGGGCGTTCGAACCGTTCTACAATCCGAAATCGAGGCTCTTCCCCGATCCAAGCGAACGCCTGCCTGCGATCGTCAGGAGGATCACGCCCAATGCGAACTGCGCGCGCTATCTTGTGGTGACGAAGCTCAACGGAGAACTGCCTGGCACCCGCATGATCCTGAACGGCATTGGCACGTACAATCAAGGCCTCGGATCTCTCGTCCGGCATTCGCACCTGTTCGCCAACATCTCGCTTAGTTTGCTGGATGGCAGGTCGTACGAGCAGATCTCCCGCCCCTTCGCGAATTTCGGCACGAGGATGTCCGAGAGCCTCAGACTGACAGAGGATCCGCTCACCAAGCTCGACAATTCGCTGTACCCTGAACCGGCGATGGCAGCTTCAAACAGTCCAACGCTGCGCGAAAGAACCCGCGCGCTCGTTGCAGCGAGGCTTGACCAGGCGTTGCCTGGCTATCTCAAGGACGAGTGAGCCGGCTCTGCGACGGATTTATCGCTGCCATAATTCGACCTTGCAGCTTGTCTCAATTGCTTCGCGCAACCGCCCCAAGGAATTTCATCATGATCCAGCTCTACTGGTCGCCCCGCTCGCGCTCATTCACCACCATCTGGCTGATGGAGGAGAGCGGGCTTCCTTATGAGCGCGTGCTGACCGACATCACGACCGGCGCGCAGAAGGCGCCGGAATTCCTCAAGATCAATCCAATGGGCAAGGTGCCGGCGCTGAAGGATGGCGAGGCCGCGCTGGGCGAAGCCGCTGCGATCTGCGCCTACATCGCCGACCGCTATCCGGAGACCAGGCTGGCGCCGCCGCCGACCGATCCGAAGCGCGCCAGATACCTGCAATGGCTGTTCTTCTCGCCGAGCTGCATCGAGCCCGCGCTGATCCAGATCTTCACCAAGCTCGAGGTGCCGCCCTCGACCGCCGCCTGGGGCAGCGCGACGCAGGTCTTCGACGTGCTGGACGCGGCGCTGACCGAGGGTACGTGGATCCTCGGCGATGACTTTTCCGCCGCCGACATCGTCATCGGCTCCGGGCTGAACTTCGCGATACGCCTGTTCAACATGGTGCCGTCGCGGCCGTCGTTCGACGCCTATCTTGCCCGCTGCACGGCGCGCCCGGCATTCCAGCGCGCCGAGAACATCGCGGCGGGTTGAGGCTCATTCCCACAGCTGTCAGACAGCTGGCCCCGGACGGAGCTGTCAGGCTTGGGAGAGTGGTTTCCCGACTGGCTTAACTCGGGACCACGCGAGGATCGACGTCCTGCGCGTAGTCAACGCCGTCGATGCCGAATCCGAACAGGCGAAGGAACTGGCTCTTGTATTCTGCAAGGTCTGCCAGTTCGCCGAGCGTTTCTGTGGAGAGCAAAGGCCATCGTCGTGACACCTCGGCCTGAACTTCGGGCGAGAGTTCCCAATCATCCAGTCTGACGCGCTGCGCCTCGTCAAGTTCGACACCCACGCCAAGGCGCGTCCGAAACAGGCGATCGATCTGTTCGATGCAGCCTTCGTGGAGCCCGAGTTGCTTCATGACCTTGAACAGCACCGTCCCATAGAGCGGCACGACCGGAATGGCTGAACTCGCCTGGGTGACCACGGCCTTCAGCGCCACCACGCGGCCCGCGTCCTGGCCGAGCCGGCCCCGGATCTCTTCCGCCCTACGGTCGAGATCGACCTTGGCGCGACCCAGAGTGCCTTTCCAGTAGATCGGCCAAGTCAGTTCGCTGCCGATATAGGTGTAGTTGAGTGTCTGGAAGCCCGGCGCCAGAACATCGGCGTCCGCGAGCTGATCTATCCAGCGCTTCCAGTCCTCGCCTCCCATCACCGCAACGGTGGCCGCCGCTTCATCCTCACTCGCCGGTGCAAGGGTCGTCTCGAAGACTTCGCCGGTTTCAGTGTTGAGGGTCTTGATTTCGACAGGGGCACCGAGCGGCTTGATCGCAGAACGATAGGTCTTGCCCGTGATCGGATCCGTCCGGACCGGAGCGGCCATGCTGTAGACCAGCATGTCGAGCTGTCCGAACTTCTCGCGCACGCGGTCGATGAAGGTCTTCTTCAGCTCGTCGGAGAAGGCGTCACCCTCGAGGGTGAGCGGCGATCGTCCCATCTTCTGAGCCTGGATCTCGAATGCGCGGTTGTTGTACCAGCCGGCGCTGCCGGTCCTGGTTGCCGTCGGCTCGCGCTCCAACGACACTCCGATGGTCTCCGCTCCTCCGGCGAAGGTCGCAACAATGCGGCTCGCGAGGCCATAGCCTGTCGAACACCCCAGCACGGCGATACGCTTGGGGCACTGTGGAATGGCGCCCTGACGGAGAACATAAGCGATTTGGTCGTGGACGTTTCTGGCGCAGCCGACGGGATGCGCCGTCGTGCAGATGAAGCCTCGCACGCGCGGTTCGATAATCATGCCCATCCCATGTCGGATCGTTGCAAAGTCCTCATTCGCTGCCTGCCGACCTCTCGCCGCACGCGAAGGGTAAAAACCGGATCACGCATCCAGCCGGCTGAACACGAGCGTCGCGTTGGTGCCGCCGAAGCCGAAGGAGTTGGAAAGCACGGTTCCGATCCTGGCGTTGTCGATGCGCTTGCGCACGATCGGCATGTCAGCGAATACCGGGTCGAGCTCCTGGATGTGAGCGCTCTCGCAGATGAAGCCGTTGTTCATCATCAGGAGCGAGTAGATCGCCTCCTGCACGCCCGTGGCGCCGAGCGAATGGCCGGTGAGCGCCTTGGTGGCCGAGATCGGCGGACACTTGTCGCCTGTGCCGAACACCTTGCGAATGGCCTCGATCTCGGGCGGATCGCCCGCGGGCGTCGAGGTGGCGTGCGGGTTGATGTAGTCGACCTTTGTCTTCACGGTCGACATCGCCATCTTCATGCAGCGCTCGGCGCCCTCACCCGAAGGCGCGACCATGTCGTGGCCGTCGGACGTCGCGCCGTAACCCACGATCTCGGCGTAGATGCGCGCGCCGCGCGCCTTGGCGTGCTCGAGCTCTTCCAGCACCAGCACGCCGGCGCCGCCGGCAATGACAAAGCCGTCGCGGTTGACGTCGTAGGGACGCGAAGCGGTCGCGGGCGTGTCGTTGTACTTGGACGACATCGCACCCATGGCATCGAACAGGACCGACAGCGTCCAGTCGAGCTCTTCGCAGCCGCCGGCAAACACGACGTCCTGCTTGCCCCACTGGATTGTTTCATACGCGTTGCCGATGCAGTGGTTGGACGTGGCGCAGGCCGATGATATCGAATAGTTCACGCCCTTGATCTTGAACCAGGTCGCAAGCGTTGCGGAAGCCGTCGAGGACATAGCCTTCGGCACGGCAAACGGCCCGACGCGCTTGGGGCCCTTGGTGCGCGTGATATCGGCGGCCTCGACGATGGTGCGGGCCGAGGGCCCGCCCGATCCCATGATGATGCCGGTGCGGATATTGGAAACCTCGGACGGCTCCAGCCCGGAATCCTGAATCGCCTGCTCCATCGCAATGTGATTCCAGGCCGCACCCTGGCCGAGGAAACGCATGGCGCGCCGATCGACGACCAGCGAGGGATCGAGCGTGGGCGCGCCCTGCACCTGCGAGCGGAAGCCGAGTTCGGCATATTTCTCCGCGCGCGAAATTCCCGACTTCGCCTCGTGAAGGCTCGCAAGCACTTCCTGGGTGTTGTTTCCGATCGACGAGACGATGCCCATCCCGGTGACCACAACCCGTCTCATGACTGCCTCGCCTGTCGTTGTTTCTTCTGTGGTACCTTGCTCAGCCCAGCGACGTGCCCTGCTTGAACAGACCGACCTTCAAATCCTTGGCGCGATAGATAGTCTCGCCGTCGACCGAAAGCCACCCGTCGGCAATGCCCAGCACCAGCTTTGAACGCATCACGCGCTTGATATCTACATTGTACACAACCTTGCGCGCCTCCGGCAGCACCTGGCCGCCGAACTTTAATTCGCTCAGGCCCAGTGCACGGCCGCGCCCTTCGCCGCCGATCCAGCCCAGGTAAAATCCGACCATCTGCCACAGCGCATCCAGACCAAGACAACCCGGCATGACCGGATCGTTCTTGAAATGGCAGCCGAAGAACCAGAGATCGGGCTTCACATCGAGCTCGGCGCGAACCAGTCCCTTGCCGAATTCGCCGCCGGTCTCGGCGATTTCCGTGATGCGGTCGAACATCAGCATCGGTGGCAGCGGCAGCTGGGCGTTCCCCGGCCCGAACATTTCGCCACGGGCACAGGCCAGCAAATCCTCGTATTCGTAACCGCTGCGCCGATTCAGCATGTAATGGTAGCCTTTCCTAGGTCGCGACAAAGCGCTTGACGAAATGGGGCGGTTTCGCCGCGCAAAGCCGGCCGCCTGCCCCGCCCGGGCAAATACCGCAGTTTCGGACGGATGAGATCCGGACGCACCGCAGCAGCTCTTGCGTCGATTGCGCCGAAATCGAGTAAGCAGGGTCGCGCTCTCTAACATAGGCCTTCCGGGCGGCAAAGCACCCCGGCCGCGTAAATTGCCGTATCCCGTCCGTGGTTCCTGACCGGCCGGATGATTCGAGGCGCCCTAGTTGCGAAATACTTGCATCTGCATCTGTTCCTTCATATATTCCCAAGCGATAGTGCCCAATCATACGTGCCCCAAACAGGAAATGAGCGAGAACACTCCAATTCAGACTGACGAAAACGCCCATTCCGCGTCCCTTGCTGCGGGACGGCAACCGGCCCTGACCGGATGCCCATGGCACGACGTCAACGAAATGCTTCAGGCGGCCGGGCTGCGCCCGACGCGCCAGCGGATGGCCTTGGGCTGGCTGTTGTTCGGCAAAGGCGCCCGCCACCTCACGGCGGAAATGCTCTACGAGGAGGCGACGCTCGCCAAGGTGCCGGTATCGCTGGCCACCGTCTACAACACCCTCAACCAGCTCACCGATGCGGGGCTGCTGCGCCAGGTCAGCGTCGACGGAACCAAGACCTATTTCGATACCAACGTCACGGCACATCACCACTACTATCTGGAGAACAGCCACGAGCTGGTCGATATCCCCGACCCGAATCTGGTTCTGTCGAAATTGCCCGAGGTGCCGGAGGGTTACGAGATCTCCCGCATCGACATGGTGGTGCGGTTGCGCAAGAAGCGCTGAGCCTCCTGAAAACCTGAAGTGTTTGCTTTTTCATTCCAGGCGGTACGCAGCCCCGGAATGACGCTGCGCGTCAATTCACCTGCTCGTCGGCGTAGACGCCCCACAGGCGTTCCTGTTCGATCCAGCCGTCAAAGCCGTTGCCAGTGATGTGGCACCAGCCCGCCGCGCATTTCTTGACGTTGGCAACCACGCCGGCCTGCAGGCGGGCGGCGACCGTGCTGCCGGCATCGGCGCTGTCGTAAAGCGGAGCGAGATCGTCCTTTTTCTTCATGGTCACGACCGCCGTGCGGCGGCCCGACAGCAGGGAATGATACACCCAGCCCTCCGCACCCTCGGAATCCCGGACCCGGCGCCAATTCTCGAACTCGGCGGTGATTTCGACCGGCAGGCCCGCGCGGGTGTAGACCCAGGCGACGTCATTATCCTTGGTCGGACCGGCCCTGACGTTCACATGGTCGGACTTGAGGCTGACATAGCGCGGGACCGGCAGACCGCTCGTGGCTGGGGCCGTATCCTTGGAATACACGGTACCGAGTGAGCCACCCAACACAGCGCAGACAAGCGCAACCAAACAACAAACGCGACCGAACGCCATTACCCCGTCTCCTGCCGGTCATCCAACTCAAGCGCGAGCTGAATCCCCCGCCAAAGTCCATCCCCTGTGCCGCGTCCTTTGCCCCGGCTTGCGTCACCTAAGGCCTTCCGTGGTTCTTGTCTTGGCCCGGCCTTCTGCTAGAGAGGACGCGGACGCCTACAAGCAACTGATCCCGTTTTTCCGGCTGGAAATAACGGGAGAAGCTAAGGAAACGCCGGGGAACGACGCGGCCCGCGCAGTGTCGAACAACCGGGTTAATGAGGCCTGAACGGCGAAGCCCCGGATACCGGCGGCTCACGCTGATCCCTCATGAGAGCTGGACATGTCGGTGAAGAAAAAGCCTCTCGTCGTCGTCACACGCAAGCTGCCGGACTCCATCGAGACGCGCATGCGCGAACTGTTCGACGCAAGGCTTAATCTGGACGATACGCCGCTGAGCCCCGAGCAGATCGCCGATGCCGCGCGCACGGCGGACGTTTTGGTACCGACGGTGACCGACGAGATCACGGCGGAGGTGATCAACCAGCCGGATTGCAGGCTGCGGCTGATCGCCCATTTCGGCAATGGCGTCGACAATATCGACGTCGCGGCGGCCCATGCGCGCGGCATCACCGTCACCAACACGCCAAAGGTGCTTACCGAGGACACCGCCGACATGACCATGGCGCTGATTCTCGCGGTGCCCCGCCGTCTGGTCGAAGGCGCCTCCGTCCTGACCGAAGGCAAGCCCTGGGACGGCTGGTCGCCGACCTGGATGCTCGGCCACCGCGTCGGGGGAAAAAGGCTCGGCATCATCGGCATGGGCCGAATCGGCCAGGCGGTGGCGCGGCGCGCCCGCGCCTTCGGGCTGCAGATCCATTATCACAACCGCCGTCCGGTGGCGCCGATGATCGCCGAGGAACTCGGCGCGACGTATTGGGAAAGCCTCGACCAGATGCTGGCGCGGATGGACATCATCTCGGTGAACTGTCCGCACACACCGGCGACCTTCCATCTGCTCTCGGCGCGACGGCTGAAGCTGATCCGCAAGGACGCCTACATCGTCAATACCGCGCGCGGCGAGGTGATCGACGAGGAAACGCTGACCAAGCTGATCGAAAACGGCGACATCGGGGGCGCGGGTCTTGACGTCTACGAGCACGAACCGCTCGTCAGCCCCCGCCTGGTGCGGCTCGCCAAGGCCGGCAAGGTGACGCTGCTGCCGCATATGGGCTCGGCGACCATCGAGGGCCGCGTCGAGATGGGCGAGAAGGTCATCATCAACATCAAGACCTTCCTGGACAACCACAAGCCACCGGATCGCGTGCTGCCGGGGATGCTCTGAGGCTGGTCGCGCGCTACTCGGCGTGCGCGCTGAGGTCACCAATCACAGGCCCGTCGCCGTTGAGCGGATTGGCGGGATCGCGGCTGTAGCGCAGCGTCTCGAAGCGCATGGCGCGGGCATCCATCATCAGGAGCCGTCCGACGAGGCCGTCGCCGAAGCCGACGATCTCGCGGATCGCCTCCAGCGCCATCATCGAACCCAACACGCCCGCGAGCGCGCCCATGACGCCTGCTTCGGCGCATGCCGGCACCGTGCCGGGCGGCGGCGGCTCAGGAAACAGGCACCGATAGGTCGGATTGAATTCGCCGGCCTCGTTCTTCTCATGAGCGCGTATCGTTGTCAGCGAGCCGTCGAAGGTGCCGAGCGCGGCGGTGATCAGCGGCCTCCGGGCGAAGAAGCATGCGTCGGACACGAGATAGCGGGTCTGGAAATTGTCGGAGCCGTCGAGCACCAGATCGTAGTCGCCGATCAGTTCGAGCGCGTTGTCGGCGTTGAGCCAGGTGGCATGGCCGACAAAGCGCACGTGCGGGTTCAGCGCCTCGATGTGTTCGCCCGCGCTCTCCACCTTGCGGCGGCCGATGTCGGGCGTCGAGTGGATCACCTGGCGCTGCAGATTGGACAACGTCACCACGTCGTCATCGACGACGCCGAGCGTGCCGATACCGGCCGCGGCCAGATACATCAGGGCTGGTGCGCCGAGGCCGCCGGCGCCGACCACCAGCACGGAGGCCTGCTTCAGCGCCGCCTGGCCGGGTCCTCCGATATCGCGCAGCACGATATGGCGGGCGTAGCGTTCGAGTTCTTCCGGGGTAAGCATGAGCAACGGCTCCTTCGCTTCGACCTGGCCCGTCGTTGCGAGCAAAGCGAAGCAATCCAGAAATGGGTCCGCGGTGACAGCCTAGATTGCTTCGTCGCTGCGCTCCTCGCAATGACGCTGTTCGCGTAATCGGCCAAACTGAACCCCTCACGGGCTGTTTGCGACCAACGAGATGTGCTTCAATACGCCGAGTTCAACGGTCTTTCGGGATTTGTCATGAGATCGGTGCTGACGGCAACATTGATGTTCGTGGCGGCCGCGACTTGTGCAAATGCCCAGATGACGCCGCCTTCGACCGCCGGCACCAAGCCGAAGCCGGTCGCCACCACCGCGATTCGTCCCGCGGTGCAGACGCCGGCCGAGACCGCCAACGCGATGGCGCAGGCCGAGCGCCTGGCGTTGCAATCCGATCTCGCCTGGGTCGGGCAATACAACGGCGCGATTACCGGCGAGGTCAGCGAGCGCATGGTCGCCGCTATCAAGGAATACCAGAAGGCGAAAGGCGGCAAGCCGACCGGCGTGCTCAATCCGCAGGAGCGCGGCGTGCTCGCGGACACCGCACGGCGGCGACAGGAAAGTGTCGGCTGGAAGATCGTCACTGAACCCGTAACCGGCGCGCGGCTCGGAATTCCCGGCAAGCTCGTACCGCAACAATCGAGCGAGGCCAGCGGCACCAAATGGACGTCGCCGACCGGAACCGTCCAGGTC
>NZ_JACRAW010000067.1 GCF_016213215.1 Bradyrhizobium sp. | reverse complement strand
GCCTCCGCGCCGCTTGACGCCAGCTTCGGGCGCCAGGACCACACGATTTGGCCGTCCGCGCACATCCTCGCCCGGCGTTCGACGGCTGGCGTGTGCTCACCCTCGAAGCCGAAGCGAAGACGCTTTCAGCGCCGTTCGTCCGCGCGAAGCCCGTTGCTCACGGACGTGAAGTCCGCCCTGCAACGCCACTTCGCGCCCGACGCCGTCGCGTCCACCGCATCCCAGCCCGCGTTTCGTGACGACTCGCGATCCGCCCTCGTATCCGGGTGGGACAGGGTGCATATACGCCAAGTCCGAATTCGGGAAAAGAGAAATATTTTCGCCGCTGGGGGTTGACAGGGTCTTTGAGGTGATTTGCCCGACAACCAGCAAGACTGAGCGGAATCCGGTTCCGGAAAATGGAACCTGCAGCGGCTTCCGGCGTTGGTGACCGGCGATATTTTTCAGAGGGCAGCCCGAATGATTGTCGGCGTACTCGTTACCTTTCTCGTCGTTATTCTCGTTCTTTATCTGATCAACATGTTGCCGCTCGACGGCCGCGCCAAGCAGATCGCGCGTGTGGTCGTAATCATCATCGGCATCGTGTCGCTGCTGAAGTATCTCGCGGTGTTTTAGGGCGTTAAGAGCTTAGCGCGCAGCCGCATGAGCGAAGCGATGTGCGGGAATACCCCGGATGTCGCTGCGCTGATGCGGGCTACCGAGGCGCAAGAAAAAAGCCCGGCTTTGAGCCGGGCTTCTTCGTACGGAGCGCAAGAGCGGATCAGCCGGCCGCCTTGGCTTCGCGGCGGCGGGCGGTCAGGATAAACTCGGTGTAGCCGTTCGGCTGTTCGCGTCCCTTGAAGACCAGGTCGCAGGCGGCCTTGAAGGCGACGCCATCGAAGGAAGGCGCCATCGGCCGGTACAGTGGATCGCCCGCGTTCTGCTTGTCGACCACGACCGCCATGCGCTTCAGCGATTCCATCACCTGTTCCCTGGTGATGACGCCCTGGTGCAGCCAGTTGGCGAGGTGCTGGCTCGAGATGCGCAGGGTGGCGCGGTCTTCCATCAGGCCGACGTCATGGATGTCGGGCACCTTGGAGCAGCCGACGCCCTGGTCGATCCAGCGCACGACGTAGCCCAGAATGCCCTGGCAGTTGTTGTCGATCTCCTGCCGGACGTCATCGGGCGCCCAGTTCGAGTTCGACACCGGGATGGTCAGGATGTCCGACAGCTTCGCGCGCGGGCCGGCCTTCGCCAGCTCCTGCTGACGCGCGATGACATTGACCTGGTGATAGTGCAACGCATGCAGCGTCGCCGCGGTCGGCGAAGGCACCCATGCGGTGGTGGCGCCGGCCTGCGGATGCGCGACCTTCTGCGCCAGCATGTCCGCCATCTTGTCGGGCGCCGCCCACATGCCCTTGCCGATCTGGGCGTGGCCGGGCAGGCCGTCGATCAAGCCCATGTCGACGTTCCAGTCCTCATAAGCCTTGATCCAGGGCTGGGACTTCATCTCGTTCTTGCGGATCATCGGGCCCGCTTCCATGGAGGTATGGATCTCGTCGCCGGTACGGTCGAGGAAGCCGGTGTTGATGAAGACGATGCGCTTCGATGCGTTCTGGATGCAGGCCTTGAGGTTGACGGTGGTGCGGCGTTCCTCATCCATGATGCCGACCTTCATGGTGTTCTCCGGCAGCGCCAGCATCTTCTCGACACGGCCGAAGATCTCGCAGGTCAGCGCGACCTCGTCGGGCCCGTGCATCTTCGGCTTGACGATGTAGACCGAGCCGGTGCGGCTGGTCCTCACCTTCGAATTGCCCTTGAGGTCGTGGATCGCGAGCAGGCCGGATACCGCGGCGTCGAGAAGGCCTTCCGGAATTTCCTCGCCCTTCTCATCGAGCACAGCGTCGGTGAACATGTGATGGCCGACATTGCGCATCAGCAACAGGCTGCGGCCGTGCAGCTTGAGCCCCTTTCCGTCCGGCGTCTTGTAGACGCGGTCGGCATTGAGCGAGCGCGTCATGGTCCTGCCGCCCTTCTCGAAGTCGGCCGACAGCGTGCCGTTCATCAGGCCGAGCGTGTTGCGATAGACCAGCACCTTGTCCTCGGCGTCCACCGCCGCGACGCTGTCCTCCATGTCGAGGATGGTCGAGACCGCCGATTCCATGATCATGTCGGCAACGCCTGCCGGATCGTCCTTGCCGATGACGTTGCTGCGGTCGATCTTGATCTCGATATGCATGCCGTTGTTGACGAGCAGGACCGCCGAGGGATTGGCCGCATCGCCCTGATAGCCCGCGAACTGCTGCGCCGACTTCAGCGCGGTGGCGTTGCCGCTCTTGAGCTTCACCGCAAGCTGGCCCGCGACCACGCTGTACGAGGTAACGTCGGTGTGGCTGCCGGTCGCGAGCGGCACCGCGCTGTCCAGGAACGCCTTGGCCTTGGCGATCACCTTGTCGCCGCGCGCCTTGTTGTAGCCCTTGCCGGTCTCGCTCGGATCGTGCGGGATCGCATCCGTGCCGTAGAAGGCGTCGTAGAGGCTGCCCCAGCGCGCGTTCGCCGCATTAAGCGCGTAGCGGGCGTTGGTCAGGGGAACGACGAGCTGCGGGCCGCAGATCGTGCCGATCTCCTCGTCGACATTGGCGGTCTCGACCTTCTGGGTCGCGGGCTCGGGCAGGAGGTACCCGATCTCCTTCAGGAACGCGGTGTAGGCGTTCATGTCGAAGGGCTTGCCCTTGTTGGCGCGGTGCCAGTCGTCGATCCGGGCCTGGAGCGTGTCGCGGAAGGCCAGCAGCTCGCGATTCCTGGGTGAGAGGTCGCGGATGATGGCGGCAAGCCCGGCCCAGAACACGTCCGGCGCGATCCCGGTCTTGGGGGCCGCTTCCTTGGCGATGAAATCGAACAAGACGGGGGCGATCTTCAATCCGTGGGCATCGACACGATTCATGACTGGCTTTCTGGTTGGAAACGGCAGTTTCGTGCTGTTTTCGGACCGGAAACAGCAAAATGCGCCCCAACGGGCGGTTTTCGGGGGCCCTTTTAGCCTCAAAAATAGGCGGATGAGAAGGGCCCTTGGGCGGGTCTCGCGTATAGATGGCCGAGGGAGGTTGGTGAGTGACAGGTCTTTCCGCACACTCACCACACCTCTCCCGCTTGCGGGGGAGCGTAGGCCGCCATGGGCGGCCGTTCTCAGCGGACGCCGAAGCGAAGCTTCGGCTACGGCGCTCGAAGAGCGTAGCGGGTGGGGGAAACTCTCTCCCCTCGGACAGTGGGATTCGTGGCGGCGCCCCCACCCCGGCCCTCCCCCGCAAGCGGGAGAGGGAGCTTATCTCCGCTGTGGCCGGCACTTCCTCAGATATTCGCGGCGAGGTCGGCCAGTTCGTCGAACAGAATGCCGGTCTTCTCCAGCATGCGCTCGATCTCGTCGGTTGCATCGGTGAGCGAGCGGGTGGAGGTATCGATGGTCAATTCGCTCGCCAGCGGCGGCTGGTAGTCGTTGCCGATGCCGGTAAAGGAGGGCAGGGTACCGCTTCTGGCCTTGGCGTAGTGTCCCTTGGGGTCGCGGCTCTCGCAAACTTCCGGGGGCGTAGCAACATAGATCTCGCGGAATACACTGTCGGCGATGCGGCGGGCGGCGGCGCGATCCTCGCGCGACGGCGAGACCGCGGCCACGATCGCGACATGGCCATTACGCGCGAGGTGGGTCGCGACTTCGGCGAGACGTCGGATGTTCTCGCTGCGATCGACCGCGGAGAAGCCGAGATCGCTGTTGAGACCGGCGCGCAGCGTATCGCCGTCGAGCAGGACCGGGGACCCGCCGCGGGTGAACAGCCGGCGCTCCAGCGCGCGCGCCAGGGTCGATTTTCCGGATGCCGGCAATCCCGTGAGCCAGACCACGGCGCCGTTATGATGGTAGCGCGCCGAGCGCTCGTCGGGACGCAGCGCCGATTCCACCGGGACGATGTCGACGGGGATGGCGCGCTGCCCGGCGTCCACCGACAGCACGAGACCGCCGCCGGCGATGCGGCCGCCAACCTCGATCACCAGTCGGCCGGTACGGGGGTTGTCGATATGGGGATCGGCGGCGATCGGAGTGGCGAGTGAGATGTCGATCTCGCCGACATGATTGCGGCCGATCGACTTGTTTTCGACGCTGGAAAGTTCGCCGGGATCGACCGCCTTCTCGATCGCAACCACGGTTGCGCGGGTCTCCTTGGGGCCGACGCGCACCAGGATCGCATCGTCCTTGGACAGCGGCTTGTGGTGCAGCCAGAAGACGCGCGCGCGCAGACGCCGCGTGTCGCGCGGCGAAGACCCGGCGTGGGCGATGATATCGCCGCGCTCGACGAACAGCTCGCGGTCGAGCGTGATGCCGACGGAGCGGCCGGCGCTCTGCCTGCCAGCGACCGGGGTTTGCGGCCAGCCTTCGACGCTGCGAATCTTCGCGATCTTGCCGGCGGGCATGATGACAATCTCGTCGCCGGCAGCGAGGCCGCCCGACTCGATGCGGCCCGCAACGATGCGGCGATCGTCGAACTTGTAGATTGCCTGCACCGGCAGCCGCAGCGGCAACTCTTCCAGCGGCCGCGCCGGCTCAAGCGCATCGAGCGCTTCGACCACGGTCGGGCCTACATACCACGTGGCGCGCTCGGTGCGCGCGGCAACGCCGTCGCCGTCGCGCGCGGAAATCGGAATGACCGCGTGCGGAATGACGCCAAGGCCGTTCAGATGCGCCGAGATCTCCTCGCTGATTTCGGCAAAACGCGCCGCGCTGAATTCGACGCGATCCATCTTGTTGACCACCACGGCGACCTGCTTGATCCCGAGCAGGTGCAACAGATAGCCGTGCCGCCGCGTCTGGTCGCGCACGCCCTCCAGCGCATCGATGATCAGCACGGCGCCGTCGGCCTGCGATGCGCCGGTGATCATGTTGCGCAGGAATTCGGCGTGGCCCGGTGCATCGATCAGCACCACCTCGCGCGAACTGGTGCGGAAGCGGATCTGCGTGGTGTCGATGGTGATGCCCTGGTCGCGCTCGGTCTGCAGCGCGTCGAGAAGGAATGACCATTCGAACGGCATGCCGCGCCGCGCGCTGACCGCCTTGAGCATTTCCAGCTTGCCTTCCGGCAGGCTGCCGGTCTCGTGCAGGAGACGTCCGACCAGCGTCGACTTGCCATGGTCGACATGGCCGACGATGACGATGCGAAGCTGCGGCCGGGTGGTGGAGACGCGCGCTGCCGGCAGCGCGGGGGTGGAGATCATGTTCATTGCGGCGCTCGTTTCCTCATCACAGATAACCGGCGACCCGCAGCCGCTCGAAGGCGTCCTCCGTCTCGTGGTCGAGCGCGCGGCCCGAACGTTCCGGCACCTTGGTCTGCTCGAGTTCGGTCAGGATCTCGTCGATGGTGGCGGCGTCGGAAACGACCGGGAAGGTGATGTCGGCGTCGCCGAGCGAGCGATAGCGCTTGCCGTTGTTGGAAAGGTAAAGCGGAATGATCGGGATGTTCTCGCGCCTGGTGTAGGCCCAGATGTCGGCCTCGGTCCAATGCAGGATCGGATGAATGCGCAAATGTGCGCCCGGAGGCGGTGAGGCGTTGAACTGGTCCCAGAAGTCCGGCGGCTGGTCGCGCACGTCCCATTCACCCTCGAGACCGCGCGGCGAGAACACGCGCTCCTTGGCCCGCGTCGCCTCTTCGTCGCGGCGGATGCCGGCGATCAGGCCGTCGAAGCCGTGCTTGGCGAGCGCGAGCTTGAGTCCCTCGGTCTTGCGCGCGGCCGACCGCGCCGCCGGCGGCAGGGTCGGATCGACCGCGTCGATCGGGGGGCAGGGCTCGACCCGAAGATCGAGATCCCACTCGGTGCTGTAGTGATCTCGGAATCGATACATGTCCGGAAACTTCTTTCCGGTGTCGACGTGCAGGGCCGGGAAGGGCACCCGGCCGAAGAACGCCTTGCGCGCCAGCCAGATCATCACGTTGGAGTCCTTGCCGAGCGACCACAGCAGCGCGAGCTTCTTCAACCGGGCGAAAGCTTCGCGCAGGATGTAGATGCTTTGCGCTTCCAGCGCGTCGAGGTGATCCATCGGGGAGATGGGAGCGGCCGAAATTCCTCGGCACGTTCCTTGCTCCGCAGAGATGGTTCGATAGAGCGCGCCGTTCACGGAATCGTTCTCGAGAAGATGCATCTCTTGCCCTTGGTGCCGGGAGGACGAAATTCTAGACTTGAAGCGCAGGATAGAAGAAAAAATTTCTCTTTACGGCCCTTGTGATAGACATATATAGAAAATAATTTCAGTCAACCCACTAATAGGGGAAGCGGAGTATCGCATGCGCTATCTGCCGGTATTCCTAGATCTGAACGCCGGCCCGGTCGTTCTCGTCGGCGCGGGGGAACTCGCACGCGCCAAGCTGCGCGTCCTTTCAGGCGCCGGCGCTCGCATCCGCTTCTATGCCACCGACGGCAATGGCGAGCTTTCCGGCATCGACGCCGGGGCCGCGGCGCGGATCGAGCTGGCGCAGGGCGATCCGCTGCTGGCCGACCTGAGCTCCGTGGTCGCGATCGTGTGCGCCGGCGCGGGCGACATCGGCGTTGCGATGGCGGCGCGGGCGAAAGCCGCCGGGCTGCCGGTCAACGTGATGGACGATCTCAAGCATTCGACCTTCATCTTTCCGGCCATCGTCGATCGCGGCGATGTCGTGGTCGCGGTCGGCACCGGTGGAGCGTCGCCGGTCGTGGCGCGGCGGGTGCGCGAACGCATCGAGGCGCTGTTGCCGGCGCGCATCGGCGATCTCGCCGAGTTCATCGGACGCTTCCGCAAATCCATTCACGGCCGCATCGATGAATTCCCGCTGCGGCGGCGTTTCTGGGAGCGGATCGTCGACGGTCCGATCGGCGCGCTCGTGCTTGCCGGACGCAAGGAGGAAGCCGAAGAAGCCCTGAAGGAAATCGTCGATCCGGTGGGCTTCGCCCGCGCGGAGAAGCCCGAAGGCCATGTGACGCTCGTCGGCGCCGGACCGGGCGATCCCGATCTCCTCACGATCAAGGCGCTGCGCGCGCTACAGGACGCCGACATTGTTTTCTACGACGAACTGGTCTCGCCGGAAGTGCTCGATCGCATCCGCCGCGATGCGGCGCGCGTTCCCGTCGGACGCCGGGTCGGCAAGCCGGGCATCGGCCAGGAGGCCATCAACCGCCTGATGATCGAGGCCGCGAGAGCCGGCCAGCGCGCGGTGCGGCTCAAGGGCGGCGATCCCTTCATCTTCGGGCGCGGCGGCGAGGAGATCGAGGCGTTGCGCGCGGCCGGTGTTTCCTGTTCGGTGGTGCCGGGCATTACCGCAGGGTTGGCCGCCGCGGCGCAATTCGAGGTGCCGCTCACCTTTCGTCACGAAGCGCTGCGCATCACTTTCCTGACCGCGCACAAGGCCAGGGATGCCGACGCGGTCGACTGGTCGACGCTGACCGACACCAGGATGACCGTCGTCGTCTATATGGGCATGACCGCGGCACCCTCGGTCCGGGCCGGCCTGCTTGGCGCGGGCCGTTCGCCCGACACCCCGGTCGGTGTGTTCGCGCGCGTCTCGCGGCCCGATGCGCACGCCGTGATCGGCACGCTCCGTGAGCTGCCCGAGCTGGTCGCGCAGATCGAGGCCGGTCCCGCCATTCTCATCATCGGCGATGTCGTGGCGCATGCCGCGGCTTTCCGCCGCCAAGACCTCAACCACATGATCCCCGAACTGCTGGAAGCTGCCGAATGACCTCTCCGCTGCAACAAAAAATCAAAGTCACCGGTCCGTCGGTGGTGACGGCCAATCGCACCTGGGACGGCGCGGTGATCTACCGCACCGCCGGCAAGGACTGGTCGACCGACCTTGCGCGGGCGGCCATCGTGCGCGTCGCCGACGAGGCGCGCGCGCTGCTCGCCGAATCGGTTGCCGACGATCTTGGCGCCGTCGGCGCCTATATCGCGCCGGTGCAGGTCGGCAATGACGGCAGGATCGAGCCGGGCAATTTGCGCGAGCAGATCCGGCGTAGCGGAGTCACCATCGGACTGCCGGTCCAATTGTAAGGCATTCGTGTAAGGCATCCCTTCATGTACGCTTATGACGAAATCGACCGTACGCTGGTCAACGAGCGCGTCGCCGAATTCCGCGACCAGGTGGAGCGCCGCCTCTCGGGCGAGCTCACCGAGGACGAATTCAAGATGCTGCGGCTGCAGAACGGCGTCTATCTGCAACTGCATGCCTACATGTTCCGCGTCGCCATCCCCTACGGCACGCTGTCTTCCCGGCAGCTGCGGAAGCTTGCCCATGTGGCGCGGACCTACGATCGCGGCTACGGCCATTTCACCACGCGCCAGAACGTCCAGTTCAACTGGATCAAGCTGAAGGACCTGCCGGACGCGCTGGCCGATCTCGCCGAGGTCGGCATTCACGCCATGCAGACGTCCGGCAACAACATGCGCAACGTCACCTCCGACCAGTGGGCGGGCGTGGCGCCCGGCGAGGTCGAGGATCCCCGCATCTGGTCGGAGCTGCTCCGCCAGCACACCACGCTGCATCCGGAATTCTCGTTCCTGCCGCGCAAGTTCAAGATCGCGATCACCGCTTCCGCGCATGATCGGGCAGCGATCAAGATCCACGACATCGGGCTGCGCCTGCACAAGAACGACAAGGGCGAGAACGGCTTCGAAGTGCTGGTCGGCGGCGGCCTCGGCCGCACGCCGTTCATCGCCAAGACCATCAAGCCGTTCGTCCACGGCCGCGATATCCTGAGCTATGTCGAGGCGATCCTGCGCGTCTACAACCAGTACGGCCGCCGCGACAACATCTACAAGGCGCGCATCAAGATCCTCGTGCACGAGCTCGGGATCGAGAAGTTCGCCGGAGAAGTTGAAGATGAGTGGCGGCAGATGCGGGACGGCGCGCTGAATCTGGACGACGAGGTGATCGAGGACATCCGCTCGCGCTTTTCCTATCCTCATTACGAGAAGCTGCCGCACATGCCGGAGGAGCTGCGCAAGGCGGCGCACGATCCTGCGTTCGAGGCCTGGCGCAAGAATTCGACCTTCGCGCACAAGATTCAGGGCTATTCGATCGTCACGGTCTCGCTCAAGCCGGTCGGCGGTCCGCCCGGCGATGCCACCGCCGACCAGATGGATGCGCTGGCCGATCTCGCCGACCGATATTCCTTCGGCGAGATCCGCGTCGGCCACGAACAGAATCTGGCGTTGCCGCACGTCGCCAGGCGCGACCTGCCGGCGCTGTGGCGCGCGCTCGACAGAATCGGTTTCGCCACGCCCAACGTCAATCTGATCACCGACATCATCGCCTGCCCGGGCCTCGACTACTGTTCGCTCGCGAACGCGCGCTCGATCCCGATCGCGCAGGAACTGACCCGGCGCTTCGCCAACCATGAGCTCGCCAACCTGATCGGCCGGCTGCACATCAACATTTCCGGCTGCATCAACGCCTGCGGCCATCATCACGTCGGCCATATCGGCATTCTCGGGGTCGAGAAGAACGACGAGGAATTCTACCAGGTCTCGATCGGCGGCCGCGCCGACGAAGACGCGGAGCTCGGGCAGCTGATCGGGCCGGCGGTGAAATTCGAAGAGGTGGCCGACGTCGTCGAAGACATCGTCGAAGCATACCTCGCGCTGCGCGCGGCGCCCGATGAGCTCTTCATCGACACGGTCGAGCGGCTCGGCGTCGAACCTTTCAGGGAGCGGGTCTATGCCACTCGTTAGGGGCGGAAAAATCATCGACGATCCGTTCGTCTACCTCGCCGACGACGCGCCGATCCCGGCGGACGGCGCTATCCTGGTTTCGGGGGCCCGATTGCTTCAGGAGGCGGAGAACCTCTTTGCCGCTTCGCGCAAAGTCGGCGTGATCTGGTCGAACAACCGCGAACTCGCGGAGCTCGTGCCCTATCTCGATCGACTGGCGGCGATCGCGCTCATCTTCCCGACCTTCCGCGACGGCCGCGCCTACACCCAGGCCCGCCTGCTGCGCGAACGCTATCACTATCGCGGCGAGTTGCGCGCCACCGGGCAGGTGCTGCGCGACCAGTTCGTCTTCATGCTGCGGGCCGGCTTTGACACCTTTGCCGTCAGGAAGGAGAGCGACGCGGAAGCGTTTGCCGATACGATCAAGCGCTATTCGGTATTCTACCAGCCGACCGGCGACGGCCGCATCACGGCGCTGCACCGGCGCATGCAGCTGCGCAACTTCGAAGGCGCGCGGCAGTGAACGCGCTGCCACCTCAGCGTTCGCAAGTGGAGCCGGCTCTGCCGCGGGCGGAAGAGCTGGATCGTGCGCTGTCGGGCGCGCTGGCTGCGGAGATCATCGCCGCCGCCTTGAGGCTGGTCGGCCGCGAGCGGCTGGCCCTGGTGTCCTCGTTCGGTACAGAATCCGCGGCGCTCTTGAAGGTGATGGCGGACGTCGATCCCGCAATTCCCGTGATCTTTCTCGATACGGGCTATTTGTTCGCCGAGACGCTGGCTTATCGCGATACGCTGATAGAGGCGCTCGGCCTGCGCGATGTCCGTTCGGTCAAGCCGTCGGAGCAGGCGCTGTCGCGCCAGGACCCGAACGGCGATCTGTGGTTTTCCGATCCCGATGCCTGCTGCCGCATCCGCAAGGTCGAACCGCTGGCGCGGGCCCTGACGCCGTTCGCGGCCTGGATCAACGGCCGCAAGCGCTTCCAGGGCGGCACGCGTGCCGCCATTCCGATCGTCGAAGCGGACGGCGCGCGGCTGAAGTTCAATCCCTTCGCCAACACCTCGCGCGAGGATATCGAAGCGATCTACGCCCGCGGCAATCTGCCGCCGCATCCGCTCCTCGCATCCGGGTTTCGCTCGGTCGGTTGCATGCCCTGCACCAGCCGTACCACGGAGGGCGAGGACGAGCGCGCCGGGCGCTGGCGCGGCCGCGACAAGGCAGAATGCGGCATTCACACGAGCCGAATTCCGTAGCACAACGGCGCTGCGGACCTGCGAACAAGAAAATCCGGTTCCGTTGACTCAAAGCCGTTTCGTCCCGAGTTATGCGCGCGTGCTTTCGGCGACAATGGCGTCGCCGGACACAGGGAGATGCACATGATCCGCCGTATTCTGCCGGCAGTTGCAGGGCTGCTCTACGCCGGCGCAGGCTTCGCCGCCGACGTGAGTTTGCTGAACGTGTCGTACGATCCGACGCGTGAGCTCTATGCCGAATTCAACAAGGCCTTTGCCGGCGCCTATCAGAAGGAGAGCGGCAAGAGAATCGAGATCAAGCAGTCGCATGGCGGCAGTGGATCGCAGGCGCGCAGCGTGATCGATGGCCTGCAGGCCGATGTGGTGACGTTGGCGCTCGCCTACGACATCGATGCCATCGCGGCCAGGGGCTTGCTGGCGACCGACTGGCAGAAGCGGTTGTCCGAAAATGCCTCGCCCTACACCTCGACCATCGTATTCCTGGTGCGCAAGGGAAACCCGAAAACCATCAAGGACTGGGACGATCTGATCAAGCCGGGCGTTGCGGTCATCACGCCCAACCCGAAAACCTCCGGCGGGGCGCGCTGGAATTATCTTGCGGCCTGGGGCTTTGCGCAGAAGAAGTTCGGCTCGGCCGACAAAGCGAAGCAATTCGTTTCGGATCTCTATCAGCATGTGCCGGTGCTCGACACCGGCGCCCGAGGCGCGACCGTCACCTTCGTCGAGCGTGGCGTCGGTGACGTGCTGCTCGCCTGGGAGAACGAAGCCTTTCTGGCCCAACGCGAGTTCGGCAAGGACAAGTTCGAGATCGTTGCCCCGCCGCAGTCCATCCTCGCCGAACCTCCGCTTGCGGTGGTCGACAAGGTCGTCGACAAGAAAGGGACGCGTGCCGTCGCCGAGGCCTACCTGAAGTATTGGTATACCAAGGAAGGTCAGGAAATTGCCGCACGGAATTCCTACCGTCCGCGCGACCCGGAGATCGCGAAAAAGCACGAAAATTCCTTCGCTAAGGTCGAATTGTTCACGATTGACGACGCGTTCGGCGGGTGGAGCAAGGCGCAGAGGGAACATTTTTCCGACGGCGGCGTCTTCGATCAGATCTATAAGAACTGATCGGGCGTTGCCGATGGCGGAGCAGGGGGCCTGGTGAGCGCAATCGCAGCACGACGTCGGACACTGCCGGGCTTCGGCCTTTCCATGGGGCTGACGCTGACCTGGCTGTCGGTCATCGTCCTCATCCCGCTCGCGGGCCTGTTCCTGCGCACCCTCGAGCTGAGCCCGGAGCAGTTCTGGAGCATCCTCAGCAGCCGCCGTACGCTGAACGCGCTGAGGATTTCCTTTGGGCTGGCCTTCGCCGCCGCCTGCGTCAATCTGGTGATGGGGACGATTATCGTCTGGGCGCTGGTGCGCTATCGCTTCCCGGGGCGGCGGCTGTTCGACGCCATCGTCGATGTGCCCTTTGCGCTGCCGACGGCAGTCGCCGGGGTCGCGCTTACCGCGCTTTTCGCGGAAAAAGGCTGGCTCGGCGCGCCGCTGGCCGAGCTCGGTGTCAAGGTCGCGTTCACGCCGATCGGCATCTTCGTCGCCATGGTGTTCATCGGCATTCCCTTCGTGGTGCGAACGGTGCAGCCGGTGCTGCTCGATCTCGATCCCGAGATCGAGGAGGCCGCGGCCTGTCTCGGCGCCAATCGCTGGCACACCATCGTCAGGGTGATCCTGCCGAGCCTGACGCCGGCCTTGCTGACCGGACTCGCGCTCGCCTTTGCGCGCGCGGTCGGCGAATATGGCTCGGTGATCTTCATCGCCGGCAACCTGCCGAACGTGTCCGAAATAGCACCGCTCCTGATCGTGATCCGACTGTCGGAATTCCGCTATGCCGATGCAACGGCAATTGCCGTCGTCATGCTGGTCGTCTCGTTCGTTATCATTTTCGCGGTCAACCGGCTTCAGCGCTGGGCGCGAAGCCGGATTCCTGCGGATTGAGGCGAGCCGATGACAATGCAGTTGACGCATTCAGTTTCTCTCACCCCGCCCGCCGACAAGGCGCGGGCGCGCGCTTCGGCTGCGGCGGCAGGCATCCGCACCGAGCCGAAGCTGGTGCGCATCGCCGTCATTACGCTTGCTGTCCTGTTCCTCACGGTGTTCGTCGTGCTGCCGCTGGTGGTGGTGTTCGCGCAGGCCTTTTCCAAGGGAATAGCAGCCTACCTCGCCGCGCTCTCCGAGCCGGAGGCGCAGTCCGCCATCAGGCTGACGCTGCTGGTGGCCGCGATTTCCGTCGGCCTCAATCTGCTATTCGGCGTGATCGCGGCCTGGGCGATTGCGAAATTCGAATTCAACGGCAAGACCTTCCTGATTTCGCTGATCGATCTGCCGTTCTCCGTGAGCCCGGTGATCTCGGGACTGGTGTTCGTGCTGTTGTTCGGCGCGCAGGGCTATTGGGGGGCGTGGCTGCGCGAGCACGACATCCAGATCCTGTTCGCGGTACCCGGCATCGTGCTGGCCACCACCTTCGTGACCTTCCCGTTCGTGGCGCGAGCGCTGATTCCGCTGATGCAGGAGCAGGGCACGCAGGAGGAGGAGGCCGCGATCTCGCTCGGAGCCTCGGGCCTGCAGACCTTTTTCCGCGTCACTCTGCCCAACATCAAATGGGGCGTGCTCTACGGGGTCTTGCTGTGCAACGCGCGGGCGATGGGCGAATTCGGCGCGGTCTCGGTGGTCTCCGGCCATATTCGCGGCGAGACCAATACCATGCCGCTCTTCGTCGAAATCCTCTACAATGAATACCAGTTCGTCGCCGCCTTTGGGATAGCCTCGCTGCTCGCGATGCTGGCGCTCGTCACGCTCGTCATCAAAGCCATTCTCGAACGTCACCTGGACGAAGGACAACCGTAGCGTGAGCATCGAAGTCAGGAACCTCATCAAAAGATTCGGGAGCTTTACCGCGCTCGACGGCGTCGATCTCAAGGTCGAGAATGGCGAGCTGCTGGCGCTGCTCGGACCTTCCGGCTCCGGGAAGACGACGCTGCTCAGGATCATCGCGGGGTTGGACTGGCCCGACGAAGGCGAGGTGGCCTTCAACGGCGAGGATGCGCTCGCGCGAGGCGCGCGGGAGCGCAACGTCGGATTCGTGTTCCAGCACTACGCGCTGTTCCGCCATATGACCGTGTTCGAAAACGTCGCCTTCGGCCTCAGGGTGCAGCCGCGCGCCGTCCGCAAGAACGA
This sequence comes from Bradyrhizobium sp., assembly GCF_016213215.1. Lineage (GTDB taxonomy): Bacteria > Pseudomonadota > Alphaproteobacteria > Rhizobiales > Xanthobacteraceae > Bradyrhizobium. The sequence continues at coordinate 34,167 of NZ_JACRAW010000067.1, read as the reverse complement.
GGCGGGAATTCGCGCCCGCGTGAAGGAATTGCTCGATCTGGTGCAGCTCGACTGGCTTGCCGACCATTATCCGAACCAGCTCTCCGGCGGGCAGCGCCAGCGCATCGCGCTCGCGCGCGCGCTCGCCATCGAACCGCGCATTCTCCTGCTCGATGAACCGTTCGGCGCGCTCGATGCCAAGGTCCGCAAGGAATTGCGCAAGTGGTTGCGCTCCCTCCATCGCGAGATCAACCTCACCTCGATCTTCGTCACCCACGATCAGGAAGAGGCGCTGGAGGTCGCCAACCGTCTCGTCGTGATGGACAAGGGCCGCATCGAGCAGATCGGCTCCCCGGGCGACATCTATGACAATCCGGCGAGTGCCTTTGTGCACGGCTTTATCGGCGAATCCATCGTGCTGCCGGTTGAGGTGGCGGAGGGCTCGGTGCGCTTCGGCGGGAGTCTGCTCAACATCGCGCCTGACGGTGCCGCCTGCGGTGCTTCGAAACTGTTTGTTCGACGCCACGAGATGGCGGTCGGCCCGTCCGGCAGCGGAGTGTTCGAAGGGACAGTGCACCATGTGCGTTCGTTCGGGCCGGTCCAGCGTGCCGAAGTGGCGCTGGCCGGCGGCGAGGTGATCGAGATCGACGCTCCGCGCGGCAAGGAGCTTCACGCCGGGGACACGGTCGGCCTGCAGCCGCGCCGGTATCGCATTTTCGCAGCTTAAGGAACGCTGTCATTTCGGGAGACGCGACAGCGTGGAGCCGGAATCCCGCGCCATAACCTCTGGATTCCGGGTCTGCGCCAGCGGGCCGCGTTTCGCTTGGACCCGGTGGCGTAGCCCGGAATGATAGTGAAATCTGCGCCGCGTTCACCTTTCAGCCACGGTTGGTATGCAACAACGGCCTGTCATCTGGGGGTTGATCCATGCGCGCTGCGGCCGCAATTGTCATCATGTTGCTGCTCGCCGGCTGCGCCAGCCAAGCACCCATCGAGCAGCCGTCCATGTATCTCGATATGGCGGTGCCGGGCGCCAGGCTCGATGCGCAGGCCGCGGCCGCGATGATCTCGCAATACCGGCAGAATAACGGGCTCGGCAATGTCGAGATCGATCCCGAGCTGACAAGGTTGGCTGAATCCCAATCCCAGGCCATGGCGGCGGCCAACAAGATGGATCACGACGTGCGTGCCCCGCTGGGCAAGCGCCTGACCGGGGCGGGGTATCCGGCCACGACCGCCGTCGAGAACATCTCGGCCGGCTATCATACGCTGGCGGAAGCCTTTTCCGGTTGGCGCGATTCGCCGCCGCACCGGGCCAATATGCTCAAGAGCGGTGTCACAAGACTAGGCATCGCGGCAAGCTATGCTCCGAACACCAAATACAAGGTGTTCTGGACCATGATCCTGGCCTCGAGGGAAACCCGCTAGTTTTGTGTCTCTGACGTTCCAATTCACTCGTCGTCATTCCGGGGCGCCGCGAAGCGGCGAGCCCGGAATCCATAACCACAGGCCGAGGTTATGGATTCCGGGCTCCCTCGCTGCGCTCGGGCCCCGGAATGACGCAATGAGGAAGTCACAACACTGGGCCCTTTTGCGGATTGACCTCACCGCGATCTGACGCCACAGGTGAGGGCGTTTCTGCTATTGAGCCTTCATGACCGATCATCCCGGCCCGCAGTCGACACGAACCCCCGCCGATGCTCAGCGAGTCCTCGTCCTGCAGGGCGGCGGTGCGCTCGGCTCCTACCAGGCCGGCGCCTTTCAGGCGCTGTGTCATTCCGGCTTCGAGCCGGAATGGATTGCCGGCATCTCGATCGGCGCCGTCAACGCCGCGATCATCGCCGGCAACGAGCCGGAAAAGCGCGTGCCGCGCCTCAAGGAATTCTGGGAGATGGTGTCGGCGCCGGTGCCGTGGAAGCCGTTTGCGAACGACGACCACGGTCGCGAACTGTTCAACAACACGAGCGCGGCCCTGATCGCGACGTTCGGCGTTCCCGGCTTCTTCACGCCGCGAATTCCGCCGGCGCCATTGTGGCCGCCGGGCGCGCCGCAGTCCCTGAGTTTTTACGATACGTCGCCGCTGAAGAAAACGCTGGAGCGGCTGGTCGATTTCGACCGCATCAATGACCTGAAGACCCGGCTCAGCGTGGGCGCGGTGGGCGTCACCTCGGGCAACTTCAAATACTTCGACAACTTCGAATTCAAGAAGCTCGGCAAGAAGATGGGGCCCGAGCACATCATGGCGTCCGGCGCGCTGCCGCCCGGATTTCCCGCGATCGTCATCGACGGCGAGCATTACTGGGACGGTGGGATCGCTTCCAACACGCCGCTGGACTACGTCCTCGAGGCCGAGATCGACCGCGATCTGCTGATCTTCCAGGTCGACCTGTTCAGCGCCCGCGGGCCGCTGCCGAGCACGCTGCTGGATGCCGCCGAGCGCGAAAAGGACATCCGCTACTCCAGCCGGACGCGCATGAACACGGACAAGAACAAGCTGGTCCACAATACGCGAAAGGCCTTGCGCGAACTGATCGGCAAGCTGCCCGACAATTTGAAGAACGATCCGTCCGTCGAAATCCTGTGCCAGGTCGCAAAGGAAAGCACAGTTACCGTCGTGCATCTGATCTATCGCAGCAAGAACTATGAAACCTCGGCCAAGGATTACGACTTCTCGCACGTCGCCATGGTCGAGCACTGGGAGGCGGGCGTACGCGATGTGCATCTGTCGATGCGGCACAAGGATTGTCTCGAACAGCCGCAGAGCGGCGAGACCATGGTGACTTACGATCTCACGAGGGACGCAACCAATCCCCCGAACGAAAGCAGGAGCGAATGACATGGGTAAGTTGACGGGCAAAACCGCCGTTGTGACCGGCTCGACCAGCGGCATCGGGCTCGCTTATGCGCGGGCCTTCGCCGGTGCCGGCGCCAATATCGTCCTCAACGGCATGGGCACGCCTGCGGATATCGAGAAGGAGCGCTCCGCGATCGAGACCGAATTCAAGGTCAAGGCGATCCACTCGCCTGCCGACATGACGAAGCCCGCCGAGATCGCCGAGATGGTTGCACTGGGCGAGAAGACCTTCGGCGCGGTCGACATCCTCGTCAACAATGCCGGCATCCAGTTCGTCTCGCCGATCGAGGAATTCCCGATCGAGAAGTGGGACGCCATCATCGCCATCAATCTGTCGTCGGCCTTTCATGGCATCCGCGCCGTGGTTCCCGGCATGAAGAAGCGCGGCTGGGGCCGCATCATCAACACCGCCTCGGCGCATTCGCTGGTCGCCTCGCCCTTCAAGGCGGCCTATGTCTCGGCCAAGCACGGAATCGCCGGCCTGACCAAGACCGTGGCGCTGGAGCTCGCCACGTTCAAGATCACCTGCAACTGCATCAGCCCGGGCTACGTCTGGACGCCGCTGGTCGAGAGGCAGATTCCGGACACCATGAAGGCGCGCAACCTGACCAAGGAGCAGGTCATCAAGGACGTCCTGCTCGCGGCGCAGCCGACCAAGGAGTTCGTCACGGTGGAGCAGGTCGCGGCGCTCGCGCTGTTCCTGTGCGGCGACGAGGCTTCGCAGATCACCGGCGCGAACCTGTCGATCGACGGCGGCTGGACGGCGGCGTGAGTGCGTCACGGGAGCGGCGGGACTGAGGTCCGCCCGCCATTCCGTCGACCATCACGCTCAGTGTGCGTTGCTCCAGGCCAAAGCGGTAACGAGTGCCGACGACAGGTTCAGCTCCACAAATGCGATCTTGGTGGCGACCACGATCAGGACGCTGGCGAGCGCAACGCGGAGGACCGTCTCCGGTACGCGGGTCGCACTGTAACTTCCCACGACGATGCCCGGCAGGGAACCCATCAGAAGCACGCCCATGAGAGGCCAGTCGACGTCGCCCAGCGCCCAGTGCCCCGCCCCGGCGACCAGCGTCAACGGTACCGCATGTGCGATGTCGGAGCCGACGATGGTCGCCATCGGCAGGCGAGGGTAGAGCAGGAGAAGCGCGGTCACGCCGACCGCGCCGGCCCCAACCGACGAAATCGAGACCAGCACGCCAAGCACGGCTCCGATGAGCACGGTTGCGATCGCGGTCGTGCCGGCGTCCACCTGCTCCAGGCGCCGACGATAGTGCTCGACGATCGACCTGCGGAAGACCAGCGACACAGCGGTGAGCAGCAGCGCAAAGCACAGCACCAGGTTGACCAGGCTGCGCTCGGCATCGCTCTTGAGATCGAGCTTCCACAGGACAACAAGCGTCAACGCACTGGCGGGGATGCTGCCGCAGCAAAGCCGGATCACGGCTGGCCAATGAACGCTGCGCGACCAGCCATGCACCACGCTGCCAGCCGCCTTGGTCCCGGCGGCGTACAGCAAATCGGTGCCAACGGCAGTCGATGGATGAACGCCGAACAACAGGATCAGCAGCGGCGTCATCAGCGATCCGCCGCCCACACCCGTCATTCCGACAAGCAGGCCGACGCCGAAGCCCGATGCTACGTGGAGCGGATCAATCATGCTTATATGGAGACTAGGGTGCTCTCGTCGGTCAGACAATCAGTCAGTCAACATGACGTAGAACAGACCTGGCGCTGATCGCAATGGATCGCAGCAAATAAGAAAAAGCTGCGCGCTTGTCTGAACTCGGTAGTCATTTTGCCCAATTCGCAAGGATCCGGCGAAATGAACATTTTGCGGCGCAGGAAGAGGCGAAAGGAACCACCGCGACTGCTTTCGGCCACAGTGCTCGACACGAACAGATGCCGCGGTAAAGGACGGTCGGGAAGTCTAGTTCCCAAATGCCAGCACATGCAGCCCGAGCCGTCGGCGCACGATCCAGAACAGAAGCACGGTTTCGAAGGTCAGCGAGATCGACGTCGCGGCCGCCGCACCATGACCGCCAAAGTGCGGGACCAGTATCACACAGAGAACGACGTTCATGACGAAGGCGATGGCGTAGGCCAGCGCGCAGACATGCTGGTGACCGAGCATGTTGAGCAACCGCTCGACCGGGCCGATCGCCGCGCGTACCACAAGCCCGATTGCCGCCACGAACATGATGTCGTAGCCGATCACAAATTGCGGTCCGAACAGCCAAAGCAGCGGCTTGCCGAAGGCAAGCAGCAGCGCCGTTGCGGCGAGTGAAGGCCAGAACGTCCATTTGATGGCATGGGCGACATAGGCCGACAGGCGCGCCTTGTCGCCGAGCGCGTTGTATTCGGCAAAGCGGTGTGCCGTCGTTGCCGACATTGCGTAGTGAATGAAGGAAACCAGCGCCAGCGTCTTGACCACCGCGAAATAGATGCCGACTTCCTCCGACGGGCGGAACTGCTGGAGCACCAGGACATCGGTATAGGAAAGCAGCAGGTAGAAGCCTTCGACCAGAAGGATCGGCAGCGACACCGCGAGCCAGCCGCCTATGTCGTAAGCCTTGGGGCCTTTTTCGATATGGGTGGCGAGCTTGCGGTTGAGCACCACCATCTGTCCCGCCATTGCGATCCACACCGCGCCGGCGCTCGCAATCATTGCCGCCGTAGCGCCGAGATGGAAGCCGAGCAGGAAGGCAGTCGCCGTGATGGCGATGATCAGCGCCTGCCGGATGATGAATTGCGGCATCAGGCCGAGCCGCATCCAGTCGTGCGAGCGCGCGATTCCGTCCTGCGTGTTGGCGACAACGAAGGCCGGCAGCGTCATGCAGCCGATATAGAGTGGAAGCTCGGCCGCGGGATCGATCCAGGGCGAGAGCAGCCTGACGATGCCGGCGAGCCCCAGCGAGACCACGGCCGAGACGGCGAAGGTGAGCCAGCGGCTGCCGGAGAGAAAGCCCCGCAGCCGCGCGTCATCGCCGCTGGCGCGATATTCGGGGATGATCTTCTGGGCGGAGGCTGAGATGCCGAAATCCATCATGCTGCCGAGCAGCAGCACCCAGGTCCAGACATAGACATAGACGCCATAGTCCGATCCGCCCATCCAGCGCGCGAGAAGGATCTGCGACAGGTAGGCGAGCGCGGCGGACAAGACGCGAATGATGAAAATGGTTCCGGCGAGCCGTCGGGTCAGGGAAGCTTCGCTGGAAGCCTCCGTTGAGCCGGAGAGTTTCGCCCGAAGCCGCGCCATGATCCCGGCCGGCGCGGTCGTTGCGGGTTGCGCGTCCATGACGGCCAATGGTCAAGTTCCTCTGCCGGTTCGATGCGGCGAGGTTCGGCCTAGCAACGATTCGTTAAGATTCGGTACCTCCGTCAATCCGGGGCGATGCGTCAGCGTCGAACCCGGAATCCGGAGATTGTCGGCGCGAGATTTCCGGTCAGCGACTTCGCCGCGCCGCGAGATGACTTGGGGTTACGGGAGATTGACGTTGAACTCGTAGGCGCGTTCCGCGCCCACCAGGGTTAACTTCAGCGCGGCGCCGTCCGGGCTGGCGCCGGGCGGCAGCCCCTCGAGTTCGAAGGCGAAGCGCCTGACCCCGGGCGGGCTGGCATTGACCGGAGTGGGGATCGGCAGCAACCAGTCGGGAGTCGGGCCCTCGACGAACAGGTTGACCTCCCGCGTATCCGGCGTGACCACATCGACCACGACGCGCCTCGTGCCGTCGCGCTTGACGTCACGGATGGTGAGCGGATTGGGGTCTCCGACATTGGCGGGTTTCGGCACGGTATCCAGCGCAGCAAACAGCGTACTGTCTTCCGTGCTGGCGACGCTGTTGAAGGCAAGCTCGGCGCGGGCCTCGACCGGAATGCACAGCTTCTCGCACACCGCGTACTGGATGTCGGCGCGCAGCGTCACCGGCTTGTCGGCATTCTTGGCGACAATGCGCAAGGGCAGCACCACATGGTGGCGATAACCTAGCGAGTGTCCCCCGGCACCGTCGTCGAATTTGAGCGGAGCCGGCCACAGGATCGTCACCGCTTCGACATTCTCCGACTTGGAGAAGTCGAACCGCGGCGGCACGCCGGAATCACCGGGCGTTCGCCAATAGGTTTTCCACCCCGGCTGCAGATGGAACGCAATGCCGCCCAGCAGCACCGGGCCGCTGCGCGACCCCGCCACTAACCGCACGGCGGAATGCGTGTCCCGTTGCCACGCCGAAGTGTCCTCGGCACGGGCCTCGATCGCGAATGATGATGCGAGCAGGGTAGCGGAAAACGCAACTGCGGCGCGCGTTGGAACTGTTACGGACATGTCACGTCTTTACAATCTGGCCTTGGTGCGAACCATTGAATTGCTTGTGATGGCGCGGAAGCTTTCGTCGGTCGATGCTTGATTTGACAGCTACCCCGCCCGATATCAGGATATGCAGGGAAACGAGAGTCCTTTGCGGATGGATCCTGAAGCCAAAAAAGCTCGCGGCGCGGGCCGCAAAGACGACGCCGGCGACGACGCACCGGGGTACCTCGACGGCCAGCTCCTGATTGCCATGCCGGTCATGGGCGATCCGCGCTTCGAGCGCTCCGTCATTTATCTCTGCGCCCATTCGGCCGAGGGTGCGATGGGCATCATCGTCAATCATCCGGCGGGCAGCCTCGATTTTCCCCAACTCCTGGTGCAACTCGGCCTTATCGAGAAGGGCGAGCAGATCAAGCTGCCGGAGAACGCGGAAAGCATGAAGGTGTTGCGCGGCGGTCCGGTCGACACCGGCCGCGGCTTCGTGCTGCACTCGGCCGATTTCTTCATCGAGAATGCGACGCTGCGCATCGACGAGGGCGTCTGCCTCACCGCGACCGTGGACATCCTCAAGGCCATTGCCGACGGTTCCGGACCCAAGCACGCCATCCTCGCGCTCGGCTATGCCGGCTGGGCGCCGGGACAGCTCGAGACCGAGATCCAGAGCAACGGCTGGCTGCATTGCGATGCCGATCCCGACCTGATCTTCGGCGATGATGTCGAAGACAAATATTCGCGCGCCCTGCGCAAGATCGGCATCGATCCCGGCATGCTCTCGAACGAAGCCGGCCACGCGTAAGCTGTTCCCGGTGGTCACGCCCCGCGAAGGCGGGGCATCCAGTAATCCGCGGCGTTCGCTGTAAGCGGGGATCACTTGACTGACTTCATTGGAATATGGGATCGCCCGGTCGAGCCGGCGATGACGGTGTTCCATGCTTCGAGCGAGCAAGTTCACTCCGCCGCCTGCTGCTGCACCGTCGGTTCCGTCCCCGCCACCGTCGCCCGCCGCATATCGCGCGGCTGCGACTGGTCGTAGCGGCGCACCCGGTGAATGGTCTGGCGATTGTCCCACATCACGAGGTCATGCAGCTTCCATTTGTGGACGTAGACGAACTCTGGTTGCGTCGCGTGCTCGGTGAGATCGCGCAACAAGAGCCGGCCTTCGGGCACGCTCATGCCTACTACGGCGCCGGCGTGCGAGGACAGATAGAGCGACTTGCGGCCGTGCGCCGGATGCGTGCGTACCAGGCGCTGCAGCACCGGCTTGAACATCGCCTTCTCCTCTTCGCTGTAGTCGACAAAGCCGAGCGAGCCGCGCGAATACATCAGCGAATGTTCGCAGATCAGATCCTCGATTTCGGCCTTGGTTTCCTCGTCCAGCGCGTCATAGGCGGCGCGCATGTCGGCAAATTCGGTGTTGCCGCCCTTCGGGTTCACCACCCGCGCTGACAGCAGCGAATATTTCGCCGGGATGGCGCGGAACGAGCTGTCGGAATGCCAAAGGCAGTTGCCGAGGTTGAACAGATGCGTGCGATGATCCTTCGGCAGCGGCTTGCCGTCCTTGCCGAGGTTGGAGACGTCGTTGAGCCCCGAGGTCAGCCGATAGTCTTCCTTCCTGGTGACGGTGCCGCCACGTGCGTTCTCCCGCTCGCCGAAATTCAGCGCAAAGGCCAGTTGCTGCTCGTCGGTGATATCCTGATCGCGGAACACGAGCACGGCATGTCTATCGATCGCCGCCTGGATCTCACGCACCTGTTCCGACGTCAGCGGCTTGCGCAGGTCGAGGCCAGAGACCTCGCCGACAAAATGCTTCTGCAACTGCCGGATGGCGGTCGACATGGCGTTCTCCCCGGATCAAGCAAGCGGATTTTCCGCTGTTGGCGCGAGGCTACTCGTGCACCGTGTGATGTCAACGCATGCGGCTGCATTGAGCTTTGCGTCGCCGCGCGGCGAGGGCGGCGGCGTGATGCAGAGCGACGGCTTCAAGGCGGAAACCGACGGCCTAAACCTCAATCCCGGTACAGCCGTGCAACGTCTGCATGCTGCGCCGCATTCGGAGTTACGCGTTGCGTGCCATCAGCCCACCATCCACCGGGATCACCGCGCCGGTCAGGAACGAGGCCGCGGGCAGGCACAGGCTCAGCGTCATGTGCGCCACTTCTTCCGGATCGCCGTAGCGCATAAGCGCGGTGCGGCGCTTGGCATAGGTGGTCTTGTGCTCTTCCGGAATCCGCTCGGTGATCGCGGTCCTGATCGGGCCCGGGCAGATGCAGTTCACCGTGATGCCCTCGCGGCCGAGTTCGACGGCGAGCGATCGCGTCAGGCTGGCGACGCCGCCTTTTGCGGCCGAATACGGGCTGTGCTGCGCGGTCGCGCCCAGCGCCTCGGTCGAGGCGATGTTGACGATCCGCGGGCATTTCGATTTCCGCAAATAGGGGAGCGCCGCGCGGATGATGCGCGGGTGCGCGGTCAGCATGACGGCGATGCCTTTCGCCCAGCCCTCCTCGTAGCCGTCGTCGTCGATGGCGATCTTGACCGAAATGCCGGCGTTGTTGATCACGATGTCGAGGCCGCCGAAATGCGCGGCCACGCCATCCACGACGCTCCTGATTTCGTCGCGATTGGCGACGTCGAGCTTGAAAGCCTTCGCCGATCCGTTGTTCGCTGCGATCTCGGCCGCAACCGCCTGCGCCCCCTCCTGCATGTAGTCGGTAACCGCCACGTTGGCGCCCTCGTTGGCGAACACGCGCGCGGTGGCGCGGCCCATGCCGGAGGCGGCGCCGGTGACGAGAACGGTCAATCCCTTCACCGACCGGCTGAGCTGTTTGAAATCGGACATTCCCTGATCTCGTTTCCTCGTTGTGACTTTCGTTGCGAGATTGACAAGGCTGGCATCGATCCGCACAGAAAGCAAACGCGAGCAAGATCCGGACCCGAAGGGCCGCGTGAGCGCAAAGTGGAGCCCGGTTTACCCTCGCGACAAACGCGATGCGTTTGCGCGAAGATCATGCTCGAACGAAAATGCAACGGAGGATCTCAAGGTGGCGAACGAACTCGATTTCACCGGCAAGCAGGTATTGGTGGTCGGCGGCTCCAGCGGCATCGGGAACGGCATCGCGCAGGCGTTCCGCGCCAAGGGGGCGCAGGTGGCCGTCTGCGGTACGCGCGGCTCGGCGGCGGATTATTCGCGAGAGGAAGGCTCGCAACTCGGAGGGCTGGCCTATTCCAGGCTTGATGTCAGCAATGGCGAAGCGATCGAGCAGTTCAAGCCGTCCTTCGATCGGCTCGATGTGCTGGTGCTGGCGCAGGGCGCGGTGATCTATCGCCGCGGCGAGTTCGAAATGCCGGGCTTCCGCAAGGTGATCGAGGTGAATCTGATCAGCTTGATGGCGTGCGCGACGCGTTTTCATTCCATGCTGCGGGAATCGAACGGATCGCTGATCATCATCAGCTCGACCGCGGCGTATCATTCCACCATGGGCAATCCGGCCTACAACGCCTCGAAAACCGGCGCGGTCGGCCTGACGCGCACCCTGGCCGAGGCGTGGGCCGAGGACGGCATTCGCGTCAACGGCATAGCGCCCGGCCTCGTCGACACCAAGATGACGAAGGTCACTACCGCCAATCCCCAGCGGCTCGAAGGCGCGCTCGAGCGAATTCCGCTCCGGCGGCTCGGCACGCCAGCCGACATGGCGGGCGCGGCGTTGTTCCTGGCCTCGCCACTGTCGTCCTACATCATCGGCCAGACACTCGTCGTCGACGGCGGGCTCATTCTCTAGCTCCGGAACTCGACGGCACCTGACCGGTTACCTCGGCTGACTACCGAGGGAGGATCGTCATGGACCAGGATCGGATTGCGGGATCGGCCAAGGAGTTTGCGGGTCGCGTCGAAGGCGGCGTTGGTGAAATGGTAGGCGATGCCAAGACGCAAGCCTCGGGCGCGGCGCGGGAAGCTGCCGGAACCGTGCAGAACATGTACGGGCAGGCGAAAGATGCCGTGCGGGAAGCAGGCGAAACCGCCGCCAACTATGCCAATGACGCCTACCAGGCGGGCGGAGATACATTGCGCGACGGCACGCAGGCGATTGCCAGGAGGGTGCAGGACAATCCACTCGGCTCGCTTCTTATTGCGGGCGCCGTGGGCTTTGCGCTTGCGCTGATGATGAGCCGTCCGTCGCGTCGCCCGCCCTCGCGCTGGCGCTATTACGGTTGAGCCGTTAGTCCTTCAGGGGCGCCGCCTCAGCGGCGAACCTCGGGTGGGATCGGGCCCGGTATAACGGCTGTTCTCACCAGCGCGAGAACGGAGGTAGTTCGGCCGAGCGCCCGACGCTGGCCGGCGGGCGCGGCGGTCCGCCCGGCACTGGTGCGCGCGGTGGCGGTGGTGCCATCTGGCGCGGGGCGCCGAAGCCGAAGAAATCGCGCAGCGACGGCGCGGCCTGAACGGGCTGGGCCGATTGGGGCTTCTTCGGCTTGGGAGGAATGACAAGCACGGCGCCGTTGGGGTTGGCCGGATTGGCAACGGTACCGTCCGGCGAGGTCGAGGCGACCGGAGTGTCCCCCTTGGCCTGCTCGCGCCCGACCTCGCGCCGTGGCCAGGCATAGTCATCGGCGCGGCCGGCGGGCGGGTTCAGCGCTTCGCCCTTGACCATGGTGCGCGCGGCGAGTGCGTCGACGGCGGCCGGGCGGGACCCGGGACCTCCGAGCAGTTGGTCTGCCGAGATCGAGGCCGCAACCAGCGGCACGATGGGCCCTGCGAGCGGCCGCGGCGCGGGCTGGCCGGGCACGGCATTGGCGTCCGGGGTCGCAGGCTCCGTCGGCAGCGCGATCGGTCCGGTGCGCATGGCCAAAAGGCGCGTGATCTCGCGTTCGACATAGTGGGCAAGCTTGCGGGCGCCGGGCTTGGTGAAATAGACGCCGTCCAAAGAGCGCAACTGGCGGATCTGACCTTCGAAGTCGGGGCCCTTCTGCAGGAAGCGGCCGGCCTCATCGACGAAACCGTCCCAGACGTCGACATAGGTGATGCCGGCCTTGGCGGCGCCCTCGCGATAGAGCGAAGCCAGGAACAGCATGTCGGCCGTTCCTTTCGGACCGCGGATCGCCGGCAGCCCGACCCAGATCACCGGCACGCCCTTGGATTTCAGGACGGCGATCAACTCCTCGATCTTCTTGCTGTAAAGCTCGACCCAACGTTCGTCTCGAAATTCGTAGAGACCGCTAGGGGAGCGCGCGGTCTTTTCCGGCGCCATGACCTGCGGCGTATCATTATCCGCGTCATCCTGCGGCAATTCGGCGTCGGACGGCTTGTCGTCCGGTTTGGCCGCGGGGCTACTGCCCTTCTGATCCGCAGGCTTGCCGCCCTGTTTGGCGCGGGCATCCTTTTTGTCGTTCTTCTTGTCGGTCTTGTCCGCCTTGTCCGTCTTGTCCTGAGATTTGTCCGGCACGGCCTCGCGGATGGCCATGCGGTCGTTGAGACCAAGCATGACCACGATGACGTCGGGCGTTTCGCTTTCGAGAATGCCCTTGGCCGCCGCGGCCCAATCCGCTGGGTCGCCTTTTGGCTGGTACTTGATCAGTCCCGATGTCGTCTTGTGGCGGCGGATCACGCCCATGTCCGGCTGTTCGGCGTAGGCGTCTTCGAGACCGTAGGCGAGCCAGTCGGCCATGCCGTCGCCGATTACCAGAACGTTTCGCTCGGGAACGGTGTCGCGCTTGGCCGGCGGCGGCGCCTTGGAGAAATTCTGGACGGGCTTGGGCTGCTCCGGCTGGAACGGATTGAAGAAATCGCCGAAGAAGCCGCCGCCGGGACGAGGAGGAGGAGGGGCAGGCCGCGACGGCGGGCCGAAGCCGAAATTGAAGAATTGCGCCGAAGCAGGTCCAACGATCCCGACCAGGATCGCGATGGCCACGGCCAGCGCGACGAGCGGGCCGGTATCAGTCAGCGCCTTGAATCTGGACTTCGGCTTGGACATACGGCTCTGTCGCGAAGGGGTCGGGAAACAGTCAATATAATAACGGAATCAGGCCGCAAGCGGGCGAAATTTACGACATACGCCGGCGATTGGACCTCGCCGTCAAGCGCTGCGGCTACTTTTGGGCGACATTTAACAGATCGCTGGCGCCTTCGATTGAGGCGGTGCATACACATGTAAGCGTCCTATCGATCCAATCAGCTGGCAAGACGTGTGATCGACATCGCGACGGGTGTAAATCCGGAGATACCTCAGCGGCTGTCTTGGCACGGCCGGGCGGCCTGAAGGGCGGAAGAGCGCTGGCCGAGAAGGTCTCTAAGGAGCGCCGCGCCAAGATCGCCAAGGAGGCTGCGAAAGTGACGTAAGGCCACGAATCATAAAGCGAGCAATTCCAAACGGTTAGTGATTCTCGGTCTAAGTCATTGAGTCAGCTTGCGGAATCGCAAAGCGCGTATTGACTTCCCAATGGAAATCACTTAATAGAAAGAAAGGGGGCGGATTTTTCCGCCCCCTCATGAATCTCCTATATGCGCTTCGGCTGGAGTCGGGTTGCAGCCCTCTCCATTTCTCTGCCGAAGCACAGGCGGCGGTTCATATTTTCCTCGATCTTCTCCCGGCTCGATCTAGCTGGTTGGTTCCTCGACCACACACGGCCACCCGAAAGGGTGGCCGTAGTCGCTTCCGAGTGGATTCGACTGAGGCGGAGTAAACCACAACTGCATTCCATACACAAGGTTCCTTGCAGGAAATTCGGCCTGCGTATAGATTGTATGTGAACACAGAAGGAACAGCACCGTGGGTGAATCTGCACTTGAGAACGCGGAGAAACGGCGAGACAGAATTGCCGCCGATATCAATGCACTTCAGGCGAAGATCGAGCAAAAACGAAAGGAGTTAGAGCGGGTTAATGCGTTCATCAGTGATTATCAGATGTTTGCATCTGGAGAACCAGAACTGGAATTAGGGCAAACCCTAAGCCTTCCGTCGGTTCCGGTCCCCATCCCCAAGAAGCACGTCAATCCGGACAAAGAGATCGTTGGAGACGCTGTTGAGAGGATTCTAAGGGCGAATAAGCGCCCTATGTCCCGCGATACTCTGTTTCGTGAGGTAATGCGGGAAGGCTTGGACATTCAAGGCAAGGACCCTCTCATGGTTTTCAGCACCATGCTTTGGCGCATGCCGAAGCGGTTCGTAAGGCTGGGGGGCAAAGTCGGCTACTGGCTTACTCAAGAACCCTGTCCAGAGGTAAACTATGTTCCTCCACCTCCTCCGCCGGCTCTATGAATACAGGTAAGAGATGCTGACATACAAATATGGTTAACGGAATCCAACATGCGATCGCTCAAGCATCTCCGTATACGAATGGCTGCCTAAATTGACCGGACCGGATTACCGGATTTTCGGCCTCACACTCCTTCTGGGCATAGGTTACCGCCCGCGCAGCCGTTCCAGCATGTCGGAGGAGGCAAATCCATCCGCCGGCGCCCCGATCGAGGCCTGGAAGCTGCGAAGCGCCTCCCGCGTCTGCCCGCCGATCTGGCCGTCGGGGGTGCCCCGGTAGAAGCCCCGCTGGGCGAGCAATTGCTGCAGTTCCAGCCGTTCCCCCCGCGACAATTCGCGCTCCTGCCGCGGCCAAGGCTGCACGAAGGGCTGACCGCCGCGCAGGCGGTCGGCGAAATGCCCGATGGCCAGCGCGTAAGCCTCGGCCGGGTTGTATTTCATGATCACCCGGAAATTCTGCAGCATCAGGAAGCCGGGACCTTCGGCGCCGGCGGGCGCGAGCAGATAGGCCTTTTCGGTCGGATGCGGGAAGGCCTGGCCGGCGGCGCGCCTGATGCCGAGGTTCTCCCACTGCGCGATCGTCATGGCCCTGGCGCGATCGGCGAGCATGTAGTTGAAATTCCTGGGCACCACGACCTCGTAGCCCCAGGTCTGTCCGGTCTGCCAGCCGTCCTTCTTCAGGTTGTTCGCGGTCGAGGCGATGAGGTCGGCCGGATTGTCGACGACGTCTCGGCGGCCGTCGCCGTCCGCGTCGACCGCGTAGCGCTTGAATGCGGTCGGCATGAATTGCGTCGGGCCGAAAGCGCCGGCCCAGGAGCCTCGCAGCTGGTCCGGGCGCAGGTCGCCGCGGTGCAGGATCTCCAGCGCGGTGAGGAACTCGTCCTTGAAATAGCCTTGCCGGCGGCCGATGCAGGCCAGCGTCGCGGTGGACTGCAGAACGCTGCGATCGCCCATCTGGGTCGAATAGTTCGATTCGATGCCCCAGATCGCCGCGATGACGTAGCGGTCGACGCCATAGGCCTTCTCGGTCGCCTCGAATTGCGCCTTGTATTTGGCGAGGATCTCGCGGCCCTTGGCCAGGCGGGTGTCGTTCACGAGAATGTCGAGATAGTCCCAGATCGATTTGGTGAATTCCGGCTGCGCGTCCAGGAGATCCATGATGCGCAGGTCCGGCGACATTCCGGCCGTGAAGTGTTCGAAGCTCTGTTGCGAGATGCGGCGACGCGCGGCATCCGGCCACATCGAGGCGACGCAGTTGTCGAAATTCGCCGCCGCCTGCCGAATGGCGGCCGCCGACATCAAGGGATGGCCGGAGGCGCCGTCCTCGCCGCTCCAGGGCTTGGCGCCCCCTGTTGCCGGCGTGCTCGGCGCGGGGCTTCCGCCGCCCGGTCCTGAAAAGATGCCGCCGAACAGGTCGGGTAGCCCGCCCGACGATTGGGCGTCGGCGCGGCCGGGCACCAGGATCGCCGCCGCAATCAGCACAGCGCCGGCCAGAAAGGCGGCCGTTTGTCGCATCGATCGATCCATCTCTCACCCGGTGCGTAAGATTTTCAGCTCTCAGGAGGCCCTGTTACGGTTGCCAATAGTTTAACAAAGGTGAAGTTTTATGGGCGACAATCGGGCTGGCAAATGCGGCCCTACATCCGCCTTTGTTCCCGGATGCAAACCGGCCCGCAACGTGCCATCCAATCGTCCCCGCGATTCCAAAAGGTAATCGACTGTTCTCATGAAGATCCGCAAAGCTGTATTCCCGGTCGCCGGCCTCGGCACCCGCGTCCTGCCCGCTACCAAGGCGATGCCGAAGGAAATGCTCACCATCGTCGACAAGCCGCTCATTCAATACGTGTACGACGAGGCCAAAGAGGCTGGGATTGAGCATTTCGTCTTCGTCACGGGCCGCAACAAGGGCGTCATCGAAGACCATTTCGACAGGATGTTCGAACTCGACGCGACGCTTGCCGCCCGCGGCAAGAAGGCCGAAATGGAGGTTCTCGCGCAAAACCAGCCCGAGGCGGGGGCCGTCAGCTTCACCCGCCAGCAGGCGCCCCACGGGCTCGGGCACGCGGTTTGGTGCGCGCGCGACATCGTGGGCGATGAGCCTTTCGCCGTGGTGCTGCCTGACGAATTGGTGCTCAACACCCCCGGCTGTCTTGCCCAGATGATCGCGGCTGCGGAACAGCTCCCCGAGAAATCGAACCTGATCGCGGTCGAGGCGGTACCGGAGCATCTGACCCATCAATACGGCATTTGCGGCGTCGGCCAGCGTCACTCGTGCGGCAATATGTTCGAGGTCGCCGGCATGGTCGAGAAGCCGCCGAAGGGAACGGCGCCGTCGAATTTCTCGATCACCGGCCGCTACATCCTGCAGCCTGAAATCTTCAAGATCCTGGAGAATCAGGAGCGCGGCGCCGGCGGCGAGATCCAGCTCACCGACGCCATGATCGCGCTGGCAAGGACGCAGAAATTCTACGGCGTCGAATTCGAAGGCGAGCGGCACGATTGCGGCTCGAAAGCCGGCTTCCTGCGCGCCAACATCGCCTTCGGCATGAAACGGGCAGAGCTGCGCGATGGGCTGATCGCCGAGATGAAGAGATACCTGGAGAGCTAGCGAAAGCGAGCTGCTGAGCTGTCATTGCGAGCGAACGCAAGCAATCCAGGAATGCTCCCGCGGAGTTAGTCCGGATTTGATTCGTCGCCCGCAAATGAGACCGACGGGATTGCTCACGCCGCCAGCGAAAGCTTCGGGATCTTCGCGACCGCCGACTGGTTGCGGCCGCCGGCCTTGGCCGCGTATAGCGCCTTGTCGGCCGCGGTCACGAGGATGGACCATTCCATTCCGGCCTCGGGCGTGACGCTGGCGATGCCGGTCGAGACGGTCGATCTGGTCCGCTCGTCGGACCAGCTTAAGACTTTCAGCCGGATCGTCTCGGCCACTTTGAGCGCGTCGCCTTCGGACGTACTGGGCAGCAGGACGGCGAACTCCTCGCCGCCGTAGCGCGCCGCGCAGTCGCCGGCCCGTTGCACCGAATCCGAGATGCAGATGGCAATGCCGACCAGCAGCTGGTCGCCGGCCTGATGGCCGAACGTGTCATTGTAGGCCTTGAAATGGTCGGCATCGATCATCAGCAGCGAGATCGGGCTTTTGTGCCGGAGCGCGCGCCGCCACTCGGCGTCGATCACCTCGTCGAATTTGCGACGGTTCTTCAGGCCGGTCAGCGCGTCCGTCGTTGCCATCTCCGTCAGCTTTTCCTCGGCTTCCGCGCGCCGGTTTATTTCGCGCGCCAGGATGATGGTTGAGGCCAGCACGGACAAGGTAAGCGCGAGCACGATGGCGCCGATCCGGATCGCCTCTTTGTGCCAGAGGTTCAGGACGGCGCTCAGGGGCTTGCCGACCACGACGAAAAGCGGATTTGTACTTGCCGTGCGCACGAACAGGCGGGGTGTTGGATCTACCGGGCCTTGCCCCGCATAGGATCCGCCTTCCTTCAGGTTGGCCGGATTCCAGTTCGGCCGCTCTCCCAGGTTCTTGCCGATGATGTCGAGATCGAAGGGCCTGCGCATGATGACCGTGCGGTCGCGGCGAAGCACGGTGATGGTGTCCTCCGGATCGAGGTTCAGCTGATCGAACAGATTGTGGAAATAGCTGAAGCGGATCGAGCCGGCGACGACGCCGAGAAAACGCCCGTCGGTCCCGGTGATGCGCCGGCTGAGTACGATGGCATAGGCGCTCCGGTGCAGCATCGGCCGGCTGATGAACAGGCCCGCATCGGGATTGTCGCGGTGGACCGTGAAGTATTCTTCGTCGCTGCGATCTTCGGGCCGCGGGTCGAGGGTCGCGGCATCGATGATCAGGTGCCCGCTGGCGTCAAAGACCTGGATGCCGCCGAAATGCTTTGCAGTGGTGGCGCGGTCGAACAGGATCAGGTGCTGGATCGGCTTGCTGACGCTGCGGATTTCGGGCAGCAGCATGTTGCCGGCAACAGCCCGCAACGAAATGTCGTAGATCTCGACATTGCGATTGATGTCAGACTCGATGCTCGCGGCAAGGTTTTCGAGGGTTTGGCGTGCGAGCTCCATTTCGCCGCGACGCATGTCGAACAGCACATCAAAGCAAATGGCGGAAAAGCCGATCACCGTCGCCGCCACCGACGCGATCAGCAGTTTTGCCGACAAACGCAATGGGCGCCGGGCCGGGCGCGGTCCGAATAGCATCGTTCACTCCCGGCACCACAGGTGCGCCCGAAATCTTGCGTAGTCTTTAAGCTGCGATACCGCTGCCGCAGTCAGTTAAGATTTCGTATCCAGGGCTGACGATTTTCGGCAAGCCCGGCCCCCGTAGGGGCCGATCGGTCCTGGAGGCAGTCTGGAGCTTGGGGTTGGCCTCAGGGGCTGGGGATGCGATGACGGGGCGAGGGATGAAAGGTAGGCGATGGCTGTGAGCTACGACGCGCTGCGGGATTACCTGAAGCAGCGGAAGCAGGCGGAATTCGTGCTGAGCTTTGAAGAAATCGAGGAGATCATCGGCGGTGCGCTGCCGCGGGCGGCCCAGCGCGCCTCCTGGTGGGATACGCTGCGCAGCCCCGATGTGCACATGCCGCAGCGCGAGGCCTGTCTCGCCGCCGGTTTCACCGCAACGCGCCTGCCTGACGGCAAGAGCGTGCGGTTCAGGAAGATGAAGTCGCCGTGAAATCGCGTGGTCTGACTTTCGATGCATCCGAGCGTCGGAACACCGGGAGAGTCGATCCGGGACGGGCGGAGGCGTCGGCAGGGTTCGGGAGGCTGTGGTCGTGCGCTTGGTGAGGGCAATCCTGGGACTGGCACTGATCGGGTTAGGCCTTTTATTCATGCTCGCGTTCGAAGACCGTTATTGGCGCTGGCGCGACTGCTTCAACGAACTCGGCCGCTGCTACGATCCCGTGTCGCAGGATGTCTATGTCGAACAGGCCGGCATGGTCTGGGGAAGCCTCGCGGCGATATCGCTGTTGGCGGGGCTTGCTCTTATCGTGGGGCTTCGTCGCAAGCCTTACTAGACCGTGTACTCATAAATCCGGCCTTGACGGTCCACCAAAGCGATCGAGCCGAACAAAATATTCCTGCACGAGAAACGACTCTGCCCTATTGGCCATCATCCCGGTTCTGATGGAGTCCAGAATCTAACGCATGCCTGAAAAATAGAGCAATATCCTCGATCAAGCGATGATGAACGTCATCACGGTTCGTCCCCCTCGGATCGAAGCAGATTTCGCGGGCCAGCAAGCTCATGATGAATGGACACGTATTGAGAAAGATGAAGTGGCCGGCATTTGCGACGTGAACCAGATCAGGGGGTTGGACAAATTGCGATGCAAAGTAAGCGCCGTTGAATCCCGGCTGCAGAACCTCGTCATTATCGGCTTGATAGAAGCGAATCGGAACGTGGATTGCACTCAGATTGTCGCGGTCGAACAAGCAACCGAGCGCGGGCGCCATCGCCGCGACGGCGCGAACGCGGCGATCGGGGACCGGCAACGACGACGGGTTGTGCGCAAAACTTGGCCGGTCCGGTCCCGGCTGCGCATCCTCCCGACACCGACCTTTAAACTGCGAAAAATCCGGCATGGCGCCGGCGGAAAGGATTGCCGTATATCCCCCTGCGGAATGGCCGACTACACCGATCTTTTCGCCGTCGATGGTCTCACTGAGCCCTGCATCATGTTCAACGTCGTCGATCAGTGCGGAAATATGTCGCGCGCGATCGACGAGTAGCGCATCACCAAAACTCCCTGAACGGTCTTTGGAATTGTCTTTTGGGTGCGCCAGCCCGGCGACAACAAAACCTTTTGCAGTCAAACCTTCGAAAAGCCAAAGATACAGTTCCGGCTGGCCGCCGGTGCCATGCGAGAAGATGACGAGCGGGAACTTCCCTGCCGCGGGCGACGCATCTTCCGCTGCCGCAAGCCTGAAACGACCAACCGTGAGCGATGAGGCCAGCGCCGTCGTCGGATAGGTGATTATGCCAACCATGGCCGCCCCGTTGACTGGGTCGGGCATTGAGAGGCGCTTTAGTCCGACATTCCAATCATCGGCACGCACTGGGCCGCAACCAACGAACGCGCACAGTGTGAGCAACGCAGTAGCCAACCGAGTCGTCTTGTTGCAATGAAGCATCGTTCAGCCCAGGTCTTTACCGAGTCCGCAATCTCGTCGAACGCTTGTTCAACAAGATCAAACGGTGCCGTCGGGGCGCGCTACGACAAATTGACGGCCAACTACCTCGCCTTCGTTGAGCTCGCATCGATACGGCTATGGCTTCGCGTTAATGAGTCCACGGCCTAGCTCGCTCGCTAGCTCGCCGCTTCCAATCGCGCTTCGGTGAGCAGGCGCATCGCCGCATCCGCGTCCATCGGCTCGCCGAAGGCGAAGCCTTGCGCGTATTCGCAGCCGAGCTGGTACAGCTCGACCGCGTCCGAGTCGGTCTCGGCACCCTCCGCGACGACGTCCATGCCGAGATCGTGTGCCAGCGCGATGATCGACTTGAGGATCACTGGCCGCGTGCCGCGATTGGTGGTGCGCACGAACGACTGGTCGATCTTGATGGTGTCGAACGGGAAGCGCTGCAGATAGGCGAGCGAGGAATGGCCGGTGCCGAAATCGTCGAGCGACAGGCCGGTGCCGAGCTCACGGATGCGGGTCAGCATCTGCGCCGCGTGCTCCGGATTTTCCATCACCAGCGATTCCGTCAGCTCCAGCTTCAGCGTGCCGCGGGCGATCGAGGAGCGCGACAGCACGGTCCTGATGTCGTGGATGAGGTCGTGCCGCAGCAATTGCCGCGAGGACACGTTGACGCTGGCGAAGATCGGCTCGCGCGAGCGCATGGCGCGCTGCCATACCGAAAGCTGCTTCGCGGTCTGATCGAGAACGAACATGCCGAGATCGACGATCAGCCCGATCTCCTCGGCGATGGTGATGAATTCGGAGGGCGACATCCGCCCGAGCTTTGGATGATCCCAGCGCGCCAGCGCCTCGAAGCCCGCGATCGAGCGGTCCTCCAGCCGAACGATCGGCTGGTACAGGATGGTGATCTCCTGGCGCTCGATGGCGCGGCGCAATTCGCTCTCCAGCGTCAGGCGGTCGGTCTTGCGGGCGCGCATCGCGGATTTGTAGACGTCGATGCGGTCGCCCCCGATCCGCTTGGAGTGATACATCGCAAGCTCGGCGTCCTTGATGATCTCCTCCGAAAGCTGCGTCTGCGGATCGGACAGTGCCAGACCGATCGATGCGGTCAGGAAGATCTCGCGATCGTTGAAGGCGATCGGCGCGCGGATGGTCTTGCGGATGGTTTCGGCGAAGGCGGTGATGCGCGCCGGGTCCTGTTCCGACAGAAGGATGAGGCCGAACTGGTCGCCGGCGAGACGCGCCAGCGTGTCCTGGGGCTTGAGGATGCGCGTCAGGCGCCGGGCCAGCGTCAGCAGGATCGAATCGCCAACCGCGATTCCCACCGAGTCATTGACCTGTTTGAAGCGGTCGAGGTCGATGACCATGATCGTCGGCCGCAGGTTGGGCATGGTCTTGGCGAAGGTCGCCACCGCGCTCAGGCGGTCCATGAACAGCTTGCGGTTCGGGAGCCCGGTGAGATTGTCGTGCACGGAATCGTGCAGCAGGCGTTCCTCGGCGTTCCTGATCTCGGTGACGTCGGTCAGCGTGCCGACGACGCGCGACACCTCGCCGTCCGAGCCGACAACCGGTCGTGCCTTCAGGGCAAACCACATGAAGTGGCCGTCCGGCGTGCGCAGCCGGAAATCCTGCACCAGGCGGCCGCGGCGCTGGTCGAGCACGCTGTCCAGCGCTGCGCGGAAACGGTCCTGGTCGAGCGGGTGCAGCACTTCCAGCCACTTGGCGGCCGGTCCCTCCAGGGTGCCGCGCTTCAGTCCCAGAAGGCTTTCGGTCTCAGGGCTGGTGAAGACCTTGTCGGCCGAGACGTCCCAGTCCCAGATCAGATCGCCGGAGCCGGCGAGCGCGAGCGCGCGCCGTTCGATGTCGGAGACGATGCCCGTGGTGGCGCCGCCGCCGGCAATGGCGTGCTGCATCACCGTGAAGCCGATCAGCATCACGATCAGCACGAGGCCGCCGAGCAGGGCAGGGCCGACGATGTCGTTGGTGACGGAGCCCGCGACCGTCATGCCGGCCGCGATCACCCACACCACCAGCAGGAACCAGGTCGGGATCAGCAGCACGGCGCGGTCGAAGCCGTGGGTGGACAGATAGACGATCAGCGCGAAGCCCGCGAACGCGATCAGCACCAGCGACATTCGCGCGATACCGGAGGCGACCGCCGGATCGAACAGGGCGAGCGCGACCAGCGAGCCGAGGAAGGCGAGCCAGCCCACGGTGATGTGGGAGTAGCGAACGTGCCAGCGGCTCAGGTTGAGATAGGCGAACAGGAACACCAGCAGTGTTGCCGCCAGGATCGCCTCGCCCGCCGCGCGCCAGATGCGCTCGGCGTTGTTCGACATGTCGAGCACCTTGCCCCAGAAGCCGAAGTCGACGCCGATGTAGACGAGCACCGCCCAGGCGAGCGCCGCCGCGGCCGGGAACATGATGCTGCCCTTGACCACGAACAGGATGGTCAGCACCAGCGCCAGAAGGCCGGAAATGCCGATCACGATGCCCTGGTACAGCGTGAACGAGTTGACCTTGTCCTTGTAGGCCTCCGGCTCCCACAGATAGAGCTGGGGCAACTTGTCAGTGCGCAATTCCGCGACGAAGGTGACGACGGCGCCGGGATCGAGCGTGATGCGGAAGACGTCCGCGGTCGCGCTCTCCTGGCGCTCCGGTCTGTCGCCGACCGACGGCGTGATGGTGGCGATGCGCGACAGGCCGAGATCGGGCCACAAGAGGCCCGACGACACGATGCGGTAGTGCGGCGCGACGATCAGGCGGTCGAGCTGGTCGTCGGTGTTGTTGGCGAGCGCAAACACCACCCAGTTCTGCCCGCCCTCGCGGGCGCGGACTTCGACGCGGCGGACGATGCCGTCGGTGCCCGGCGCGGTGGAGACCTGGATGCGGTCGGAATCGCTGCGCTGGTGCTCAAGTATGCCCGTCAGGTCGATCGCAGGCGCGTCGCTGCGGACGCTGACCGCGTCAAGCGCGCGCGCCGGGGACGCGGCGACAAAAATCATGAGGCCCAGCGCAAGCGGCGCGAGGCACCTGATCAGGCGCAATGTCAGTTCTCCGCGTTCGACGCAAAGCGAAAGTGTGCAAGACGCTGGCCGAACCACGCTGGCAGGGTTCGACGTTGGCGATAGATGCCACGAAAGCGTGAAAAATCAAAGGGTTTCCGGTTGTGGCCGGGCTATACGGACAACACAATTTTGCCAATATGTTCGCTGGTCTCCATGCGCCTGTGGGCGTCCACCGCCTTTTCGAGCGGGAATGTGCTGTCCATCAGGGGCTTGATGCGACCTTCCCGCAAAAACGGCATCACCTTGGCCTCGATCGCCGCGACCATGGCCGCCTTGTCCGCATTACTACGGGGGCGCAGCGTCGATCCGGTGTGGGTAAGGCGCTTGACCATCAGCTTGGTGAAATTGACGGTCGCCTTCGGTCCGCCGAGGAAGGCGATCTGGACAATGCGTCCGTCGATGGCCGCCGCGTCGTAATTGCGCTCGACATAGCTGCCGCCGACCATGTCGAGGATGACATCGGCGCCCGCACCCGAGGTCGCGGCCTTGACCTCGGCGACGAAATCCTCCGCCTTGTAGTTGACGGCGCGGTCGGCGCCGAGCTTGAGGCACGCATCGGCCTTGTCTTGCGCGCCGACGGTGACGATCACCTTCGAGCCCATCGCCTTGGCGAGCTGGATCGCCATGGTGCCTATGCCGGAGGAGCCGCCATGGATCAGCAGCGTCTCGCCCGACTTCAGTCCGCCGCGCTCGAACACGTTGTGCCACACCGTCATCAGCGTTTCCGGGAGGGCGCCCGCTTCCATGATCGAGAGCGTCGATGGAACAGCCATCGCCTGGGCGTCCTGTGCGATGCAGTATTGCGCATAGCCTCCGCCGGCGACCAGGGACATCACCTTGTCGCCGATCCTGTGCTTTCGGGCATTGCTCCCGACCGCGACGACCTCACCTGCAACTTCGAGCCCCGGGAGATCGCTGGCGCCGGGCGGCGGCGGATAGGAGCCGGAACGCTGCGAGACGTCCGGCCGGTTGACGCCTGCGGCGTGAACCTTGATCAGGATTTCCTCCGGCCCCGGCTGCGGCACGGCGCGGGTCTCCGGGACGAGCACCTCCGGGCCGCCTGGCTTGCTGATGGCGACCACGGTCATTTGCGCGGGCAGCTTTTCCATGATTTGTCCTTGCAACAATGCGGGGTTGAGGCGGCAATGGATTAGCCAGCACCGCTCCAGCTGGCAACCGCCTCACTTTTGATTGACCGGCGGCTTCAGGCGCGGAGGAACAAGCATGGCTTTCGAGGACGAGGACAGGCCCAGGAAAAAGATCACCCACGAGATCGGGCAGGATCTGTCGCTTCTGTCGCTGGAGGAATTGACCGAGCGCATCGCGCTGCTCCATTCCGAGATCGCGCGGCTCGAGGAGGCGGCAGGAAAGAAGCGCGCTTCGCGCGATGCCGCGAACAGCATTTTCAAGTCGTAGAACAGCTTTCGCTGAGGACGGGTGAAGAAATGGCACGCCGAGAAGTCTTGGTCGGCCGATGACGGACTTTGGCTAACGAAGGTTGAAAAAAATAGGTCATTTACGGTCGATTAAGCTTTCGAGTTTATAACTTGCACCGTCCTCGTTTGGACACCGAGTGGCTCCTGTCCACTCTGTTTGACGCCTCCCTGTTATCAACTTCAAAAGCCGCCGGTACACGGCGGCTCTTTTTTTGCCCGCGTCCAGGCGTTGCGGCCTCGTCCTTGGGTCATCGAAGTTGCTCGCCGTTGTTGCCGCCGATCGGAAGCGATGGCGTCGGGCGGAAACCATAAACCCTGTTGCAGCTGGACTCTCGCCCGCTCGCGCGCAATGATTTGTTCATCATAACCGGCGCGGTACGCCGGAAGCGTAAACAGTGGCGTAAGAGGCGTTAACCATGTCGGACCGTCCGCAAAGCGAAGGTGCACTGGTTCAGTTCAGCGAGCGGCTCACCAATTCCGCGGCGTTCGGTTCCCTGTTCCGGGAAGGCATGGATCTGGTCGAGGAGACCGCGGCCTATCTCGACGGCGCCGGCCGTATCCAGGCCAAGGCGCTCGACCGTGCTGCCAGCCTCACCTATGCGACCGAAAGCATGCGGCTGACCACGCGCCTGATGCAGCTCGCCTCGTGGCTGTTGCTGCATCGCGCGGTCAAGGAAGGCGAGATGACGCTGAGCCAGGCCAACCGGGAAAAGACCAAGGTGAGGCTCACCGCGGCCGATCCGGGGCCTGCGGATCTGGTCGAAAAATTGCCCGCGCAGCTCCAGGAACTGATCGCCCGCTCCATGAGCCTGCAGGCGCGGGTCCGTCGCCTCGACATCAGCATTCACGCGCCGCCGCCGGATCGCACCACGATCGGCAACCCGCTGGTGCCGCAGCTCAACGCGCTCAAGGCCGCCTTCGAGCGGTAAAGGTCACCACGACCAATTCAGGGGTCGGCGCCGGGGCCGCGCCCCGGAGTGACGGGCCCAAACAAAAACGCCCCCGGTCGACCGGGGGCGTTTTGTCATTCGGCCGACGAAGCCGATCAATCCTTCTTGAGGAAGCCCGAGAATTTCTTCTGGAAGCGCGAAACGCGGCCGCCGCGATCAAGGAGCTGCTGGGAGCCGCCGACCCAGGCCGGGTGCGACTTCGGGTCGATATCGAGGTGCAGCTTGTCGCCTTCCTTGCCCCAGGTCGAGCGGGTCTGGTACTCGGTGCCGTCGGTCATAATGACCGTAATCGTATGATAATTCGGATGAATTTCAGCTTTCATGGCATATCCTTGGCGCCGTGCGCCTCAAACTCAAGTGGCTATCGATAACGGATTTGGCCGGCTCTATAACCTACAGGGTCTGTCAAAACAAGCCGGGCCCTCCGGCGCGTGGCTTCAGGCGGGCCTTAGTAACTTCACGGATTTGCCGCTGCCGGCACACCGGCCTATCTGGGGCCCTCAACTTGAACAGGTCCGGAAATCATGAGCGCAGTGGAACGGCTGGATGACCGGCCCGGCGATACACCGAAAACGGTGGAACTCGCCGAAAACCTGTCGATTGAAGCCGATGCCGCGGAGGCGCCGGCCAAGAGCCGGGCCCGGCTCCGTCCGCTGCTTGCGCTCGCTCCTTACGTCAAGCGCTATCGCGCCCGGGCCTTCCTGGCGCTGATCGCGCTTACCATCGCGGCGATCACCACCCTCTTGGTCCCGGTCGCCGTGCGGCGCATGATCGACTTCGGCTTCACGCCCGAAGGCATCGAGCTGATCAACAGCTATTTCAGCGTGATGATCGCCGTGGTGGCCGTGCTCGCGTTGGCGAGCGCGTCGCGCTACTACCTCGTGATGACCATCGGCGAGCGCATCGTCGCCGACGTCAGGCGCGATGTGTTCGCACACCTGATCTCGCTGTCGCCGTCCTTCTTCGATTCGGCGCGCAGCGGCGAACTGATCTCGCGGCTCACCGCCGACACCACCCAGATCAAGTCGGCAGCGGGCGCCTCGATCTCGATCGCGCTGCGCAACCTCATGCTGTTTCTCGGCGCGGCGACGATGATGGTGATCACGAGCCCGCGCCTGTCCGGCTTCGTGCTGCTTGCCATTCCCGTGATCGTGCTGCCGCTGGTGGCGTTCGGCCGCTGGGTGCGGCGCCTGTCGCGCAACGCCCAGGATACGCTCGCCGACGCCTCGGCCTATGCTTCCGAACTGGTCGGCGCCATCCGCACCGTGCAGGCTTATACCGGGGAACGGCTCGCCGAGCGGCGTTTCGGCGGCGAGGTCGAAGAGGCCTACGAAGCCGCGCGCACGTCGACCCAGGCGCGCGCGGTACTGACGGCGGTCATCATCTTCATCGTGTTCTCCAGCGTGGTGGGAATTCTCTGGATCGGTTCGAATGACGTGCTGGCCGGCACCATCAGCGCCGGCCGCCTCGGCCAGTTCGTGCTGTACACGGCGTTCGCCGCCGCAGGGCTGGGCCAGCTGAGCGAAGTCTGGGGCGAGGTCGCCGCCGCCTCCGGCGCCGCCGAGCGCCTGTTCGAGATCCTGAGGATAAAGCCGCAAATCACCGCGCCGGCATCGGCCCAGGCGTTGCCTGTCCCCTCGCGCGGCGAGATCGGCTTTGCCGATGTCAGCTTCGCCTATCCGGCGCGGCCCGATGTGCGCGTGCTCGACGGCGTGTCGCTGTCGGTGCGCCCGGGCGAGAAGGTCGCGATCGTCGGACCCTCAGGGGCGGGAAAAAGCACGGTGTTTCATCTGTTGCTGCGCTTCTACGATCCGGCGACCGGATCGATCTCGCTCGACGGCGTGCCGATCACCTCGGCCGATCCGCGCGAGGTGCGCGAACGCATGGCGCTGGTGCCGCAAGAGTCCGTGGTGTTCGCCGCGACCGCGCGCGAGAACATCCGTTTCGGCCGCCCGGACGCGACGGATGCCGAAGTCGAGCGCGCCGCGGAACTGGCGCATGCAGCCGAGTTCATCCGCCGCCTGCCGGAAGGCTTCGATACGCCGCTCGGCGAGCGCGGCGTGACGCTCTCAGGCGGACAGCGCCAGCGCATTGCCATTGCCCGCGCCGTCCTGCGCGATGCGCCGCTCCTCCTGCTCGACGAGGCAACCTCCTCGCTCGATGCGGAAAGCGAGACGCTGGTGCAGACGGCGCTCGAGGAACTGATGCGCCACAGGACCACGCTGGTCATCGCGCACCGGCTCGCGACCGTGCTGTCCTGCGACCGCATTCTGGTCATGGACCAGGGCCGCATCGTCGAGCAGGGCACTCATGCCTCGCTCGTGGCCGACAACGGCCTCTATGCCCGCCTCGCGCGGCTGCAGTTCGAGGCGGTGTAGGCCTTAAGGCTTCCACTCCATCTTCAGCACCGGCCGGCCCGAGGTGGGATTGACGTCGTCGCCGGCATGCACAAAGCTGTTGCGCTCGTAGAAGCGGATGGCCCGGGCGTTGTCCTTGTTGACGAGCAGGGTGATGCGATCGGGTGAGATCCGTTTGGCCTCGTCGATGAGCAGGCGCGCGGCATCCGAGCCCCAATGTTCGGGCGCAACGACGAGCTGGTCAAGATACCCGTCCTCGTCGATGGTAACGAAGCCGGTCAGCGCGCCGTCGAGCTCGGCGACGACGATCGCAGCTTTTGGCACAAGGTCCTTGTTCCAGCGTTCGCGCCACCACTCAAGGCGCGCGGCGAAATCGATCTGCGGATAAGCCTGTTGCCACGTGCGATGCCACAGCGCGATCGCCGCGGCTTCGTCCTCGGCGCGATAGGGGCGGAGATGGAAAACCATCATCGCGCCGTTTCTTCTTTGGGCATGATCTGATCCGAAAACCGGTGGCCACTTTTCGGGATCATCCCCTATCGTTCCGTCAGCTTCAGTTCGATGCGGCGGTTGCGCCTGTACGCGTCCTCGGTGTTGCCGCTGTCGAGCGGCTGGTATTCGGCAAACCCGGCGGCGACCAGCCGCTGGGTCGGCACGCCCCGCGCGTTCAGGTATTGCACCACCGAGATCGCGCGCGCCGCCGACAATTCCCAGTTCGACTTGAAAATCGGGCTGTTGATCGGCCGCACGTCGGTGTGGCCGTCGACCCGCAGCACCCACGGGATTTCGCTCGGAATCTTCTTGTCGAGGTCGAGCAGCGCGTTCGCCACCGTATCGAGCTGGGCGATCCCGTCCGGCAGCAGCATGGCCTGACCGGTGTCGAAGAAAACTTCCGACTGGACCACGAAGCGGTCGCCGACGATGCGAATGTCGGGCCGGTTGCCGAGAATGGCGCGCAGGCGGCCGAAGAATTCGGAGCGGTAGCGCGACAATTCCTGCACCCGCTGCGCCAGCGCAACGTTGAGGCGCTGGCCGAGATCGGCGATCTTGGTCTGCGATTCCTTGTCGCGCTTCTCCGACGCATCAAGCGCCTCTTCCAGAGCCGCGAGCTGGCGCCTGAGCGCGCTGATCTGCTGGTTCAGGACTTCGATCTGCGCCAGCGCGCGCCCCGAAACCTGCCTCTCGGAATCCAGCGCCTTGTTGAGCTCGGTGGTCTTTCCGGCGGCGTCAGTGCCGGCACTGGCGAGGCCTTCATAAAGGCCCTTCACCCGGTCGCGCTCGGCTTCGGCCGAGGCAAGCCCGGCGCGGAGCTGCGCCAGCTGGTCGTCGAGGTTGAGCTTGCCGAGCTTCTCCAGCGACAGCATCTCGGTCAATTGCGCGATCTTGGCGTTGAGCTGCTCAAGCGCCTTGTCCTTGCCGGAGACTTCCTGCGACAGGAAAAACTGCACGACCAGGAACACCGACAGGAGGAACACGATCGACAGCACCAGCGTCGACAGCGCGTCAACGAAGCCCGGCCAGTAGTTGAACTGGGAGTCGCCGCGTCGTGCACGGGCAAGGGCCATTTAGTTCTCCAATTCTCTCGTGTCCCGGACGCGGCTCAGCACGGGCCGCAGCCGCCGGGAGCGATCCTCAACTCTTCTCCGGATGCCGCGCCAGGCGTTCCAGGAGGCGCTTGATCTCCCGGTTCTGCTCGCCCTGGCCGTCGGCCCATTCGCGGATCATCTGCTGCTCGGTCCGCATATGGGAGACGAGTGCCTGGATCGCCTCGGCGAGGCTTGCCATCGCGGCGGTCGTGCCGCGGCTGGCGCTTCCTTCCTCAAGCACGGCGCGCAGGCGTTCCACCGCGGCCTGCAGTTCGCCGCCGCCGCTTATGCCCTCGGTTCCATATTCGCGCACGGTCGAGGCCAGCCAGTCCTCGAGGTCGGTATAGAACCGGTTCTGCGCCTGGCTCGACTGCAGGTCGAGGAAGCCGAGGATCAGCGATCCGGCGAGGCCGAACAGCGAGGATGAAAAGGAGATGCCCATGCCGCCGAGCGGAGCGGCAAGGCCCTGCTTTAGCGTGTCGAACAGTGCGCCGGCCTCGCCGCCGACCTTGAGGCCATCGATGACCTTGCCGACGGAACCGACGGTCTCGATCAGGCCCCAGAACGTTCCGAGCAGGCCAAGGAAGACCAATAGTCCCGTCATGTAGCGGGAGATGTCGCGCGCCTCGTCGAGGCGCGTGGCGATCGAATCCAGCAGGTGTCGCATGGTCTGCTGGGTGATGGTCATGCGTCCACTGCGCTCGCCACCGAGGATCGCGGCCATCGGCGCCAGCAGCTTGGGATGGCGTGCGGGCGCCAGGCCGGGATCGGCGATCCGGAAGCCGTTGACCCACTTAACTTCCGCATAGAGCCGGATCACCTGTCGGAACGACAGGATGATGCCGACGAACAGCACCGCACCGATCAGCGCATTCAGGCCGGGATTGGCAAGGAAGGCGACGATGATCTGCTTGTACAGGACGACCGCAATCAGCGCGCAGAGCACCAGGAAGACCAGCATCCGCACCAGGAAGATGCTGGGCGATGACAGTTTGGTCAGTTCCATCTCCATCGCGGAGCGGGTCGAAGGGCCGTGCGGCATGGCCGGTATCATCCGTTACAACGTTCTGATTTGCGGCGCCCAATATGGCACAGCGCGAGGGGGAAGGCAGCGGGGATGCGTCGAATTCGGGGCATTCGCCTGATGGTGCCGCCGCCTGCGCGCGAGAGTCCCCTGGCACAAGGTGGCGTGCCAATCTGCCTCCGCCGCGCGATCTCGGCGTTCGGGCCGATTCGCAAAATTGAAGGGCCTGGTTGCGACAGTTGCGCGCGCACGCATCAGATGCGATGCGATCGAGCCCGACTCACAATCCGGTGACCGAGAAAAAACGTTGTTAGCTCAGTAGCGTAGCTTGTGTGACATTGAGCCGCCGCCGCCTTCCATTGCGTTGCAGCAATCTGAATTTATCCTGAACGTCATCAGCCGCGTGGTTTGCTCAAGCCGCAACCATGCGGGCCGCGATGGGCGTCCAATCCGGCTTGTTTCAACTCAACCTGGGGTTACCGCATTGATATTATCTCGGTCGGCGTGCGTTGCAGTGATGCTCGCGGCCGTCGCGCCGCTGCTTGCGGGGTGCGACGAATCCAGTTCCGCGATTTTGGCTCAGACCCAGTCGGTGGAGCCCGATGTCGGCGTCGTCGTCGTCCGGCCACAGGTGAGGGCGGTGGTGCGCGAACTGCCGGGCCGTATCGCGCCGACGCGCGTGGCCGAAGTTCGTCCGCGTGTCTCCGGCATCGTGGTCGAGCGCCTGTTCCGGCAGGGTAGCGAGGTCAAGGCCGGCGATCCGCTCTACCGGATCGATCCGCGCCCGTTCGAGGTCGAGGTGATGTCGAACGAAGCGGCGCTCGCCAAGGCCGAGGCGGTGCTGCAACAGGCCCAGCAGCAGGCGCGGCGCATCGGCCTGCTCACCAGCCAGCGGGCGGCGCCCGAGGCAGAAAACGAGAAGGCAATCGCGGCCGAGCGCCAGGCCCAGGCCGAGGTCGAAGGGCGCAAGGCGGAGCTTGCGCGCGCAAAGCTCAATCTCGACTACGCCACGGTGCGCGCGCCGATCGACGGCGTGGTCGGTGCGGCGCTGGTCAGCGAAGGCGCCCTGGCGGTGCAGAACGAAACCAACCTTGCGACCATCCAGCAGCTCGATGCGATCTATGCCGACTTCACGCAGTCCGTTACCGAGCTCAACCACCTCCGTCGCGCCTTGGAGAGCGGCGATCTTGAGCGCATCGCCTCGGATGCGGCCAAGGTTCGCCTCGTGCTCGACGACAACACCGTCTACGCGCCCGCCGGCAAGCTGCTGTTCTCCGACGCCAAGGTCGACGCCTATACCGGCCAAGTGACGCTGCGCGGCGAGTTTCCCAATCCGAAGCGCGAATTGTTGCCGGGGATGTATGTCCGCGTGCGGATCGAGCAGGGCATCGACAGCGACGCGATCGCGGTGCCGCAGCAGGCAATCCAGCGCAATGGCGGCGGCGGCAGCGAGGTATTCGTGGTCAAGAACGACAACCGCATCGCGGTGCAGCCGGTTCGCACGGGCTCCATGCAGGATGGACAGTGGTTCGTCAGCGACGGCCTCAAAGCCGGTGACAAGGTCGTCGTCGAAGGATTCCAGAAGTTCGCGGCCGGCGACAAGGTCAACCCGCAATCCTGGACCGAGGAGGCCGCCGCCGGCCCGGAGAACCAGAAGACTACGCAGGTCGTGCGGTAAGGCATCATGCCGAGCTTCTTCATCGACAGGCCGATCTTCGCTTGGGTCGTCGCGCTGTTCATCTGCTTGATTGGCGCGATCTCGATCCCACTGTTGCCGGTCGCACAGTATCCCATCATCGCCCCGCCCTCGATCTCGATTTCGACCAGCTATCCGGGAGCATCGCCCGAGAACCTCTATAACAGCGTCACGCGGCTGATCGAGGAGGAGCTGAACGGCGCTGCGGGCATCCTGAACTTCGAATCGACCAGCGACTCGTTGGGCCAGGTCGAAATCATCGCCAACTTCGTTCCGGGCACCGACACGGGCGCCGCCTCGGTCGAGGTACAGAACCGCATCAAGCGCGTCGAGGCGCGCCTGCCACGAGCCGTGATACAGCAAGGCATCCTGATCGAGGAGGCGTCCAGCGCGGTCTTGCAGATCATCACCCTGAATTCGACAGACGGCAGCCTCGATGAAGTCGGTCTCGGCGATTTCATGATCCGCAACGTGCTCGGCGAGATCAGGCGTATCCCCGGCGTCGGTCGTGCCACGCTCTATTCCACCGAGCGTTCCCTGCGCATCTGGGTCGATCCGGCCAAGCTCGTCGGCTACGGCCTCACCGCTGACGACGTCAACAAGGCAATCAGCGCCCAGAACGCACAGGTTGCCTCCGGCAGCGTCGGCGCCGAGCCGAGTCCGCCGGATCAACGCATCTCCGCACTGGTGCTCGTCAAGGGCCAGCTTTCTTCGCCGGACGAATTCGGCGCCATCATCCTGCGGGCCAATCCCGACGGTTCGACCGTTCGCCTGCGCGACGTTGCGCGGATCGAGATCGGCGGGCTCAGCTATCAGTTCCAGACTCGCCTGAACGGCAAGCCGACCGCCGGTCTTTCCGTGCTGCTGTCGCCTACCGGCAACGCGCTTGCGACCGCAGGCGCGGTGGAGGCCAAGATGAAGGAGCTGTCGCGCTTCTTCCCGGCCAACATCAGCTACGAGATCCCCTACAACATCACGCCGGTGGTCGAGGCCGCCATCGAGAAGGTGCTGTCGACCCTGGTCGAGGCCGTGATGCTGGTCTTCGTCGTGATGTTCCTGTTCCTTCAGAACATCCGCTACACCATCATCCCGACCATCGTCGTACCGGTGGCGTTGTTAGGTGCCTGCGCCACGCTGCTGCTCGCGGGCTACTCCATCAATATGCTCAGCATGTTCGGCATGGTGCTCGCGGTCGGCATCCTCGTCGACGACGCCATCGTGGTGGTCGAGAATGTCGAGCGCATCATGGTGGAGGAGCGCTTGCCGCCGAAGGAGGCGACGCGCAAGGCGATGTCGCAGATCACGGGCGCCATCATCGGCATCACGCTGGTGCTGATGGCCGTGTTCGTGCCGATGGCATTCTTCCCGGGATCGGTCGGCATCATCTACCGGCAGTTCTCCGTCACCATGGTGGCCGCGATCGGCTTCTCGGCGTTCCTCGCGCTGTCGCTGACGCCGGCGCTGTGCGCGACGCTGCTCAAGCCCGTGGCCGCAGGCCATGGCCATGCGTC
>NZ_JACRAW010000068.1 GCF_016213215.1 Bradyrhizobium sp. | reverse complement strand
TGGCGTGTGCTCGCCATCGAACCGAAGCAAGGACGCGCTTCATCGTCGTTCGTCCGCGCGCCGCCTGATCGCTCACCAGCCTTGAAGGCCAGCCCTGCGACTGCCTGCGCGCCCGACGCTGCCGCGTCCACCGCATCTCAACCCGCGTTTCGTGACGACGTACGACCGCCCCTCGTGCCGGGTGAGACGGACGATCTATACGCCAAATCCGAATTCTGAAAAAGAGAATTATTTTTGCCGCGGGGCTTGACAGGTTTTCGACTGATTTGCCTGCCAGGCAGATTGGGCCAGGTACGAGCGGATACTACGGCAGCGGACGTATCACATTGTCACACCTTACCAGCGACGGGCTTGGGAGCGGATGGCCCGAGCTCCTGGAGAAAGATGCTGGGCGAGAGTTGAGCCTGCCCGTAGTTGCTCTTCGTGAACGGGATGCCGAGCTGCTTTGCCATGCCGGCGAGCATCTCTTTTGGGTAGGTAATGTAGAGACTGCCGGGATGGCAATTCCCAGCCTTCACGCGGGTCACACCAACGAAGAAGAGCCGGCGAGCTTCCTCAAGCGCCGCATCCGCAATCACCTTCGGCGTGCCCTTCTCGGAAATCTGGGGCAGCACACCCTGCACGCACTGTGCGATGAATACGAACGGCGAGCTAAGACCCTTGCTCTTGTGCAAGCTCATGACACGCACTTCCTTCACCTCGGGCGGGATGTCGGGCTGCGTGATCTCCTTCATCATTGCGCTGAACAGATCGTGAGCGTCCGTCACCTCGCTAGCTGCCGAGAGCGCCAATTCGCGTAGCTCGGTGATACTCTCCACATCAGCCGGAAAGAGCATGTCGATGAGTTGCCCCATATCGTCAGTAAGTAGATCGAGATCGGTGAGCGCTTGGCCAATCGCGTTGAACTGTTCGATCAACGATTTCACATGCGGCAACTCGAGTGTACCGGCTGCGAGCTTCTCCATCGCCTGGAAAGGCGTGTCGCCGCTATTCTCGCAGTGCTCACGCACCCGCGCGTAGGCCGGTGCACGAAAGTCGTTCGAATCGATGCCAAGCAGGTACCGCAGCGCCACACGGTCTTCCTTGTCGAGCAGTAGTTTGAACATAGCAAAGCGCTTCTGCGCCTCGTCGGTTTCGAGCTGACTCTCCTCATAGTAGGACTTCGCGGGAACCTCGACAGCCTTGAGCGCTTTAAGGATCACGCGCGCAGCCCGCTTGCGCTGGACAAGGACGATGATCTCGCTCGGCTGTACGCCCGCATCGAGAAGCTCTTTGACCTTTTTCCCGATCCACTTCGCCTCGATGGCCGGGTTGGTGAGCTGAACGATCTGCACCTCGCCCTCGCCTTTCGCCTCAATAGGCTTCAGCTCGCGCGGGTCACGGTTCTTGTTGTGGCTGATGAGCGAGTTCGCCATCGCCACGACAGTTGTGGGGCACCGCTGGCAATCGGCCATCTCAAAGTCAGCACATTCGGCATGAACGTCTTTCCATTCGCGAATACCGTCGGGGTGTGCACTCTTGAAGGAGTAGATCGACTGGTCGTCGTCGCCGACGATGCAAATGTGGGCGTTCTCGGCCAAGTACGCGATCGCGGTCTGCTCAGCCTTGTTCAAGTCTTGGTACTCGTCCGCAAGGACGTGGTCAAACTCAGTGTGCTCGTCGGCTGCGGGATTGTCCTTCAGATAGCGCACGAGGTAGGGAATGACCTCGCCTATCAACATGCTCTTATGAAATATGTGCCAGTCGAGCAGGATCTTCTGAAACGCTTTCTCCTTATTGGTCGCCGGGAAGCCCGGCTCGTCGCCTTGACTACGCGCCCACGCGGCCTCATAGGCCTCAACAAGAGCCTTGCACTCCTTCTTCCCGCCAGTGACGGGAGCAATGTCGCAGTACATCGCCTTCTGCTCGAAATTATTAAGCGGACGGGGAGTGCGCCCGAGACTGTTCAGCACATGTTCGCGTGCGAGAATGCGCATTGCGAGCCCGTGGAGCGTCTGTCCTTCGAGTTTCTCGCAACCCGGCACCTCAAGTTTTTGCAGCTCGCGGTGCAAATCCTCGGCAGCAACGCGGGTGAAGGTGACGGCGAGCACATTCTCCGGCTCGACCTGCTCCTCCAGGAGCCGCGCAACCCTGCGTTTCATTGCATACGACTTGCCGGTTCCTGGCCCGGCAATCACGCGAACGCGGTCCGCCTCCGTGGCTGCGATCTTGTAGGCTACACCGTCCTTATCCAACCCTTCGTCCCAAGCCACTCTTCCCCCTGCCGCTCGATCCCCTGGTTGAGGCGCCGGGACACTACCACCGACGGGACGCGATTTCGACAATTGAATATGTAGGGAATTAGCGGCGGTTGGGCACGATCCGATGGTGCTAGGGGCAGACCTACACATTTTCGCTAAGGTATTGGTAATAGAAGCCGTTTTCAGAAAGAGAAATTACCTACAGATGTCCTACCCACGCGCGCGTGAGTTGCAGTGTTGCGCTATGATGCCCCCGAGTCGCGGGGGTGCGGATGACCGATGAAGAAGCTTATGCAGAACTGCCGGATGATCCGGAGATGGCGTTTCTGCAACTGGAAAAGCATTTCAGAGAACAGTGCGAAGCCAAGCTGAAGGTCGCTGGCGAGAACGACTATGTAAACATGTACTACGTTGAGTACATCAGCAAAGTAGTTGCGGCCATCCAGGAGCTGGGCATTTCGACGGAGTTCGAAACCGAGGTGCCGAGTATCGCGAATGTCAGCTACCAGACCTACGCTGACTTTGGGAAAGATGTAGATCATTACCGAACCAAGCTCAGCATTCGTCATGCTCGACGTGCCAAAGGCTACTCGGTGCGATTCGATGCAGCTACAAAAACAAAAATTCGGCACCATCTCGAACAGATGCGGCAGATCATCGAGAAGCTTGAAGTCAACCGAGACAAGAAGCAAAGCCTGCTCGACAAGCTGAACGATTTCGCGAAGGAAGTGGATCGCGACCGCACCCGCTTTGAAGCGTGGGGGGCAGTGGTCATTCAGGCCGCTGAAGTCTTTGGCGAGGCCGCCGAAAGAGCGGAACCCGCACGCAAGTGGCTAGACAGTATCGGTCGACTTATCTGGGGTGCGAAGGAAAATGAAACAGAGACGAAGCATCTTCCGCCACCGAAGGAAGTAAAAAAGATTGGAAAGAGGTCGGACCTAGACGATGATATTCCGTTCTAGTCAGGTATCGAAATGTAAGGCGCACCGACTTGCCAGGGTCGAAAATTCAATCAAGCTTCTGATCGGGCCAGCCGCACCAAGTGGCAACAATATCTCCGCGATGAAAGCGACCGGCCAGTTATCCCATCTACGACTTCTACCCTGTGCACTGCAGCGCCCTGCCGATTGCCCTGCATGGCAGCCCTTCCCTGCCGCCTCGCCTACCCCGCTTTACCCATCCCCCAATTCCTGATCCTCTATTCCCCAGAACGGTCGGAGCGAACCGACCCGCCTTTACCGCCCTGGGAGAGAGACGATCATGAAGCTCGGCACGGCGATTGCGGAAATCATGAGGCGCGAGGGGATCGAGATCCTCTGCGGCTATCCGGTCAACCATCTCATCGAATTCGCGGCTCAGGCCGACATCCGCCCGATCATGGTGCGGCAGGAACGCGTCGGGCTGCACATGGCGGATGCGATCTCGCGCGTCACCTCGGGCCGCAGCATCGGCGCGTTCTGCATGCAGCACGGCCCCGGCGCCGAAAACGCCATGGGCGGCGTCGCGCAGTGTTTTGGCGAGTCCGTGCCGGTGCTGGTGCTGCCGATGGGCTATGCCCGCCGGCTGTCGAACATCGAGCCGAACTTCAGTTCCAGTCAGGCGATGAAGGCTTTTGCGAAATCCGCAGAGCCGATCATTCTCGCCAGCGAGGTCGGCAACATCTTCCGCCGCGCATTCACCAGACTGAAGAACGGCCGCGGCGGACCCGTCATCGTCGAAATCCCCTCGGACATGTG
This sequence comes from Bradyrhizobium sp., assembly GCF_016213215.1. Classification (GTDB taxonomy): domain Bacteria; phylum Pseudomonadota; class Alphaproteobacteria; order Rhizobiales; family Xanthobacteraceae; genus Bradyrhizobium. The sequence goes on along the minus strand of NZ_JACRAW010000068.1, from coordinate 45,477 downwards.
GAACGAGGAAGTCCATGAGCCGCTGGACTACACGCCGGTGCTGCGCACCCGCTACGGCGCCGATCCTGTCCATGTGAAGGAAGCAGCCAGCCTTCTGATCGGCGCCAAGCGGCCGGTGATCTATGCCGGACAGGGCGTGCACTATGCGCAGGCCTGGCCGCAGCTGAAGCGGCTTGCCGAGCGGCTTGCGATCCCCGTCACGACCAGCCTGGGGGGCAAGTCGTCGTTCCCGGAGACTCATCCGCTGTCGCTCGGCTCCGGCGGCCTCGCCGTGCCGCGCGCGGTGCCGAAATTCCTCGCTGATGCCGACGTGATCTTCGGGATCGGCTGCTCGTTCACCGAGACCCATTTCGGCATCGCGATGCCGAAGGGAAAGACCATCATTCACTCGACGCTCGACCCTGCGCATCTCAACAAGGACGTCGAGGCCAGGGTCGGTCTCGTCGGCGACGCCGCCCTGGTGCTGGATGCGCTGCTGGAAGAGATCGGCAAGACGGTGACCTCCGATCGCGACGCTTCGACTGTTGCCGCCGAGATCGCGGCCTCGCACAAGGAATGGCTGGCAAAATGGATGGGCAAGCTCACCAGCAACGACGCCCCGCTCAGCCCCTATCGCGTGCTGTGGGATCTGCAGCACACCGTCGACATCCACGACACCATCATCACCCATGATGCCGGCAGCCCGCGCGACCAGCTGTCGCCGTTCTGGAAATCGGTCGAGCCGCTGTCCTATCTCGGCTGGGGCAAGACCACGCAACTCGGCTACGGGCTCGGGCTCGCCATGGGCGCGAAACTGGCAAAGCCCGACAAGCTGTGCATCAACGTCTGGGGCGATGCCGCGATCGGCTTCACCGGCATGGATTTCGAGACCGCGGTACGCGAGCGCATCCCGATCATGTCGATCCTGCTCAACAATTTCAGCATGGCGATCGAGCTCAAGGTGATGCCGGTCTCGACCGAAAAATATCGCTCCACGGACATCTCCGGCGACTACGCCGCGATGGCCCGCGCCTTCGGCGGCCATGGCGAGCGGGTGACGCGGCCGGAAGACATCGTCCCCGCGATCCGGCGCGGCATCCAGAAGACCAAGGAAGGGGTGCCGGTGCTGCTGGAATTCATCACCAGCAAGGAGACCGAGGTGTCGCGGCCGGGGACCTGAGCGGCATCGACGAAGACGCACAGGAACGACCTCGCATCTCGCGATACGTCTTTGCGAGCGGAGCGAAGCAATCCAGACTGCTCCCGCGGCGACAGCCTGGATTGCTTGTCGCTTACGCTGACGGTGTTGCATCCTGCCGGTCTCATCGTCGTGTTGCCACGCAAGAGCAATTTGCCAGCCCTCCGCGGTCCGGCCGACATCGCGTGGTGAACCTCCGCTGCGGAAAGTGCGACTAGAGGCTGGCGGGCACCGGTCCGATTGCTGAGATGCTGCGGTCGGCTGGTTGCTCCCTGCCCTGAACACCCTTCATTCCCCGCAAGCGAGTACCGGACAATGTTCCAGCTCATGCCAGCGACCACAGCGGCCGACGAATTCAACCTGCGAAAGCATATCCTGGGATTCACATCATGGGCGTGGGAATCCTATCTCAAGGACTGTCCAATCCTTGTGCACCGCGGAGATCTCGCGATTGCGGGCGACTTGACGCTGGACGGTTATCGCGGGCTGTGGTTCGGAGGCGCCAGGCCGACGACGGCGGAATGGCTGGCCGCGTTTGCGACGCTGATCGGAATGGATCCCGGCGCCCTCAATTCCATGATCGGCGATCGCGATATTTTCGGGCTGGTGGTGGATGGCGGCCTGACCATCGATGGCGCGCTGGTCAATGCCGACATGGAGTCCGGCGCTTTCCTGCTGGTGCTGGGCCCGCTGAAAGCGCGTAACGCCTCCGGCGGCGGAGCGGAAATAATCATTCAGGGTCCGGCGACGGTGAGCGATGCCGTCATCGGTCACTACAACGACGGCAGGCTGCATTTCAATGGCGGCCTGGAGACGCCGCTGTGCATCAGTTCCGACCACGATCTGTCCATTAGCGAGCCGCAGCGGATCGACTTCAATTGGAGTGAGGAGGACGACGTCCGCAACGAGATCGAAGAGCAATTTTATGAGGCATCCAAAAGTGAAGGGGCCTACGACGTGCTGCCGATCGCCCTTGCACAGCGGGTCCGGGCTGACCTCGATAGCTGGGAGCGTCTGGAATCGGCGATGCAGAGGGGGAAAGCCGTGCTGTTCCGGCCTGACGGCGCGCCGGCGCGCGGCGAGGCAGCCGACCCGGTGCGCATCGGTGCGCAATGGGACCGGCTGCGGCTCGTGCCCGAAGCGGAGCGCACCGCCGCCCTGTGCGATGCGGCACTCGCCAATTCGGGCTGGGCGCTCATCTACACGCCTCAGGAGCACTGGACCGACGAGCGGCTGGCCGAGGCCGTTCGCCGCTCGCCCGAACTCCTGCATGGGGTCATCCCCGCGGGGCGCGTGACCGAGGAAATGATCCTGATAGCAGCGCGCCGCCTCGGTTTCGACTCCCTGCCCAGCCAGTTCAGGACCGAAGAGGTTCTCATCAATGTTCTGCGCGAGGCGAAGGACGATCCGGAGCTGAAGACGCTGGCCCAAATTCCCGCCAAGTACATGACGCTAAAGGTCGTTGAAGCTGTCCGGGAGATCTATGCTGATCACCCGCTCTACAAGCGGCTCGAAGCCGTACGGTCGAATGTGAAGAAGACCGAGACATTCCATCTGCTGGGGAACGTGTGGTCCGCGTTCCTCACCGAGACCAATATCATCCAATCCCTCAAGCTGAGCGGCCAGGGCGAGAACATTCACCCCAGCGCGATGACGCCAGCGGTGTGCGACGCCATGGTGGACTATAGCGCATGCCACCTCTACCTGATCCCGCCCGAGCTCGTTCGCGACCATCACGTCGACCTCGCGTTGAGACGCGACGGCCTCTCCCTGCGATACGTGCCGGAGGTCATGCGCACCGCCGCGCGCTGTGAACAAGCGGTGCGCGACGACGGCCAGGCGCTCGAGTTCGTTCCGCCGGAGCTTGTCACCCCTGCCCTCTGCGAGCTGGCGGTCGGGAACGATGGAATCGCGCTCGCCTACGTTCCGGCAGGGTTGCGCACCGAGGCGTTGTGCCGCCGTGCGGTCCTGCGGTCGCGCGCTGCCGACCTCGCGCTGATCCCCGAGGCATTCCGTGACAAGCTTGCCGAAGAAGCGCGCGCGTTCGAGGCCGAGGATCGCGAAGCGAGATCGCGCGACGATTGAGGGCGCCCGCGCCCGGATCTATCGAGCGATCAGGCGTGGCATTCGGAAGATCGAGTCCGATGACGAGTGTTGAGATTCATCACTAGTCCGGCCTGGAACCTGACATCCATTGTGCGGAACTCGTCCGGATATGCTGGCCGGAAGCGTTCCGTGATGAAATAATTCGGCTACAACTGCTGCAAATTATTGGCCGGATGCCGCGAGGCACCGGACGATGTGGATTTCATCTCATGCCCGCGGTGGTTCAGGACGTCGCCGACTTGAGGGAGGAGAACGCCCGGCTGACGGCGGAGCTGCGCGCCGCGCAAGACCGCCAGAACGCCACCGCCGACATCCTCAAGGTGATCGCGAGCTCGCCTTCCGACGTGCAGCCGGTGTTCGATGCGATCGCCACCAGCGCCAACCGTCTGATCGGCGGCTTTTCCACCACGGTCTTCCGGTTCGTCGACGGAATTGCGCACCTTGCGGCGTTTACCCGCACAAATCCCGTCGCGGACGACCGCTTGCAGAATATGTTTCCGCGGCCGGTGGCGGATTTTCCGAGTTTCGAGCTCGCCTCGTCAGGCAAAGTCGTCCCGATCCCCGACACCGAAGCCATCTCCGAGCTGCAGATCAGGGACGTCGCACGGCTGCGCGGTTTCCGTGCCATGCTGTTTGCACCGATGATGAAGGACGGAAAATCGATCGGCATGATCAGCGTCACGCGGATCCAGCCCGGCGCCTTCCCCGAACATCACGCGCAGTTGCTGCAGATGTTTGCCGACCAGGCGGTGATCGCGATCGAAAACGCGCGATTGTTCAACGAAGTCCGGCAGCGCACCAACGATGTGACGGAGGCCCTGCAGCAGCAGACCGCGATCGGCGACGTCCTCAAGACGATCAGCCGCTCGACCTTTGATCTGCAGCCGGTGCTCGACACGCTGGTAGAGACGGCCGCGCGGCTGTGCGACACCGAGATGGCTTTCATCATGCGGCGCGAAGGCGATCTGTATCGCGCCGGCGCCGCCGTCGGCTACACCGCAGATTACATCGAGTTTCTCAAGGCCCATCCGATCAGGCCCGATCGCGGCACCATCACCGGCCGCGCCGTGCTCGAGAAATGTCCGGTGCAAATCCTGGACGTTGCCGCGGACCCTGAATACAAGTTGCAGGAATCGACCATGCTTGCCGGACAGCGCACCGCGCTTTGCGTGCCGCTGTTGCGCGAAAACGAGCCGGTCGGGGCAATCGTGCTGGCGCGTCAGCGCGTACAGCCATTCACGGAGAAGCAGATTGAGCTCGTCACGACGTTCGCCGATCAGGCAGTCATCGCCATCGAGAACGTCCGGCTGCTCGACCAGCTTCGCCGGCGCACTGACGATCTGAGCGAATCCCTGCGGCAGCAGACCGCGACCGCCGACGTGCTCAAGGTGATCAGCCGATCCGCTTTCGACCTTCAAACGGTGCTGGATGCCTTGCTGTCGTCGGCATGCCGACTGTGCGAATCCGACATCGGAACGATACGCTACCTCGACGGCTCCGATTACCGGCTCGCCGCGACCTTCGGCTGCCCGCCGGCGTGGGTCAGCCACTTCTCAAGCTACTCGACAAAGCCGGACAGAGGCTCCGTGTTCGGTCGAACCATCATTGATGGGCATACCATACACATTCCCGACGTGCTTGCGGATGCCGAATTTGCGCGGCCGCAGGCACAGAAGCTGATGGGATTCAGGGCGGCGCTCGGCGTGCCCCTTGTCCGCGAAGGAAACACGTTCGGCGTCATCAACCTTTTCCGCTTCGCAGTCGGTCCGTTCAATGACAAGCAGATCGAGCTCGTCTCCACCTTCGCCGACCAGGCAGTCATCGCCATCGAGAACGTCCGGCTCCTCGACCAGCTTCGCCAGCGCACTGACGATCTGAGCGAATCCCTGCAGCAACAGACCGCCACCGCCGATGTGCTCAAGGTGATCAGCCGATCCGCTTTCGACCTGCAAACGGTGCTCGACACGCTGACGGAATCGGCCGCGCGGCTCTGTGGCGCCGAGATGGCGGCCATCGCCCGGCAAGACGCCGACGGCACCTTCTACCATGCGACCCGATACAACTTCTCGCCCGAGTGGGCCAAGGTCTCTCATGGCATTCGGCTGCATCCGGACCGCGGCAGCCTGATCGGGCGGGTGCTGCTCGAGGGCAAGGCCGTTCAGATCCCGGATGTCCTGCTGGATCCCGAATACGCCTTTCCCGAGCAGCAGAGGGTCGGGGGATATCGCACACTGCTTGGAGTTCCCCTGCTTCGATCCGGTCAGCCGATCGGGGTGCTGTTTCTCGGCCGCAAGGCCGTTGAACTCTTCGCGGACAAACAGATCGAACTTGTCTCAACCTTCGCGGACCAGGCGGTGATCGCCATAGAAAATGTGCGATTGTTCGACGAAGTGCAGGCCAAGAGCCGCGACCTGCAGGAGGCTCTCACCTATCAGACCGGCAGCGCCAACATCCTGAAAGTCATCGCCTCCTCCCCGACCGACGTCGGTCCGGTCCTGAATGCGATCGTCGAAAGCGCCTGCGAGCTTTGCGAGGCCGCTGATGCGCTGGCCGTTCTGAAGCATGGCGATGAACTCCTGTACCCTGCGCATCACGGATCCATTCCCGTCGTCTGGCAGCGACAATCGGTCAATCGGCAAACACCCTCGGGTCGCGCGATTCTCGATCGTCATCCGGTCCACGTGCGTGATCTCCTCGGGCCCGAAGGGGACGCTTTTCCGATCGCAAGAGAATATGCATATCGGTCGAACGTCCGCACCGTACTTAGCGTGCCGCTATTGCGCGACGGTGAGAGCATCGGCGCCATTGTGCTGCGCCGCACTGAAGTTAATCCATTCAACGACAAACAGATCAGCCTCCTTCAGACCTTCGCCGACCAGGCGGTGATCGCGATCGGCAATGTCCGTCTGTTCGAGGAGGTGCAGGCGCGCACGCGCGAGCTCACAGAGTCCCTGGAGCAGCAGACCGCGACGTCGGAAGTGTTACAGGTCATCAGTTCCTCACCGGGCGAATTGGAGCCGGTCTTCAAGGCCATGCTGGCTAATGCAACGCGGCTGTCTGACGCGAGTTACGGCGTGATGTGGCTGCGCGAAGGTGATGCATTCCGCAGCGCGGCGATCCACGGGGCGTTGTCGGCCGCCTATACCGAGCAATGGCGAAGCGGGACTCTCTACCATTCCACCCCATACTCGCCCTTGGCTCTTGTCATGCAAACTCGAAGTGCCGTGCAGATAGCCGATATGCGCGAGAATCGTTCCTATCTTGATGGCGATCCGCTGCCTGTAGCGGCGGTGGAACTGGCGGGCATCCGTACGCTGCTCTTGGTGCCGATGTTCAAGGAAGATGATCTGATTGGAGCGATCGCTATTTACCGCCGTGAGGTGCGGCCATTCACCGACAAGCAGATCGATCTCGTCTCCAACTTCGCCAAACAAGCGGTCATCGCGATCGAGAACACCCGGCTATTGAAGGAGCTGCGTCAGCGTACCGCCGACCTGACAGAGTTGTTGGCCCAGCAGACCGCGACGTCGGAAGTTCTCGAAACCATCAGCTCCTCAAGCGGAGACCTGCAACCGGTTTTCCGGAAAATGCTGGAAAACGCAATCCGCGTCTGCGGTGCCAAATTCGGCACCATGAATCTTTACGAAGAAGGTGCGTTTCGCACGGTTGCATTATACAACGCGCCGCAGGCTTACGTCGACACCCACCTCTACCAACTCATTCGACCGCATCCGGCAAGCGGGCTCGCGACCCTTGAGCGAACCCAGCAGACCGTCCAGATCGATGACATCAGGAATCAGCCGCCCTATCTCGAAGGAAACCCCAACGTTCGCGCGCTGGCCGATCTCGCCGGCGCCCGAACGCTCGTCATCGTTCCCATGCACAGAGAGGATGAACTGATCGGTACGATCACGATCTTCCGCCAGGAGGTTAAGCCCTTCACGCAAAAACAGACTGAAGTTGTTGCCAACTTCGCCAGCCAGGCCGTCATCGCGATTGAAAACGCCCGGCTGTTGAATGAACTTCGCGCGCGCACGAAGGAATTGTCGCAGTCGCTGGAAGACCTGCGTACCGCGCAGGACCGCCTGATTCAGACGGAGAAACTCGCCTCCCTCGGCCAACTCACCGCCGGCATCGCGCATGAAATCAAGAATCCGCTGAATTTCGTCAACAACTTCTCGGCGCTGTCGTCGGAACTGATCGATGAGCTCAACGAGGGTCTCGAAAATGCCGCCCTCGACGGCAAGATTCGGGAGGAGATCGGCGAGCTTGCGCAAATGCTGAAGGGCAACCTCGAAAAGGTTGTGCAGCACGGCAAACGCGCAGACTCGATCGTCAAGAACATGCTGCTGCATTCGCGCCAGGGCTCTGGCGAACGTCGCCCGGCCGACATCAACGCGATCGTCGAGGAAAGCCTCAATCTTGCCTATCATGGCGCGCGCGCCGAGAAATCCGGCTTCAACATCGCACTCGAGCGAAACCTCGATCCGGATGCGGGGATAATCGACCTGTACCCGCAGGAAATCACGCGGGTATTCCTCAACCTGATTTCCAATGGCTTCTACTCGGCCACCAGGCGCAAGGAAGCCGCTGGGAATTCCTTCGAGCCGACCCTGCGCGCAACGACGAAGAACCTCGGGACCGAGGTGGAAATCCGCATCCGTGACAACGGCACGGGCATCGCGCCAGAGGTGAAGGAGAAGATGTTCAATCCATTCTTCACCACCAAGCCGGCGGGCGAAGGCACGGGACTTGGCCTCTCGATGAGCCACGACATCATCGTGAAACAACACGGCGGCAAGATCGACGTCGACACCGAGCCTGGCGTATTCACCGAGTTCATCATTACGCTGCCACGTACTGCGGCCGCGCAAGTGCAGACCGGAGGCAAGAATTGAGCGTCTACATTCTCGTCGTCGATGATGAGCCCGATATCGAGGCTCTGTTCCGTCAGCAATTCCGGCGCGACCTGCGCCTGGGGCGCTTCCAGATGGAGTTCGCCACCTCGGCGCTGCTGGCGCTCAAGCATGCGGGGGAAATTCCGGAGCCTTCGCTGGTCCTGATCCTCTCGGACATCAACATGCCCGGAATGAGCGGGCTCGAAATGCTGCCGAAGGTCAAGGAGATCCGGCCCGACGTGCCCGTTATCATGATTACGGCCTATGGCGATGCCGAAACCAGGCGCAAGGCGCTCGAAGTCGGCGCGGCCGACCTTTTGACCAAACCGATCGATTTCATCGTGTTGCGCCAGGAGATCGATGCAAGACTTGAGCAGGCTGCATGACCGCAACCATCCTCGTTGTCGATGACGAGCCGGACCTGGAGGCGCTGGTCCTTCAGAAATTCCGACGGCAGCTGCGCGAGGGTTCGGTCAGCTTCATGTTCGCTCGTGACGGGCTTGAAGCGCTGCTGTCGCTCGAAAAGCATCCGCACGTGGATCTGGTGGTCTCCGACATCAACATGCCGCGCATGGACGGCTTGTCGCTGCTCGCCAAGCTGCAGGAGTCCGAAGACAAGAAATCGACCATCATCGTCTCGGCCTACGGCGACATGAGCAACATCCGCACGGCGATGAATCGCGGCGCGTTCGACTTCCTGACCAAGCCGATCGATTTTGCCGACCTCGAAGCGACCATCGACAAGACCCTGCGACACGTCGAAATGCTGCGCGAGACGCGTCGCCGTCAGGCCGAAGCCGAGCGCGCCCATGCTTCGCTGTCCCGTTACTTTTCGCCGGCGCTCGCCAAGCGTCTTGCCGCGAGCGTCGGCGACGGCACCGAGGTGCACTGGCGCGACGTTGCGACCATCTTCACCGACATCACCGGCTTCACCTCCCTCATCGAAGGCACCGCGCCCGAACTCCTGGGCGAACTGCTCAACGAATATGTGAGCGGAATGACCGATGTCGTGTTCGCGCACGAGGGGACCGTGGCGAAGGTGATCGGTGATGCGATCGAGGTTCTGTTCAACGCCCCGAGCGACCAGCCCGACTATGCGACGCGCGCAGTCGCCTGCGCGCAGGATCTCGACGCCTGGGCGGAGGCGTTTCGCAAACGCTGGAAAGCAAGGGATGTGAATTTCGGCGTCACCCGCATCGGCGTTCACGCCGGTCCCGCGCTGGTTGGCAATTTCGGCGGCAGCCGCTTCTTTGACTACACCGCTTACGGAGACACCATCAATACGGCGGCGAGACTCGAAGCGGCGAACAAGTTTCTCGGCACCCGCATTTGCGTCAGCGCCACGGTTGCGAATGCGGTCGAGAATTTCAGAGGACGCCCGGTCGGCGACCTCATGCTGCGCGGTCGCAGCGAGCCGTTGCGCGCCTACGAACCGTTGTCGCCGGAGAGCTTTGGCGGGCCGGCAGCGGGCCAGTATGCCGCGGCCTTCGCCAAGCTCGAGGCAGGCGATGCTGCAGCAATGCCGGCCTTCGCGGCGCTGGTGGGCTTGCATGCCGACGATGCCCTGGCCGGTTTTCATCTGAGACGACTGCTCAACGGCGCCAAGGGCGTCCGCATGCAGCTCGAATAGTCGTTCTCACCGCCCGCCTACTCCACCACCTCGACCGGCCGCGAGGCGGGGCCGGCCAACGGGCGCTCCTCCATGGCGATCAGGCAGAGCGTAGCGATGCCGAGCAGCGCGGCAGCCGCTCCGAACACATACCGGAACGCGGTGATCATGTCGGCAGTCGGGATCGCGCCGATCGAGCCGCGGTGCTCGCCGGCAAGCGAGATGTCCGTCCCAAGCACCATCAACAGGATGGCCGCGAAAGCTGCGACGGTGAACGAAGCCAGCAGCGAACGGAAAAAGTTCATCGCGCCGGTAATGGTGCCGATCTGGGCGCGGGCGACCGAGTTCTGCAGCGAGACCACGCTGACCGGGAACGTCGTGCCGAGACCGAGCGCAAACACCGACATCAGCACCAGCAGTCCCCATAGCGGCAGCGTGGTCAGCGCCAGCCCCGCGCCACAGATGGCGGCAACGGAGGTGCCAACGATGGAAAGGCGCTTGTAGTGCTTGGCGTGCACCATGTTCCGCCCGGCAATCGCCGCGCCGACGGTGGAGATCGCGGCCAGCGGGATCAGGGCAAGGCCCGCCTCGCTGGCGCTCAGGTGGTAGACGACCTCGTAATAGAGCGGCAGATGGACGGTCAGTCCGGTGATCGCCCCCAACGCGCATCCGCCGGCCGTGATCGCATAAGGCGCCACCGTTCCGCGCATCAGCGACAGCGGCAGGAAGGGCTCGTGCGCCCGGCGAGCGTGCCAGACGAAGGCGAGCGTCAGGGCGAGAGAGGCGCCAACCATCGACAGGATGGTCGGTGAGAGCCAGGGAAAGCGGTTACCGCCCCAGGTCAGCACCAGCATGAAAACCACGGCGGACGCCATCAACAGGACCCCGCCAACCCAGTCGACTTCGCGCCGGCGATGATAGACCGGGAGCTTGCTCATCTTCGGCAGCAGCAGCGCGAGCGCCCCCACCGCCAGCGGCACGTTGATCCAGAAGATCATCGACCAATGCAGGTGTTCGGCAAAGAGGCCGCCCAACACCGGTCCGCTGATGCCCGCCGCGGTCCACACCCCGCTGAACCAGGCCTGGTACTGGCCGCGCTCGCGCGGGCTCACCACGTCGGAGATGACGGTCTGCACCACCGGCATGATGCCGCCGCCGCCCAGCCCCTGCAGGCCGCGGGCGACGATCAGGACCGGCAAGTTCGGCGCAACCGCGCAAAGGACCGAACCGGCAATGAACAAGCTCAGCGACACGATGATCATGGCGCGCCGGCCGTAGATGTCGCTCAGCGTACCAAACACCGGCGCCACCGCCGTCGAGGCCAGAAGATAGGCCGTGATCACCCAGGACAGGCTGGAGACGTCCTGAAACTGCCGCCCGATGGTCGGCAGCGCGGTGGCGACGATGGTCTGGTCAAGGGCGGCCAGGAACATCGACAGCAACAGGCTCATCAGGATGGTGCGGACCTCGCCAGGGGACAGCGGCGCGGGCGGCGCCAGCGGCGGTGCCTCGCTGAGCGCGATCACCTGCTCCGGAACTTTCGCAAGCTCCGCCTCAGCATCGGCCGACAACGCGTCCTGGTCGGCAGATTGACCGCTCTGCCGTTCGATCCTGTTCATCTCGGGCGTAACTTTGCAGCGGCGCAACGCCGCGATGGATTCGTTCTATGAATGGCAATGTACGCAGCAAATCCACGCCGCGGCAGCCGCCCCAGCGCATGGGCGCATTCCGCCGCCGGGCGGGCCATCCCGATGATGTGCCCGCACCAAACCGCAGGATTCAATCCTTCGGCCGCCTCTTCAGCCGTGCGCGCTTCGGCAACAGTGCCGGCCATTGCACGATATGGTGCTCGAGCTCCGTGTCCGGAATCTCGTCCTCCGTCCCCTGCACACGCCCACGTACCGACACGCCGGCTTGGTGCACCGTTGCGGGATCGCCGGAAATCAGGGGATGCCACCAGTAGAGATCGCGCCCCTCGGCCACCAGCTTGTAGGCGCAGCTCGGCGGCAGCCAGTTCAGGGTGCGGACATTCGCCGGTTTCAGCCGCACGCAGTCGGGAACCTTCTCCGATCGATTCGGATAATCCTTGCAGGCGCACAGGCCGGCATCGAGCAGCTTGCACGCCACGTGGGTGAAATAGATCCTGCCGGTATCCTCGTCTTCCAGCTTTTCCAGGCAGCAGCGGCCGCAGCCGTCGCACAGGCTTTCCCATTCAGCCTCAGACATCTCATCCAACGTCTTGATTTTCCAGAAGAATTCCTCCTGGTCGGAAATTCGTTTGGGAGCTGCGGTCATGTGGTTCAGGTGATTTTGAAAGAGCCTTGGCAAGCATCTAGGGGGTGCGGAGGTATAACCGCAAGCAGTGTCTCTGCGGTGTGCGATCAAAGTCGGGATTCACGTCATGCGCTTGCGTCAAAATGCCAAGCTCGGCATTGGTTTATAGCCCCTGCTCGGCTAGAAGAAACGTTGAGTCCCCACGGACGCCACTGAGCGCCTTGGGTTTGCCGCAACATTCCCGCAAGACGTCTCGATGGCCCTGCCGGGTGCTTGAACGCTTCGAACCGACCCGAATTGAACGGACCTAAGGGTTCCAAGTGCGCCAGATCATACCGCAGCGTTGGAAGACGAAGATCCGGCACGTCCTGCTGGACGTCGACGCGCGCATCGACTCCTCCCTGTTCTCGTCGGCCAAGGGCGCGCGCGAGCTCTATGAGCGGTACTCCACCTTCATGGACCGCTTCTATGTCGGCCGGTGGAAGCGCTGGGTCTTCGTCGAGCCCCTGTCGGAGGCCGCCACCCTGGGGCTGGGCGGTCTGATCCTGCTGTTGACGCTGGCAATCCCCGCCTTTCGCGAAACCGCCGACGACGACTGGCTCAAGAAGTCCGACCTCGCGGTGAGCTTCCTCGACCGCTACGGCAACCCGATCGGCAGCCGCGGCATCAAGCACAACGACTCGATTCCGCTGGAAGATTTCCCCGACGTGCTGATCAAGGCGACGCTCGCCACCGAAGACCGGCGCTTCTACGACCATTTCGGCATCGATATCGCCGGCACCGCCCGCGCGCTGGTGACCAACGCCCAGGCCGGCGGCGTTCGGCAGGGCGGATCGTCGATCAGCCAGCAGCTCGCCAAGAACCTGTTCCTGAACAACGAGCGTACGATCGAGCGCAAGGTCAAGGAGGCGTTCCTGGCCATCTGGCTGGAGACCCGGCTGACCAAGAACGAGATCCTGAAGCTTTATCTCGACCGCGCCTATATGGGCGGCGGGACCTTCGGCGTCGACGGCGCGGCACATTTCTACTTCAACAAGTCGGCGCGAGACGTGAACCTGGCCGAGGCGGCGATGCTGGCCGGCCTGTTCAAGGCCCCGACCAAATACGCCCCGCACATCAACCTGCCCGCGGCGCGCGCCCGCGCCAACGTGGTGCTCGACAACCTGGTCGACGCCGGTTTCATGACCGAGGGCCAGGTGTTCGGCGCCCGCCGCAACCCCGCCTTTGCCGTCGACCGCCGCGACGAGAACTCGCCGAACTACTATCTCGATTATGCCTTCGAGGAGATGCGCAAGCTCGTCGATACCTTCCCGAGGTCCTATACGGAACGTGTCTTCGTGGTCCGCACTGCGATCGACATGAACGTACAGCGGGCGGCGGAAGATGCGGTCGAGAACCAGCTCCGCCAGTTCGGCCGCGACTATCACGCGACGCAGGCGGCAACGGCCGTCGCCGATCTCGACGGCGGCGTCCGCGCCATGGTCGGCGGCCGCGACTACGGCGCGAGCCAGTTCAACCGCGCGACCGACGCCTACCGGCAGCCGGGTTCTTCGTTCAAACCATATGTTTACACGACGGCCTTGCTGAACGGCTTCAAGCCGAATTCGACCATTGTCGACGGCCCGGTGTGCATCGGGAATTGGTGCCCGCAGAACTATGGCCATTCCTATTCCGGCTCGGTCACGCTGACCCAGGCGATCACCCGCTCGATCAACGTCGTGCCAGTCAAGCTGTCGATCGCGATGGGCGGCAAGGACGGTCCGAAGGCCGGCCGCGCCAAGATCGTCGAGGTCGCGCGCCGTTTCGGCATCAAGGCCCCGCTGCCTGACACCCCGTCGCTGCCGATCGGCTCCGACGAAGTCACGGTACTCGAGCACGCGGTCGCCTACGCGACCTTCCCGAACAAGGGCAAGGCGGTGACTCCTCATGCAATGCTGGAGGTGCGCACCGGCACCGGCGACCCGGTCTGGCGCTGGGACCGTGACGGACCAAAGCCGCGGCAGGCGATCCCGGCTTCGGTTGCGGCCGACATGGCGGGCATGATGAGCCACGTGGTCAGCGAAGGTACTGCGCGCCGCGCCGCCCTGGACGGCATTCCGACCGCGGGCAAGACCGGCACCACCAACGCCTACCGTGACGCGTGGTTCGTCGGCTACACCGGCAACTTCACCTGCGCGGTCTGGTACGGCAACGACGACTATTCGCCCACCAACCGCATGACCGGCGGCTCCTTGCCGGCACAGACCTGGCACGACATCATGGTTGCGGCCCATCGCGGGGTCGAAATCAAGGAAATCGCCGGCGTCGGCATGGGCACGAAGCTGCCGCAACCGGTCATGCCGGCAACGATGGCGGCGACGGGCGCCCCAAGGGCTCCGGAAGTCGGGCCGGCGCCCCCACCCGTACTGACCAAGCGCGGCGCCGACATCCTGGTGCGAGTGGAGAAGCTGCTCGACGATGCGGCCAGGAGCGCGACCAAGTCGTCATCGGACGAGCCGCCCAAGCCGGCGAAACCGGCTCCCTCAAGCGCGCTCGCCTTCCCGCAAAACTACGTCGCGGAGACCGCAGGCTCTTCCGACTCGCGCAAGAATTAACTCATCGTGCGGCCGGTCCTCATCACATTGCTGGCGCTGCTTCTCGCGACAGTCGTCGGCGTCGGCGCAACCTGGATGACCACGACGCGCGGGACCGAGCTCGGCACGCTGACGATCGGAGCCTGGACGGCGCGGCCCAGGACCGGCACCGCCGACGTCGATCCCTATTCCCGCGCCACCATCGTCCGCAACGGCGAATTGCCGATCGGCACCGGCGACGGCGTGGCGTTCACGGCAATGGCCGACGATAGCAGCAAGCCGCTCGACGGCCGCTGCGACGTGGTGGTCAGCGGTGTAACTCCCGCGGCGCGGTTCTGGACGCTGACGCTCTATGACCGCAAGGGACACCTGGTCGCCAATTCGCTGCAGCGCTATGGCTTCACCAGCCAGGAGATCATCCGGCAGTCGGATGGATCGTTCGAGATCCACGTTGCCTCGCGCGCCCGCGCCGGCAACTGGCTCCCCACCGGCGGCATAGAACGCTACACCCTGATGCTGCGCCTCTATGACACGCCGGTCGGCGTTGCGACGCGCACGCAGCGCGACGCGCCGATGCCCTCGATTGCAACGGTCGGGTGCCTATGATCCGGATTGCATTCACCATCATCGCCGGCGTGGTGCTCGGGCTCATCGTGCACCTGGTCAGCGTGCTTGCCTTGCCACGCATCGCGACCCAGGACGCCTATGCGCGATTGATGCCGATGACCAATCTGACCTCCGTCACGCCGCTTCCTCTTGCCGATCCCGGCAACTCGCCGATGCCGTTCATGGATCCGGCCTTTGCCATGGCGATCTGCCGCTACGACCTGTCGGACGGCCCGATCAAGCTCAAGGTGCCCGTGAGCCAGGCCTACACCTCCGTGTCCTTCTATACCCGCAACGAGATCGCCTATTACGCCATCAACGACCGCTCGGCCGGCCGCAAGGTGATCGAACTCGACCTGATGACCGAAGCCCAGCACCACGACCTTCCCGAGGATGAGGAGGTGACGGCGGCCGACCGCCTGATCATCGATTCCCCGACCACGACCGGGCTGATCCTTCTGAAGGCGCTCGCGCCCGAGCCCGGCCTGATGCAGCAGGCGCAAGCCTCGCTCGCCACCGCAACCTGCGCGGTCCAGACGGACACGCCGGCAAAACAGGCGGATGCCCCGCGCCGCCGGCGCTAAAGAAACCGGGGAGGCACGCAGTTGAGCAGATTGACTCTGGATGAAGGCGCCGGCTCATTCGTGTTTCGCGATGATGATGCCGTCTCTTCGCGACGAACGATGCGGGTCTTTTCCTTTTGTCCCCGGTCGAGTGGTCGGCACGCACGTATCATCATTGCGATGCATGGCTTGAATCGCGCTGCTGCAGAGTTTCGCGACCTTCTTGCACCGCAAGCTGAGCGCAACGGGCAAATCGTGTTGGTACCGGAGTTCGATCCGGATCAGTTCCCGGGCCTGCATGCATACAATTTCGGAGGAGTGCGACTGCCGCCGCCAGACAACACAGTCTTGCCGCGCGATCAGTGGAATTTTGGGATCATCGACAGGCTGTTTCATTATCTTCGACATGCGAACGGTTTCAGCCGAGGCACCTTCGGCCTATTTGGCAACTCCGCAGGAGCCCAGTTCGTCCTACGCTACCTTGCACTCACCGATGCCGCTTCCGTTGATCTGGCCGTTGCCGCCAACTGCGGAGTCTACATGCTGCCGAACCTCACTGCGGAGTATCCAATCGGCATGGGAGGACTCGATCTCAACGCAATTCATCTGCGGAGATACTTGGGGCGGCCTCTCGTCATCTTACTAGGCGAGGCCGACAGTGACCCTGACGCCATCGACCTGCCCCGGATGGACTATGCCATGGCTCAAGGACCTCATCGCCTCGCGCGCGGGCTCTGGCATTTCAAGCACTGTACGGAGTTAGCTGAGAGTCTCGGTGCGAAGTTTGGCTGGAGACTCGAAATCGCGCATGGTGCCGGGCACGTCGATCAACAGATTTACGACCGAGGCTCCAACATCTTGAATAGCTGAGTGGATGGCTTTGTGCCAGTTTCTGCTTCTGGCCCTTCGCAACAGATTTGCAACACCACGTGCCCTCGGCTGCTAACGGGGCAAAGTGATATGGCATCGTCGCGTCACGACACCAATTTATGGGTACACGGCCTAGATCAGCGAATGCAAAGCCCTGACCGCAGCCTCGCGGCTCTCCACAGGAACAAGCAGGTTTACCGAAAGTGGCGACAAGACATATTTGTCGGCGACAATCCCGTGATGTTGCAGAGTCTGAATCGCCTTAAATGGCAGGTCTGAAGAAACGCCGCCGAAGCAAGTGACGCTCACCGAACTCAAAGTCTCACGATGTTTGCGTAAGTCTTCACTCCTTTCAAGCGTGCGCAGCAAAGTGTCGAGCGACTCCGAATCGGAGGTCATCATAATGCGGGTTTTTCCGGCTGTGAAAGCCGAGGCAAGGAGTTGCGGCCAAGACAAGCCATTTTGTTTGAGATGCTGCGCGAATTTCTCAAGACCTTGATTGAGATCCACCGAGTCGATCTCCACATGCTCAATGCGGGCCATCGAGTTGACGGCCAAGATTTTTCCGCTTTCCATCGCCGTAACTTCTTTCATCACTTGCGTGCTGTGTTCAGCGCCGCCCCATTTTTTCAAGACCAAAGGCACGTTTTGGCTTTGTGCCAGCTCGACGCTGCGAAGATGCAGAACCTTGGCGCCCCAAAAGCACATTTCGGACAGCGATGCAAAATCCAGCTGACGCAAGGATTTTGAATTCGCCACGATGCGCGGATCGGCCGAACAAACTCCGTCGACCTCTTTGATGATCTCACAGCACTCGGCTTTTAGCACCGCGGCCATGGCGACCGCCGTGGTGTCGCTGCCGCCCCGGCCCAGCGTGGTGATTTCTTTGGTCCTCGGATTCACGCCCTGAAAGCCTGCCAAGACCACGACGCGTCCGCGTTCGAGTTCTTCGCGCACGCGAATGGGCCGCACATCCAGAATGCGCGCGGAGGAATGGGATTCGTCGGTCATCACTCCGGCTTGACTGCCGGTAAGGCTAATTGCCGGAACGCCCAAATCGGACAGCGCCATGCTCATCAAAGACATGCTGATGCGCTCACCGGTGGTTAACAACATATCGAGTTCACGGCGATTGGGATGCGGGCTTACTTGATAGGCCATCTTGATAAGTTCGTCGGTGGTCCTACCCATCGCGGAAACGATCGCTACGACGCGATGACCTCGCCTGTGCAAATCGGCGAGACTGCTCGCGACCGCGCGGATTTTTGCCGGCGTTTCCAGACAGGCGCCGCCGTATTTTTGCACGATGATGTGATTGTTGCGCATTCTGCCGTGCTTGAACGGGTTAGATCGTTCTCGCCTTCGACGATCTTGCGGTTCTTGGGCGTTTCCCGACATTGTGATCGGCTAGCCGGTTGCGCTTCTTCAAATCTGATCCCGCGTGTTGAACTTTCGTCCCGCGCTGGTGAGCGGCATATTCCTTGCCGTCGACCGGAGCCAGATGCGGCGGATCCCTGTCGAGATATGGTCGCCCGATTCCGAACTCCTTCCCGTGTGCGTCGATCCACTTCCAGAGGGCTTCACTGGAAATCCATCGCTGCGCCCGTGTGCCGCCCTTGACGCTCACGACATCGACCGCAAGCCCGCGGCCATAGCCGCCGCGGAGGCTCCCGCCATGGTACGACCTGTTGGACGCTGCCTTCAGGCCGCTTGCGATCGATTGACGGTAGTCATCGCGGAACGCGCTGGTTATGCCAGGCGACAGCCCGGCCGCCTCGGCCGCATGGAGAGTATGAAAGAGCTTCAGCTTGAAGTTCCGATCCATGCCGCCGATCACGTAGTCCATCATCGTCATGCCGGCTCTTTCCGCCGCCTTCGGATCCTTCCATGCAAAATTCTCATTTACGAGCTTGATGAAGGATTTGGTGACGGTCACTGTTCTGCCCTTCTTCTTGACTGTCACTTTCCTCCGCTCATGGACCTTGATGGTGTCCTCCTTGGGCGCCCGCTGGTAGAGCGCCCACAGGTAACGGTCGACGCAGACGTCCGCTAACAAGCACTCGTCCAATATTTCGATGGAGCCCGCGGCCTCCTTGGCGTCGCCAGGCACCGGATCAGGCGTGCTCGCTGGCACCATTTGCATGGGCGGAGTTTCAGGCGACAGCATCTGCGACGAATCGGTCAACGCGACCACGACGATCGATTGGGGCTCATCCGAGGACGCCGTCGTGTTGGTGGCCATCCCTGCCACCGCGTCGGCGGCCGCCACATCGGCGTTAGCGATAGTGGCGTGGCCCCTTGCGGTTGCCTGCGGGGCGTCGGCCAATTCGGCGTTGGCGGCGAGATATGGTGCGAGGCGGTCCACGACTTGCGCTGTGCCGGGGTTCTCGATATCGGCCGAACCGACGCCAGCGAGCCACGCGACGACCCAAACCGCGAGAACGATGGTTCCGCACAACGGCGCCGCCACTGTCCGTGGCTTCATGATCCGAGCCTCCAAAGGCTCCACTTGAGCCAGTTTGAATAGCCAAGGCCTGCGAGGCCGCTGATTTTTTGGATCACAATATGGACGCGCAATGGCGGAAACTGCAGGTCAGCAATTTTTCCAAACAGTGTTGCTCAAACGCAACGCGAGCAGTTGTTATGAATCGGGAGCTTCCAATCATGCGCCATGAGCCCGCCGACTGTGGAGCCGCGTGGCGTTTCGCAGATTTCGAACGCAGGCTGTTTGCCTTTCTCGATCGCACGCTGCCGCAGAGGCGCTAGCCGCGCACGCTGATCGCGCGCCCGAAGGGGGGGCGCGAGGCGACCGGCGGATTAGCGGTCTGCGCAGCAAGCTCGGAGATCAGGCGGTCGGCGTCCGCCGCCATGCTGTCCGGAGCCTGGATTACCAGCCGCTCGAGCGCCCAACGATAGGAAGAGACGCGACGCTCGAGGCATTGCTGCACCCACTGCACGATCAGAGAGTTTTCCTGCATGCGGGCGACCGCATCGGCGCGCTCGTGCGGCGTCAGCTCGGAGACATGCCCCATGGTGGCGTGGCGCTTGCGGTCGAGATCGATGACGCGGATCGCACTGGCGAAGAACGGCTCGAAGCGCGTGATGTCGTCACGCACGTCCTCGATGAGCTGCGAGTAGCGCGATGAATGCGAGCGGTGCGGCTCGTCGATCAGCGTGCGCCCGTAGGTCGTCCGATCAAACGCCACGTTCTGGCGCCACGGCGCCGGGATCGGCTTGTAGTCGCCGAACACGCTCTTCCAGGCGGGGCGCGAGCGCGGCGGCTCGATCAGCGGATAGGCGAGGTCCCGCAATTGGCGCTCTTCGTCGGTGAGCTGGAACCTGGAGGGCCGTGCACCGATGCTGGAGGTCGCTTCGGCGCCGATCCAGCGGTGCATATCGTCGCTGCGGAGATCGTCGCGGGTACGGCCGAAATCACCGCCACTGCATGCCCCGAGCATCGCTCCGAGGATGAGGAGCGTCAGGGCCGATGATAGACACCGGATCGGGCGGTACGTCCCCGGCATATCGATATGCCCTTTATCAACGGCGCCGACGACGGCGTCCGTGCGCTGTGCCCTGCTCGGGTCCGCTGTCGCCGCTGGTCTCGTCCGTTTCGCGCTCGATGCGGATGACGGGAAGGATCACCACCGTCGCCTCTTCTGCGAGCAGACTGGCATCTTCCGGCGAGCCCAGCCGCCGCGACACCGGAAATTCAATGATGGTCCCCATGTCAGCCCTCTTCGGCCGCGCGACCGAACTCGGCCTGCGACACGTCGTGATTAAGATCAGCTCATGGTTAACGAGATGTTAACTTACGGCGTCGCCGTGAAACTCCTGCCGCAAGCCGTCGTCCCTTTGCGGCACGACAACAAGCGCAAACCGGAGGTCGGCTTCACGCCCCGTTTTCCTTAACGGGGCATTAAAGCAATCCAGCATAGCCTAAAGCGACGATTACCGAGTCGCGTACGCCTGCAAATGAATACCAAGCCGCTCTTTACGGGTTTCGACGGGCTGATGAACCTCTCGCGTCGCGAGGGCGTCGACATCCGCCCCACGCTGCTGCGCGTGCTGACTGACCTTTATGTCCAGGCAAGCACCCATAGCGTTGATGAGGAACGCCAGTTCGTGGAGCTGGCTTCGCGGCTGGTCGATCAGGTCGACGATGCAACGCGCGCGGCGGTCCGCGCGCGGCTTGCGATCTACCCGGCGGCCCCGGCCATCATCCAGCGGAAACTCGGGCTCAAGGCTGCCGAGCCCGAACGACGGGTGCCGCACGCGCGCGAAATTCCTCCCTCGTCCCCTGCCCCAGTGGCTGCGAGGGCGCCAAGCGAGGCGCAGTCGCGCATGCAAACGAACATGTCACTGCAGCCGAAGGATGCCGCCGAAATCTACGACATCTTCTTCCGCGCGACGGGCTCCGAGCGGGCTTTGATCCTGCACAATCTCGCCGTCACCCCTCTGAAAGCCGCGCCGCGCATTCCGACTGGGCGCGCCAAACGCGCCATCGAGACCCTCGAGATGGCTGCTTTTGCCCGCGACGTCGAGAATTTCACGCTCGAGCTCGGTGAAAGCCTCATTCTGCCATCGCGCGTCGCCGCACACATCGTCGACGATCCCGGCGGCGAGCCCCTGGCGGTCGCGGCCCGCACGCTCGACATGCCAAGTCCGGTGTTCCAGCGAATCCTTTTGTTCTTCAAACCGGAGATCGGCACCTCCGTACACATGGTGTATCGGCTGTCCCGGCTGTACGACCATTTGAGCGAACGTTCGGCGCTGGTGATGCTGGCCGCCTGGCGCGGTTCGACGATCGCCGTCACGCGGGCCAAATATCAATCCCAGCTCTATGACGACGAACGCCAGCGCGCGCGGGCAGCCTCGTCGCAGCCGCGCGCCGCCGCGCAGCCCGGCACGACCGTGCGAACGGGGACACACGGATCGGGGCGCTAGCCCCTGTGAGGGCGCGCGAGATCGAGGAAGTGCCGCCCGGCCCGGTCCTCGGCCTCGATGATCCAGACGTCGGGGTCGAAGCGGATTTCCTTGGTGAGTCGCTCCTCCACCGCAGCTTCCGGCAGAGGCTCAGCCGAGATGGGAACGAAAAATCGCTCGATCGGCCGACTGTCATCGTAGGCCGATTGCGGCGCCGGCACGTACAGCATGGCGTTGCCGTTCAGCAGCGACACCTTGACGAACACGGCGCCAGCTTCTTCCGCCCCGCGCCGTCGTACCGCGCCGAACACGCCCTCAGTCTGGCAGCGACGCAAATACGCCGCCACCCATATGCCCGATTTCAACCGCATGCGCCGACGGTATAAGCCAGCGCAGGATTCGCGCCTAGGCCTTTATGCCGGACGGCAGTTGGTTTCAGCCTTCTCGCGCTCCGCCGATTTGCTTTGCGACCATGTATGACAGCGGCATGGCAAGGATGAAGCCGACAAGAACGGCGTAGGGGATGTTCTTCATCTCCTGGCCGGTCAAGCTGGGAGTCATCATCACCACAATCATGGCAATTCCCGCGAGCACGGTCCCCAGCATGATCCACACGATCACCGAAACCTTGAGCATAGCTGCCTCTCTTTTCCTCTGTGAGGGATCAGAGGATTTTTTCCGCCGCACGTTTGCGGGCATTGATCCGCAGCAAATCAATGCCGGTTCTCAGGTTCTTCTTTGGCTATGCAGATTGTTCTTTGGTCGAACCGACTGTTGACGCAGGTCAATGACACTGACCGACGCACATTCTTCCCGCTACTCGATCGCGCGTCCTGTCGCCGCGGCGAGCTCGCGCACCAGGCGCTCCGACACTTGTCCCGTCACCGGCATCTTGTGCTCGCGTTCGAATTTGCCGATCGCCGCCTGGGTGTCGGCACCGATGGTACCCGTCGGTTTCAACTGTCCATAGCCGTATTCAGTGAGTGCCCGCTGCACGGCAGCGACGCGGCGCGAGCCCGAGGCCTGTGGAATTGGAGCCGGCGGCCGCGCGACGTTCGCGGACGATGCGGAAGTCGTGCCGGCCGTCGCCTTTACGAGATTGGTCAAGGGATCGGCGGATGACCTCACCTCCGCAGGCTTCTCGGCAGCCCTGGGTTCGGCCGGCCTGTACTCCATCGCTCTCGGTTCGAGCGGCAACGCACCCGCCTCCGCCGGACGCGGACGCGGCAGCGGATTGGCGGGGACGAGGACCGGAGCCGCAGGCAAGGCAAGCACCGTCCCGAAAATCGGCGCCGGATGGCGTCCAGCCTGCAGGAACAACGCATTGAAGATGACGGCGCTAATGGCCGCTAAAGCCAGCAAAGTCGCGAGGGCGTCCTTCGGACTGTGCAGCAGGATCCGCATCGCGAGATTGCGCTCGGTCTCGGTATCGAGTGCGACCGCTTTCGCGCCCCGGCGACGGCTCGGCATGTCGTCATCTCTTGCAGAAAGTCTAGGCACTTTTCTTCACCGCAGGTGGTTGCTGTTCGAGCCGTGGCACCGGCATGAGCTTTGCGACATTGCTTTCAGGAAGCTTTCCGGCTTCCGGTTTGAAGACCAGCGGCAACGTGACCGCGACGGTCGTCCCCTCGTCAAGCTTGCTCTTCACGCTCACTTCACCGCCGTGCAGCGCGACCAGGCTCTTGACGATGGATAGTCCCAGCCCGGTACCTTCGTGCCGGCGCTGATAGGTCGTTCCGGCCTGAAAGAAAGGCGCGCCGATCCGCTTCAAATCGTCGGGTGCGATACCGACGCCGGTGTCGCTGATTCGAAGCGTCAGCCGCGATCCATCGACAACGGCCGAGACGGTGACTTTGCCGCCGCGCTCAGTGAACTTGACGGCGTTGGTGACGAGGTTGAGCACGATCTGCTTGAAGGCCCGCGGGTCGCCGGTCATCGTCGGCAGGTCCTGCGGCGCGTCGGTCACGAGATCGATGCCGCTCTCGCGCGCCTTTAGCGCAAGCAAATTGCAGCAATTGATCAGTGCCGCGCGCGGAGCGAACGGCTCCGGAGAAATCTCGAAGTTGCCGGACTCCATCTTCGACATGTCGAGAATGCCGTTGACGACTGACAGCAGATGCTGGCCGGAATCGTTGATCAGCTGCGCATATTCCCTGCGGCGGGCCGCGTCCAGCATCAGCGCATCTTCCTGGGCGATCATTTCCGAGAAACCGATGATCGCATTCAGCGGCGTGCGCAGCTCGTGGCTCATGGTCGCGAGGAAGCGGGTCTTTGCCGCATCCGCGGCCTCGGCGGCGCTGCGGGCCTCCTCCAGCGCCTGCTCCTGGATCTTGCGGCCGGTGACGTCGCGCATCACGGCGACGACTTCAACCTGCTCGGCACGTCGGTCCTGCTCCATGGGCCGGCAGCGCATCTCGACCCAGATGAAATCGACCTGCCCTTGCTCGCCGGGCCCGTTTCCGTTCCAGTTCTCCCGCCGCAACCTGAATTCGACGCTGCGCACGGTACCGCGCGCCGCATCCGACAGGGCCGTGAGATAGGCCGGACGGTCGGCCACATGGACGCGATCGAACAGCCCGTGCCCGAGCAGCTGTGCGAGCGGGATCCCCAGCATGGTCTCGACGGCCGGAGAGATGAACTGCACCGCGCCATTATGCTGGTGGCGCGAGATGACGTCGCTCATGTTCCGCGCCAGCAGGTGGTATCGCTCTTCCTCGCGCGACAACAGGGCGACCGTGGTGCGCGCCAGCGATTCCGCGCCGAACGCAAGTCCCGCACCATAGACGGTCGCAGAGCCGACGCCGAAGGCCATCAACATGCTGCGCGTGGCAGGGTCGGCGTGGTCCGCCGGCAACAGCTCGAAATGCCCGAGCGCGATGAGCAGCGCCGCGCAGGAAATTGCCAGCACGGCGGCGAATCCGGCAACGCGCCGCGAGGCGGACAGGGCCGCCTCGAGCGGAACCACGACGAGCCAGACCGCGGCAAACGATTCGATGCCGCCGGTCGTGACCGCGACGGCCATGATCAGGCCGGCCAGCGCCAGCGACGACAGCACATGGGCCCCTTCATAACGGCCCGTGCGCGAAAGGTACCAGGACAGCAGGATTGGCGCGATCAGCCAGGCAAAGGCTGCGACCTCGATCGCGCTCGGCGCGCCGCGCATCGCCAGATAAATGGGAAATGCGGCGAAGGCCGCGAGACTTCCGAGCAACCGTGGCGCCATGAAGGCGCGATGGCGGGCCCGCGTCAGCGCATCAAATCGCGCCGACGGATGCAGCAGCGCATCTAGACATTCACGGATGATACTCAACACACTCACGGGTCTTGCGCTTCGGCTGTTTCGTCGGGAAGACGTGCCGCAACGCCTCCTTGTCGTTGCCCCACCGTGTCAGAGCGACATTAAACGAACGCTAAGGCCCGCAAGGACGTGGCCGGGCACGCTGCATGCGCGACCGATTTTGTCTGTATTGGCGCGCTCATTCGGCGCGGATGGTGAATGTCCGGTTTCCGCGCGCCGTTATGGTTTCGAAATGGTGGATGTGGCCCGCCGTCAATCCAAAATTTACGAGTGTGCCGAGGAGGGAAAGTGGTGCGATTTCCGCATGAATTAAGCACAATGCAATCACTTGCGATTTATCGATGACTGTTAGTCAGACCCTGCTTGCGAGGGCAACCCGCAACAGGATCGAACAGACAGGTCGCAAGATGCGCTTTCTGCTCCGCATCACATTCTGGCTCGGGCTGGTGCTCGTGCTCCTGCCGCGGGACAAGACTCCCGCACCGGAAAAGGCGCCGCAAATCGGCGCCACCGAAGCCGTGCAGGCCGCGACCGCGGCCGTTTCCGACATGACCCAGTTCTGCAAGCGCCAGCCGGCCGCATGCGAAGTGGGCGGCCAGGCTGCGACCATGATCGGCCAGCGCGCGCAGGACGGAGCGCGCAAGCTTTACCAGATCATCACGGACAAAGACAAAAAGGACCAGGTGATCCCGGACAAGAAGGCGCCCGACCATACCGGCTCGATCGGCGTCGCGGATGCCGCGCCCCCCGAAGTGGCGCCCGACACCTTGACGGCGGACGATCTGGCCGTGGATTGGCGGGGGCCCGAGACGCCGAATTAGGCATTCCGAAACTATCGATTTCGACGCCTGCGAGCCTATATATAAGCGTACCGGGATCATCCGCAGGCCATCATGACGATCGACGATATCAGGGACAATTTCGCTGTTCTGGACGAGTGGGACGACCGCTACCGGTATGTCATCGAACTCGGCCGAACGCTGGAACCCATGCCGGAGGCCGAGCATTCGGCCAAGAACAAGGTGCAGGGCTGCGTCAGCCAGGTGTGGCTGTCCAAGCGGACCGATCGCGAGGACGGCAAGCCGGTGCTGCGCTATCTCGGCGACAGCGACGCCCATATCGTGCGCGGGCTGGTTGCAATCCTGCTCACGCTCTATTCCGGTCGTACGCCGCAGGAAATCCTCTCCACCGATGCGCTCGCGGTGTTCGACGAGTTCGGATTCCGCGAGCACCTGACACCGCAGCGTTCCAACGGCTTGCGGTCGATGGTCGAGCGTATCCGGTCCGACGCCCGGCAGACGCTGGCCGAAGTTTCCTGAGCAGGGCTATTTTCGCCGCCGCCGCTGTTGCCCCAGCCCCATCTTCTTGGCGAGCTGCGAACGTGCAACGGCATAGTTCGGCGCCACCATGGGGTACTCGGGCGGCAAGCCCCATTTCTCCCGGTACTGTTCCGGGGTCATGTTGTACTGCGTGCGCAGATGGCGCTTGAGCGATTTGAAGCGCTTGCCGTCTTCGAGACAGACCAGGTAGTCAGGCGTCATCGACTTCTTCACCGACACCGCCGGTTTGGTCGGCTCCAGCGGCGCCTCCGTGCGTCCGCTGGATACCCGCGTCAGCGCCCCGTGAACCTGGCTGATCAGGTTTGGAATCTCGCCGGCCGGCGTCGGATTGTTGCTGAGATAGGCCGAGACGATGTTGGCCGTCAGCTCAATGAAGCTCTTGCCGGCGGCATCGGTCATGGTTCACCTCTCGAGCTCCCCATCGGGCCCGGACGCCCGATAGACCGGGAATGGTATTCCGCATCGCCAATACGCTGATTGGGCACGCGATATTCGATGAATATGGGCCGATTACTAGGCGCGTGACAAGAACTACAGCGCACTATTTAGCGAAACGCGCCAGCAAAACTTGCCGTTTTCAAGACTTCTGGTCGAGATGTGCGCGCAGCTCGTCGATCGAGGCAAAACGCATCATGCCTTCCGGCATCTGCGCTTCGATCGAGCCGTCGGAATACAGCGAATACGCCATGCCGTCGACCACACCCGATTTGAGCACGGTGACCGCCGGCGGGGGCTGCTGCTTGGGCGGCACCGGAGGCTGCCGTTCCGAGGACGCTGTAGAGCCCGGCTCGGGGAAGATCGACGGGGCCCGCACCGGACGCCGCTCCGAGGGCTCCGGCGACCTGCGCTCCGGCTTCGGCCAAGCGTCCTCAAAGGTTGCGGGTGGCGCTTCGCTCGGCTGTGGTGGTTCGGGCTGGACCGGCGGCCGCTGGTCGGGCGGCACCGCTTCGGCGGCACGCGCCTCTGCACGTTCGCGCTCCTTCCGGGACGTCGAGGCGAACAGCAGATTGCGCCGCTGCCGTTGGGCCGGCGCCGCTCCCTCCGCCGCCTCAGGCGGCGGCGCCTCTGGTCGCAAACGCTCGCGCGCCCCAGCCTGGTCATGCCAAGGCGGGGGCGAAGGCACTTCCTCCTGGGCGGGCTCGGGGGCCTGGTCACCGCCAAACAGGAGCCCCTCTCCCTCGGCAGGAATTGCTGCCGCCGATATCCCAGGTGGCAGGATCGGCCTGACCCGCGTTTCGGCCGGAATGGCGGGGCCTAGGCGGCGGGCGATGATTCGAAGCTCCCACACGACCGCGGCGAGGCCGAGCAGTACCATTCCGGTGCAGACACCTGCCGCCCCGGTCAATATTAAGGTGTTGCCGAAGCTGAACTCCTGGACCGGGATGCCGAAAAGGATCGCCAGGAGACCCGCCAGGATGGCGCCAATCCCCCCGATCAGTAGAGCGAGCATCATCTGAGTTCACCCCCGGCCGCGCGACCCATGCGCAAGACCGCTTTGCCACGATATAGTCATATTGTGCGCCTCGCCAGCTGGCTTTACGCCGACTGCTCCTTAAATCAACGCAATCAGGAACTTATTCACATTCCCTTCAGCTTCGACCCTCTACGTCTTAACACCAGCAATGGAGCTTCGTTTGCTGCATTGCATCAGTAAATTCAGCACGATCCCAATTACTTAGAATTGGAACTGCGCTATATGGACCCTGGGGAACAGGCCCGAGAGCGCACTTCGGGCCGACAGGGAACGCCGGGTCACTAGCAGTCATGTCATCGATAACAACTTCGGCGATCGACACGCCTGTACAGCGCTCGATCGAAAGGACTTGCGACGACCTCGCCATGCTGGTGCTGGCGGTGGTGGCGGTCGTCGCGGGAGTGAGCTTCCGCGACTATGGTCTCGGCTGGGATGACTACACCCACGCCGAATATGCCGACCTGTTGCTGCGCATGTTCGGTTCCGGGTTCAAGGACACCGCAGCGCTGTCCTTCGCCAACCTCTATATGTACGGCGGCGGCTTCGACATGGCTGCCGCGCTCCTGCACAAGATCATTCCGCTCGAGCTGTTCGAAACCCGAAGGCTGGTCGGCGCCATCGTCGGCGTGATCGGACTTGCAGTGACGTGGCGCCTGGCGCGGCGCGTCGCCGGGCCGCTCGCCGGAGCTACCGCGCTGCTGCTGCTGGCGCTGTGCCCGACCTTCTACGGGCACATGTTCATGAATCCGAAGGACGCGCCGTTCGCAGTGTCCATGGTCATCCTGATGATGGGCCTTGTACGGCTGGCGGAGGAATACCCCACACCATCGCCGCGCACCATTCTCATCCTCGGCCTCGGCGCCGGCCTCTCGATCGGTTCTCGCATTCTCGGCGGCTTGGCGGTGATCTACGCTCTGATCGGCTTCGTCCCGCTGCTCATCGAAGAGGTCAAGGTTCAGGGCGTGCGCGAAGCGACCCGCCGCCTCGCCCATGTGGTCTATGTGCTGCTTCCCGGCCTCGTGCTCGGCTATCTCGTCATGGGTCTGATGTGGCCGTGGTCGATCATGGAACCCGGCAACCCGTTCGATGCGCTGACCTACTTCTCGCATTTCTTCGAGAAGCCCTGGAAGGAAATGTTCGACGGCGCGCTGGTCTCCGTGCCCGACATGCCCTGGTTCTATTTGCCGACGCTGTTCGCGCTGCAGCTTCCCGAAGTGCTGCTGGTGCTCTCGATCGGCGGAGCGGTCGGTTCGCTGGTCATGCTGACGCGCCGCAGCGTGCCGGCGCGGCGCAAGACGATCCTCCTGATGCTGACCCTCGCCGCCACCTTGCCGCTCGTCATCGCGATGGTGAAGCGGCCGGCGCTCTATAACGGCATCCGTCATTTCATCTTCGTCATTCCGCCGATGACGGTGCTCGGCGGGATCGCGTTGGCCTGGATCATGGAGCGCTTGCGGGAAAACCACCGGAGCTGGCAGCCAGTCGTGCTCGCGGTGTTCTGCTTCGGGTTGCTCCTGCCGCTTGCCGAGATGATCCGCCTGCACCCCTACCAGTACACCCACTTCAATCAAATCGCCGGCACGGTGCGCGACGCCGACGAGCGGTTCATGCTCGACTATTGGGGCCTGGCACTGAAGCAGGCCTCCGATGGCCTGCGCGAACAGTTGGTCGAGCGGCAGGAATTCCCGGGGGGACGCAAATGGAAGGTCGCCGTGTGCGGCCCGCAACGTCCTGCCCAGGTCGCGCTCGGCCCCGATTTCACCATCGGCTGGGACAGCCACGCGGCCGATTTCGCCATGACGCTCGGCGAGTTCTACTGCAAGGGACTGACCGCCCCGGTCATGGTCGAGATCAAACGCGACGACGTGGTGTTCGCCCGCGTCTATGACATCCGCAGCCGTTCCATCTCCAGCCTGCTCTCGATCCCGGCGCCGTAGCATCCGGGTTTGAAAATCCGGAATCTCGTTGTAGTATTGCGTCGAACTACCTCTGCACTTTCTGGAATGAAACGCCGTCCAATCCCGGGCGGCGTTTTCGTTGTGTGGTCACCTCCCCTCCGCCAGCGCGGCGAGGATGCGAGCCCACGAGCGGATGCCCTTATGGAAGCTCTTCAGGTCGTATTTCTCGTTCGGCGAATGAATGTTGTCGTCGTCGAGTCCGAAGCCGACGAGCAGTGAATCGAGGCCCAGCGTGCGCTTGAAGTCGGCGACGATCGGAATCGACGCGCCAGACCCCATCAATACAGCCTCCTTGCCCCATTCCTCGGTCAACGCCCGCTTGGCGGCGGCGAGCGGCTTCATGTTCCAGTCGAGCGCAATCGCGGGCGCACCGGAGTGTTCGCCGAATTCGACCGAGCAGTCGGCCGGAATCCGCGCGGACACGTACTCGCGGAAAGCCTTGCGGATCTTCACGGGGTCCTGTCCTTCGACCAGGCGGAAGGAGACCTTGGCCGAAGCGAGCGACGGAATCACCGTCTTCGAGCCTTCGCCGATATAGCCGCCGACGATGCCGTTAATGTCGCAGGTGGGGCGTGAGGAAACCTGTTCGATCAGCAGGCGATCCTTCTCGCCTGCGGGGATCGACAGCCCGATCGGCTTGAGGAAGGTCTCCGGGGTCAGATTGAGCCTATTCCACTGCTCCAGGATCTCCGGCGGCACATCCTTCACCCCATCGTAGAAGCCGGGAATGGTGATGCGGCCATTATCGTCAAACAGCCCGCCGAGAATCCGCGTCAGCACGCGGATCGGGTTCTGCGCGCCACCGCCGAACACTCCGGAATGCAGGTCGCGATTGGCGGCTTTGATCTTGACCTCGTCATAGACGAGACCGCGCAGCGATGTCGTGATGGCCGGCGTGTTCGGATCCCACATGCCGGTGTCGCAGACCAACGCGAAATCGGCCTTGAACTCCTGCTTGTTGGCCTCGAGGAACGGAACGAAATTCTTCGAGCCGATCTCCTCCTCGCCCTCGATCAGGATGGTGATGTCGAGCGGCAGCGAACCGGTCACCACCTTCCAAGCGCGGCAGGCTTCGACAAAGGTCATCAGCTGTCCCTTATCGTCCTCCGCGCCGCGCGCGACGATGATCTTCCGCCCATCAGCGTGTTCGGTCACGACCGGCTCAAAGGGCGGACGACGCCAGAGATCGAGCGGATCGACCGGCTGCACGTCGTAATGGCCGTAGAACAGAACGTGCGGCGCCCCTTTTCCCTTGCCGCTGCTCTTGCCAACGATGGCGGGGTGGCCGGCCGTCGCGCGAACCTCGGTCGCAAAGCCGATGCTCGAAATGTCCCTTGCGAGATGCTCGGCCGCGGCCCTGCAGTCCGCGGCAAACGCCGGATCGCCCGAGATAGACTTGATCCGCAGCAACGCAAACAGCCGCTCCAGGCTGTTGTCTAAATCGGCATCGATGCGGCCGAGCACGGTCTGAAGCTGTGCGTTGGACATTCTTGTTTCCTGACTGCGGTGGCTCCGGGCTAGCGTTTTAGCTCTGCCGGCGCCAGCGAGCCAGCACCTGCAGCGAGGGAATCTCGGCACATCCGCCCCTTAGGACGACGGGGAACGCGAGACGAAGGTTATCGCCGCAACAATCCGCCAAGCGCGCCGCGCACCAGCGCGCGGCCGACCGAGCCGCCGAGCTGGCCGCCGACCGACTTGCCGAGATCGGCAACCACGCCGCCAACCACCGTGTTGGTGACGGTCCGCGTCACTTCGCGCACGATCTTCTGCCCTGTCGTGAGCCTGCCGCGCTTGACACCGGTGCCGAAGATGCTTCCGAAGATCGAGCCGATCTCGCCGAGTATTCCGCCGCCACGACCGCCACCGGTGCCCTCGCCGCCATCACCGGCCGTTGCGGCCGTTCCCGCGATGCGCTTCTGCAGCATTTCATAAGCGGACTCGGCGTCGACGGCGGTATCATACTTGCCTCTCACCGGGCTGGCATCGGTGATCGCCTTTCGCTCTTCCGGCGTGATCGGGCCGATGCGCGCCGATGGCGGCCGGATCATCACGCGTTCGACCATGGAGGGCGTGCCGTTTCCTTCCAGGAAAGACACCAGCGCCTCGCCCTTCCCCAGTTCCGTGATCACCTTGACGGTATCGAGCTTCGGGTTGGGCCGGAAGGTCTGCGCCGCGGCGGCGACCGACTTCTGGTCGCGCGGCGTGAAGGCGCGCAACGCATGCTGGACGCGGTTGCCCAACTGGCCGAGCACGCGGTCCGGCACGTCGATCGGATTTTGCGTAACGAAATAGACGCCGACGCCCTTGGAGCGGATCAGCCGCACCACCTGCTCGATCTTGTCCAACAGCGACTTCGGCGCATCGGTGAACAACAGATGCGCTTCGTCGAAGAAGAACACCAGCTTCGGCTTGGGCAGATCGCCGACTTCCGGCAACTCCTCGAACAGCTCGGACAACATCCACAGCAGGAAGGTCGCGTATAGCCGCGGGCTCTGCATCAGCTTGTCGGCGGCGAGAATATTGATGTAGCCTCGCCCGTCGCGGTCGGTGCGCATGAAATCCTTTAGCAACAAGGCCGGCTCGCCGAAGAATTTCTCTCCGCCCTGGTTCTCCAGAACCAGGAGTTGACGCTGAATCGTGCCGACGGTCGCCTTGGTGACGTTGCCGAAGGCCTGCGCCGCCTTGCGGACGGGCGCCAACGGATCCTCCTCGCCTTCCTCGCCCTTCTTTCCCGGATCCGGCACGATCGCATCCAGGAGCGCACGCAGATCCTTCATATCGATGAGGGTCAGGCCATTGTCGTCGGCGACGCGGAAGGCGACGTTGAGGACGCCTTCCTGCACGTCGTTCAGATCGAGCATGCGCGACAGCAGCAGCGGCCCCATTTCGGTGACGGTGGCGCGTACCGGATGGCCCTGCTCGCCGAAAACGTCCCAGAACACCGTCGAGAATTGATCCGGCTGGAACGCAAGCCCCAAGTCGGCCGCCCGTTTGAGGATGAAGTCCTTGGCCTCACCCGGTTGCGAGATCCCGGACAAGTCGCCTTTGATATCTGCGGCAAACACGGGGACGCCGGCGCGCGCAAATCCCTCGGCCATCACCTGCAAACTGACGGTCTTGCCGGTTCCGGTGGCACCGGTGACGAGGCCGTGGCGATTGGCAAATGCAAGCGTCAGCCACGCCGGCTTTTCTCCCTTGCCGACGACGATCTTGTCGCCGGTGTCGGCCAACTTGGTGTCGGATGTCGCCATCGCTGCCTACCTTATCGCGCGAATGAGAGGCTCGAAGGCCCGTTGTACAATCTTAACTTATGTTGCGAATTGATTGAAACCGGTCAACTCGTTCGTATGAGATAGGCCGTGTTGTTCGACGCAGCAATCGCGCCTTCTAAGCCGAAAGTGGCAAATTGGAAGTTCTCGCGGCGGCAATTCCTCGCAAATCTCAGCTCCACTCTTGCAACGCTGCAACACTCGATAATCTTCCGCGACGAAATGGCGCCTCCGAATGCGGTGATCGCTTGTAATTCGATTCGCACAAGCTCAGAATAAATCCGAGAAGGAATACCCGGTGATTGAAGCCGGCTGAGGGGCGACAAACATGGATGAGCTGATCGGAAGGCTGGCAGCCAATGCCGGCGTCGAAACTGCTGTCGCCGAAAAAACCGTCGGCATCGTCCTGAGTTTCCTTCGCAGCGAAGGTCCTTCCGATCCTGTCGAAGCCCTGATCGCTGAAATCCCCGGCGCGGAGGCGGCAATCACGTCCGCCGACAACAGCGCCGGCTTCAGCAGGCTGATGGGCGGCGGCCTGATGGCCGTCGGCAGCCGCCTGATGGGCCTCGGGTTGGGTATGGCCGACATCCAGAACGTCGCGCGAGAGCTTTTCAGGTTTGGCCGGAACAAAATCGGAGCGGACCGGATAGGCGCGATCATCTCCGGCACCCCTGGGCTAAGCCAATTTGCCTGAAGCACATTCCTCATCACGCACCATGACATATCCCATCTCAGAGATCGAAGGCCTATCGGCTTTCTCCGCCACCAAACTGAAAGCGCTGGGCATCCGAACCACCGATGCGCTGCTCGAAGCGGCAAGTTCGGTGAAAGGACGGAAGGCGCTTTCAGCAAAGACCGGGATCAGCGAACAGCAATTGCTGGAATGGGCCAAGGTGTCCGACTACATGCGCATTCCCGGCATGGGCAAGGCCAAGATCGGCCTGGTGCGCGCGGCCGGCGTGACCACGGTCCGCGAACTCGCCCATCGCAACCCTGCTCGGCTTGCGCAGAACATGCGCGAAGTGAATGAGAAGCAAAAGCTGGTCCGGGTATTGCCGTCGGAGAAGTCCGTTCAGGACCTGATTGCCAAAGCGCGCCGGCTCCCGCCTAAGATTTCGTATTAAGTTGTTGCACCGCTATCCGCGCTCGTACGATTGACATCGTCTCAGCGAACTCGTCGTTGCGAACAGCGATAGCAACGAAGCAATCAAGATTGCCGCCGCGGAAACACACTGGATTGCTTCGCGGAGCCTGTCATCGGGCGCGCGTTCGCGCGACCCGTTGGCTCGCAACGACAACGCGGCATCTTCCTCACCCCGAGGGCGCGAAGCAACTGCGCCTTAATCGTTCAAGCGGTACAATTCCCGGCATGAGACGCTTCCCGATTTTCGCCCTGCTCGGCCTTCCCATGAGTTTCTTGGTCGTTTGCGTCCTGGCCGTTCCGTATGGCGGCGATCTTTTGCGGCATTGGCAGTTTCTGCTCATTGTCTACGAATTCGGACTCGTCCCATTTCTTTTATGCGCCTTGCTGGATTTTCTCTTGCGGAAGGCACAATTTTGGAAGCGGGCCTGCATGGTAGGGGCGCTGGCAGGACTCTTCGCGACGCCTTTTGTCTTGTATGCGTCGGGGCTGACTGGAATTGGGCTGTTGCAACTTCTGCCCTTTAGCCTGGCCGGCGTCATTCCAGCCGTGGCCTGTTCCGGATTATCGGCTCTCACATGGAGAAGGCGACAGACCTGAGAAATCGCGAACGTCCGCTCGATCGCGCTCTGATGGTCCAAACGGTGCCGCCACCCCTCCCCCGTCTTGACTCCTTTTCCCCGACCGCGCAAAGCGACGGCATGATCGCCCGGCCATCCAGCCCCGCCGCACCGACCGCCCCGGGCCCACATCCGGTGCTGCGGGCGCTCTTGGCAAAATCCTGTCCCGCCGTCATGGGCGTGCTCAACGTCACCCCGGATTCCTTTTCGGACGGCGGTCGTTTCATCGCGCCAGAGCGGGCACTGGCCCAGGCCCGGCGCCTGATCGAAGACGGTGCCGACATTATCGACATCGGGGCCGAGTCCACCCGTCCCTACGGCGCGCAGCCGGTCTCGATGGAGGAGGAAGTTCGGCGGCTGAAACCGGTGCTTGCCGAAGTGGTGTCGCTCGGTGTCCCCGTCTCCATCGACAGCATGAAGTCCGAAGTGGTGGCCTGGGCGCTCGACGCCGGCGCCACGATGGCCAATGATGTCTGGGGGCTCCAGCGCGATGACGGCATGGCGAAGGTGGTCGCTGCGCGCAATGCGCCCGTGATCGTGATGCATAACAGCGACCGCTCCGATCCCGCGGTCGACATCATCGAGGACGTCGTGTCTTTCTTCGAGCGCTCCATCGCGATCGCGACCAACGCCGGAATCCCGCCCGGAAATATCGTGCTCGACCCCGGGATCGGCTTCGGCAAGACGCCGGAGCAGAGCATGATGACGATCGCGCGCCTCGACGAGTTTCGCCGTTTCAACTTACCCGTCCTGGTCGGCGCCTCGCGCAAGCGGTTCATCGCCTCCGTTTCGCCCTCCGAGCCGCAGCAACGGCTCGGTGGTTCGATCGCGGCGCATATCCTCGCGGCGCAGCGCGGAGCTCAGATCATCCGGGCCCATGACGTCGCAGAAACCGTGCAGGCGCTGCGGGTCGCGGCCGCCATCGAGAAACAGCAATGACCGACACCATCTTCGTCTCCGGCCTCGTCATCCATGCGCGCCATGGCGTGATGGAGCATGAGACGGAGGTCGGTCAGCGCTTCGTGATCGACCTCGAGCTCTATACCGACTTGTCGGATTCCTCCCGCACGGACCGGCTTTCCGACACGGTGTCCTACTCCGACGTGGTGGCGACCACGACTGCCGCCTTCAAGAACACCAACTATAGGCTCCTGGAACGCGCCGCCGGCGCGGTTGCCGACGCGATCCTTTCCGCATTTCCGCGCATCCGAGCCGTGAAGGTCACCGTTCACAAGCCGCACGCGCCGATTGCCGCGATCTTCGATGACGTCGGCATCGTTCTCACGCGCTCGCGGCACCCCTCCAATGGCTAGCGTCTTGATTGCGCTCGGCGGCAATGTCGGCGATGTCCGCGCGACATTCAGAGAGGCGATCGCCGAGATCTGCGGCATGGCGCAAGCCACTCTTAGGGCGCGGTCGTCGGATTATGCGACCCCGCCCTGGGGCGACGACGACCAGGCGCGCTTCATCAACGCCTGCGTCGAGATCGAAACCAGCCTCGATCCGCATGCGTTATTGTTCGTGCTGCAGAAGATCGAGCAGAAGTTCGGCCGCGAACGCGACAAGGCGCGGCGCTGGGGCCCGCGCACCCTCGATCTCGACCTGATCGCCTATGACGACGTCACGTTGCAAACACCTGAACTGGGGTTGCCGCATCCGCGCCTGTTCGAGCGCGCCTTCGTGCTGGTGCCGCTCGCGGAGATTGCGCCGGATCGCCTGATCGGCGGCCGAACGGCTCGCGTTGCGCTGGCAGGGATGTCGACGGAGGGAATTGAGCGGCTGCCCGATACCGGTTAAGCAAGGCCGGAAAACAACTGTTTGGCTTGGCCTATGCGACGTGGCAATTTCGCGCCAAATGATGACGACGACGGACCCAGGGAGCCCCCTACCGAATGACCTCGGTAACTGACGATTTGCGACTTGCGGCGGATTTTCCGCAGGCTTCATACGACGACTGGCGCAAGCTGGTCGATGGCGTGCTGAAGGGTGCGCCGTTCGAGAAACTCGTGGCCAAGACCTATGACGGGTTGAAGATCGAGCCGATCTATCGGCGCGCCGCATCGGTTGCGCCGGTCGTTGGCCGGCCGGCCGCCGCCCCCTGGCAAGTCATGCAACGGATCGACCATCCGGACGCTGCGATGGCCAACGCGCAGGCCTTGCTGGATCTCGAGAATGGCGCGACCGGGCTGACGCTTGTCTTCGCCGACAGCAATGGCGGCCACGGCTTCGGGCTCGAACCGACGGCGGAAGCCGTCGCGCAGGTGCTGGACGGCGTACATCTCGATGCCGGCATTGCGCTCGAACTCCAGGTCGGACCCCAGTCGCGGGCGGCCGCCGTCCATGTCACGGAATACGTCAAGAAGAAGGGCTTCGATCCGGCCGCATGCGACATTCGCTTCGGCTTTGATCCCCTCGCGGCCTGCGCGGCGTGGGGGCACAGCCCCTACAATTGGGACGAGATCGCGCCTGCGGTGGCGGACGCGGTCAAGGGCCTCGTCGCCTCAGGCTTCAAGGGTCCATTCGTCGCGGCCGACGGACGGGTGATCCATGATGCCGGCGGATCGGAGGTTCAGGAGCTTGCGTTCGTGCTGGCTTGCGGCGTTGCCTATTTGCGCGCGATCGAGCAAGGCAGCGTCTCGCTAGAGCAGGCGAGCAGCATGGTCTATGCGCGGCTTGCCGCCGATGCCGATCAGTTCCTGACCATGGCGAAGTTTCGCGCGCTGCGCCTGTTGTGGGCGCGGGTCGAAGAGGCGTGCGGCCTTGACCCGAAGCGCCTGTTCATCTCCGCCGAGACCGCCTGGCGCATGCTGACCCAACGCGATCCCTACGTGAACATGCTGCGCGCGACCATGGCGACCTTTGCCGCCGGCCTTGCCGGCGCCAACGCGATCACGGTCCTGCCGCACACGCAGGCGCTGGGCCTGCCGGATCCGTTCGCGCGCCGCGTCGCGCGCAACACCCAGCTTGTCCTGCTGGAGGAATCCAACCTCGCCAAGGTGTCCGATCCGGCGGCCGGCTCCGGTGGCATCGAGACGCTGACCAGCCAGCTTTGCGAAGCGGCATGGGCGCTGTTCCAGGAGATCGAGAAAGCGGGCGGCATCTTTGCCGCGCTGCAAAGCAACCTGATCCAGAACAAGGTGGCCGCAACGCGCAAGGCGCGTGAGGCCAATATCGCCAAGCGCCGCGAGATTTTGACGGGGGCCAGCGAGTTTCCCAACCTGCACGAGGCCGACGCCACGGTGCTGGAAGCGAGCCCCGTTGTCCTTTCGCCCTATGGCGAGCCCAAATTCAAGTTCGAGGCGCTTAGCCCCATGCGCCTTGCCGAGCCGTTCGAACGGTTGCGCGACAAGTCCGATGGCAGGCTGAAGGCGACGGGGGCGCGGCCCAGGGTGTTCCTCGCCAACCTCGGCACGCCCGCCGATTTCACCGCGCGCGCGACCTTTGCCAAGAGCTTCTTCGAAACCGGCGGCATCGAGGTCGTCGACAGCGCGGGCTTTTCAGATCCGGCCAAACTGGCCGCCGCCTACAAGGCCGAGGGCGCAGAACTCCTCTGCCTCTGTTCCTCCGACAAGGTCTATGCGGAACAGGCGGAAGCAGCGGCTAAGGCCCTGCAAAGCGCCGGCGGGGCGCATATCTATCTGGCGGGCCGTCCGGGCGACAAGGAGGCTGGGCTCCGTTCCGCCGGCATCAAGGACTTCATCTTTGCCGGCGGCGATGCGCTCGCGACCCTGCAGGAAGCCTATCGACGGATGGAGCAGGCATGACCGAGGCGGGCAAGGCGGTTCTCACCGGCGGGTGCCAGTGCGGCGCCATCCGCTTCTCAGCGGCGGCGCCGACCCGCGTGAGCATCTGTCATTGCCGGATGTGCCAGAAGGCAACCGGTGCGCCCTTTGCCTCCCTTGCCGACATCGACAAGAAGGACTTTGCCTGGACCCGCGGCACGCCGGCCAAATTCCGCTCCTCCTCCATTGCCGAGCGCGACTTCTGCGCCGCCTGCGGCACGCCGCTGAGCTATCGCCGCATCGACGGCGACCGCATCGAGATCATGACCGGCACGTTCGATCGGCCCGACCACGTCGTGCCGACCCGCCAGTACGGCAGCGAGTCCCGCCTCGGCTGGGTAGTCGGGATCGCCAATTTGCCGAGCCAGACCACGTTGCAGAATTACGGGCCGGAGAAGATGGCCGGCATCGTCAGCCACCAGCACCCGGACCATGACTAGGCGCCGCGAGCGCCCGCTTTTGCTATAGTTGGAACCATGAGCCGCATACCTGATTTCGTCGACATCGCTTTCCAGAAGACCGCCGCCGCGCCGGCCGGCGAGGCCGAACCCTGGCTCACGCCCGAGGGCATTCCGGTCAAGCCGGCCTATGGCGAAGCCGATGTCGCCGGCCTCGACTTCCTTGAGACCTGGCCCGGCATCGCGCCGTATCTGCGCGGCCCCTACCCGACCATGTACGTCAACCAGCCCTGGACCATCCGGCAATATGCCGGCTTCTCCACGGCGGAGGATTCCAACGCTTTCTATCGGCGCAACCTCGCTGCGGGACAGAAGGGCCTTTCCGTCGCCTTCGACCTCGCCACCCACCGCGGCTACGATTCCGACCACCCGCGCGTCGGCGGCGACGTCGGCATGGCGGGCGTGGCCATCGACTCCATCTACGACATGCGCACGCTGTTCGCAGGCATCCCGCTCGACCAGATGAGCGTGTCGATGAC
This sequence comes from Bradyrhizobium sp., assembly GCF_016213215.1. Lineage (GTDB taxonomy): Bacteria > Pseudomonadota > Alphaproteobacteria > Rhizobiales > Xanthobacteraceae > Bradyrhizobium. The sequence goes on along the minus strand of NZ_JACRAW010000068.1, from coordinate 6,056 downwards.
CATGAACGGAGCGGTGCTGCCGATCCTCGCGCTGTTCGTGGTGGCGGCCGAGGAACAGGGCGCGCCGCCGGAAAAACTGTCGGGCACCATTCAGAACGATATTCTGAAAGAGTTCATGGTGCGCAACACCTACATCTATCCGCCATCGCCCTCGATGCGGATCATCTCCGACATCTTCGCCTTCACCTCGCAGAAGATGCCGAAGTTCAACTCGATCTCGATCTCCGGCTATCACATGCAGGAGGCCGGCGCGACGCAGGATCTCGAGCTCGCCTATACGCTGGCCGACGGCGTCGAATACCTGCGTGCCGGTCTTGCCGCCGGCCTCGACGTCGACCGCTTCGCGCCGCGCCTGTCGTTCTTCTGGGCGATCGGCATGAACTTCTTCATGGAAGTCGCCAAGATGCGCGCCGCGCGCCTATTGTGGGCGAAGCTGCTCAAGCCGTTCAACCCGAAGGATCCGCGCTCGCTGTCGCTGCGCACCCACTGCCAGACCTCCGGCTGGTCCCTGACCGCGCAGGACGTCTTCAACAACGTGATGCGCACGACGGTCGAGGCGATGGCGGCGACGCAGGGACACACGCAGTCGCTGCACACCAATGCGCTCGACGAGGCGCTGGCGCTGCCGACCGACTTCTCCGCGCGCATCGCCCGCAACACCCAGCTGTTCCTACAACAAGAGAGCGGCACCAACCGCATCATCGATCCCTGGGGCGGCTCCTATTACGTCGAGCGCCTGACCCGCGACCTCGCGGTCAAGGCCTGGGGCCATATCCAGGAGGTCGAAGAGCTCGGTGGCATGGCGAAGGCGATCGAGGCCGGGCTGCCCAAGCTGCGCATCGAGGAAGCCTCCGCCAAGGCCCAGGCGCGGATCGACGCTGGCAGGCAGGCCGTGATCGGGGTCAACAAGTACAAGCCGACTGACGAGGCTCCGATCGAGATCCTCAAGGTCGACAATTCCAACGTCCGCCGCCTGCAGATCGACAAGCTCAAGCGCCTGAAGGGTGAGCGCAACAGTACGGACGTCGAAGCAGCTCTGTCGGCACTGACCCGCTCGGCCGGCGAAGGCAACGGCAACCTGCTCGCGCTCGCCATCGATGCCGCGCGGGCGAAAGCTACCGTCGGCGAGATTTCCGACGCGCTGGAAAAAGTGTTCGGCCGTCACCGCGCCGAGATCAAGTCCATCACCGGAGTCTACAAGCGCGAGGCATCCGCCATGTCCAACAGGGTCGAAAAGGTGCAGGCGCTGATCGAAGCCTTCGAGGAAGCCGAGGGCCGCCGGCCACGCATCCTGGTCGCCAAGATCGGCCAGGATGGCCATGACCGCGGCCAGAAGGTGATCGCCTCCGCCTTTGCCGACCTCGGCTTCGACGTCGACATCGGGCCGCTGTTCGCCACCGCCGAGGAGGCGGCGCGGCAGGCGGTCGAGAACGACGTGCATATTCTCGGCGTATCCTCGCTCGCTGCCGCGCACCTCACCGCGGTGCCGGAGCTCAAGGAAGCGCTGGAGAAGCAGGGCCGCGACGACATCATGATCATCGTCGGCGGCGTGGTGCCGCCGCAGGATTACGATGCCCTCTATGCGGCCGGCGCCGAAGCGATCTTCCCGCCGGGCACGGTGATCGCGGACGCCGCCGAGGAATTGATCCACAAGCTCAACGCGCGGCTCGGCCACAGCAGCCAGGCGGCGGAGTAATCAGCCGAACGCAGGTAGCCAGAGCTCGAATCGTGAACCGGGAGAGCTCTTGGTGCGACGAACGACCATGAGACGGTCGGCCGTCGCCCTCGCCCTGCTCTTCCTGTTCGGCGCCTCGCCGGGCATCGCCAACGACATGCCGCCGCTGGTCCGCGTCATCGGCCAGTATTCCAAAGTTTTCATGTTCGTGGACGACCGCATTCTGCAGGTCCGCGGCTTGACCGAGCACTGCGAGCAGGAGACGCGAGACTGGGCCAACACAGTCGAAACCGAGGCAATGGCGCGAGCGAGCGTACCGCCAGGCGAGCTTGCCGATTTCGGCCGCCGCTACGACATCGGATCGATCGCCGGCCGGCGCTACTACAGCATCATCCGCATGAGCGGCACCGATATAGACGGCAAATACAAGGCCTTCGACATCGATACCCTGCTCTGGGATGCGAAGACGGACAGTCGCGTCTCGCCAGCCGTCTTCTTGACGGAAGCCGCCGACCGTGGACCGACCATGCACGCGCTGTTCGAGTTGGTGAAAGCCGGCCTTGCCGAAAAGCTGGCCCACAGCGCCGGCGCCGTCGTGGTCCGAGAGCCCGAACCTTCCCTGTCCGGGATCGGGCCAATTTCGCTGGCGGGCTCCACGATTCCGGGAAAGAGCGCCGGCTTGAATTTTCATTACGCGCTTTTCGTCCCCGGCCGGTTTGCACCGAAGCAAGTCGTCGTGTTCGTGCCGTGGCGGAAATTCAGCCGCTACCTGTCCGCACAGGGGCGTGCGATATTCGCAGGCGAGTGGAAAGAAAGAGAAATCTAACAGAGCGAATGAACTGATCAACATGCAGGATCAAGCACAGCTCGCATTTGTCGCGGGCCAATCGCGGCGCACCGTCGCAAGCCTCGCAATCCTGGCCGCACTGATAATGTGCGGCGCGTGGACGCCGATGCAAGCCGCCGAACCCACGCCCGTCGCCCAGATCAAGAACAGGAACATCGACGCGCGCATCATGCTCGATGACAGGATCAAGGCCGATCCCGCGCTCGCCGCCGACTGCCTTGCCGAGGGGCGGAGGTGGCTTGACAAGAATGCCGCGGAGGCCGCCGCCTCACGCAAGCAGGATCCGCAGCTCTTCAAGGACGGCGGCTGGGACTTCGAGCGCATATATCAGGTCCGTTCGGTGGTGGTGGACCGCTATGTCAGCGTCATCAGGTCCGACTACATGGACACCCACGGCGCCCATCCCAATTCCGACGTCAACACCATCCTGTGGGACAAGACCGCGAACAAGCGCATCAGCATCCGCCCGTTCTTAAGCGAGACCGCCGACAACGGCCCGACCATGAAGGCGATGCTGCAAGCGGTCATCGCCTCGCTCAAGGTCGAGAAGAAGAAGCGCGATGCGGCAGACACCGCGACCGCCGAGTGGTTCAAGGATCTCGAACCCAGACTGCTCAAGATCGGCGCGGTGACGCTCGCGCCGTCGACCGAAGCGGGCAAGAGCTCCGGCCTTACTTTCCATTACCCGCCCTATGCGGTCGGTCCCTACGCCGAAGGCGAGTATGTCGCCTTCGTTCCCTGGGAGACCTTGAAACCGTATTTGTCGCCCGAGGGACAGCGTATCTTCGGCGGCGGCCGGCCCAAAGGCGACGAGAACGAGCGGCAATAACCGCTGACTAGCGCCTGCTCGCTGCCTGGAACGCGGCGCATCGGCATGGCGGCCTCACTGCTTGCGAGCGCGGCGCAAAGCTGCCTAGAATGTCGCACATACAAGAGCGCCCGATGTCACGGGCGCCGGTCGGGAGGAACGCATGACCAAGATCACGCGACGCGCATTTGCGGCCTCGTCCATTGCTGCAGCGGCTACGGCAGCGTTCGCTTTCAAACCAGCCCTGGCGCAAGCCTACCCGGCGCGTCCGGTGACCGTGATCGTGCCGTGGGGCGCGGGTGGCGGCACCGACGCGACCGCCCGCATTGTCGCCGCGCTGCTGGAGAAGGAGCTCGGCCAACCGTTCAACGTCGTCAACCGCACCGGCGGCTCCGGCGTCGTCGGCCATTCGGCGATCGCTACCGCAGCGCCCGACGGCTACACCATCGGCATGCTGACCGTCGAAATCTCGATGATGCACTGGCAGGGGCTCACCGAGCTGACCCCGCGCAGCTACACGCCGCTTGCGCTGATGAACCAGGATCCGCCGGGCATTCAGGTCTCCTCGTCGTCGCCCTACAAGACCGTGAAGGAGCTTGCCGACGCCATCAAGGCGGCACCGGCCGGCAAATTCAAGGCCTCGGGCACCGGTCAGGGCGGCATCTGGCATCTCGCCCTGGTTGGCTGGCTGCAGGCGATGGGGCTCGCCGCCAATCATGTCGCCTGGGTGCCATCGAACGGCGCCGCGCCCGCGATGCAGGATCTCGCCGCGGGCGGCCTTGACCTCACCACCTGCTCGGTGCCGGAAGCGCGCGCCATCATCGAGGCCGGCAAGGCGCGCAGCCTCGCCATCATGGCGCCGGCGCGCAATCCCGTGTTTCCTGACGTCCCGACACTGAAGGAGGCCATGGGCATCGACTATTCGACCGGAGCCTGGCGCGGCATCGCAGGGCCGAAGGGCTTGCCGCCGGAGATCGCAACCAAGCTCACCGCGACGCTGAAGAAGGTTTACGACTCCAAGGAGTTCAAGGACTTCATGAGCAATCGCGGCTTCGGCACGGTGTGGGGCGATGCGGCCGAATTCACCGCCTTCATGGACAAGGGCGATGCCCAGATGGGTGAGGCAATGAAGGCTGCAGGTCTTTCCAAGGCCTGATCCGTTCTGGCGGCGGACGCGTTCACGTCTGCCGTCCTGCGGCGCACGTTTCATCGTTGTTTCCTGACAGGCTGGAACCCCCTCTGAAGGACTTTGCCATGCGGCTTCCCGATCAGGTTACGGGATCGTTTCTCATTGTCCTCGGCGCTGCCGCCGCCTATGGGGGCTGGCTACTGCCGCCCGTGCCGGGACAGCCGGTCGGTCCCAACGTTTTTCCGCTAGTGATCGGGACCGGACTCGCGCTGTGCGGGCTCGCGATCACGTTCGGCATCGGCCATAGCTTCGAAGAGGAAGAGGAGCTCGTGCCGGTCGAGGAAGGCCAGGCCAGGGCGCCGACAGGGAAGCTTTACGGCCTGCGCGCCCTGCTCCCGCCGGCGCTCCTGATCTTCTATGTGGCAGTCGCCGAACGGCTCGGCTTCATCGTCACCGCGGCGCTGATCGTCTACGTGACGTCGACGGCGCTCGGCGCCCGCTGGAAGCTGGCGCTACCGCTCGCCGTGCTGGCGCCGATCGGCGTCCATCTGATCTTCGCCAAACTGTTGCGCGTACCCCTTCCGGCCGGTCTGCTGCCGATGCCCTGGTGATCCATGCTGAACACCCTGCTCGAGGCGTTTTCTCTCATTTCGACCTGGGAAGTCATCATCGCGATGCTGGTGGCATCGGTCTATGGCCTCGTGATCGGCTCGCTGCCGGGCCTGTCGGCGACGATGGCGACGGCCCTGCTCGTGCCCGTCACATTCTATCTTTCGCCCATCGCCGCGATCGCCACCATCGTCGCGGCATCCTCGATGGCGATCTTTGCCGGCGACATCCCGGGCGCGCTGTTGCGCATTCCGGGAACGCCGGCGTCGGCAGCCTATGCCGACGAAGCCTACGCCATGACACGCAAGGGCGAGGCCGAGCTCGCGCTCGGCGCCGGCGTATGGTTTTCGGCGGTCGGCGGCATCGCCGGCACGCTCTCGCTCATGATCCTGGCGCCGCCGCTCGCCGAAATCGCGCTCTCGTTCTCGACGTTCGAGTATTTCTGGCTCGCACTCCTCGGCCTGATGTGCGCCACTTTGGTCGCGCGATCGTCCCCGGTGAAGGCGATCGCGGGCATGTTCATCGGCCTGCTTGTGGCGTGCATCGGCATTGAAAATCCGGGCGGTGTGCCGCGCTTCACGTTCGGGATCACCGACCTGTTCGGCGGGATCGAGCCGATCCCGGCGCTGGTCGGCGTGTTCGCCGTCGCGCAGGTAATGCGCGCAATGCTCACCCCGGAGCCGCCGCCGATCCCGCGGCGCAAGTTCGGAAGCATCATGGCGGGCCAGTGGAGGCTCACGCGGAAATATCACCGGCAGATGACGCGCGGGAACATCGTCGGCATCATCATCGGCGTGCTGCCTGGCGCCGGTGCCGACATGGCCGCCTGGGTCAGCTACGCGCTATCAAAGCGCTTCTCGAAGGAGCCCGAGAAGTTCGGCACCGGCCATGTCGAGGGCCTCGTCGAGTCCGGCGCCAGCAACAATGCGAGCATCGCCTCGGGCTGGGTGCCGTCGCTCCTGTTCGGCATTCCCGGCGACACCATCGC
>NZ_JACRAW010000066.1 GCF_016213215.1 Bradyrhizobium sp. | reverse complement strand
GCGCCAAGAAGGTGATGATCGACAAGGAGAACACCACCATCGTCAATGGCGCCGGCAAGAAGGCCGACATCGAAGCCCGCGTCACGCAGATCAAGGCGCAGATCGAGGAAACCACCTCGGACTACGACCGCGAGAAGCTGCAGGAGCGTCTCGCCAAGCTCGCGGGCGGCGTCGCGGTGATCCGCGTCGGCGGCGCGACCGAGGTCGAGGTCAAGGAGCGCAAGGACCGCGTTGATGACGCGATGCATGCGACCCGCGCCGCGGTCGAGGAAGGCATCCTGCCGGGCGGCGGCGTCGCCCTGCTCCGTGCCACCGAAAGACTGAAGAACGTGCGCACCCAGAACGACGACCAGAAGACCGGCGTCGAGATCGTGCGCAAGGCGCTGTCCGCACCGGCCCGCCAGATCGCCATCAACGCCGGCGAAGACGGCTCGGTCATTGTCGGCAAGATCCTGGAGAAGGACCAGTACGCCTACGGCTTCGACTCGCAGAACGGCGAGTACGGCAATCTCGTCACCAAGGGCATCATCGACCCGACCAAGGTGGTGCGCACGGCGATCCAGAACGCGGCTTCCGTGGCGGCTCTCCTGATCACCACCGAGGCGATGGTCGCCGAGCTGCCGAAGAAGAACGCTCCGGCCGGCGGCGGTATGCCCCCGGGCGGCGGCATGGGCGGCATGGACTTCTGATCCGTCCGCTTCAAGCGATCCAAAGGAATGCAAAACCCCGGCAGCAATGCCGGGGTTTTTGTTTTCGCTGAGCTCTTCCCTCTCGTCATTCCGGGGCGACGCGAAGCGTCGAGCCCGGCATCCATAACCACAGTCGTCAGTTGGAAATACCGCGATTCGTCGCGCCCCCGAATGACCTGGACGATGATGATCAATTGAACCGGACTACCAGCGGCACAATCGACCGCCGCGTTGCTTCAGGCGGCTCTGATGATCCTGTCAGGTGGCTGATGCAAATGACCGGCAGGAAGCACCGCCCAAAGCGGTTGGCCACTATTCATCAGCGGATCATCAATCCAACACGTTCGGAGCGGACCCGTGGTGTGCCGTCGTCCTTATCCGGCCCATTGGAAAAGTAGACCATCTCGACTCGACCGATCACGTTATTTAGGGGGATGTAGCCCATCGCGGAAAGCACGCGACTGTCGGTCGAATTGTCGCGATTGTCGCCGAGCATGAAGAAGTGGCCCGCCGGCACCACGTAGACATTCGTGTTGTCATAGAAACCGGCATCGATGCAATCGAGCGTCTGGTAGCTCACGCCATTGGGCAGCGTTTCACGCCAGCGTTTTACTTTCGCAGTGGGTTCAGCCCCGCAGGCATTGTCGCCGACCAAATCCTCAACCCGTTCGCGTCTTACCGCTGCTCCATTGATGTAGAGAGCGCCCTGTTGCATCTGAATGCGATCACCAGGCATGCCTACGACACGTTTGGCGTAGGTCGTCACGCCGTCCTTGGGCAGGATAAACACAACGACGTCTCCACGTACCGGCTCTGCGCCAAAGACGCGTCCTGACAACCACGACGGCGAAAACGGCAGCGAATAGCGGCTGTAGCCATACGCGAATTTCGATACGAAGACATTGTCACCGACGGCCAGCGTCGGATACATCGACCCGCTCGGCAAACTGAACGGCTGAAACAGGAACGTCCGAACAAAGAGTGCGATCAATACTGGGAACAGCAAGACTGCGCAGTAGGCCGTGATCGTGCGCCAGAACCCGAAGCCTTGGACGCGCGACAGCATCAGCAGCACGACCACGAACGACCAGAAGCCGAACAATGCAGCAACTACGGTTGCCACCTGCGAAATCACGGTCGGCGAGACACCGGCAGCGCCACTGAGTGGCTCCGCCAGGACATTGAGTGTCAGTGCGATGGCAAGCCCAACTATACCCGGCAGCGAGCTCCAGGCCAGTACAGCTCGCAATTCGAGCGTGGAGGCAGGACCGTCCAAGAGTCCTCCCATCGCGCGCAAGATCAACGCATTCACATACAGAAAGAGGATCCCGATAATCGCACTGCCGACGACGAATGCGAGCCAAAGCCGCCACCCGAACGAATCCACCAAGCCAAGGCTTAGGAACTCGGTGTAAAAACTGGCGATCGCTCCCAAGCCGGCAAGCAACCAAACGAGCCGCCGGGGCTGCGTCGTGACTATGCCTTCGATGGTCTCACGCGGACTAAGCCAAATGCTGGCCCATGGGGACCGCACGCCCTCGCCTTGCGTCGCCATCATGAGATTCCCTTCGCCTTGAGTGCGACGATCAACTTAGCCAACTCAAGGTCAAGCGCAATCAGCTCAAGATAGTTTTGCTCCAACCGGTGGTTACGAAACACCGCTGCAACGGATCACGCCCGAGACTCCCCGAAGCAGTCGCGCAACCAGTCGATGACGGCGCGCGCCGCCCTGTCCTGCTTCAGGTGGTTCTGCACCAACAGCCAGACGTCGCGCCGTCGCGGCAGGATCGTGGCGCGCAGGCGGCGGTCGGATAACAGATCGGCAGAGAAGTAGTCCGGCAGGATGCCGACGGCCTGATGGGTGCGGACCAAATCCTTGATGATGCGCGTATTGTCGGTGATGCAGCGCGCCTTCTCCTGCCAGCCGCGGCTTTTCAGGAATTGCGTCTCGGGGACCGGGCCGAGGTCCTCGGGATAGGCGCAGATCACGGGCTCAGTCTCGCCCTCTGCCGCGGGCTCGAACAGATAGAGCTTGAACTCGCCGAGCTTGGAAATCGTGAAATCGCCCTTCTCCGGCGTGCGCAGGCGAACGGCGAAATCCGCCTGCCAGCGCGAGAACTTCACGTTGCCGCTCGACGTGAGGAATTGCAGCGAGAGTCCTGGATGACGCACCAGGAGCTTGCACACGCGCGGTGACAGGATCTCCTCGGCAACGCCCGTGGTCGAGGCGATCCGGAAGCGACCGGCGAGGCCCGCATCACCGTCGCCGGCTCTCGCGATGGCGGCGGCATGCCCGGCCATGGCTTCGACGTGGTCCAGCACCATCTCGCATTGCCGGGTCGGCCGGCGCAGCCCGTCGGCGGTGTCGAACAGCCGAAAGCCCAGCGCACGCTGAAGCCGCTGCACGCGGCGCCCCACCGTGGTCTCGTCCATGCGCAGGCGGATGGCGGCACCGGCATAAGTGCCCTCGTCCCTCACCGCGGCGACGATCCGAAGGTCATCCCAGTTCATCCATATTCGCTAGCATGGGTCGAAGTTCCCCGGCAATATCGCAGCTACCGGCTGCAACAATGCGGCATGAACGGAAGGTGCCGCCGCGCTAGGTTGCGCACGTACAACCTTTGAGACGAAACCAACCATGACCGTTGCGAAAACCCTGCTCCAGCTTTCCGGCGCCGATCTCACCCCGCCCCGGCTTTCGGAATCCTGCCTGATTCTGATCGACATTCAGAACGAATATCGAGCCGGCCCCCTGGCGCTGCCCGGGGCCGATGCCGCCATCGCGAACGCAGCAAACCTGCTTGCCCGCGCGCGCGAAGCGGGTGCTGCCATCTTTCACGTGGCGCATCGCGGACGACAGGGCGGCCTGTTCGACCGCAGCGCGGAGCGCGGCGCCATTGTCGCAAGCCTCGCTGCGCAATCGAACGAGCCGGTGATCGAAAAGGGATTGCCCAATGCCTTTGCGGGCACCGATCTCCAGGCACGCCTTGGCACCACCGGACGAAAGAACATCGTCCTTGCCGGCTTCATGACCCATATGTGCGTGAGTTCGACCGCGCGCGCCGGGCTCGATCTCGGCTTTCGCGTCACCGTCGATGCGGACAGCTGCGCGACGCGCGACCTGCCCGACGGCCGCGGCGGTATCGTTTCCGCCGCCACTGTCCATGATGTCGCGCTGGTCGAGCTCTCCGACCGCTTTGCCATCATCGTGCGCGACGGCGCGTTGAGCTGAGCCGCGCGTCTGCGGGGGCGAAATTTCCGGGCGCGGCGCTGCCGCGCCGTGCCGGGATGATTGGTCTCAGTCGATGCTGGCAAGGACCGCGAGCTTGCGGATGCCCTTGTTGCGATAAGCGTCGAGGAACGCGTAGTAGTCCTTGAACGACACGCAGCCGTTGGAGTCACCGTTTGGCCCCAGCATGTAGGTGTGCGCGAGCAGGCCGTCGCGGCCGAAGATCGCGTCCTCGCCGCCGATCGGGGTCAGCCGCAGCGCCGGCACGCCGTGGAACAGCGCTTCGCGCGGCTTCATTTCGTAGATGTGCGGAGGCGTCACCCCGCGCATGCGAAGATGTGCGGAACGCGGATCGTCGAGATTGGAGCCGAGGCCCGAATGCGCTTCGAGCTTGGTACCGTCAGGCAGGTAAACGGTTTTCCGCGAAATGTCGTAGACCGCGGTGGAACGATCGTAAGGCGGCGATCCGCCGTGCATCGGGTTCTGGTTCTGCCCGATGCTCGCCGTAACGTCGGCATCGGCCGAGGCATAGGCCAGCACCGTGGAGGTCGACGGCTGCTTGCCCCAGAGCTTTTCGACCATCGACGCCTTCTCGCCCGAGGCGATCGACATCACGGCAGCCTTGGCGCGTTCGGCCATGTCGCGGATCGAGACGCCGGCGGACCTCCTGGTCTCCGGCTCGGATGGCGCCGGCGTATTGAGCGCCAATTGCGTCGGCGCGGCCGGCGCCTGCTTCGACTTGGCCGCGGTGAATTTGGATGTGTCGGACTTGGCCGCTTCGGCCATCTTCGAAACCTCACCCGGCCTGCTCGGCCCGGCTGGCTTCGCCGCTTCGGCGACCGCAACGGGCGGAGCGGCACTCGCGGCATTTGACGGCACGCTCTGCGCCTCGGAAGCCGCAAAGCGCTCGGCGAACAGGGTCGCGGTGATGGGCCCGGCCGGCGCGTTGGCGAGCGGGCGCTCGTCCGGCAGCGCGGCAAACACTTGCTCGATCGCTTCGCTGGGGATGCGCGCGCCGATCCGGGGCGCGTGCTTGATCATCGGCTCGTCATAGCTGGTGCTGCCGAGCGTCGGATAGACGCTCGCGGCGATGATGTTGGTATAGACCGTCCAGCCACACCCCAATACCAGGCAGCCGACCGCGGCGGCGCCGAACAGATTGGGAGAAATGGCTTTACGGGAAGATCTCTTGGGAGATCTCTTGGAAGACTTACAGGGCTTCCGTGCCGCAAAACTCGGCGCTGCGATACTCGTACTCATTCGCCTCGCGTCCAGGACGGTTCTACTTTGTCCCCTGCCAAGGACCGTGTCTGGTCAGGTTCCACCACAGCATCTGACAGAGGCGCGGAGCGGCATTAAGGCGACTTTTCGTTAAATGCGGATTAAGTTCGGGCGGAACTTAGGCAATGTGTTAACGCTGTCCCATTTTGGGATAAGGCCTTGCAATCACGTGTTTTTCCGCAACCGAGCAGGCCTCAAAAACCAGCGAGTTCCGGCGGTGGCGAGTGGTCCAATACCTCGCCCCTGGCGCCTTCGAGCAGGTCGACACCGTAAATTTCGATCACCAGCGGGCCGCGCCTGCGCGGCAGTTCCGCCACCCGCGTGACGCCCGAAAAAATCTCGTTCAGGAAGACGCGGCCGCGGGGCCGGATCTCGTCGACATAGAGCAGCTTGCCGGCAAGCATCTGCCGATCGGGCTCGGGCATGTTAATCCAGCGGATGCGCTGCGATCGCTGGATCACGCAGGTGCCGGTCGGCAGATAGAAGGCAAGCCAGGCCGTGGTGCCGTAATCGGGCGCGAGCACGCAGGTTGCGCCGACACGCGCGCGCACCGCCTCGATCTGCCTGGCAAGTTCGGGCCAGCCGACGCCGACGCTGCGCACGGTGGCGTCGCGACGATAGCCGGAGAGCACGCCGGTGTTGGCCTGCACGATCAGGGCCGCAAACATCAGGATGCCGGTGGGCGCTGCCCAGCGCAGGCAGAAGTCGGCAACGCGCTGCACACGCGGACGCCATTGCGCGAGATTGGCGGCGACGGCGGCGGCGACGGCAAAGGCAGGATAGACCGGCGCGAACCAGTTCGCCTCGACGCGCGCATGCAGCGAGTGCCAGGCGAAATAGGCAACGACGGTCCAGAACATCGTAATGAGCAGCATGCGCGAGGCCCAGGCGCCGACCTTGCGCCGGATCAGGGCATAAAGTCCCATCGCGCCCAGGATGAAGACGAGCGGGGTAGCGAAGGCGATCTGGGTCGGGATCAGCTCGAGGATAAAGATCGGGCGGAAGTCCTCGATGCGGGCGCGACCGAACTGCTTGAGGAACGACACCCATTGATGCTCGGCATTCCAGAGGATCACGGGCGAAAAGACCAGGAATGCGACGATGCCGCCGAGATACGGCCATGGCGAAAGCAGCCAGAAGCGCAATTTCGGCACCGCGAGCAGCCAGATCAGGATGGCGAGCCCGAAGAACAAGGCGGTGTATTTCGACAGCAGCGCCGCCCCGACGGCGGCTCCCACCGCAAGCCACCACGCGCCGCGTCCGGTCTCAAGCACCTTGGCTAGAAAAAACAGCACGAAACTCGAGGCGACCAGAAGAGGCGCATCGGGCGTGACGATCAGTGTCCCGACCGCCGCCATCAGCGTCACATTGAGCAGGATGGCCGCGGTGGCGGCGACGCGAACGCCACCGAACAGGATCTCGGTGGAACGAAACACGGCCCAGCTCATCGGCAGCGCCAGCAGGATCGAAACAAAGCGGACGCCGAATTCGCTGTCGCCGGCGATCAAAGTGCCGGCGCGGATCACCGCGGCGACCATCGGCGGATGGTCGTAATAACCGCCCGCCAGATGTTTCGACCACAGCCAGTAATAGGCTTCGTCGAACGTGATGGGCGTGAAGGCGGCGGCAAGGAGCCGCAAAGCGACAAGCGCTACGATCGTGAGCGCCGTGTTTCGGACGAGCCGCGCGTCACTCGGGCTCATTGCGCATCATCGCTTGCGCCAGACGAACAGACCGGACATGGCGTAGTTCCACACCACGCCCATCAGCGCGCCCGCGGCGCCAGCAAGCCACCAGATCGGCTCCTGGTCGTAGACCGAGAACGCAACGCCCACATTGGCGAACAGGCCGACGCTGCACACGAGATAGAAGGCAATGAGGCCGCGCAGGATCGCAAGGCCCTTGAGCCGCTGGTCGCGATAGGTAAGAAAATTGTTCAGGATGAAATTGCTGGTCATGGCAACGATGGCGCCGGAAGCCTGCGCCTCGGCGAACGGTGCCTTGAAGATCTCGAGCACGACGAAGAGCGTGGCGAGGTGAACGACCAATCCGATCGAGCCCACCATCGCGAACAGGAGAAAGCGCAACGACACCGCGTCGTTGGTCAACTTCGCCAGCACGAGGCCAAGGAAATCGAGCGCCACCATGGAATCGAGCTTGCTTTCGCCGTGCTGGCGCGCGCCGAAAGTATAGGGAACCTCGACGGTACGGAGTTCGCCGCGCGCGGTCGCCACGAGATCGAGCAGGATCTTGAAGCCGTGCACCGATAATTTGGGCGCCAGTTGCTCGAAGCGGTCGCGACGGATCATGAAGAAGCCGCTCATCGGGTCCGCGACTTTGACCTGCAGCATCTGCTTGGCGACTTCGGTGGCAAGGGCGCTCGCGCCGGCGCGCTGCTTGTTGAACCCTTCGGCGCGATAGCCTTCGATATAGCGGCTGCCGACCACGAGCTCCGCCTGTCCGCTCCGCAGCAGCGACAGCATGTTTGGCAGCTGGGTTTCGTCATGCTGCAAATCGGCGTCCATCACCGCGGCATAAGGCGCGCTGGACGCCAGGATGCCCTCGATGCAGGCGCCCGACAGCCCTCTCCGGCCGATCCGGCGGATGCAGCGCACGCGGCTGTCCTGCTGCGCCAGGCGGCGCACTGCTTCCGAGGTACCATCAGGCGAATTGTCGTCGACGAAGATGATTTCCCAGGAAATGCCGGAAAGCGTCGCTTCGAGGCGCCGGTACAGCACCGCGACGTTGTCTCGTTCGTTGAAGGTCGGAATGACAACCGAAAGCTCCGGCACGCCCGAGCCCGGCTCCAGGACCGGGTGCTCCAAGGCCTGCGGTGGGTTTTCGGCGCCCGGTCGGATGGCTTCGTTCATGGGCAGCGTATATCCGCCGCCTTCTCCGATGCCAAGCCGCCGCTCCACAGGAAAAGGGCCCAAAGGGGGCCAAAATACCAACGACCCGGAACAACGGGCGCGCGTACATCCGGCGCTGCCGAGCTATTCCGAGGTCGTACCGGCGCCGGAGCTTTCCGCTGCAACGTCGCCGTTAGAGGCGAGATAGGAACTTGTCCGACGATCCGCAAGGGCTCGGCGCTAGTTGTTTGGAACCTCCCGAATCACCGGGCCCCGCGGAGCCGGCGCAGCGGGAGCCGGGGCGGCGACCGGCTGCTCGACCTTGGGCGCTCTGCCGAATTGTCCGATCGGACCAAAAACCACTGCGACCGCGAGCACGATGGCCGCGACGATCGCACCCAGAATGCCACCTACCGACTCGGACGACATGCCAACGCGTTCCCTCTTGCCATTGGCGAATAGTTACCATGGAAAACCGTGCAGCCGAAAGAGGAAGGAATTCCGGCAGCGATCCGTGCAATTCGGACAATGCCACTTCTGCAAGGCCCTGTGCTTGATGAAAGCCGGCGGCGTATTGAGTAAGCGCCTGCAACTGGCCTGTCACCTCTGCATTGACTAGGATGGCCTTGCCGAGTTCCCTAACCCCGAGAACCTGAAGTGGCCGCGTCAAAGACCAACCAGAACAAATCCGGCAGCATCTATATCGGCGTCGGCGGCTGGACGTTCGAGCCGTGGCGCGGCGTGTTTTATCCCGACAAGCTCGCGCAAACGAAGGAGCTTGCCTACGCCGCCTCGAAACTGACCTCGATCGAGATCAACGGCACCTATTACGGCTCGCAGAAGCCGGAGAGTTTTCGCAAATGGGCGAGCGAGGTGCCCGATGGATTCGTGTTCTCGGTCAAGGGACCGCGCTTTGCCACCAACCGCCGCGTGCTCGCCGAGGCTGGGGACTCCATCAAGCGCTTCTACGATTCCGGCGTGCTGGAGCTCGGCGACCGTCTCGGCCCAGTGCTGTGGCAGTTCGCGCCGACCAAGAAGTTCGATCCGGTCGATTTCGGCAAGTTTCTCGAGCTCCTGCCCCGCGAGCTCGATGGCAAGGCGTTACGCCACGTGGTCGAGGTGCGGCACGATAGCTTCCGCGCCCCGGATTTCGTCGCGCTGCTGCGCGAGTTCGAAACCCCCGTGGTCTTTGCCGAGCACGGCAAGTATCCGGCGATCGCCGACGTCGTCGGCGACTTTATCTATGCGCGGCTGCAGAAGGGCCGTGACGAGATCAAGACCTGCTATCCTCCGCAACAGCTTGATGCCTGGGCGAAGCGCTTTCAATTGTGGGCGGGCGGCGGCGAGCCCGACGACCTGCCGAAGGTCGATAACGCCAAACCGAAGAAGCAACCGCGCGACGTTTTTGCGTATGTGATCCATGAGGGCAAGGTGCGCGCGCCGGCGGGCGCGATGGAATTGATTGGCCGGGTGAGTTGAGAGAAGCTTTGAATGGCCAAGACGAAGAAGCTGTTCACCATCGGCTATGAACAGACACCGCCAAGTGCGGTGCTGGACGAACTGGAAGGTGCCGGCGTGAAGCTCCTCGTCGACGTGCGCGCCGTGACGTCGTCGCGCCGGCCCGGCTTTTCCAAGAAGCAGCTTGCGGCGGCGCTCGACGAGCGCGGCATCGGCTACGTGCATCTTGCCGCGCTCGGAACGCCGAAAGAGGGGCGCCTCGCCGCGCGCAGCGGCAAGGTGGATCTGCTCCACCAGATCTATTCCAAACACTTGAAGACGCACGAGGCCCGCGAGCAGCTCGATGAACTTTCTTCGCTGGTGAAAAAGGCCGGCCCGGCCTGCCTGCTCTGCTACGAGCGCGACCACGCCAATTGCCATCGCCAATGGATCGCCGAGATCATCGAGGAGCGCGATGGCGTAAAGGTGGAAAACCTGGTGGCGCCGCAAGTGTAGTCGTCATTCCCTGGCGCGAGGAAGTCGCGAACCCGGAATCCGTCGGGCCGCAGCGACGGTGGATCAATGGATTCCGGGTTCAATGCTGCGCATCGCCCCGGAATGACGGGCAGAACTAGCCGGCCAGCCGAAACGTTCCCTCCATCATTGGCACGCAATGGCCGCCGACATGGGCGGAGACGATGGCGCCGTTCTGCTTGCGCACGCGCGTCAGCAACAGGCTCGGCCGCCCCATGTCCACGC
This sequence comes from Bradyrhizobium sp., assembly GCF_016213215.1. Classification (GTDB taxonomy): domain Bacteria; phylum Pseudomonadota; class Alphaproteobacteria; order Rhizobiales; family Xanthobacteraceae; genus Bradyrhizobium. The sequence goes on along the minus strand of NZ_JACRAW010000066.1, from coordinate 29,266 downwards.
CCTGCCCTGTCCTGAGCCTCAGTTCGCCATCGCGGGCCGGATCGAGATCGGCAAACAGCGCCGCCGCCGCCACGGTGGCGCTGCCGGTGGCGGGATCCTCCGAAAGGCCGCTCGCGCCGGGATGGAACATGCGGGCCTGCACGTCGCACGGCTGCTCGGCTGAGGGCACCTCGCGCGTATAGAGATAGATCGCGTCGGCACCATCGATCGGAAAGGTGCGCGCGAACGCAGCGGTATCGGGACTGGCACGGCGTAGCGCCTCGCGCGAGGCAAGTTCGACGGCAAGGATTGGTAAGCCGACCGAGATGATGTGGGGCGGATGCCTATCTGTCTTGATGTCGGCCGCGGACAGCGACAGGCAGGCCGCCGCCTGCTCCGCACCGACCTGCGCCGAGCGCTTGAGTGGTTGCGGCGCGGTCAATTCGGCGCCGACAACGCGGCCGTCCTCTTTCAGGATTTCGACCGTCACCAAGCCCGCCTTTTCCTCGAACAGCAGGCGCGGCGGCGCGGTTTCGCCGAGCCTTGCCAGCACGAAGGCAGTGCCGACGTTGGGATGACCCGCAAACGGAATCTCTGAATGCACGGTGAAGATGCGCACCTCGGCATCGTGTCCCTCCGCGCGCGCCGGCAGCACGAATGTCGTCTCGGAATAGTTGAACTCCTTGGCGATCGCCTGCATCTGGGCTGTCGAAAGACCTCCGGCGTCGAGCACGACCGCGAGCGGATTGCCGCCGAACGCGCAGTCGGTGAAAACATCCAACGTCATGTAGCGGCGCTGCATCTGTCTTTTCCCCCGCGGCAGCCGTGACTATCCGACTTATGATAGCACGCCTATGATGACCGCCGTAATACCCGCAGGCTCGGAGCATGCGGAGCAATCGAGCCCGTGGCTTTCGCTATCCCAACTGCCATACCGCGACCGGTCGCTCGTAACCCCGTACCTCGACTTCGCCGCGCGCGACGGCATCGCCGCCGCCTTGGCCCAATGCTTCGCGAACGGCCTCCGATATCAGCAATTGCGAGCCGAACTCCTTGTTCAGCGCTTCCAGCCTCGAAGCAAGGTTAACGGTGTCGCCGATCACGGTATATTCCTTGCGCCGGGGCGAGCCGATGCAGCCCGCGGCCGCCTCACCGAAATTGAGGCCGATGCCGATGCGCAGCGGCCAGTTCGATTGTGCGTTGATGCGCTCCATGGCGGCGAGCATCTCGCGTCCGGCCGCCACCGCGCGCAGCGCGGCGTCATCGGCTTCCAGCGGCGCCCCGAACAGCGCCAGAAAGCCGTCGCCCAGAAACTTGTTCACGATGCCGCCATGGCGATCGACAATCTCGACCAGTATGGCGAACGCGCTGTTCAGCCGTTCGAACACCTCGCGCGGGGAGCGCGATCGCGCAGCCGCGGTAAAGCCGCGGAAGTCCACAAACATGACGGCGACGCGTCTGATCTCACCCGCGGTGCTCGCTTCCTCGGTCATCAACTGCTCCACCACTTGCGGCGATACGTGCCGTCCGAACAGGTTCGTGACGCGGTCGCGCGCCGTGGCCGCCTCGATGCTCGCGGCAAATTGCCGACGCAGCTGCGTGCCGACGGCGCCTGCCAGCACGCCGCAGGCCAGGATGATGAAGCTGCGCGTGGCGTGGTAGTAGAGCTCAGGCTCGTCAAAGTCGGCGGCAGGACGGTAGTACATCGCCACGAGGAACAATTCGCCTGCCGCGACGAGGCCGGTGAACGTCGAAAGCCGGAAATCGAGCCGCAATGTGGAAAGGATGATGAAGACGAAATAGATGAGCGGCATGGCATAGCCCAGCGCCGCAATCGATCCCATGCTCTGGATCTGCAGCACCAGAATGACCGTGGGGATCGACGTCTCGACGAACGCGCCGATGTAGCGCCAGGCCGGGTGCAGGTCGTGGTCCCGCTTCAGGTTGCGCCGGATCGATGCATGGCTCCAGAGCTCGAACAGGATGAACAAGATCAGGATCGCGTAGACATGGCCCCGCCCGAACCCGCCGTGCCACAGCCGATCCAGAACGCCAGGGTCGGTCAGGTAGATCGCGGTCAGGGACAGCATCAGGACGCAGCCGGTGACGATGAGCGCCTTGACCCGGATGAGCTCGGTGCGAAGAACCTCACGCATGAACGCGCGCTCGAAATCCGCGGACATCGCCGCAAATTCCAGACGCTTCCCCGCCCCGTCAGGTTTCACCGTCATACCCCCGCGGTCATTCCGGGGCATTCTGCATCAATCGAGCGTGCGGCGAAAGCGCGTCACCGCAATCGTCATCGCCAACATCATGAGCGCTGCAAGGGCGATGGCATCGTACTCCAGGTTCTGCAGAGTGGCGCCCTTCAGCATGATGGCGCGGACGATGCGCAGATAGTGCGTGAGCGGCAGGCCCTCGCCAATATATTGTGCCCACACCGGCATGCCCGAGAACGGAAACATGAAGCCGGACAGCAAGATGCTCGGCAGAAAGAACATGATCGAAAGCTGCATCGCCTGAAGCTGGTTCTGCGCGAGGGTGGAGAACGTATAGCCAATCGAGAGGTTGGTGGTTATGAACAGTGTGGAGAGCAGCGCGAGCATGACCAGACTGCCGAGCACCGGCACGCCGAACATCAGCACGCCGATGCTGAGGATCAGGAAGGCCTGGATGAAGCCGACCAGCACGTACGGGATGATCTTGCCGAACATCACCTCGACCGGCCGGATCGGCATCGAAAGCAGGCTTTCCATGGTGCCGCGCTCGACTTCGCGGGTCACCGACAGAGCGGTGAAGATCAGCATGGTCATGGTGAGGATGGTGCCGACGAGACCCGGCACGATGTTGAGGCGGGATGAGGCGGCCGGGTTGTAGCGCGCATGCGCCCGGATCTCGAACGGCAGGGCCGGCGGATCACCGGCAAACAAATCGTGCGCCAGCGCGGTCTGCACCAGCGTGCCAAGCGATCCCAAGGCCGCGCCTGCGGCTACGGGATCGGTAGCGTCCGCCGCGACCAACAGTGCCGGCCGCTCGCCCCGGCGCACGGCACGCTCGAACCCGCGCGGGATCTCGACGCCGAACAGCACCTTGCCCGACATCAAGAGATCGTCGAACTCCTCGACATCATGCACTTCGCGCGTGAAGCGGAAATAGGCGGTGTTCTCCAGCGCCTTCAGGACCGAGCGGGCGAGATCGCTTTCCTCCTGCAACAGGACCGCGGTCGGCATGTGGCGCGGCGTGGTGTTGATGGCGAAGCCGAACAACAGGAGCTGCATCACCGGAATCATCACGATCATCCCGAACGACACGCGGTCGCGCCGGAGCTGGATGAATTCCTTCACCACCATCGCATAGGCGCGCCGCCAGAAGCCGAAGCGTGGCTCACGGTCCGGTTGGTTCTCGTCCACTGCGCGAACGATGCTCATTGGAAATTGTCCCTTGAGCGGCTCATCAGTTCGATGAAGACGTCCTCGAGCGAGGGATGGGAATGCTCCCAGCGCAACGACGGGCGGTCGCGCCAGGGCGCGATCGCCGCCTCCAGTGCCGCCGTGTCGCGGCCGGAGACGTGCAGGGAGGTTCCGAACGGCGCCACCATGTCGACCCCGGGCTTGCCGGCAAGCTCATTGCCGAGTGCGCCGAGGTCCTCGCCTGTCACAGTGTAGGTGGTAAGCGCCGATTTTGCGATCACCTCGTCCACGGTGCCGTGCGTCAGCAAATAGCCGTAGGCGATGTACGCGATTTCATGACAGCGCTCGGCCTCGTCCATGTAATGGGTGGAGACCAGCACGGTCAGCCCGTCGGCGGCGAGCGCATGAATCTCGTTCCAGAAATCGCGACGCGCCTTCGGATCGACGCCGGCGGTCGGCTCGTCAAGCAGGAGTAGTTGCGGATTGGGCAAGGTGCAGGCACCGAGCGCCAGGCGCTGCTTCCAGCCGCCGGACAATTCACCGGCAAGCTGGTCCTCCCGGCCGGACAGTCCGAGGCGCCTGATCATCTCGCGCGCCGCACCGCGCGGATCCGGCACGCCGTAAACGCGCGCCACGAATTCCAGGTTCTCGCGCACGGAGAGATCCTGATAGAGGCTGAACCGCTGCGTCATGTAGCCGACATGGCGCTTGATGCGTTCGGCGTCGCGCCGGATGTCGTAGCCGAGGCAGGTTCCCTCGCCGCCATCGGGCGTCAGCAGGCCGCAGAGCATGCGGATGGTCGTGGTCTTGCCGCTTCCGTTGGGGCCGAGGAAGCCGTAGATCGAACCGCGCCTGACCTGCATCGATAGATCATGCACGACCTCGCGGCCGCCGAAGGATTTCGTCAGGCCCTTGACGTCGATCGCAATGTTTGAGGCGTCCACGCCGTTCATTGCCGAGCCGCGACCGGTATCTTGGGGTTGAAATAGACGCTGATCGGCTGCCCGACGCGCAGCGCGTCGGGCCGCGAGGGCCTTGCCTGGATCAGGTAGACGAGCTTGTTGCGCTCATCGAGACTGTAGATCACCGGCGGGGTGTACTCGGCGGTGGTCGCGATGAAATAGATCTTCGCGATCAGGTCGGCAGAGCAGTTGTCGCAGGTCACCCGCACCTCGTCGCCGATTGCGAGCTTCGGCAGTTCGGCTTCCGGCACGAAGAACCGTATTTTCATGTTGCCCGGCGGCATGATCGACAGTACCGGCCGCTGCGCCGGCGCCATCTCCCCTTCGCGGAAGTAGATCTGCTGGACGGTGCCGGCGACCGGGGCAAACCCCTTGCGCCTGTTGAGCCGCGTTTCCGAGGTGGCAACGCGCGCTTCGGCCACCCGCAGTGCCGAGACGGCGGCATCCAGGGTCGCCTGTGTTCCTGCGCCGGTCCTGCTCAGCGACAACGCGCGGTCGTAGGTCTGTTGCGCGTTGGCGAGCGTTGCCTTGTTCTGGTTGAGATCGGCAAGCTGCAGATCATCGTCCACGGAATAAAGGGGATCGCCGACCTTCACTTGGTCGCCCTCGCGAACGTTAAGCCTGGTCACCCGCCCGGACTCGTCGGGGCTGACGAAGATCATGTCGGCCTCGACCCAGCCCTGGTAACCGGGATCGCGCTGCTCGTTGCAGCCGGCAAGGCTGGCTCCGAGGGCAAGGACCAGGGCAAGGTGCAGGATGGTTCGCGACGGGGTCATGCCGTCCTCCGTTCGCCGAAGATCAAGTTGAGATGGACGCGCAGCATCTCGTTGGCGTCGAGCGGCGCATGGCGCGCAAACAGACTTTGCCAGATCACGGCCATCAGCGCCGGTGCGACCATAATCTGCGGAAAGCGCGCGAGATCCTTTTCTCGGATCTCGCCGCGCGCGATGCCAAGTTCGATCAGCGCCCGCATGCGGGTGAGCGCGCGGGAAACGACCTCGCGGTAGTAGAAATCGGCAATTGCCGGAAACCGCGGTCCCTCGGCGAGGATCAACCGCACGAGGTCGGCACGTCGCGTGTTCACCACCTCCCGCACGAAGGTCCTTGCGAAGGCCTCGATCATGTCGCGCACCGAAACACCGGGTGATGGCAGCGGATCGAGCCGACTTACCAGCGGCACGATCACGGTGCGCACCAGTTCCTCGAACATGGATTCCTTGTCCTTGAAATGCAGGTAGATGGTGCCCTTGGCGACGCCGGCGCGCCGGGCGATGTCATCAAGCCGGGTGGCGGCAAAGCCGCGCGCAATGAACTCTTCAAGAGCGGCTTCGACGATCGCAGCGCGCCGCTCCGCCGCCTTTGCCGCGCGATTGGACGGCGATTTGCCCGCAGGCGTCCCGTGATCGCGCCGGGTCCTTGCGGCGACGCCCCTCTTCGGCTGCTGCCTGACTGCGCCCAGCTTTGCGGATCTCGCCACAGGCTTTCCTTCCAGCGTATGACTGCTGAATTATGACTGACCGGTCAGTCAATGTCAAGCCCGCAAAGCGATCCTGCAAGGCTCCGGCCTTACAGGCACTTGCGGATGTAGGGCCGATTGACCTCCCACAGTTCGTTCAGGAGTTCCCGCGCAGCGATCTCGGAATTGACGACCGGGTCGATCAGGAGCGCCTGGAGAGCGAGTTCCTTGGAGGCATGCATGGCCGCCTCGACCGCCAGCTGCTGAACATTGACCTGCACGGCCATCGACTTGGCCACTGCATCCGGCAGCGGCCCGAGCGAAACCGGATGCACGCCGGCCATGTCGGCCATCGCGGGAACTTCCACCGCGGCGCTCTCGGGCAGATTGGGAATGACCTGACCGTTGTAGACGACCGCCGACTCGATCAACTGCTTCCGGTTGTGCAGGACCGCCGAGATGATCGTCACCGCGCGCTCGCCGGACGGCATCGACCACCACGACGGCATCTCCTCCCTCCCCGCCAGAACACTATCGATCTGCCGGACCAGCTTGGCACGCTCGCCTTCGTCCCAGTCGAAATTGTACCCGCCCTCCCCGGCTTCCCAGCCGAACGAAAAATACTCGCCGACATGACCGTCGCCGCAGCCGAGCCAGTATCCGAAGGCGCGGAACAGCTTTCGCGTCAGCGGCTCGTACGAGGGATTGAAGCTCTGCTCTTTTTCACGGAGCAGCGGATAGAGGTCGGCCCCGGTCGTGCGATCACGGATCTGCATCAGACATTGGAAGTGGTTGAGGCCTGCTCCCCACACGTCTACCCGGTCCTCCGGCAGGCCGAGGATGGTCGCAACATGCCCGCGCGCGAGAAAGATGCCGTGGCACAGCCCGAGGCTACGGAGCCTGGAGTATCGGCCCAGCGCCAATACGATGCGGCTCTCGGGATTGGAGAAATTGATGAACAGCGCCCGCGGGCAGCGCAATTCCATCTCGCGCACGAAGTCGAAGACGACGGGCAAGGTTCGTAGCGTGAAGAACAGGCCGCCGGGACCGCCGTTCTCGCCGAGCGTATGCCGGATGCCGAACTTGCGCGGCACCTCGAAATCGAGGCGCCACAAGCGATTGCGATCGATCGCGGTGGAATGGACGACAAATTCGGCGCCGTCGAGTGCCGCGCGCCAATCGGTGGTGGCCTCGATCTTCAGCCCGGCGCCGGATTTTTCGTTGAGCAGCCTGGCGAGTCCCTCCGAGCGGCGGAGGCGCTCGGCATTGCGCCCCACCAGGACCAGGCTGCTGCCGGCGAGATCGCGCGTGGAGAACAGGTCGCGGTACATGCTCATCCCGAAGGATGCGCTGCTCGCGCCGAGAAAGACGATCCTGGTTGTCTGAGCCATGGTGTGAAAACCGATCGAGCGGGCGGCAGGACGGGCGAATCTACTGACTATCGTAGCGGCGTCTCACCTCGCTTGTTTGATCGGAGTCAAGCATCGCGGCCGATCCCGACCCGAAATAAGGGGTGCAGTGACGCCGGCGCGCGTGCTCCCGCCGACGCGGAAACGTGGTCAGGCGTGAAACTTCAAGCCGTCGACAATTTTATCGATCACCTTGCGTTCTGCGCGCATCGCAAGGCCGACCAAGTTCAGATCGGCGCGGGCAACCGCCCTCACTGCCTCGCGGTTGGCGGCATCGTGCGTGGTCCTGAACATGTCCTCTGTATAGACCGCCGGCGTCACGTTCCGTGTCAGCGCCCGATCCAGCGCGCGTGACAGCCCCGACCGGTCGGCGCCGTAGATCAGGATCGGCTGACCGATCAGCGACAGATATTTCGTGCCGGAGCCATCCTCGTAAGGCTCGCCGATGCATTCGGGAAAAGCGGCGGCGATGCCGCTGGTCAGGAAGGCGGCGACGTTCAGCTTCTGCCAATCCTGAAGGTCGGTTCGGATCACAAGCGCGATCTTGGTATCGAACTGCATGGATCACTCCGATGTCATTCCGGCGCACGGAAAAATCCGTTCCCGGACGAAGGGCGCATCGGGAAATGCCGTTTTCATGGCATTATAAATTGTATCGTCGCGCCAAAGCGCGCCTCGGATGCCGGTCGGATCAACCTTTCGCGTCGCAGGCCCAGGCCCGGATCACGCATTGCTTGCCGCCGAACTTATAGCATTCGCGCGTGGCGGCATTCAGAGAACTCGAAATCTTCGGGCGCACGGCATAGCCATGGGCACCACAGGGATTGGAGAGGTCGACCGCGAACGCGGCACAGGCGCGTTTCATTGTCACCGCGGTACATTCGCCCTTGCACTGCTTCAGCGCGGCGGTGCGCGCTGCTTGCTCGCCGCGGAAATCATAGGCCTGGCCGTACGCGCCGCATTTTCCGACGGCAAGGGCACCGGCGGCGCGGGTTTCCGTCACGAAACGTGACGTACAGACCGCGACGGCCAGCAAAAAAAAGAACGCCGCGCAGCGGCGCGCGACGAGGGTCGAAATCATTGAGCCCCTTCCCCAGTGGTCAGCCGCCAAAATCTAGCCAAGGGGCGTTTCAACTTGGTGAACGGGGAGGCCTACGCCCGGCATCAGACCGGCCCTGCGGCGGATCAGCGCGGTGCGAATCGATCCCAATACCGATTTGACGAAGACGATTGACACATCCGCTGCGAACGTTCCAATTACCGCCCAACCAAGCACCTCTGTCAGGGAAGGAAAAAAGTATGCGGAAATTTGCGGTTACGGTTGCGGTTGCAATGGGTCTGACGTGCGGTACGGCCGCTGCCCAGGAAACCGTGAAGCTTGGCTACATCGACCCTCTCTCGGGCGGCGGGGCGTCAATCGGCGAAATCGGCCTCAAGACCTTCCAGTACCTGGCCGACCAGATCAACGCGCAAGGCGGGTTGCTCGGCAAGAAGGTCGAAATCCTCCCCCTCGACAACAAGACCAATCCGCAGGAAGCGGTGGTGCAGGCCCAGAAAGCGATCGATGCGGGTGCCCGTTACATCACGCAAGGCAACGGCTCCTCGGTCGCAGCGGCCCTTTCGGATTTCGTGACCAAGTACAACGACCGCAATCCGGGCAAGGAGGTGCTGTACTTCAACTATGCCGCCGTCGACGACGCGCTGACCAACGACAAATGCTCGTTCTGGCATTTCCGCTGGGACGCCTCTTCCAGCATCAAGATGGCCGCGATGACCAACTATCTGAAGGGTCAGCCGAGCGTCAAAAAGGTCTACCTGATCAACCAGGACTATTCATTCGGCCAGGGCCTGCGCAAGCTTGCACTCGAAATGCTCAAGGCCAAGCGGCCGGACATCGAGATCGTCGGCGACGAGTTGCATCCGCTGCTGAAGATCACGGACTTCTCGCCCTATGTTGCCAAGATCAAGGCGTCCGGCGCTGACTCCGTCATCACCGGCAACTGGGGTCAGGACATGGCGCTGCTGCTGAAAGCTGCGGCGGACGCGGGCATGCAGGCGAACTGGTACACTTATTATGCAGGTGGTGCGGGCGGCCCGACCGCGATCAAGCAGACCGGACTTGCCGACAAGATCTACGACGTCGTGGAAGGCGACCCGAACACCGCGATCGAGGCGGCCCAGACCACGGAGACCGAATTCCGCAAGAAGTACGGCATCGGGATCTGGTATCCGCGCGCCTTCAACGAGATGCGGATGTTTGCCCGAGCGGTCAAGGAAGCCAATTCGCTCGATCCGAAGGCCGTCGCGCTCAAGCTGGAAGGCATGACCGCCGACGTGTTCGACGGCGGCAAGGGCACCATGCGCAAGGACGACCACCAGTTCTTCCAGGACATGTACATCCGCTCCTTTGGCCCCCTGAAGCCGGGCCAGAAGTTCGATGAGGAAGGGACCGGCTGGGGCTGGACGGTGAAGGGCAAGATCGCGGCCGGCGATACCAACGTGCCGACGACCTGCAAGATGGAGCGCCCGTAACGCCTCTCGCGCAGGCAAACCGGCCGGATCTGACTTGTTCAAACTCGCCGAGGTCGATTGTAGTCGACCTCGGGATACGGCAAGACAGTGTATTCCACTCCTGCCGGACCTTTCGGACTGCCAATGCTTGAACTCATTACATTCTCGACCTTGAACGGCGTGCTCTACGGCATGCTGCTGTTCATGATGGCGAGCGGACTGACGCTCATCTTCTCCATGATGGGCGTGCTCAATTTCGCGCACGCCAGCTTCTACATGATCGGAGCCTATTTCGGCTTCGAGATTGCCCGCCGCATCGGCTTCTGGCCCGGCTTCTTCGTCGCCCCGCTGCTGGTCGGGGTCGTCGGTGGCCTGATCGAGCGCTACGGACTGCGCCAGGTCCACCGCTTTGGTCACGTGGCCGAGTTGCTCTTCACCTTCGGCCTCGCCTTCGTGATCGAGGAACTGGTGAACATGATCTGGGGCAGGTTGCCGGTGGACTATCGCGTGCCACCGTCGCTTGATTTCGTCGCTTTCCGCCTGTTCGACACGACCTATCCGGCGTACCGCATCTTCATGCTGGCCACGGCGGTTGCGATGTTCGTGTTCCTCCTCATCGTTCTCAAGCGCACCCGCGTCGGCCTCATCATCCAGGCGGCGCTCACGCATCCGAACATGGTCGCCATGCTCGGTCACAACGTGCCGCGGGTCTTCATGATGGTGTTCGGCGTCGGCGCGGGCCTCGCGGGCCTTGCCGGCGTGATCGCGGGACCGGCGCTCGTCACGCAGCCCTCCATGGCGGCGCTGCTGGGTCCCATCCTGTTCGTCGTGATCGTCGTAGGCGGTCTCGGCTCGCTCGGCGGCGCCTTCGTCGCCTCTCTGCTGATCGGCCTGATCCAGACCTTCGCGGTCGCCATCAACGTTTCGCTTGCCGATGCGATCGGCCCGTCCGCCGCTTCGCTGCTCGGCGAGCTCGGCCGGGCGCCGCTGGCCCAGATCGCACCGGTCCTGCCCTATCTCCTGCTGGTGCTGGTCCTGATCTTCAGGCCCAGGGGACTGTTCGGAACCAGGGAATCATGATGGGCGGCTTTCGCATCCTTCTTGCCTTTGTCGCGCTGGCGGCGGGGCTCGTGATTGCGCCCTATGTTTTCTCCTCGGGCGTGGCGCTCACGATGATGAGCCTGATGGGCGTGATGATCATCTTTGCGCTGTCCTACAATATCCTGCTCGGCCAAACCGGGCTGCTGTCGTTCGGACATGCGGTCTATTACGGCCTTGCCGGGTTCTGCGCCGCGCACGCCATGAACCTGATTGCGGCCAACAAGCTCCCCATTCCGCTGCCCGCGGTGCCGCTGATCGGGGCGGCCGCCGGCCTGTTCTTCGGGGTCATATTCGGCGCTGTGTCCACGCGCCGCGCCGGCACCGTGTTCGCCATGATCTCCCTTGGCCTCGGCGAGCTCGTCGCCGCCTTCGCGCTGGTCCTGCACACCTTCTTCGGCGGCGAGGAAGGCATCGCGACCAATCGGGTGAAGCTCGCACCGTTCTTTGGCTACAAGTTCGGTCCGCAGATCCAGGTCTATTACCTCATCGCCTTCTGGTGCCTTGTCTGCATCATCCTGATGTACGCCCTAACGCGCACGCCGTTTGGCCGCATGTGCAACGCCGTGCGCGACAATCCCGAACGCGCCGAATTCATCGGCTACTCCACCCAGCGCGTGCGCTTCCAGGCCTTCGTGCTGTCCGCGGTGTTCGCGGGCATCGCCGGCTCGCTTGCCGCCATCAATTTCGAACTGATGAACTCGCAAGCGGTCGGTGCGGCCACCTCCGGACAGGTCCTGTTGATGACCTTCGTCGGCGGCATCGGCAATTTCGCCGGCCCGATCATCGGCGCGGTGCTCATCACCTTCCTGCAGATTTCGCTGTCGGACGTCACCAAGGCGTGGATGCTCTATTTTGGCCTGCTGTTCATCCTCGTCGTCATGTACGTGCCCGGCGGCATCGCGGGCTGGCTCGCCCTGCACCGGCCGCTTCTGCGCGGCGGGCGCATCTTCAAGCTGGTACCGATCTATGCCCTGACCGCGATCCCCGCGGCGGCGCTCGTGTTCGGCTGCATCCTCCTGATCGAGCTCGCCCACCACATGCTGGTCGAAGCGCATACTGACGGCCCGATGCTCTCCGTCTTCAGGGTCTCGATGAACGGTGCGAGCATCGGGCCCTGGCTGTCCGCCCTGGTCCTGTTTTTTGGCGGCGCCATCGGCTTGCGGGCGCTGTGGCCGCGCGTCGGCGATGCTTGGGCGATTGCCATGAACGACAAGAGCGAGGAGGCCGCGCCATGACCGTCGCCATATCGCTCAAGGACGTTCGCAAGAACTTCGGGCCCACCGAGATCATCCGGGGGGTGACGCTCGACATCAATCAGGGTGAGCGTCACGCCATCATCGGACCGAACGGCGCCGGCAAATCCACGATGTTCCACTTGATCAGCGGGCGCCTCAAAGTGTCCTCGGGTGCGATCGAACTGAAGGGCGAGGACGTCACCCATCTTCAGCCCTATGAAATCAATCGCAGGGGCCTGTCGCGCAGCTTCCAGGTGACCAACATCTTTCCCAAGCTTTCGGTGTACGAGAACATCCGCTGTGCGGTGCTGTGGTCGCTCGGCTACCGCTATTCGTTCTGGCGCTTCGTCGACCGCCTGCAGGACGCCAACGAGCGCGCCGCGGAAATCATGGAAATGATCGGCCTTTCCTCGCGTCATGACGTGCCTGCGGGCGTGCTGGCCTATGCCGAGCAGCGCGCGCTTGAGATCGGTATCACCATTGCAGGTGGCGCCGACGTCATCATGCTCGATGAGCCGACCGCCGGCATGAGCCACGCCGAGACCGAGCAGGCGGTGGCGTTGATCCGGAAAGTCTCGGAGGGCCGCACGCTGATCATGGTCGAGCACGACATGGGCGTGGTGTTCGGGCTCGCCGACCGCATCTCCGTGCTGGTCTATGGCCAGATCATCGCCTCCGATGCGCCGCAGGCAATCCGCGCCAACCCCGCAGTGCGCGAGGCCTACCTTGGCGAAGAGGCGCACGCATGACCGCGCTGCTCGAGGTGGAGAACCTGCACGCCTACTACGGCAAGAGTCACATCCTCCACGGGGTGACCTTCAACATCAACCGTGGCGAGATCGTATCGCTGCTCGGCCGCAACGGCGTCGGACGATCGACCACCATCAAGGCGATCATGGGAGACGTGCAGCCGTTCGGCTCGGTCAGGTTCAGGAGCAGGGAGATCTCGGGGCTGAAGCCACACCAGATCGCGCGGCTCGGCCTCGGTTACGTTCCGGAGAATCGCGACATATTCCCGTCGCTGACGGTTCGCCAGAACCTGATGCTCGGGCAGAAATGGGCCAAGCAGACCGGCCGCTGGTCGATGGGAGACATGTTCAAGATCTTCCCGCGGCTGGAAGAGCGCGCCGACACCATGGCGGGCGTGCTCTCGGGCGGCGAGCAGCAGATGCTGACCATGTGCCGCACGCTGATGGGCGATCCCGATCTCGTCATGATCGACGAGCCGACGGAAGGGCTTGCGCCGATGATGGTCGAGCTGGTCGGCAAGCTGCTCGAGGAGATCGCCGGGCGCGGCATCTCCATCCTCCTGGTCGAACAGAAGCTGACGATCGCGCTCAAGATTAGCCATCGCCTCTACGTCATGGGCCATGGCCGGATCGTGTTCGAGGGCAGCGTGCCCGAGTTCAACGCGGATACCAAGGTGCGGCAGGACTGGCTGGAGGTGTGAGGCCTCGCTTTCCCTTGTGCCCTTGAGGGAGAGCTAAATAACACTCTGATCTTACAAGTATAATAGGCATCAGATCGGCTGCGTAGAACGTGCAGGCATTTTCCGGTTTTTTCGCTGGAATTGAGGTTTTTCATGCCTTGAGTCTGCTCGCGACTCGGCAAAAAAGCAAATCGTCAAAGGGAAGCGCGCCGGGACTCAGCGGGCAATTCCGCGCAATCATCCGTCAGACGTAGAATTGAACGGCTGCTTTTCAGCGCCTTTTGCAGAGCCCATCGTCGCACCATGCCAGCCGCATCATCAGATACGCGTCGCAACGCGAGCAGCGGTCCGGATATCCTCAATCCGCACGCCGAGGGCCTGCAGCGACTGACGCATATCGGTAAAAACAGGCTTTTCTCCAGACGGATCGGAAATGGTGAGTATCGCAGTGAAGGGCACACCGCTCTCCGGCACCTGTTCTCCGGAGCGTGTCAGATATTCAACGAACAAACGCCAGTTAGATGACTTGCCGATTCCGCTGGGAATGACTTTGGCAAAGGCTTTCACCGGACTCCACTTCAGGCCGTGCTCGATACGCTCTGCTTCTACAACTGGAGTTTCGGCCTTACCAGGAAGATAGACCGGATCGAGACGGCCTTTCCATCGGGGCTTACCTTGATTATCAAAGTCTTCCTGTTGCAAAGCGGCATCAATGTTGATGCGGACGAATTCAGAACCGTAGCGTGGATCAATCGGCGGAGTCGAAACTAGTGTGAGTCGAGCCGATCCGCGGCAGGTTCCATCTGCCCCCACGAGAGAGGCGGGCCAAGCAAAGTTGAACGCTATTTGCTGGTCCTTTCGAAGGCGCGACGCAAATACGAGCGTAATTTGATGATCGTTGCCCTCCAAAATTTGCGCGGCCGATGGTGGTTTCCCAAAGCCTACTAGATCACGGGCAACTCCTCGAAGTGCTTTGGATTGCAATAACGCAGGCATTTGCGCGTGGTGCAAAAGGAGCCCAATCAATGTCTCTCGCGATACGGTGCCCTCAATGCTGTGTTCAAGGACGGCGGCGGTCTTTGCCACCATCGGAGCGGCGTAGCTAGTGCCGCAACCATCAGTCACCGATCCATCTGGTAGAATCGAGAACAGGCCGTGACCTAAGGGACTTTGAGGTGAGCCCGATCCTCCAACATGCGCGAGGTCAGGCTTCACACCCGCGCGCAAGCCAGGTCCACGCCGCGAATAGCGTGCAGGAGCATAGGCAAGGCAATTTGAAAGATTAGGGGGATTTAACGCTGCGACAGCGATGTTACGCACGCTTTCGGACGGCATCAGAAGAGCGTCGTTTCGGGCAGACGCCAAATTTACAAGAGCCTGCGTCTCGTCAGTAGGCCATTCTGGCCGTAGATCTTGCGGCGCGGTATTGCCGCTCGACAAGAATAGAATTGCGTCATTGGCTTCTGCAAGCTGGTCTGCGCGAGCCGCGAATGCGCTATAGCGATCTGGCTGTGCCGGATGCTGAATGTTAAGACTCATGTTGAAAACGCGAACGCCGTACCGTGCTTTAGCGTCAGCAATCGCATATTCGATTTCATCAAAGAATTGCGTGACGCCATCTGGATAGTACGAGGAAAACGCAGCGGTGCTTTGATCGTTGGGATATACTGCAACGTCCACAATCTCTATGCCGTCGGGCTCCGCACAAATCTCACTGCCATTAAGCATACTTCCGGCAACCGCCAGCCCTCCGATAAACGTTCCGTGCGCGTGATCCACGTCTGTTGAATCAAGCAAGTCCCAGCGGTCAATCACCCAGTCGCTTAGCTCTGGGCTGATGCCACCATCAATCACACCCATGCGCGGATAGGTTCGAGCTGAATTGCGCGTCGGCACAGAAACGTCGGCAGGTCGCGTGCGTCCTTCGCTGGCGGCGGCTTGAGCCGATGCCCTTGTCCCATCAATATTACGAACCACGACAGGGGGCAGATCGATGTGCCGAACTAAAGGGTGATGATCTAAGAAATTGAGCAGGCGACGATGCCTTTCGATGGATTGGTCGAATGGAATAATCTCGGAAGGCCGCTTGTGGTCTGGTGGCGCTGTCGAGTCCAACAAGATGGTCGGAGGCTGTGGCGAACGACCTAAACGAGCCGAGATAAATGGCTGCGCCTTCTCGCGCATCGATAGACGTTGAACAGTGAGCCCATCGCCGTTTGCCGCGAGTCCACGAAGAAAACTTGAATAAAGTTTCTGCCGGTTGAGCCCAAAAGCATCTAACTGGCTGTGAGGCGGAGGCATATCAAACAGTTCAATCTGGTAGGCGCTCCCCGTCATTGGCTGTGCAAGCCAAGCGACGGCTTCCTCCACGGAGAAAGAGCGACGGTCGCGAGGACCGTAAAGTTCGATCTTTTCAATAGCACCCGTTTCGCTTCGCGCTGGCGATGGATGAGGAACCATCTTATTGCGCGCCTTATCCAGTTTATGTCTGGTCTGTTCCTCGGCTCCGGAAATCTCTTGCGCGACTTCACGAACCGCTTGCGGGTCCGCCTCGAAATACATTTCGCCGAGGTCGCCGCCGCCGACAAGCGAAATACGAGATGGCTTAAAGAGCGCCGAAATCGGCCGATGACTTTTGGCCCAAGCTTCGCGGCGGAGGATAACCTTGATGTAGCCGATATTGCCCTGCGTCGGAGTTTGGCTTTCAAGAATCTGCGCGATAGCACTCAATTGGCTAATCAGCGCCGCCTTATGGGTTCGGAATTCACGATCGCGGTCCGCAAAAAAATCCTTCTTCGGTCCCCCACCGCCGGCATCGCGGACCTGATGGTAATCTTTGTCGTTTAAGATGATTTGGAGAGGACTAGCCATGTGCGCTCACAGTTCCGCTGCCATCTGATTCTTTTTCAAGAGTCTTGATGTTTCGGGCGATGGTCGACTTATCCTTACCGGCGATGCGTCCGATATCTTCAAGTGAAAACCCGAGTTGTTGGTCTTCTTTCATCGTGCGGAAAAGAACGCCATTGCTCGAAAAAATGAGTTCTTTTCGTGTGGCATCAATACGACCGCTGTTGAGAGTCGCAAATTGTCGCAAGGTGTCGAGCAAAAGACGCTCTTCACCATTCTGAACAGCCATCGCTTTCTTGTAAGTTCGAACAAGTGTTTCGATTTCCGCGCCAGTCGCGCCATCGGTAAACCAAGCGATCATGCGAAGATGAGTCTCCGGCGCGTTGACAGGAGGCATGAAATGACGCGCGATCTCGACGCGCACGTCAAAATCAGGTTTGGGTACTTCAAGCTGCACCTCGAACCTACGCCATACGGCGGAATCAAGTAGCTGCGGATGATTTGTAATGCCGATAGTTAGTCCCACATCCCGACGACTATCGAGATTTTGCAGCAATGCGTTCACCACGCGCTTGATTTCGCCGACCTCTTGAGGGTCGTCGCGCAATTTGGCGAAGGCGTCGAATTCATCGAGCAGCAACACGCAGCGGTAGCGATTAGCGAATGTAAAAAGATTCGCGATGTTGCGCGCGGTCGTGCCGAGGAATGAAGAGACGAGGCCATCAATCCTCGCGAGTAGGATCGGCAGTTCAAGTTGGGCAGCCATCCAGAGCGCCAGCCGCGTCTTTCCCGTACCGGGTGCGCCGTAGAGCAAGCATGTCTTTGCGGCCTGAACGCCTACTTCGGCCAGCGGCTCAAGATTGCTCCATTCCTCTAAGACGGCGCGAACCGCCTTCGATACCGTGTCATTAAATAGAGGCGCTGACAGACGGGTCTCAGACGGGAATATCAATTGTGCGAGCGGCGCAGAGGTCTCCCGGTCAACCGGAACCGGCGTATTGGGGCGTAGCGTCTCGCCGGAAAGTTGCGCGCGCGACTGCACAATGCGACTAGGCGAAATCTCAGACGTTCGCTCGGCGGTAGTCAGCATGCCTGCCAAGACGCTGGCGGCCTTGGTGTCCCCTTTCTCCTTGAGCGCATCCCTCAAGCGTTCGATCTGTTTCCGAACAGCCGGAGAAGGCTGAGAGAGAGCCGCTCGGCATAGCGCCTGAATGATCGGAAAATGGTCCATTAAAGGGCGTCCCTTGTGAGGTATCTTTCTTAGCTTATGCACATATCACCGAAAATGTTGCATATCAATCAAAAATGTTGCGTCAACACGGCATTTTGTTGCATCAATGCCAGATATCGGTGCGCAACTAGCTGATATAGTTCATGTTTTGTTCTCATCATAGCCTGAGAGGCCTTACCGGACCTCCCACCAGCCGGATTGGCGAGAGAAGAAGATCGATAAGAGCAAAGCCATCTGAAGGATTCATCGATGGACTCGCTGCGATCTCAGCGTTCATGCTGGGAAGAGCATTGATTAGAGTCGCGAATTACGGGGTCCAGTGCACTTAACCGCCGCGTGACGTTGCCTTAAGCGGCGCCTGGTCAGCCGCTCAAACCGCGCTAGGAAACGCTCATCGCCGAGCAGTCGACCGATGGCTGTCGGCTGCGCGCAGCCGGGCGAACGTCTCGTCGTTCTCGGCGCCGGTGAGAAACGCGGCAAAATCGGGAGTGCGGTCATCAGGCCAGCAACTGTGATGGGTTTCGCTTCGCTCAACCCATCCTACCCTCCCCTCGCCGCTTCCAGCGCCGCCGGCGTATCGATATCGAGGAAGGCGCGCTCGCCGTCGGCCGGCACTTCGGCGACCGCCTCGGCGTGCTTGGTGATCAGGTGCCGGGCGCCGACGTCGCCGCTCAGCGTCATCAGCTCGTCGAAGAAGCGGCGTGACCACAACACCGGATTGCCGCGGCGCCCCTCGCTCGCCGGTACGACGATGAGATTGCCGCGGTCCGGCGCAAAGGCCTCGATCAGGCGATCGATCAGCCGGGCGTCGATCAGCGGCATGTCACCGAGGCAGATCACCGCGCCGTCGCAGGTCTCGGGCACCGCCGCGATGCCGGCCTTGACGGAGCCGGCAAGTCCCTCGGCGAAATCCGGGTTGCGCACGTACTTCACCTTCAGCCCGTCCAGCGCCTGTTCGATCAGCTCGGCCTGGTGACCGGTGACGACGATCACCTCGGAAGCTCTTGAGGCCAGCGCCTGCTCGGTTGCGATCCGCACCAGCTTCTTGCCGTCGAGTTCCGCGAGCAGCTTGTTCGGACCGCCCATGCGCGTCGAGCGCCCCGCCGCCAGCACGATCGCGGCGACGTGCCGCTCTCCCTCGGTCTCCGGCTTGACGCGCGGCTGCGGCCGCGTGACGATTTCCATCAACAGGCCCCCGACCCCCATGCCCATGATCTCGGCGCGGGACACCTTGAGCCCGGCCAGCAGGCGCATCAACACCCAGTCGAAGCCGTTCTCCACCGGAGAGCGCGCGCAGCCGGGCGCGCCCAGCACGGGCACGTCGCCGGCGCGGCCGACGAGCAGGAGATTGCCGGGATCGACCGGCATGCCGAAATGCTCGATCGTGCCGCCGACATCGGTGAGCGCCGCCGGGATGACGTCGCGCCGGTCGGCGATGGCCGACGCACCGAACACGATGACGAGCTCGGCTCCGAGACCGAGCAGCTCCTTGATCGCGGCAGCGAGCGCCCTCTCCTCATGAGGCACCCGCCGCTCGGCAATAATGGCGGCCCCAGTGGGCGCCAGCCGCTCCGCGGTGACGCGCAACGTCTTCTCCACCACCTTGGACGAAAGGCCCGGCAGCAGGGTCGAGACCACGCCGACGCGCTTGATCACGTAAGGCGCGACCTTCAGGACGCCGCCGCCCGCCGCCTTCACGGCGGCATCGCGCAGCCTGCCCTCTACGCCGAACGGAATGAGCTTGACGGTTGCGACCATCTCGCCTTCAACCACCGGCTTGAAGGCGGGAAGCGTGGCAAAGGTGATTGCTTCGTCGACGCCGTTGATGCGGTCGACCGCCGCGCGGTCGATCGCAAGCACGCCGGCACGCGCCGCAAACAGGTTTGCGCGGCCGGTGAAGGCCCCCTCGACGCGGACGCCGTCGCCGGCCACGGCTTGCGCGATGCTCGCGGCGGCGACGTCTTCCGAGACGTCGCCGTCCTCCAGACGCACCACCACGATTTCCTTGATGCCGGCGGACTCAAGCGCCTCGACTTCGGCCGGCCCGACGGTCGTGCCCTTCTTCAGCACCAGCGATCCCTGGCGCAGGGTGTGCACGGTCACCCCGCCAATCGCGTTCCTGGGACTCGCCGGACCGAACTTCATGCCGCGGCTTCTTTCTCCTTCGGCGGCAGCCGGAGCTGCGCGGTGATCTCGGCCATGATCGCCACGGCGATCTCCGCAGGCGACACCGCGCCGATCGGCAGGCCGATCGGGGCGTGGATGCGCGCGATGTCGGATTCCCTGGCGCCCTGCGCCCGCAGCCGCTCGCCGCGCTTGGCGTGCGTCTTCCGCGAGCCGAGCGCGCCGATATAGAAGCAGTCGCGTTCGAAGGCATGCAGCAGCGCCGGGTCATCGATCTTCGGATCGTGCGTCAGCGCCACGAAGGCGGTGTAGTGATCGACGTTGAGCGGCGGCAATGCGACATCGGGCCATTCGGCGATCAACGGAATATCGGGAAAGCGCTCGGGGCTGGCGAAAGCCGTGCGCGGATCGATGATAGTGACGTCATAGCCGAGCGAACGGGCCAGCGGCGCCAAGGCCTGGCTGATATGCACGGCGCCGATGACAACCATCCGCGCGGTCGGCGCAAACACGTTGAGGAAAAGCTTCCTGCCGCCGGCCTCGATGCCGGCGCTCTTGCCCATGCGAAGCTGCTTTTCCAGCTCGGTGCGCAGCGGATCCCTGGCAAAATCGGCAGCCTTCACCAGGCGCTGCTCGCCATTTTCGGTGTCGGTCACCAGGATCACCGGCCGCCGCGCCGCGCGCTCGGCATTGAGTTCGTGCAAAATCTCGAGCTTCATGGGCTAACCCACCTTCTCGACAAAGACCCGGATGGTGCCGCCGCAGGACAGACCGACGTTCCAGGCGGTCTCGTCGGCCACACCGAATTCCAGCATCTTTGGCTTGCCGCTCTCGATCACATCCATGGCCTCGGTGACCACGGCGCCCTCGACGCAGCCGCCGGACACGGAACCCAGGAAAGTGCCTTCGTCGTTGATGACGAGGCTCGAGCCGGCCGGCCTCGGAGCCGACCCCCAGGTCTCCACGACGGTCGCCAGCGCAACGCCGTGGCCGGCCTTGTGCCAGTCTTCCGCCGCCTTCAGGATGTCCTCATCGCGATTGAGCATGGATTTCTCCTTCAAGCTGCGGAGCGGATCAGGCTGAAGTGATGCGGCGGCAGCGGCTGCGAAAGCGTCCCGATCAGCCCCTGGATCGAACTCAAGTTATGCACCGGGCGAAATTCGTCAACGTGCGGCAGCATCGTCTTGATGCCCTGCGCCTTGGCCTCGAAGCCACCGAAGCGCAGCAGCGGGTTCAGCCAGATCAGCCGGCGGCAGGACCGGTGCAGCCGGTCCATTTCGAAGGCGAGCCTGGAATCGGCCTCCCGTTCCAGCCCGTCCGAGATCAGGAGCACGATGGCGCCCTGGCTCAGCACGCGCCGCGCCCACAATTTGTTGAAGGTGTGCAGCGAGGTGGCAATGCGCGTGCCGCCGGCCCAGTCCTCCACCGCCGACGAGCAGCTCGCCAGCGCCTCGTCGGGATCCCGCTGCCGTAACGCCCGGCTGACATTGGTCAGCCGCGTGCCGAACAGGAACACCGATACACGCTTGCGCGCATCGGTGATGGCATGGAGGAAATGCAGGAACAGACGGGTATATTCGCTCATCGAGCCGGAGATATCGAGTAGAGCCACGATCGGCGCCGGCTTGTCGATCCGCCCCAGGCGGCGAATTTCGATGATTTCGCCGCTGGTACGCAAGGACGCACGCAGGGTCCTGCGGATGTCGAGCCTCAGGCCGCGTGGGTCGGGCTGGTGGCGCCGGGTCCGCAGTTCCGCCTGCGGCAGCCTCATCCGTTCGACCGCGCGGATCGCCTCGGCGATCTCGGCCGCGCTCATCTGGGCAAAGTCCTTTTTCTGCAGCACTTCCCTGTCCGACACGGACAGCCGCAGGTCCTGCTCCTGCCGCTGCGGCGTCTCGGTCATGTGCGGCTGGGACAGCGCCTCCTGCACGCGGCGCGAGGCCGGCGGCGGCTTCTTCCTGGCGTGGTCGGGTAGCGGCACCGAATCCAGCATGTGCTTCCACTCTTCAGACGCGCGGAAGAACAGGTTGAAGGCCTGCTTGAAGATCAGCGCGTGCTCGTGGCGCTTGACGAAGATGGCCTCGAGCGTGGTGTAGACGTCGGAGCGGCTGCCAATGTCGATCACCTGCAGCGCGTTCATGGCATCGATGACCGAGCCGGGACCGACGGGCAGGCCCGCGGCGCGCAGCGCGCGGGCAAAGCCGATGACGTTGTCGGCAAACTGGGCCGTGTTCTCGGGCGCAAGGTGATTGATGGCCATCTACAGCTACCCTTCCCGTCATTCCGGGACACGCGAAGTGTGGACCCGAAATCTGCAGGCTGTATCGCGAGACTGCGTGGTCGCGACTTGGTCGCTCACCGGACGAAATACTAGATCTCGCTCGTCGCGTCCTTCAGCACCTTTTGCAGCGCATCGCCCTGCATGCGGGCTATGTCGTCCTGGTATTTGAGCAGCGCTCCGAGCGTATCGCCGACCACCTGCGGCGTCAGCGACCGCGCGTCGAGCTCGCTCAGTGCCGTCGCCCAGTCGATCGTCTCGGCGACGCCCGGCGATTTGTAGAAATCCTGGTCGCGCAGCGCCTGCACGAAACGCACGACCTGCTCCGACAGCTTGGCGGAAATGCCGGGCACGCGCGACTTGACGATGGCAAGCTCGCGCTCGGCTGAAGGATAGTCGACCCAGTGATAGAGGCAGCGGCGCTTGAGCGCGTCGTGGATCTCGCGGGTACGGTTCGAGGTGATGATCACGATCGGCGGATGCGGCGCCTTCACCGTGCCGAATTCGGGTATCGTCACCTGGAAATCGCTGAGGATTTCGAGCAGATACGCTTCGAACGCCTCATCCGCGCGGTCGAGCTCGTCGATCAGGAGCACCGGCGCGCCGGCGACGTCCGGCTCCAGCGCCTGCAACAGCGGCCGCTTGATCAGGAAGCGATCGGAGAAGATGTCGGATGACAGCTGGTCGCGGTCGGCATCGCCGGTCGCTTCCGATAGGCGGATCGCGATCATCTGCGCGGCGCTGTTCCATTCGTAGACCGCCGAGGAGACATCCAGGCCCTCGTAGCATTGCAGGCGGATCAGCTTGCGTCCCATCGCCGCCGACAGCACCTTGGCGATCTCGGTCTTGCCGACGCCGGCCTCGCCCTCCAGAAACAGCGGCCGGCCCATGCGCAGCGACAGAAAGGTCACGGTCGCAAGCGCGCGCTCGGCGAGGTAGCCCCGCGAGGTCAGAAGCTCGAGCATCCCATCGACGGATGCAGGCAGTGCCACTGCGGTCATGAAACAGCCAGTCTTGATGCGCCCGAAAAGGACAAGGTCACGCTTTGGCGTTGGCAGCGTCGACCGCACGGCGCGTCAGGACGCCGATCAGGTGGGCGCGATATTCGGCACTGCCATGGATGTCACCGTTGAGCCCGTCCGCGGGCACGTTCAGCCCTTCGATCACCTTGGAGGAGAAGCGCTTCTTCAGCGCCTCCTCGAAGGCGGTCACGCGGAACACGCCGTTGCCGCCGGCTCCGGTGACGGCAACGCGCACGTCCGACGGACGTCGCGCGACGAACACGCCAACGAGGGCGTAGCGCGAGGCCTGGTTGCGGAACTTGATATAAGCCGCCTTCTTCGGCAGCGGGAACATCACCCTCGTGATGATCTCGTCGCTTTCCAGCGCGGTCGTGAACAGCCCCTGGAAATACTCCTCGGCCTTCAGCCGGCGCTTGTTAGTGAGGATGGTGGCGCCGAGCGCAAGGACCGCCGCGGGGTAATCCGCAGTCGGGTCATTGTTGGCGAGCGAGCCGCCGATCGTGCCCTTGTGACGGACGGCGGGGTCGCCGATCAGCCCGGCGAGCTCGGCGAGCGCCGGGATCGCCTCGCCGACGATCGGCGAAGACGCTACCTGGGCGTGGGTCGCGGTGGCGCCGATCACCAGCGAGCGGCCCTTCATCTCGATCGTGTCGAGCCCCTCGATGTGGGAAAGATCGACCAGATGCGGCGGGCTCGCCAGGCGCTGCTTCATCACCGGAATCAGCGTGTGGCCGCCGGCGATCAACTTGGCGTCCTCGTTCTTGACCAGCAGGTTGGCGGCCTGCCGCACGGTCGCGGGACGATGATATTTGAATTCGTACATGAGGGCTTCCTGATCGCAGCCGCGGATTTTGTTTACGCGAGATCGGAGTTTGCCATCGCCTTGGCGCCGGCGGCGATTGAAGCGACGATGTTCTGGTAGCCGGTGCAACGGCAGAGATTACCTTCGAGCTCCTCGCGGATCGTGTGATCGTCGAGCTCGTGGCCCTTGCGATGAACGATGTCGATCGCGGTCATGATCATGCCAGGGGTACAGAAGCCGCATTGCAGGCCGTGGTGCTCGCGGAAGGCCTCCTGCATCGGATGCAGCGGTGCTCCATCGGGCGCCAGCCCCTCGATAGTCCTGACCTCGTGACCATCGGCCATCACCGCGAGCATGGTGCAGGATTTGACCGCCTTGCCGTCGAGATGCACCACGCACGCACCGCACTGGGAGGTGTCGCAGCCGACATGCGTCCCGGTCAGCCCGAGGTGCTCGCGCAGAAACTGCACGAGCAAGGTGCGCGGGTCGACGTTGGCGGTTACCGGATTGCCGTTCACGATAAGGGAAATCTTGGGCATCAGAACTCTCTGTCGGCGGCCCGCCGGGTCCCGGCAAAGCGGCGCTTATCATTATGTTCCAGCCCATAATATGGGCCATTCCGTCCATGGGCAACATCGCCCGGGGATACGTCCCGGTCCGACGGACCCGGCAGCGTTAGCCCTCTACCGCCTTGGCGAAGTTCGCAAAAAATTCATCGGCCAGCTTTTTGGCGGCGCCGTTGATCAGGCGCTGGCCGAGCTGCGCCAACTTGCCGCCGATCTGTGCCTCGACATTGTAGGAAAGCAGGGTGCCGCCGTCCTTGTCGGCGAGCGCCACGGTGGCACCGCCCTTGGCAAAGCCGGCAACCCCGCCCTCACCCTCGCCCGAGATCTTGTAGCCGTTGGGCGGATCGAGATCGCTCAATGTGACCTTGCCCTTGAAGCGCGCCGACACCGGCCCGACCTTCATCTTGGCCACGGCGCGAAAGCCGTTGTCGTCGGTCCTCTCCAACTCCTCGCAGCCGGGAATGCAGACCTTCAGCACCTCCGGATCGTTGAGCTTGGCCCACACGGCGTCGCGCGGAGCTGCAAGCTGGACCTCGCCGTTCATCGTCATGGCCATGGTGGAGCCTCCCCGACATTGCTTGCTGTTGTACGCTTCAAGTAGCCTACGCGCATACCAAAAGAAAGACCCGCGGGCGAGCAGCGTGCGATCCATATTCGCAGACGCAACAGAACTCCGGCGTGGCGCCCCTTGTTCCGAAATGCGCCGCTACAATCGGGTCAAAGACCTGCCCGATGTTGACCCTGCGCTGGCCCCGCGCTGGCGCGAAAGTGACAGCCGGGCTTGACCGTGAGAAGATTGCAGAATCGCTGGTGCCGATGACCTTGGGACTTCGCAGGCTCAGATCGACAGGCGCGCGAGCAGAGGACTTGGAGAAATCAAAATGCCCATGGTCAATGCCGACGGTTGCCTGCTCAACGTATCCGTCGAGGGCCGCGACGGCGGCCCGACCCTGATGCTGTCAAATTCGCTCGGCTCCACGCTGCAGATGTGGGACCCGCAGATGAAGGCTTTGACCCAGGTGTTCCGCGTCATCCGTTACGACACGCGCGGCCACGGCAAGTCCGACGTGCCTGCCGGACCCTACTCGATGGAGCGCTTCGGCCGCGACGTGCTTGCAATCCTGGATGATCTCAACATCGCGAAAGTGCATTGGTGCGGCCTGTCGATGGGCGGCATGATCGGCCAATGGCTCGGCGCCAATGCGCCCGGGCGGATGGGCAAGATCATTCTCGCCAACACCGCCTGCTATTATCCGGATCCCACCAACTGGATGAACCGCATCAAGGCGGTGAAGGAAGGCGGCCTCGCCGCCCTCGCCGACACCATCATCAGCAACTGGCTCACAGCGGACTTTCGCGAGCGCGAGCCGCAGATCACTGCCCGGATGAAGGCGATGCTGCAGGCTTCACCGGTCGAAGGCTATGTCGCGTGCTGCGAGGCGCTGAGCAGGCTCGATCAGCGCGATCTGTTGTCGAGGATCAAGAGTCCGACGCTGGTGATCGCCGGCCGGCACGACATGTCCACCCCGATCTCCGCCGCCGAGTTCATCCGCAGCAGGATTCCGGGTGCGAGCATGACTATTCTCGATTCCGCGCACATTTCCAATGTCGAGCAGCCGCACGCATTCACTGACGCCGTGGTCGGCTTTCTGACTCAGCGCTGACAGAGCTGATGAGAACCGGTCACGACGTGCCGGCCATCAACCGCGCTGTAGCAAAATTCAGTGGTTGTGCAGGAGTTCGGGTTCCTGAAGGGCGAGGACGCTTGTCGCCGCCTCATCCTGCGACCGCACCGGACGTTCGAATACGAGCACGATGGCGGCCCCGAGCAGCAGCAGCAACTCCGTCGCATGCAGCCGGAGCGCTGCCGTCTCGCCGACCCGGGAAGCCATGACCATGCTGGCGAAGGAAATCAGGCTGCCGATGCCGAGCGCGATGGCGAGCGCCTCATCGCAGCCGCCGGCCTTGCGGATCCTGGGCTGGCTGATCAGGGCAACAAAGATCGCGAAAAAGGCAACCACCGTCAGGCGCCCCAGCGCCAGTAGCCAGGCCGCGCGAACCGTGCTCATGCCCGAGAGCTGGAGATGGTCGCTCATGAACAGCGCCACCGCAATGCTGGGCCGCTCGTACAAGCCGTGCACCGGCGAAACAATGATGTTGAAGGCGATCATCGTCCAGGCCGGAATGAAATAGGCCGCGAGCAGCGCGCCGTTGAATGAGCTGATCCGCCAGTTGCTGGACATGCCGCCTTCCCAGTTGCTTCCCGCAGGCCTCCTATGAGGAAAGCGGGTCGGCGGCGAGCTAACCTGCCTAAAGCTGGCGCGACAATTTAAACCCTTTGTTTACCTTAACGGCAGGGGCCCGAGCGGGAACGCGTTCCCGATCCCCCGACCGAAAGAGTCCCGCCGCGTGGCGGGACTCCGAGGTCTAACCACTCCGTCCCGAACTACCGGTCGGGGTTCTGCGGCTGGGACGGCTTCTGGCCACCCTGCTGCTGGCCCGGACGGTCCTGACCGGGCTTCTGGCTCTGCTGACCCGGTTTGTTCTGGTTCTGGTTCTGCATTCGGAGGCTCTCCTTTTCTTGCACCCAGACCGGTGACAACCCGACCCGCCCGCCGGGGTTTCGTGAAACCGGACGTTCCGAGGTGGTAATTGCGTGGCGCCGCCTTGGCCCCACCAAGGCGGCGGAACCTGCCGCAAAAACAATCCTGTACAAGCAACTACAGTTCGACCGGCGCTGTTGCCCGGCCCGGTTCCGTCCTGTTACAAAAAGGCACGATGCGCCGCTCAGGGCTGCCGGAGCCTCGCGGCGCGTCACGCAAAAACGGCAGCCCATGGATTATTTCGCACAGCAGCTCATCAACGGCATCGTGCTCGGCTCGATCTACGGCCTGATCGCCATCGGCTACACGATGGTCTACGGCATCGTGGGCATGATCAATTTCGCCCACGGCGACATCTTCATGATCGGCGGCTTCATCGCGCTGATATCGTTTCTGGTGCTCGTCTCTTTCGGTCTTACCGCCGTCCCCGTGATCCTCCTGATCGTGCTTCTGGTGTCGATGGCGATCACCGCGCTTTACGGCTGGACAGTCGAGCGCATCGCCTACCGGCCGCTGCGTCACTCATTCCGCCTCGCGCCCATGCTGTCCGCGATCGGCATGTCCTTCGTGCTGATCAACTATTCGCAGGTCGCGCAGGGCGCTCGCGTCAAGCCGGTGCCGCCGATCGTTATCGGCGGTCACACCCTGCACGAGGGCGCCGACGGCTTCGTGGTCCAGCTTTCGAACATCCAGATCGTGGTCGTGATCACGACTGTCGTGCTGCTGTCGATCTTCACCTGGCTGGTGTCGCGCACGCGGCTCGGCCGCGACATGCGCGCATGCGAGCAGGACCAGACCATGGCGGCGCTGCTCGGCGTCGATGTCGACCGCACCATCTCCATGACCTTCGTGATCGGCGCCGCGCTCGCCGCGGTCGCCGGGCTGATGTACCTGCTCTATTACGGCCTGGTCGACTTTTTCATGGGCTTTGTCGCCGGCATCAAGGCCTTCACCGCGGCGGTGCTGGGCGGCATCGGCTCACTGCCCGGCGCGATGTTGGGCGGGCTACTGATCGGCCTGATCGAAACGCTGTGGTCGGCCTATTTCTCGGTCGAGTACAAGGACGTCGCCGCGTTCTCGATCCTGATCGTTGTGCTGATCTTCCTTCCGACCGGTCTTCTGGGCCGGCCAGAAGTCGAAAAAGTCTGACGGACAGCGAGCGTGACAGCGTCCTCGCCCGAGACAATGACGGCAAATCGCAAAGCAGGCATCGCGTTCATTTTCAAGAAGGCGTTTCTGAGCGCCTTTGTCGCGCTTGTGCTGTTCTCCCTGATGATCGGCATCCGGACCGAAGCCGGACCGACCGGGCAATTGACCTACTGGACGCGCTTCGGCGACCTCGCTTCCATCGTCGCCGCCGTGTTCGTCGGCAGCATCATCGTCGAACTGGCGCGCCAATGGCTAGGGCCTTCCGGCACCGAGAAGCTGGTGCCGCCGGCCGTGCAGCGCGGCCTTGCCGTGGCGGGAAGCTTCATTGCACCGGCACTCCTGATCTTCACCATTCTGGTGCCGGTCATCTTCTACAACCAGCGCTACATTCTCGATCTGGCGATCCTGGTACTCACCTATGTGATGCTGGGTTGGGGATTGAACGTGGTGGTGGGGCTCGCCGGCCTGCTCGACCTCGGCTACGTCGCGTTCTACGCCGTGGGCGCCTATTCCTATGCTCTGCTCGCCACCAATTTCGGCTGGTCGTTCTGGGTCTGCCTGCCGCTCGCCGGCGTCCTCGCCGCGATGTGGGGCGTGATGCTGGGCTTCCCGGTGCTGCGGCTGCGCGGCGACTACCTCGCCATCGTGACGCTAGCGTGCGGCGAGATCATTCGCCTCGTCCTCATCAACTGGCAGACCCTGACCGGCGGCCCCAATGGCGTTTCCGGCATCCCGCGGCCGACGCTGTTCGGCATCCCCCTCACCAACGACGAAAACGGGCTTGCCGCCCTGCTCGGCATCGAATTCTCGCCGACGCACCGCATCGTTTTCCTGTTCTATCTGATCCTGGCACTTGCCCTGCTCACCAACTGGGTCACCATACGTCTGCGGCGGCTGCCGATCGGCCGCGCCTGGGAAGCCCTGCGCGAGGACGAGGTCGCTTGCCGCGCGCTGGGCATCAACATCACTACGACCAAGCTCACCGCGTTCGCCACCGGCGCCATGTTCGGCGGCTTTGCCGGCGCGTTCTTCGCGACCCGGCAGGGCTTCATCAGCCCGGAATCCTTCACCTTCCAGGAGTCCGCGCTGGTGCTCGCCATCGTCGTTCTCGGCGGCATGGGCTCGCAGCTCGGCGTGGCTCTCGCCGCGCTC